>DASXZD010000001.1:0-5878 GCA_036502085.1 Streptosporangiaceae bacterium
AGGTCCCGCTGATGTCTTCCAGCCGGGTCTGCTCCAGGTCCACGGTGAGCTTGCCGTCGATCGCGTGGCCTGCCAGCCGCGCGTAGGCCGAACGGCGCACCTCGGCGGGCGTGGCGAACAAGCTGTGACCCACGAGCGTCAGCAGCTTGCTACGCAGGACAACGCCGGCGATGGTGGAGGCGTCCCCGGCCGAGCTTCCGACCTGGATGTACCGGGCACTGGGTTTGGCGTGGTTCATCGCGTGCGGGGCGACCCCGCCCCACAGGAAGTCAACAATCACGTCGTAGCCGCCGGGCGCCGCGGCGGCCAGCCCGGCGTCGATGGCCTGCTCATCTGCGAGGTCGACAACCGCGTCGGCCCCGCGGTCAGCGGCTTGCGAGGAGTCCTTTCCCCGGGCGGCGCCGACAATCAGGCCGGCGCCGAGGACACGAGCCGATTGCAGTGCCAGCTGGCCCGCCGAGCCGCCTGACCCGAGCACCAGGACGGTCTCACCGGGCTGGAGATGAGCACGGTAATCAAGCGCCAGCCATCCGGCCAGGCCAGCTACTCCGAGCGCGGCCGCCAGTGCGGGGTCAAGACCGGCCGGGACCGGGAAGGCGTCCGAATCCGGGACGGGTATCAGCTCAGCCAGGGTGCCATACGGAGCTGGCGGGGCCGTCACGTACCAGCGAGTGCCGTCGGCGAGCTGCACGACCGCCTCGTAGCCGGCGATACAGGGGGGCTGCAGCCGGCGCAGCGGGAACTGGTCGTTCACGAATGCCACGTCCAGCGGATTCAGGGCCGCCGCGACCAGGGCGCCGACCGAGACGCCGGGGCCGGGCCGCGGATCGGTGAACTGCTCAAGGGCTGGAGTGGCGCCGGGCTGGCGGACTACTGCTGCTCGCATGTGTTCCTCCGCTTGAGGTGCGCGGTCAGGAGCTGCCCGGCCCGGTCCAGGGCACCGGCCGCTTCGTCGAGGATCGGGTAGAAATTCTGGAAGACGTGCGGCACCTTGGGGGTCAGGTCGAGGGTGACCGCGACGTCGTCGGCGGCGGCCTTCCGCGCGAGGCGGACGGCGTCGTCCAGGAGGACCTCGTGCGTCCCGGCCTGGATGATCAGGGGCGGCAAGCCCGATAGGTCAGCGAACACCGGGCTGATGAGGCTGAGGGCGGGGTCTTGCCCGGCCGTGTAGTCGGCGACCCGGGGCTGGAGCAGTTCGCGGCTGAGCACGGGGTCGACGTCGCTCTTGGTGTCCATCGTGGCCCCGGCCAGGGTGAGGTCGGCGTACGGTGACATGACGAAGGCCCCGGCGGGCACGGGCAGCCCGTGATCGCGGGCGTTGACCAGGGTGGCGACGGCGAGGCCGCCGCCGGCGGAGTCTCCCGCGAAGGCGATGTCCGACGGTGCGGTGCCCGCTCGCAGGAGGGCGTCATAGGCGGCGAGAGCGTCATCGACCGCGGCCGGGTACGGATGCTCGGGAGCGAGCCGGTAGTCGAGGGAGATGACCCTGGCCTGTGCCCGCCGGCCGATCTGCGCGGCCAGGTCGGCGGATTGGAAGGCGTCCCCCAGGACGTACACGCCGCCATGGAAGTACAAGACGACGTGGCGGGGCTCGATCCCGTCAACGGTGATATCGGCCGCCGGCACGCCGCCCAGTTCGGCTGGGGTGACAGTGACGCCCGCGGGCGCTAGCCGCGCCGCTGCCCGCTCCCGCAGCAGCCGCCGCTGCTCGCTGACGCTGCTGCCGGGCGGAATGGGTGACCGCCGCAGGGCTGCTTCGAGGTTCTCCCGCTGTTCGGCACTCAACGGAGAATCTCCCTTCGGTCGTAGCTGGGCACGGGCCTCTACCAGGCTTGCCGCCGGCGGGGTGAGCAGGCGTCACCGGATCACGGTGATTCGCGTGGCGTGACCGCCGGGCGTTCAGGTGCGGCCGACGGACAGCAGCCGTAGTTCGCGGCCTCGCTCTACCGCCGCGGTCCGGTCGGCGACGCCGAGCTTGGCGTAGATCCGGCGGACGTGGGTGTCAACGGTGTTCAGCGAGACGGATAGCTCGCCGGCGATCTCGCGGCGGGTGAGGTTCGTCGGCAGGTAGCGCAGCACGCGCAGCTCGCTTCGGCTGAGTTCCTCGACCAGCATCATGGCCGGCTGGTTCAGCGCGTCCCGGCCATGACCGCGGGTGGCGTCGAGGATGTCGGCGACCAGCGCCGCGTGCGATGTGCTGTGCCGCGGCATGGTTTCGAGGAGCTGCCAGGCGCCGGTCATCGCGAAGGGCAGGATCAGGCGGTCCGGCTCGGCGAGGTTCAGCGCCTGCTCGGCTGCCTCCTGGGAGGCGCGCTCATCACCTAGGTCGCGGCAGGCGAACGCGTCCAGCAGGTGCGCCTCGACCTGGGTGAGATAGGAAAGGACCGGGACGTCGCCGTCGAGGACGACGCGGAGTTCGCGGCGCGCGGCGGCCGGGTCGCGCTCGGCTAGCCGGATCACCGCGGTCGCATTGCGGATCTCGCCGGCGCTGGCCTGCCGGCCGTCGAGAGCGGCCAGCGCAGCCCGCGCCTGCCCGGCCAGCCCGAGCCGGGCCTGGGTGGCGATCGTCCAGGCGTTGACGCGGGTAGTCAGCCCGTGCTGGCTGACCATGAGTGCCTGCATCTGCCGGGCGGCGGCGAACTCCTCCAGCGCCCGGTGGCCGTGGCCGCGCGCCGCCTGCAGGATCGCCGAGGTAAGGAACACCAGCAGCCGGACACCGGGCTCGCCGTCGGCCTGCGTGGCGCGCCTGGCGCGGTCCAGCCAGTGTGCCGCGAGCTCGAACTGGCCCGTCCAGATCAGCGCGTTGGCGAGCGCCGCCAGCGCTGGGGCGGTCACCGCCTCGGCGTCCCAGCCATGCCGCGCCGCCACCACGATGGCTTCCTCGCAGCGCTGGCGGGCCACGGCGAAGGAGCGGCTCGTGGCGGCGAATCCCAGGTGGGCCAGGCAGGCCACCTCCAGGTAGGGCCGGCCGATACGGCTGGCGAGGGCGGCGCCTTCTGCGAGGTGCCGTTCGCTGTCGGCCAGCCGCAGCGACCATGCCTCGGTGACGCCCAGGTTCAGGAGCGCGACGGTTTTCAGGTCGCCGCTGAGCGCGGCGTCGGCGCTCGTCTGGTCGTCGCCCGGGCCCAGAAGAGCCGCTGCCTGCTCGAAGATGCTGTCGAAGTGCCCGCGTAGCCGCGCTGACAGCAGGTCCACGGAGGCGATGGCCAGCTGCAGCCGCTGCCGGCGGCCAGGTGACGCGTTAGCCGCGTACGCCCTGACCTGGCGCAGGTGCGCATCGGTCTGGTCGAGGCGGAGCTGGTACTGGGCGGCGATGGCCCGGACCAGGGTCAGGTCAGGGGAGTCCTCACCGGCCTGGGCCGGGAAGGAGCGCAGCAGCGCCGCCACGGTGCCCGCTTGCCCGTCAAGGGTGAGGCTGAGGGCATGGTCGGTGAGCATGCGGGCCGCCTCGTCCCAGTCGCCGGCCGCCTGCAGGTGGCCGATGGCGTCGGCCGCCTGGCCGCGCTCCGCGAGCCAGCGCGCGGCGAGCCGGTGTAGTCCGGCGATGTCCGCGGGCATCGTGCGGCGCAGCTCCAGCCGGAGCAGGCCGCCGAACATGCGGTGGTAGCGGAACCAGGTACGGCTGGAGTCGAGGGACACGACGAACGCGTTGGCGTCCTCTAGTTCCAGCAGGATCCGCTCCGAGCCCGTGGCTCCGGTCAGCAGGTCGGCGAGCTCGCCGTTGACCCGGTCCAGCACCGAGGTGCGCAGCAGCAGGCTCTGGACCTCCGGCGGCTGCCGCTCCAGCATCTCGGCCATCAGGTACTCGGCGACCGTGCGGTCGCTGCCGGAGAACTCGGCGACGAACCGTTCGGGGTCGGGGTGCCCGGCGAGCGACAACACGGCGAGCCGCAGCCCGGCTGCCCAGCCTTCGGTCCGCTGATGCAGCATCGCGGCCACATGCTCGGGCAGCGCGATTCCGGCGGCGTCGAGGAGCTGGCGGGTTTCGGGCTCGGTGAAGCGCAGTTGCGCGGCGCGGATCTCGGCCAGGTCCCCGGCCAGCCGCAGCTTGTGCAGGTGCAGCGGCAGGTCGCGCCGGGTGGCCACGACCGCCCGGACTCCCAGCGGCAGGCGCGTCAGCAGCGCGGTGAGCTGCCCGGCGGCCTCGGGCGAGCTGAGCTCGTGCAGGTCGTCGACGACCAGGATGAAACGATCGCCGGACTCCTCGAGCTCGGACAGCACCTTGTCCACCATGGCGCTACCGTCCGCGCCGGGTGTCACCGGCGGCAGCTGCGCACCACCCTCGCCGGTGCCTGCCGCGGCCCGGATCGCGCCCAGCATGGTGACCCAGAAGAGCTGCATATCGCGCTGGCCCGGCCGTACGGTCGTAAAGGCGATGCGGCCATCCTGACCCGGATGGCCCGCCCACGCGCGCAACAGCGACGTCTTCCCGGTGCCAGCCGGCGCCGAGATAATCGTCACCCGCTTCTCGGCTGCCCGGTTCAAGGCGGCCATCAGGTCGCGACGGTAAATCAGCCCGGGTTCCCGCCGTCCGACAAGGCGATCCGGTCCGGGATCCTGCGCCTTGCCCATATCAGCATCATGGCACGCGAGCCATCCTTGTTCCCCTTGTACTTCTGGGCAGTGTCATGGGTTCTATGTACAGGGGAGGAAGGCCGGGCCGAACGGTACAACGACCAGACGTTCGCTGGTCGCCTGCGGCCAATGACCGGTACGGAAACGACGCTCTATGATGCTCACGGAATGTAGGCGGGGCGAGAAAGGATAGGGATGGCGCGACGCATCGACGTGCAGCTGACCACACCCGGCACTGTGCTGCTCGAGCGCGCCGAACGGCTCCTGGCCGAGGCGCATGTCGCCGCCCTGGCCGTCCGCGAGTCCGCGGGCCAGCTGCGCAGCCTACGCGTGGGTACGTTCCCCAGCGCCGCCCAGCGTCTCGTGCCCGACGCGCTGGCGAGCCTGCGCGCCGATCACCCCGACCTCGAACTGGCCCTGATGCACTTCGAACCGCCCGACGGCCTGACCCAGCTGCCCGCCGGCGAGGTCGACGCCGTCGTCGCCCACCGCTACCCCGGCGTGTCCTGGCCCTGCCCGACCGGAGTACGCACGACCAAGCTCGCCACCGACCCGCTCGTCTCGGGGACGCTCGATGACCCGAACCGGGTGGCGCTGGCCAGCGCGCGCGCCGGGGCCGGATTCACGCCCCACGTGGCCTTCGAGACGGCCGACGACGCGGCCACCGCCAGCCTGGTCAGGCATGGCTTCGCCATCGCCGTGGTACCGCGCCTAGCCTGGCCGGCCGACACGCACGGCGTGGCCCGGTTGTCCCTGCGCCGGCCGGACGGCGGCATCCTGGCCCAGCTCCCGCACCATTGGCGCCGGCCCTCGCGCGGTCCCGCGCCGGCGCAACCACGGTGATGCTCCATCGTCGTTGTCCCGACCACCACGATGTTCCATCGTCGTGGTCAGCAACCCCGTGTCCGCAAGCCGAAACGCGATCAGGCGCACCACCAGCACCACCAGCACCGCGGCCCGGGCGGCCACTGCAGAGCGGCCACTGCAGAAGAGCCGCCCCAAGGCAGGAGCGGTAATCGTCCAGCCTCGGCCCGACGATGCGGGCGCCCGCGATGGCACCGGGAAGCTTGGTCATGACCGGAGTGCGGCAGTGCGCCCAACGCGGTTAGATGGGCTGCCGGACCGGGTGAGAGACCTCGGCTGCGGCCGGCGTCGTCGGCCCGGCGTCCATGGCGGCCGCCCGCTGCAGGTCACGGATCTGCTGCTGCAACGCGGCGATCTCCGCCCGCTGGGTCGGCTGCTCGCCTGAAGCGCCGACGCTGATCTCGGCAGGTGCCTGGGCCGCTGCCTGGGCGCCGGAGGA
>DASXZD010000002.1:0-3075 GCA_036502085.1 Streptosporangiaceae bacterium
CCTGCGTATCGGGGGCCTCGGCGGTTCCCGGCCCGCCGATGTCTCCAGCCGGGGGGCCGTTACGCTCAGCCAGGTCATCCCCGGGGCTGGCGGCCTCATCCTGGTCGTCAGCGGTCTGGTCGCGGGCGTCGCCGATCGCGCCGTCGGCATCACTGGTCTCGTCGCGGGCGTCGCCGGCCTCGTCCTCGGCGTCGCCTACCTCGGCTCCGGACTTCTGTCCGGCGGCCTCACCCGGCTCACCGGTTCGGTCCGGGACGGCGCCGGAATCGGTCTCGGAACCCCCCGCGTCGGCTGCGGGTGGCTGGATTGGCGGCTGGAACCAGCCCCTGACCCCCGACTTCCGGGGTCTCCGTCTGGTCCTGTGCCCCGGAGGCATGCGTCATATCAGGTGTGGCCATCCGTTACGGGCTGCAGGAGGACGCGGGCGACGTGAGCCCGCTGCTCAACGCGTTCGAGGCCGGCGCGGTGGTCGGTTCGCCGTGCCCGATGGTGGATTCCTTCCGGGTAGACATGGCACCGGAGCCGAAAGCATTGAAACTGCTGACCGCGCTGGCCGATGTCTGCGACCGGACGCAGGACCCGTCCACCGTGCGCTGCGCGCTGAACGAGCTGTCCTGGTCGCTGCTCGACTGCACGCTGCGGTCCGCGCCGCGTAAGGCCCTCATGCGGTCCACGGCCATGGCGCACCGGCACAGCGCTTCGCTGGGAGCCGACCACCGCCGGATCCTCGAGGCCATCGAGGATCACGCCGCCGACTTAGCCGTCGGCTGAACGGCGTGTGGCTTAACGGCGTGGCCGGCGCCCGGAGGGCCCGGGCTCTACTAGGCTCACACTGGGCGAGCTTGCGCTCGGCCCATCCAGACGCGCGATACGAGCTAGCAAGGAGCCGGCGGTGGCCTCCATAGAAGCAATCCATGCCAGGCAGATCCTGGATTCCCGCGGTAACCCGACCATCGAGGTCGAGGTGGCGCTGGATGACGGGACCGTAGGCCGCGCAGGGGTGCCGAGCGGGGCCTCGACCGGAGCCTTCGAGGCGGTCGAGCTCAGGGACGGCGGCTCGGAATTCGGCGGCAAGGGAGTGACCCGGGCGGTCCAGGGCGTCATCGACGAGATCCAGCCGGAGCTGCTCGGCCACGAGGCCGACGACCAGCGGCTGGTGGACCAGGCGCTGATCGACCTGGACCGGACGCCGGGCAAGTCCAGGCTCGGCGCGAACGCCATCGTCGGCGTCAGCATGGCCGTCGCCCGGGCCGCCGCCGACTCCAGCGGCCTGCCGCTGTTCCGCTACCTCGGCGGCCCCAACGCGCACGTGCTGCCGGTCCCGCTGATGAACATCCTGAACGGCGGCGCGCACGCCGACAACAACGTGGACATCCAGGAGTTCATGATCACCCCGATTGGCGCCGCCACCTTCTCCGACGCGCTGCGCTGGGGGGCCGAGGTGTACCACGCGCTGAAGTCGGTGGTCAAGCAGCGGGGCCTGTCTACCGGCGTCGGCGACGAGGGCGGATTCGCGCCTGACCTGGAGCACAACCGGGCCGCGCTCGACCTGATCGTCGAGGCGATCGGCAAGGCGGGATTCACTCCGGGCGAGGACGTCGCGCTCGCGATCGACGCGGCCGCCTCGGAGTTCTACTCCGAGGGTGCGTACAACTTCGAGGGCAAGCCGCAGACCTCGGCCGAGATGGCGGCCGTCTACGCGGACTGGGTCGACGCCTATCCCATCGTGTCGCTCGAGGACCCGCTGGCGGAAGAGGACTGGGACGGCTGGACGCAGCTCACGGCGAGCATCGGGGACCGGGTCCAGGTGGTGGGGGACGACCTGTTCGTCACCAACCCGGAGCGGATCCGCCGCGGCATCGCCGAACGCGCGGCGAACTCGCTGCTGGTCAAGCTGAACCAGATCGGCTCGGTGACCGAGACCCTGGACGCGGTCAGCCTGGCGCACCGGGCCGGGTTCAGCTGCGTGATCAGCCACCGCTCGGGCGAGACCGACGACACGACGATCTCGGACCTGGCCGTCGCCACCAACTGCGGCCAGATCAAGACCGGCGCACCGGCGCGCGGCGAGCGCGTCGCCAAGTACAACCAGCTGCTCAGGATCGAGGAACTGCTCGGCGACGCGGCGACCTACGCCGGCGCCGACGCCTATCCCCGGTTCGCGGTGCGGATGTCCAAGGGCTAATGTCGCCGCCCGCCGCTCCCCGCGCCACCCGGCTCACCGGCCGGGCCGCGGTGCTTGCGGTGGTGATCTGCGCGATCGCGCTGAGCCTGGCGTACCCGATCCGTGAATACGTGAATCAGCGGCGGCAGATCGATGCGCTGGTGGCCCAGCAGCAGACCATGCTGGCCCAGGTGAAAAGCCTGCAGGCGCAGCAGGGCAGGCTCTCCAGCCCGGCCTACATCGAGCAGCTGGCCCGGCAGGAGCTCAACATGTGCTTCCCCGGCACGCGCTGCTACATCGTGGAAGGGGGCCAGTCACGCGCCAGCACGGCCCAGGCGGCGGCTAAGCCGGGACCGGCCCCCTGGTACGACAAGCTGTGGCGATCGGTCCAGCAGGCGGACGCGGCAGGCACGGCGAAGTGATCGCGGCGCGGGACGAGGCGGCCATCGCCGCCCAGCTCGGCCGTGCGCCGCGCGGGCTGCTCGGCGTGGCGCACCGGTGCCCGTGCGGGCTGCCCGATGTCGCCGAGACGGCGCCCAGGCTGCCCGATGGCAGCCCGTTTCCCACCCTGTACTACCTGACCTGCCCGCGGGCGGCCGCGGCCGTCAGCACACTGGAGGCGGACGGGCTGATGCGGGAGATGACCGCGAGGCTGGCCGACGACGGGGTGCGGCGCCGTTATGAAGCGGCACATCGCGACTACCTCGCGCGGCGGGAGACGGCCGCTCGCGCCGCGGGCGTCGAGCCGCTGCCGCCCGGCACTCAGTCGGCCGGGGGCATGCCCGAGCGGGTAAAGTGCCTGCATGCGCTCGTCGCCCACGAGCTTGCCGCAGCCGGCGTGAACCCGTTCGGCGCCGAAGCGCTGGACGCCGTCGGCGCCTGGTGGCAGTCCGGGCCCTGTGTTGACGAGC
>DASXZD010000003.1:0-2420 GCA_036502085.1 Streptosporangiaceae bacterium
ACCGCGCCGGCCTTGTTGGCCGGCCCACTGCCTACTGCGGCTTCGTCCTCGGCGCCGCTGGCCTGGTCATGACCATCATCGGCATCCATGATCCGATCAGCGCCAACCCGCAGGCGTTCCTGCTCGGCCTGCTGTGGCTGCTCGCCGTGAGTGTCCGCCTGGCTATCAGGCCGGGCACTGGCGCCAGTGCCGGCAAGGCGAGCGGGAGGGCCGATGCCCGCGTCGCGGTCAGCGCCTAGCGCCACACGCCGTGACATGACGCAACCGCCCAGGCCGTGTAACGATGCGATGGTGGGGATACCAGGCACTGCACCCGGTACCGGCCAGCGTCGTGCGGCCTGGGCGTGGGTCGCGGCCGCGGTCGCGGTCGCCGACACGATCGCGGTGGCCGCCGCCCTGGTGATCGCCGCCCAGGCCAGCATCTACCTGCCCATTGTTGAGACCGGAGCCTGGATCAACCTGGTCGCCGGCCCGGCGTTCCCGCTCCTGGCCGCGTTCATGCTGCGCAACCGCGGTCGCGACCCGGGCCGCCCGCCGCATCAGGACCGTCTGGCCTGGCTTTTCCTTGGCTTCGGCGCGCTGTGCGCCGCCACGATCGTGCTGCATGTCTTCGTCATGTACGGCTTGCGCCATCACGGCCCGGTCATCTTGGCCGGCGCCTGGGTCTATACCTGGCTGTGGATCGGGGTTCCCACTGGCCTGCTGCTTGCCCTGCTGTGGTTCCCCACCGGCGACGTGCCCGGACCCCGGTGGCGCTGGGCCGTCGGCGGCGTTGCCGTCTCGCTCGCCGCGATCTGGCTCGCGATCGCCTTCGCGCCCGGCCCGATGCCCGCATTCTCCGTGCACATCGCCAATCCCGTGGGCTGGACTGGTGCCGGACCAGCCTTGCGCGTCATCGGCTTCGCCGGCTTTTTTACCCTCGCTGTCACCGCGGTGGCCACCCTCGCCTCAATAGGCTGGCGGTTCTACCGCGGCGACGCGGCAGTCCGCGCCCAGCTGCGCTGGCTCCTTGCTGTGGTCGCGGTCATCGCGATTACCATCGCGGTGCCCGGCCCGAAGGCACTCGGCATTGTCATCGTGGCGCTCAACGTGATAGCCACGTTCTTGCTGCCGGTCACCCTGGCCGTCACCCTTGTCCGCCGCGACGGACTGGTGCTGCCGCGCCTGCTCCTCTACGGTTCGCTGTCGGCCCTGCTCCTTGCCGCCTATATCGCCGTTGTGGCCCTCGCGCTAGCGGTGCTGGGCAGCCGCGCCGACCGCGCCGCCATCTTCGTCGCTGCGGGGCTCATCGCGGTCCTGGCCGCGCCGCTGCGGGCCCGGCTGCAGCGCTCGGCCGACCGCCTCGTCTACGGCGCCCGCGGCGACCCCTACGCGGCACTCGCCGATCTCGGCCGCCGCATCACCGGCAGCCCCGGCGACCTCCTGCACCAGGTCGTGCGCGCCGTGGCCGACGCGCTACGCGCACCGTACGCCGCGGTCATCCTGGCCGGCGAGCAGGCGCCGACAGCCTCCGCTGGCCATCGAGCTGGCCCCGAGATCGTGGTGCCCCTGACGCTGCGTGGCAGGCAAGCCGGGTCCCTCATCGTCGCGCAGCGGACCCCGAACGAGCACTACAGCCAGCGCGACCTCACCCTGCTTCACGACCTCGCGCAGCACATCGCCGTCGCCGCCCACGCCGCGACGCTGACCCGTGACCTGCAGCGCTCCCGGGAATCGCTCGTGGCCGCGCGGGAGGAAGAGCGGCGCCGCATCCGCCGTGATCTGCACGACGGGCTCGGACCCGCACTCGCAGGCATCATGTTCGGCCTCGACGCGGCCCGCAACACCCTGGCCACCGACCCGCAAGCCACGGCCGTGACGCTGGCCGAACTCAAGACCGAAGTGCAGGCCTCGATCACTGACGTCCGCAGGCTCGTCTACGACCTGTGGCCGCCCGACCTGGATCAGCTCGGCTTGGTGCCGGCCGTACAGGCCTACGCAGCGCGGCTCGGCGAACGCGGCGCGCTTGACATCTATGTGTCCGCGCCAGCCCTGCCGCCATTGCCGGCCGCCGTCGAGGTCGCCGCCTACCGCATCGCCGCCGAGGCGCTGACCAACGCGGCGCGGCACTCCCGAGCCCGGCACACCACGGTGGCATTCACCATCGACAACGCACAGCTGCGACTTGAGATCATCGACGACGGTGTCGGCATCGCCACCCGCCGCGATGACCGCCGCACCGGTGTGGGCCTGGCCGCGATGGCCGAGCGCGCGGCCGAACTCGGCGGCGCATGCTCGGCCGGCAGCCGAGACGGCGGCACCGCCGTCGTGGCCGTGCTACCCCTGCGAGTGACATCATGACCACCCGGGTCCTCATCGCCGACGACCATCCGACATTCCGCCGAGGGCTCAAGGCGCTGATCGACTCGCTGCCAGACATC
>DASXZD010000004.1:0-3979 GCA_036502085.1 Streptosporangiaceae bacterium
CTCGGCGTGGACGCCGGGGCGCTGCGCGCTCGCGGCCAGGAGGCCGACGTGCGGGCGGCGGCCGCCGTGCTGTCCGGCCCGGCGAGCGGACGGCAGGTCATCGTCCGCGTCGACCGCACCGAGCTGTCCAAGAACATCGTCAGGGGCCTGGCCGCCTACCGGGAGCTGCTGGTCACCAGGCCGGAGTGGCGCGGCCAGGTGGTGCACCTGGCGCTCGCCTACCCGTCCCGCTCCGGGCTGGCCGAGTACCGCGCCTACACCGAGCGGGTACACGAACTGGCCAGGGAGATCAACGCGGAGTTCGGCACCGACGACTGGGAACCGCTCATCCTCGACCTCAAGGACGACTATCCCCGTTCGCTCGCCGCCTGCGGGCTCGCCGACGTGCTGCTCGTCAACCCGATCAGGGACGGCATGAACCTGGTCGCCGAGGAGGGCCCGATCCTCAGCGAGCGAGGCTGCGGGCTCGTGCTCTCCAGGGAGGCGGGCGCCGCCTCGCTGATCGGAGACAGCGCGCTGCTCGTCAACCCGTACGACGTGACCGCTACCGCCGAGGCGCTGCACGCGGCCCTGTCCATGCCGGCCGCCGAACGGCAGCGGCGGAGCGCGTCGATCGCCGCCGCCGCGTCCGCCCGCGCGCCACGGCAATGGCTCGAGGAGCAGCTGCAGGCGCTTGGCTGAGTCCCGCACGGACCCGTCGCGAGGCACAGCCAGATAACGTCTTCAGTATTTCCTATAATTTTGATTGCTTATTGGGTATAGCTTCGGGCCCAGTGCGCGAATCGGGATCGCTCCCGGCAGACCAGCCAGAGCAGACGGGTTCCTTTCATTGACCGCAGATAGCACGATGCCTGCCGCGATAGAGGCACTGCCCGGAGCGGAGGCGTCGCCCGTCCGCACGGCAGGACACGACGCCTCGGACACCGGCCTGCTCTTCGCCCGGCTGACCGTGCTGCCCGCGCTGCTGGTGCTGCCGTTCCTGCTGACCAGCTTCCCGCTGCTGCTCCTCGGCTGGTTCAAGCCCGCGCCGGTGATAGTGCTGTGGCTGCTGCTTGCGGCCGTGATCGTGCCCATGGGATGGCGGCGGGTGCCCTCGCTGACCGGAGTGCACGGCATACGCACCGCGGCTGCCGGGCACGCGCCCCGCAGGCCGCGGTGGACGCTCGTCGCCCTCGCCGGGGTGGCCCTCGCGTTCGGAATAGACCAGGCGGTCTCACTCCCAGGAAATCATCGTGATGCTCGACCCTGCGTCCTACATGCAGTTCGCGGCCTGGATCTCGCAGCACGGGTCGCTGCCGATCCCGCAGCAGGCCGCGGCCTTCGGCGGGGCGCCGGGGATCTCTTTCGCCAGTCCTGCGTTCTACCAGGTCGGCGGCGCGATCGTGCCGCAATTCATGGCCGGGCTGCCGATGGCGCTTTCGGCCGGCTTCTGGGTCGGCGGCGCGCGCGCCGCGGTGTTCATGGGACCCCTGTTCGGCGCCGTCGCCGTGTTCGTGTTCGGTGGCCTGGCCGCCCGGCTAGTGGGACCGCGCTGGGCGCCGGCCGCAGCGCTGGCGCTCGGGGTTTCGCTCCCAGAGCAGTACACCAGCCGGGCCACCTACAGCGAGCCGCTGGCGCAGGTCCTCTTCCTCGGCGGCCTGGCGCTGTGGATCGATGCGCAGCGTACCGACCGGGGCGCCGCGGACGCCGGTCCGTGGCGGTCGAACTGGCGAAGCAGCACGCACGTGCTAGCGGCGCTGACCGGGCTCGTGCTCGGTATCACGTTCCTGGTGCGGCTGGACGGGCCGAACGACATCCTGCTCGTGATCCCGTATGCAGGCATCCTGCTGGTCCAGGGACGCCGGCAGGCATGGCCGCTGCTCGCCGGCACGGTCGTCGGCCTGGTGTACGGGGCCGTAGACGGGCTGGTGCTGTCCCGGCCTTACCTGCGCACCAACATTTCGTCGGTCAAGCCGATGGTGGCGGCCTTCGTCATCCTGACAGCGCTGACCGGGCTCGCCGTCATGATCCTGCTGCTGCGCGGTCGCGGGCTGCCGCGGCCGCACCCGCGCATCGCCGACGCGGCGATGCTGCTGCCGCTCCTCGTAATCGCGGCCTTCGTCATCCGGCCCTACGTGCAGAAGGACTGGAAGAAGCTGCAGTACGCGCCGATCGCCCTGCACTGGGTGTACTGGTACATCGGCGGGCCGGTGATCGTGCTCGGCGCGGTCGGCGCCGCGCTGCTTGCTCGCCGGTGCCTGCGCGGGCAGTCACCGGTCTGGGTGCTGCCGCTGCTGGTGTTCGGGTGGACGATCACCGAGTTCCTGTACCGGCCGGCGATCACCCCGCACCAGCCGTGGGCCAGCCGTCGGCTCGTCCCCGCCGTGCTGCCCGGCCTCATCCTGCTCGCTGCGTGGGCTGCCGCCTGGCTTACCCGGAAGGCACGCAACCTCAGCTTCGAGGGCCTGCCGCCGTTCCTCGAGCGGGTGCGGCGGATCGGCGCGGCCACGTGCTGCGGCGTCGCCCTCGTGTTCCCGGCCGCCATGACGACGTTCGGCCTTGGCGTCAAGAGCGGCTCGCAGGGATTCCGGCTGACCGCCGACGGGCTGGCGGACAAGCGCACGTACGTCGGCGAGATCGCCGCGGTCAGCGAGGTATGCGCCGCGATCCCGGCCGACTCGGCGGTGCTGATTATCGATCGGACCATGATGCAGCAGATGGGCCAGGTCATCCGCGGGATGTGCGACGTGCCGATCGCCGGGGTGAGCGAGGTGACGACCGCGACCGTTGAGGCCGACGTGCGCGCCATCGAGCAGGCCGGCCGGCATCCCGTCGTGCTCGCCGCTACGCACAAGGAACTCGCCCCGTTCGGCAACGGCAACGTGAAGAAGGTCATGACGCTGAACACGACGATTGACCAGACGCTGATCCTGCGCTGGTCCAGGAACCCCAATCCGCATCTTTTCGTCGTCTACCGGTGGGAGCCAGCCCAGTGAGCACCGAACTTGACACGCTGACGCCGGCCCCGGCCGTGGCGCCGCAAGAGCAGGGGCACGACGCGCCGTACGTCACGATCGTGCTGCCCTGCTACAACGAGCAGGGGCATGTGGTCGCCGAGGTTGGGCGGATCTGCGCGGCGATGGACGCGAGCAGCTATGACTACGAACTGCTCGCGGTCGACGACGCTTCCACCGACGAAACCCTGGCCCGGCTGTACGAAGCCGCGCCGCGCTTTCCCCGGATGGAAATCGTGCACTTCCACCGCAATAGCGGATCCGGTGTCGTACGGCGCATCGGCACCGAGCGGGCCAGGGGCGACATTGTCGTGTGGACCGACGCCGACATGACCTACCCCAACGAGCGGATACCCGAACTCGTCAGCCTGCTCGAGAAGGACCAGGCGATTGATCAGGTCGTCGGTGCGCGGACAACCGAGCAAGGCACGTACAAGATGCTGCGGGTGCCGGCCAAATGGTTCATCAGAAAGCTGGCGGAGCGGCTCACTGGAACGAAGATCCCGAACCTGAATTCGGGCCTGCGGGCGTTCCGCCGCGAGGTGTCGCTGCCGTACCTGCGGCTGCTGCCGCCCGGTTTTTCCTGCGTCACCACCATTACCGTCGCGTTCCTCGCGAACCACCATGAGCTGTACTACGTGCCGATCGAGTACTCCAAGCGCGCGGGCCGGTCGAAGTTCAGGTTCGTCACGGACGCCCACCGCTACATCCTGCAGGTGCCGCGGATGACGATGTACTTCAACCCGCTCAAAGTGCTCATGCCCATGGCGCTCTTCCTGCTTGGGCTCGGGGTCGTGAAAGCCATCTACGACGTATCGGCGCACCCGGTGAAGGTGGCCGTGGACACGGTGCTGATCTTCGTGACCGGGCTCATCATCGCCTCGATGGCGCTGCTCGCCGACCTGATCGTCAGGTCCAGGTCGGACTAGGCGCCAGCGTGCGCGCTTTCCTTCGGCGCCATCGCCAGCCGCTCGACGAGCGGGCCG
>DASXZD010000005.1:0-128561 GCA_036502085.1 Streptosporangiaceae bacterium
ACCAGTCCTCCCCCGCCAATGTGCTCTCGGCCCTTCATACCACCGGTACCCCGCCCGGTCAGCAGCGCTGCCGCCGCAAGCTGCATGAGTAGTTAACCGTGGCATGGTAATCATGTCGTGATCGCTACCGAGGGGAACGCAGTGAACCTTTTTCGTCCTCGCCAAGACTGCCTGCTTGCTCAGGTGCCGTACGTGCGGACGAAAAAGGTTCCCAAATGACCGCGACCCCGGCCGCCGCCCCGCTCCCCGAGATGGGCAGCAGCCGTACCCTGAACTTGTCTACGCTGCTCGGGCGCCCGCTCACCGCCCGCGACGGAGAGTCGCTGGGCCGCCTGTCCGATGTCATCGTCCGCCTCCGAGGGGCTGAGCATCCGCTGGTGACCGGCCTGGTCGGCACGGTCGGCGGACGGCAGGTCTACGTGCCGATGGCGCAGGTCAGCTCGCTGGACGCCGAGGAGCTCAGGCTGACCAGCGCCCGGCTCGACCTGCGCCGGTTTGAGCGGCGCGACGGCGAAGTGCTGCTGCGGGCCGACGTGCTCGGGCACCGGCTGATCGATGTGGAGAGCGCGCACCTGGTCCGCGCGGCGGACCTGCAGCTGGCCCGCCGGGAGCAAGAGTGGGTGCTGTCCGGGGTGGATACCAGGCGCCGCCCGGCGCGGCTGCTCCAGCTGGTCGGGCTAGGCGGGCACCGGCCCGAGCCGGGAGTCTTCCGTGACCAGGGGAAGTTTGAGGCGCTGATCGGGCACACCGGGAGCGCTGTCCTGCGCGGCCCGTTCGCGCGGATCCGCGGCCTGAAGCCCGCCCAGATCGCGGACCTGCTCGAGGATGCTTCCAAGGCTGAGGAGACCGAGATCCTGGGCCGCGTGCACGTCGACCCTGAGCTTGAGGCCGACGTGTTCGAGGAGCTCGACGATGACCTCGCCACCCGGCTGCTCGGCGCGCGGTCGGACGCCGAAGCGGCCGAGGTGCTCAGCCGGATGCGTGCCGACGACGCCGCCGACGCGATCGCCGAGCTACCGCAGCGCCGCCGCCAGCCGGTGCTCGACCTGCTCCCGGCCGGCCAGCGGACCAAGGTGCTGACCTTGATGGGATTCAACCCCACCAGCGCCGGCGGCCTGATGGGCATGGACTTCCTGGCGCTGGCCGCGGACACGCCGGTGGGCGAGGTGCTGGCCGCGGTCCGCCAGGCGGGCAGCCTGCAGCCGGAGGCGCTGACCAGCGTGCACGCGATCAGCGAGCAGGGACGGCTGCTCGGCGTGGCCCGGCTGGTCGCGGTGGTGCAGGCCGATCCCGGCGTCAGGCTGATCGAGATCAGCGATACCGATCCGGTCCGGGTCGGGGCCGACACCGACGTGGTGGACGTCGCGGTGCTGATGACCGACTACAACCTGATCACGATCCCGGTCGTGGACGAGCTCTGCCAGATGCTCGGCGTGATCACGGTGGACGACGTGCTCGAGGTCACGCTGCCCGAAGACTGGCGCCGCCGTGAGGCCGCCGAGCCGCCGGACGCGCATCGCGGAGAGGCTCAGTGACGGAGCGGCCCGGCGAGCGGCCAGCAGAGAAGCTCAGCGAACGGTCCGCGGAGCAGCCAGGCCAGCGGCCTGCGGAGCAGCCGGCCCAGCGGCCGGCCCCCCAGCCAGCCCAGCGGCCTGCCCCCCAGCCAGCCCAGCGGTCCGCGCCGCCGCCAGCGGAGCGGCCCGCAGTTCAGCTCACTCCGCCGAGCGCCGTGCTTGACGAGGCGCATCTCGGCGACATCGAGGGCGCGCTCGGCCGCATCAGGATCGACCAGGAGAGCTACGGCGGCCTGCGCCGCCGGCTGGTGACATTCCTGGCCATCGTCGGGCCCGGACTCATCGTGATGGTCGGCGACAACGACGCTGGCGGCGTGTCCACCTACGCGCAGGCCGGGCAGAACTACGGCTACAGCCTGCTGTGGGTGCTGCTGCTGCTGATCCCGGTGCTGATCGTCAACCAGGAGATGGTGGTCAGGCTGGGCGCGGTCACCGGCGTCGGCCACGCGCGGCTGATCATCGAGCGGTTCGGCCGGTTCTGGGGCGCGTTCAGCGTCGGGGACCTGTTCGTGCTGAACTTCCTGACGATCGTGACCGAGTTCATCGGGGTGCGGCTGGCGCTGGACTACTTCGGGGTCAGCCCGTACATCTCGGTGCCGGCCACCGCCGTCCTGCTGGTCGGCATCACAGCCAGCGGCAGCTTCCGCCGCTGGGAGCGGGCCATGCTCGCGTTCATCGCGGTCAGCCTGCTGCTGATCCCGTTGGCGCTGGCCTCGGGCCCGCACTACGGCTCGGTCTTCGGCCACTTCGTGCTGCCCGGCGTGCAGGGCGGGGTCAGCTCGGACGCGGTGCTGCTGATCATCGCGATCGTGGGCACCACCGTCGCCCCCTGGCAGCTGTTCTTCCAGCAGTCCAACGTGATCGACAAGCGGATCACCCCGCGGTTCATGGCCTACGAGCGGGCCGACACCACGCTGGGCTCGCTGGTCGTGGTGGGCGGTGCGTCCGCGCTGGTCGTGGTGGCCACCTACGCGGTCAGGGGCACCGGCCTGGCCGGGCACTTCACCGACGCGCTCGGGGTGGCGCACGCGCTAGGACGGCACAGCGGCGCGCTGGCCGGGATCTTCTCGATCGTGCTGCTGGACGCGAGCATCATCGGCGCGGCCGCGGTCACGCTGTCCACCAGCTACGCGTTCGGTGACGTGTTCGGCTTGAAGCACTCGCTGCACCGTACTTTCCGCGAGGCCAGGCCGTTCTACGCCAGCTACACCGGAGTGGTGGTGCTGGCCGCGGTCATCGTGCTGCTGCCCGGCGCTCCGCTCGGCCTGATCACCACCAGCGTGCAGGCGCTGGCCGGGGTGCTGCTGCCCAGCGCCACCGTGTTCCTCCTGCTGCTGTGCAACGACCCCGAGGTGCTCGGCCCGTGGGTGAACCCGCGCTGGCTCAACCTGCTGGCCACCGTCATCGTCGGCATACTGCTGCTGCTGTCCGGCACGCTGATGGCCACCACGGTCTTCCCGCACATCGACGTGAAGCTGGTCGTGCTGTGGCTGTTCGTCGTGCTGGCGGCCGGCTTCGCCGCAATGGGCCTGGCCCTGCGGATCGCCCGGATCCGCGGCGGCCAGCCGCGGCCGGCCCCGGTCCGGGCGGCGCAGGCCGACCGGAAAAACTGGCGGATGCCGCCGCTCGCCCTGCTGAAGCCGGTCACCTGGTCGCAGGGGACGCGGCTGGGCATGATGTGCCTGCGCGGCTACCTGGTCATCTCCGTCGTGCTGCTCGCGATCAAGGCCGCGCAGATCGGCCACTGAGACTGGTGCGGACCGCCGCGCAGCACTACCGCCCTGACGTGCAGATCAGCCGACTGTGCCCGCCGTGCGCAGGGCTGAGATCTCCGGGTCGGTCAGGCCCAGGCCGGTCAGGACGTCTTCGGTGTCGGCGCCTGGCCGGGGCGGAGCAGCCGGCCCGCCGGAGGCCGTTCGGGAAAATCTTGGTGCCGGGGCCGGCTGGACGACGCCGCCGGCTTCGGTGAACGTGCCGCGCGCCGCGGTATGCGGATGGCGCGCCGCCTCGCCCGGGGTGAGGACGGGAGCCACGCAGGCGTCAGTCGGGCCGAACACCTTGGCCCACTCATCCCTGGTCCGCTCGCGGAACGCCGCGGTGAACCGCTCGCGGAGCACCGGCCAGCCCGCCGGGTCGTGCTGGGCGGGCAGGTTGGCGTGCTCGAGGCCGAGGCCGGCCAGGAGCTCGGCGTAGAACTTCGGCTCGAGCGCGCCGACCGCGACGTGCCGGCCGTCCGCGGTCTCGTAGCTGTCGTAGAACGGCGCGCCGCCGTCCAGCACGTTGACGCCGCGCTCCTCGCGCCAGGCGCCGCCGGCCAGCAGGCCGTACAAGAACGTGTTCAGCAGCGCCGCCCCGTCCACCATCGCCGCGTCGATGACCTGGCCGAGGCCGGACCGCTCCCGCTCGACCAGCGCCGCCAGCACGCCCACCGCGAGCAGCATGCCGCCGCCGCCGAAATCGCCGACCAGGTTGAGCGGCGGGACCGGGCGCTGGCCGGCCCGGCCGATGCCGTGCAGCACGCCGGCCACCGCGATGTAGTCGATGTCGTGCCCGGCCGTCGCGGCCAGCGGGCCCTGCTGTCCCCAGCCGGTCATCCGGGCGAACACCAGCCGGGGATTGCGCGCCAGGCACGCGTCGGGCCCGAATCCGAGCCGCTCGGCGACGCCGGGGCGGAACCCCTCCACCAGCACGTCGGCCGAATCGGCCAGCCGCAGCAGCAGGCCGATGCCGTCGGGATCCTTGAGGTTCAGGCCGATCGACCTGCGGCCGCGGGCGAGCGGGTCGGTCGGCGCCACGGCGTCGGGTCCGCACAGCTCGGCGCGGTCTACCCGCAGCACGTCCGCGCCGAGATCCGACAAGATCATGCACCCGAACGGTGCCGGGGCCAGGCTTGCGATCTCGATCACCCGGATGCCATGCAGTGGTCCCATCAGCCTGCCTCCTTGCCCCGATGGTCGCATCCCCGGGGTCGTGGCCGGCGGCCGGCGGCCCGGTTGGCCTGGCTGGCCTGGTTGGCCTGGTTGGCTTGCGCGAAGCGGCCTGGCCGGGGTTTGGTCACTCCCCCGGACTGCCGGCCGGCACCGACACCATGCCGCTCTTTCACGGAACGCACTCATTCGATTACGGAGGGTACGGTAGGCTCGCGCCGATTCCAGCGTCGAACAAGTGCGAGAAGGACCTGCCCATGCCCAATACTTCCCTGTCACGTGTGCCCGGCCTGATCGCCGTGGCGGCCCTTGCCGCGGCGGTCGCCGGATGCGGCGGTTCCGCCGGGACCGCGGCGCAGTCCTCGCGGACCACCCAGGACGCGAAGACCACGTCCGTCTATACGGCCACGCAGCTGCGCAGCGCGCTGCTCGCGACGGTGAACGGGGTCAAGCCCGCCGTTCCCGTCGAGTCTGGCGCCTACGGGTCGCTGCCCGGGGTCAAGGCCACCAAGCAGTCGCTATCGGGCGTGAAGATCACCCCGGCCAGGTGCGCGAGCGCGGGCGGCACCGGCCTGTCTTCGCCTAAGTACGCCAAGGTGTCGGCCACCGTGGCGACCTTCCGGGTCGGCCGCGACGGGCTGTCGGAGGTGCTGCTCGCCCCGCCGTCGTCGCTGCTCGCCGCGGCGCTCGCGGACCGGTTCCCGGCCGGCTGCGCGCACTACACCGCGAAGGTCGGCGACCGGCTGTTCAGCTACGCGATCAAGGAGGAGCAGGCGCCGCGGCTCGGCGTGGCCGCCCGCGAGCTGAACGTCCGCGCCTCCGGTGACGAGAGCGAGAACATCTGGACGGTCATCTACCGGACCCGCGGCCTGGTCGGCGCGGTCACCCTGGTCGGTCAGAACGCGAGCCGGGCGACCGCCGAGGCGCTGGCCCGGAAGGCCTACGACTACGCGCAGAAGACCCTGGTCTGAAGGTTCCGCCTTTACGCGTCCTGGTCCGGCACCGCCGGGCCAGGGCGTTGCTCTGGGTCCGCACCCGCCGGGTCCGCGCCGGCCGGGTCCGCACCCGCCGGGTCCGCGCTCTGCTCGATTTTCGCCGGGTCCGCGAAGCGGGCAAAGGCCTTCAGGTTGTCCAGCCGCTCGCCGCGCTTGACCCGCCAGGCCCACTCCCTGCGGATGGACGAGGCGAAGCCCAGCTCCAGCGCCGTATCGAAGTTCTCGTCCGAGTAGCTGAGCACGCAGCCGAGCACCCGGTCGATCTCGGCATCGGTGATGCAGCCCAGCGGCAGCCGCCCGACCAGGTAGACATCGCCGACCGGGTCCAGTGCGAAGTGCACGCCGTACATCCGCGCGCCCCGCTCCAGCAGGAACCGGTAGAACCGGCCGTGGTTCTCGTCCGGCTGGCGGCAGAAGAACGCCTCCACGTGCAGGCTGTGCGCCCCCACGACCAGCCAGGTCATCGTGGCCAGCTTGTGCTGGCCGGCCAGCTTGACCAGGTAAGCCCCCGGCCTCGGGTTCTCGTACGGCAGCCCGAGCTCGCCCAGCGCATGCTCGATGGCGGCGGCCGGCTCCTCGATGGCGGCGGCCGGGTCCGTCATGCGTCCACCGCGTCCACCGCGGCCACATCGTTCATGGCCCCGGTATACACCGTCATCAGCTGGTCCACGGCCCGGGTCCAGCTGAACCGCGAGGCATGCTCGATCGCCCCCCGGCCCAGCCGGGCCTGCTCGGCCGGCGAGCCGATCAGGTCCGCCAGCACGCGGGCGTAGCTGGCCGGATCGTGCCCGGGTACCAGCACGCCCGAGACCCCGTCCCGTACGGCGGTGCGCAGCCCCCCCACCGACGCGGCCACCACCGGGGTGCCGCACGCCTGCGCCTCCACCGCCACCAGGCCGAACGACTCGGAGTACGACGGGACGAGCACGGCGGTGGCCGCCCGGTACCAGTCGGCGAGCTCGGGCTGCGGGCAGGGTGGCTCGAGCCGGACCACACCGGTGATGCCGAGCCTGGCCGCCAGCTCTGCCAGCAGATCGGGGTCGGCCCGGCCGGAGCCGCTGGGCCCGCCGACGAACGCCACGACCAGCCGTTCGGCCAGCAGCGGGTCATCGGCCAGCAGCCGCGCGGCGGCGTGCAGTACCACGTGCGGCGCCTTCAGCGGCTGCACCCGGCCGGCGAACATCAGCACCACCGCGTCGGGCCGCAGGCCGAGCCGGCGGCGCGCCGCGATCTTCGATCCGGGGTGGAAGACCGCCAGGTCGACGCCCGGGTTCACGGTCTGGACCCGCGACGGGTCCGCGCCGTACAGCCCGATCAGCTGGCCGGCCTCGGCGTCGGTGTTGGCGACCAGCCGGTCGGCGGCGGCCACCACCTCCGCCTCGCCCCGGATCCTGACCGCGGGCTCGGCGGCGTCGCCGGCCGCGAGCGCGGCGTTCTTCACCTTGCCGAGCGTGTGCATGGACTGCACCAGCGGCACGCCCCAGCGCTCCTTGGCCACCGCTCCCACCTGGCCGGACAGCCAGTAGTGTGCGTGCACCAGGTCATACCGCCCGGGCGCGTACGCGGCCTCGGCGCGCAGCACCTCGAAGGTGAAGTGACATAGCTGGGCCGGCAGGTCGGCCCGGTCGAGCTCATCGAATGGGCCGGCGATCACGTGCCTGACCAGTACCCCGGGGGCCAACTCGGCGATCGGGAGGGCATCGCGGGAGACTGCGCGGGTGAAGATCTCGACCTCGACACCGAGACTGGCCAGCCGCTTGGCCACCTCGACCACATAGACGTTCAGGCCGCCGGCATCGCCGGTGCCTGGCTGGTCAAGGGGCGACGTATGGACGCTCATCGTCGCGATCCGCCGGGGGTAGCGTCGCGGCACGGGCATGCACCTCCGACATGGGAACCCTACCGGGGCACATCCTGTTCCCCGCCGCCCGCCGCTAGGCTCATCGGCATGCAATCCCTGCTGCTGCTCCGTCACGGCCAGAGCATCTGGAACTCTGAGGGCCTGTTCACCGGCTGGGTGGACGTGGGGCTTTCCGATCAGGGCAGGAAGGAGGCGGCCGGCGCGGGCGAGTTGCTGCGCGAGGCCGGCCTGTGCCCTGACGTCGTGCACACCTCGGTGCTCACCCGGGCCATCCAGACCGCCAACATCGCGCTGGAGTCGGCGGGCCTGCTCTGGCTGCCGGTGCGCCGGTCCTGGCGGCTGAACGAGCGGCACTACGGCGCGCTGCAGGGCAAGAGCAAGGCACAGACGCGCGAGGAGTTCGGCGACGAGCGGTTCATGCTGTGGCGGCGCTCCTACGACATCCCGCCGCCGCCGCTGGACGACGGCGACCCGCACGCCCAGGCGGCCGACCCGAGGTACGCGGCGCTGCCGCCAGAGCTGAGGCCGCGCACCGAGTGCCTCAAGGACGTGCTCGGCCGGCTCATCCCCTACTGGTACGACGCGATCGTCCCGGACCTGCTGGCCGGCCGTGACGTGCTCGTGGTCGCGCACGGGAACTCGCTGCGCGCCCTGGTCAAGCACCTGGACGGGATCAGCGACGCGGACATCGCCGGCCTGGACATCCCGACCGGGATCCCGCTGGCGTACGAGCTCGACGATGACTTCAGGCCGGTCGTGCCGGGCGGCAGGTACCTCGATCCGCAGGCGGCGGTGGCGGCGGCCGAGGCGGTGCGGAATCAGGGACGCTGACCGCTCCCATCCGTATCGGCGCCGGACCACCCGCTGATCTGGCCTCTTTGACCGCGGCGCATACGATCTAAGCGTGGGTGATGAGGTGGCCGACGACGACGCCGCGCCCGGTGACCTGGCGACAGGAGCCGCATTGGCCAGGAAGTCTGCCGTCGCAGAAGGAACGCAGGAGGCGCAGGCGGAAAAGCCGCCGCCGGCCCGGCTACCTGCGGGAATCGCATCAGTTCTCTCCGTGCTCTCGTCATCGGCCGTGGTGCTTGACAGCGAGGACCGGGTCTTGCGCGCAAGCTCGGCCGCCCGCTCGTTCGGCCTGGTGAAGGGAGACAGGCTGCTCGTCGGCGAACTGCTGGCGCTGGCCCGCCAGGTCCGCAGGGACGGCGAGATCCGCGAGGGCGAGATCGAGGTGACCGGCTACCGGCAGGACGGCCGCACCACCAGCTTCGCGGTCAGGGTCGCCCCGCTCGCCTCGTCCGGAACCGGCGGCCTGGTGCTCGTGCTGGCCGAGGACCAGACCGAACGCCGCCGGGTAGAAGAGGTCCGGCGCGATTTCGTCGCCAACGTCAGCCACGAGCTGAAGACCCCGGTGGGCGCGCTCGCCCTGCTCGCCGAGACGGTGGAGGACGCCGCCGACGACGCGGAGGCGGTTCGCCGTTTCGCGGGCCGCATGCGGTACGAAGCGGCCAGGCTCACCAGCCTGGTCAAGGACCTGATCACGCTGTCGCGGATCCAGGCGGCCGAGCCGGTGCCCGATCCGACTCCGGTGGATCTGGACGCCGTGGTGGCCGAAGCGCTGGACCGGTGCCGGATGAAGGCCGGAGCCCGCGGCATCGAGCTCGTCGCGGCCGTCGATCACGGCCTGCACGTCCTGGGTGATGAGGATCTGCTGGTCACCGCGCTGCGCAACCTGCTGGAGAACGCGGTCGACTACAGCCCCGAGCACACCAGGGTGCTGCTGTCCACCAAGCGGGCGGGCGAGGACACCGTGGAGATCAGCGTGGCCGACCAGGGCATCGGCATACCGGAACGGGACCGCGAGCGCATCTTCGAGCGGTTCTACCGGGTGGATCCCGCCAGATCCCGTGCCACCGGCGGCACCGGCCTCGGGCTGGCGATCGTGAAGCACGTCACCGTAGCGCACGGCGGCAACGTGACCGTCTGGAGCAAGGAGGGTGCAGGGTCGACCTTCACGCTGCGGCTCCCGCTGCGCAGCGCGCAGGCCCGCCGTCCCCGTGGCCAGGCTGGCCAGGCCGGTCAGGCTGGCCTGGCTGGCCAGGCGCAACCCCCATCGCAATCGTCCAGGGAGGCAGCCCAGTGACACGCGTGCTCGTCGTGGAGGACGAGGAGTCGTTCAGCGATGCGCTGTCGTACATGCTCCGCAAGGAGGGGTTCGAGGTCGCGGTGTGCCTCACCGGGCCCGACGCACTCGAATCGTTCGACCGCAGCGGCGCAGACCTCGTACTGCTCGACCTCATGCTGCCCGGGCTGCCGGGCAGCGAGGTCTGCCGGACGCTGCGGGAGAGGTCAAACGTCCCGGTGATCATGCTGACCGCGAAGGACAGCGAGATCGACAAGGTGGTGGGGCTGGAGCTTGGCGCCGACGATTACGTCACCAAGCCGTTCTCGTCCCGCGAGCTGGTGGCCAGGATGCGGGCCGTGCTGCGCCGCCGCGGCGAAGGCGAGGAGCAGCCCGCCTCGATCCTGGAATCCGGGCCGGTCCGGATGGACGTCGACCGGCACGTGGTGACCGCGCGCAACGAGCAGGTCCAGCTGCCGCTCAAGGAGTTCGAGCTGCTCGAGGTGCTACTCCGCAACGCGGGCCGGGTGCTGACCCGGATGCAGCTGATCGACCGCGTCTGGGGCGCCGACTACGTGGGCGACACCAAGACCCTCGACGTGCACGTGAAGCGGCTGCGGGCCAAGATCGAGAAGGACCCCGCCAGCCCGCGTCACATCGTCACCGTCCGCGGGCTCGGCTACAAGTTCGAGCCGAGTAGCTGAGCCACTGAGCTCGCCGAGCCGAGGTCGCCGCACGGTACCCGGCGCAAGGTGCCGGGCGAAAGGTCGGTGGTAAAACCCCAGCCTTCCTTACGGTGCGCGGCTAGCCGCCGCTAGGGCGTGGCGGTCGGCGTGGGCGTGCCTTGCGTGCCCGGCGTTGACGTGCCGGATGTGCCGGGCGAGGCGGGGATCAGCGTGTTCGCGATGCGCGGCGTGACCGAGTTGCTGGGCGTCGGGTTCGGCGCGGGCGAGAACGTCGCGTAGCTATTCGAGCGCGGCAGCACGGGCAGGGTCAGCGTGACGCTGCCCGCGGACTGGAAGTCCAGCGTGATGCGGACCGTCTGGCCGCCGACCAGCGGGCGGATCAGGTGCTCCAGCAGGATCTTGGGCTGCGGGCCGGTCAGGTACGCGGCCTGTCCGCTGTGCAGCAGGATCCCGCCGGGCGGCAGCATGACCGAGGCGGCGGTGCCGGGCGCGGTCACGCCGGCCAGCCGGTCCCGGCCGCCACCTTCGTTGATCATCGCCATGAACAGCCCGGCGCTCTTGCCGGCCGGCAGCGAGCCGCCGAGCTGAGCGCCGAGCACGAACGCGTTCCTGATGTCGATCCCGTGCACCACCGTGTCGATGCCTTCGCTCTGCGGGTGGAACTCGCCGGTCGGGGCGTTGTTCCCGGCATCGCAGGCTGCCACCGCAGGGATCAGGCCGACCATGGCGGCCGCGACGGCGAGGCGGCCATGCGACGCGAACCCGCGACGGCTCCGGCTTCGGCTCACGGGGCGTTCTCCTTGGACTCCATGGCGTAAGACGCGACAAGGTGTAGGACGCGAACGACGCACAGCGTAGCGGTCCCGTCGACCGGAGCCGGCACCGGCCCGGGGCCACCTCGGGACTCTCAGGCTGGAGCGCGAGAGTCAGGAAACTCGCGGTACCGGGGACGAGCTAGTCGCGGGCCGCGGGCTCGCCGAGGTGAGCGACCGCAGCCTGCTCACGATCTGGGACCGGGGCGACGGGTTGCTGACCAGCGCGCCGACCGAACCGTCCCCGTTGGCCAGGATCGCGGTGAGCCGGGACAGTTGGTAGGCCGTGCCGAGTATGTCCTGGGTGTCGTTCACGACATGATCGCTGCGCTGGCCCGCCTGGTCGGCCAGGGCGGGCAGCTGGGCTACCGCCCCGTCGGTGCCCACGAAGTACATGGCCACGTGCGTCTGGGCCGCCTGCACGGCCAGTTGCTTCAGCGTCGTCCCGCAGCCGCACGTTGACGGTACCCAGGCCAGCAGGGCAGGCAACAGCGTGCGCAGCCCGACCTCCCGGCCGTCGACCACCACCTGGGCGTCGGGGAGGTCGGCAGGATCACCGGACGGGACGTCCGGCGAGGCCGGCCGCTGCGAGATGCCGGACGGGACGCGGGCGGGCAGCTGCGGCACCTGCCGTCCGCCCAGCACGGTCAGCAGCGTTCCCGCCAGCAGGGACAATGCCAGGCACCCGGCCACCAGCGGTATCAGCATCCCGTGGCCGATCAGCGGCCTGGTCAGCCGCCGGAGGCGGTTGCGGCGCCGCCGCACCCTGAGCTCGCGATGGTAGGCCTGTACGTCGCGATCCAGATCCCGCGCGTCGTCGGGGATCTCGATCTCGACCCGGGGAAGACCGTAGTCGTCCCGTCCGGAATCGTTGCCTGGATCCACGCGCACCTCATCCCGCGTGAGTGCCGCCTTCACTCCAGTATGTGCCAGGCGGCCGGGTGCCGCGCCACGGGCTGGCGAGTCAGATTCGGCAATCTCCGCCGCACCGCTCCGCGAGGCGGCCGGACCTGGCGTGCCGGGCGGGCGCGCGACGCGCCGAGATGGACGCGGCTGGCATTTTACTTGACTCCAATTACCGCTCTGACCTGCGCTCTTATTAAGCGGGAGGCTTTATCAGCCGCACTGTGCGTGCTATCATGGGATTCAGCGGAAGGGGTACTTGCCACATGTCTTTCAAGGTCGGCGACACGGTCGTCTACCCCCACCATGGGGCCGCTCGCATCGAAGCCGTCGAGAACCGATTGATCAAGGGCGAGGAAAGAATGTACCTCGTCCTCAAGGTCGACAAGGGAGATCTGACCGTACGCGTGCCGGCCGACAACGCCGAGCTCGTCGGGGTTAGAGACGTGGTCGGCCAGGAGGGGCTCGAGCGGGTGTTCGAGGTACTCCGCGCGCCGCACACCGAGGAACCCACCAACTGGTCGCGCAGGTACAAGGCGAATCTCGAAAAGCTCGCGTCTGGCGACGTGAACAAGGTGGCCGAGGTCGTCAGGGATCTATGGCGCAGGGACAGGGAGCGCGGGCTATCGGCTGGCGAGAAGCGCATGCTCGCCAAGGCCCGGCAGATTCTGGTGAGTGAGCTCGCGCTGGCCGAGAAGACGAACGAGGACAAGGCCGAGGCGCTGCTCGACGAGGTCCTGGGCTGCTGACCAGCCGCTGACCGTTCGCGATGCCCGGGGATCCGTCTTTCCTCCTGCCCAGAGTGGGTCTGGCCGCTGACGTTCATCCATTCGCTGAAGGCCGTCCGCTGTACCTGGCGGGATTGCTCTGGCCTGGCGAAGTTGGACTCAGTGGCCATTCCGATGGTGACGTGGCGGCGCACGCCGCATGCGACGCGCTGCTCTCCGCGGCCGGTCTTGGCGACCTCGGGGCGAATTTCGGAACCTCGCGGCCGGAATGGGCCGGCGCGGCCGGCGCGGCGTTGCTGCGCGAGACGGCCCGGCGTGTTACCGAGGCCGGATTCGTCATCGGGAATGTGTCCATTCAGGTGATCGGGAACCACCCTAAGGTCGCGCCGCGACGCGCGGAGGCGGAGAAGGCCCTGACCGAGATCCTGGACGGCTCCCCGGTCGCCCTGTCGGCCACCACCACGGACGGCCTGGGCCTCACCGG
Organism: Streptosporangiaceae bacterium; assembly: GCA_036502085.1. Lineage (GTDB taxonomy): Bacteria > Actinomycetota > Actinomycetes > Streptosporangiales > Streptosporangiaceae > PALSA-505. The sequence continues at coordinate 13,096 of DASXZD010000005.1, forward strand.
TCGCGGCGAGGGCCTGGCCGCCATAGCCGTAGCCCTGGTGTACTCCGCCCGTGTCCCCGGTGGGGATTACGTACCGTAGTCGCCGGGCGGGGTGGGGGTACTGCGCAGCCGGGTGAAGTGCGGTGCGGGCTCGGCATCCGCGTCGCTGGGATCATCGCGGTCATGGATGCGCACCGGAAGCTCCGGCAATTCCTCAGCCGTCACGGCCGGGGCTGCGACCGGCTCGGGCTGGCTGCTGGCCGGGGCCGGGTGGACAGGCCCGCCGGCCTGGTCTGGTCGGCCGCTCAGCAGTGCGCTCAGCGGGGTCATGCCGGTGCTGGTCGCGCGCTCTTCAGCCGCGCCCGAGCCTGACGGGCCCGCCGCGGCCGAGCCTGACGGGCCCGCCGCGGCCCGGCCGGGCTCCGCCGTGGCCAGTTCCGTCGTAGTCGGCTCGGCTGTCGCGGCACCCTCTGGCACCGGCTCCGCCGTGGCCGCGATGGCAGCAGGCTCCGCCGCTATCGCCGCCGCCGAAGCGCGGCGGCTGAACGGGGCCTGGGTCGTCCTGCGGTACTGCCGGGCCATCGCGTACAACAGCGTGAAGCCGATCAGCAGCACGGCCCAGGGGACGATGGCCACCGTGGCCTCAAGCGGCCGCTTGGGCACCTTGACCGCCGTGGCGTGCACGGTGTCAGCGGCGGCCACCGAGGCGATGATGACCAGCAGCACGAGCCACGCGTAGCCGCGCAGCCACCAGCGCGCTCCCTGCAGGGCAAACGCGGCGGCGCAGGCCACGACCAGCATCGCGTCGAAGATCACCGGGTAGATCCGGGCGAATGACGTGGTCACCCCGCCGGCCAGCGCAGTGGCCCGTGCGCCGGGGTAGGACAGCACGAAGGCGGCGGCGGCGACCGCCAGCACGCCGACGATCACCGCGATCAGCGCGGTCAGCCGGTAGCCGCGGCGGACGATAGGAGTGCGATATCCATTCACAAGGGGAAGCCATTCATCGGGGGCAGGGACGTTGCCTGCGGCACGCCAAGGTTACGCCGTCTTATAGCAGGGAAAACAGCGACACGCCCGGTTAACCGGACTGATAGGCGGACGGCCTCAGGCAGCGAAAACCGGCGCAGTACGGCCGCGCGCATCCCGTAGCCTGTGCAGCGTGAGCCTGCGCCTGCACGACACCGCGACCAGGACGGTGCGCGAATTCTCGCCGCTTGTCCCCGGCGAGGTGTCCCTTTATCTGTGCGGCGCTACCGTCCAGGCGCCGCCGCATATCGGCCACCTGAGGTCCGGGGTGAGTTTCGACGTGCTCGTCCGCTGGCTGCGGGCCAGCGGCCACCGGGTCACGTTCTGCCGCAACGTCACCGACATCGACGACAAGATCCTGCAGGTCGCCGAGCGCGACAACGTGCCCTGGTGGGCGGTGGCCGAGCGGAACATGCGCGCGTTCACCCGCGCCTACGACGCGCTCGGCTGCCTGCCGCCCGACGTCGAGCCGCGGGCTACCGGGCACATCCCGGAGATGATCGCCCTGATCCGGCTGCTGATCGAGCGCGGGTACGCCTACCCGGCGGCCGGCGGCGTCTACTTCGACGTCCGCTCCTATCCGCATTACGGCGAGCTATCTGGCCAGCGGCTCGAGCAGATGCGCGCGGCCGACGATTCCAGTGGCACGGGCAAGCGGGACGCGCGCGACTTCGCGCTGTGGAAGGGCGCGCGGCCCGGCCAGCCGGCCTGGGAAACGCCGTGGGGGCCCGGCCGGCCGGGCTGGCACCTGGAATGCTCGGCGATGGCGGCCAGGTACCTCGGGCCGGCCTTCGACCTGCACGGCGGTGGCCTCGACCTGGTGTTTCCGCATCACGAGAACGAGATCGCGCAGTCCCGCGCAGCGGGTCAGCAGTTCGCCCGCTGCTGGCTGCACAACGGGCTGGTCGGCATGTCCGGGGAAAAGATGAGCAAGTCCCTCGGCAACTCGATGCTCGTCGGGGACATGCTGTCCCGCGTGCGCCCGGCCGAATTGCGCTACTACCTGAGCCAGGCGCACTACCGCTCAGCCCTTGACTTCTCCGGCGACGCGCTGGCCGAGGCGGTCGCTGCCTACCGGCGCATCGAGGGGTTCCTCGCCCGAGCCGCCGAGTTGTCCGCCCCCCGGCCGGGTGCCGATCCGCCGGGCGGCCTGCAGGCCTCGCACGTAGACGGTCCGCCGGGCGGGTCCCGGGCAGCGCACGCCGACGGTCCGCGGGGTGGCTCGCAGGCCTCACCGGCGGGCGATCCGCCGTCAGCCGCTGCTGCGGACTTCCCGGACGAATTCGCCGCCGCGCTCGACGACGACCTCGGGGTGCCGCAGGCACTGGCCGTCGTGCACGCCGAGCTCAGGACGGGCAACAATGCCCTGGCCGCGGGGGACCGGGCCGGCGCTGCCGGCTCTGCCGGCCGACTGCGGGCCATGCTGGCGGTACTCGGGCTTGACCCGCTGGCCCCGCCGTGGGCCACGGCAGGCGGCGATGGCGACCTGCGCGGCGTCGTAGACGCGCTCGTCCGGGTCGCGCTGACCCAGCGGCAGGCGGCGCGCGAGCGCAAGGACTACCAGGCCGCCGACACGATCAGGGACGATCTGCACGCTGCGGGCGTGCTTATCGAAGACACCCCGCAGGGCCCGCGCTGGGAGCTCAAGCGATGAGTGCTGCACGCAGCGGTAGCAGCGGATCCGGGCAGGCCCGACCGGGCCGGGCTGGATTCACCAAGAAGGGCAAGCCCAGGGGGGGCACCGGCGGGCACGGCAAGCGCCGGCTCGAGGGCAAGGGCCCGACCCCGCCCGCGCATATGCGCCCCGGTCATCCGGCGCAGCGCCGCCAGTCCCCCCCGCGTCCTGGCGCCAGGGCCGCGGACGGTGAGCGGGAGACCGAGCAGACCCGCCCCGGGCGTGCCCGCCGCCCTGACGGCCCTGAGGTAGTGGCGGGCCGCAACGCGGTGTACGAGGCGCTGGTGGCATCGGTACCGGGGACGACGCTGTACGTGGCGTACCGGACGGAGACCGACGACCGGATCCGCGCGTCGATCAAGCTCGCGGCCGAGTCCGGCATACCCGTGCTGGAGACGGGCCGCTCCGAGCTCGACCGGCTGACCCAGGGCGCCGTGCACCAGGGCCTGGCGCTGCGCGTGCGGACCTACCAGTACGCCCACCCCGACGACCTCGTCGCCCGCGCCACCGGGGCAGGCGAGGTGCCGCTGATCGTGGCCCTGGACGGCGTCACCGACCCGAGGAACCTGGGCGCCATTGCGCGCAGTGCGGCGGCGTTCGGCGCGCACGGCGTGGTCATCCCCGGGCGGCGCAGCGCCAGCGTGACGGCCGGGGCGTGGAAGGCTTCGGCGGGCACGCTGGCCCGGATCCCGGTAGCCCAGGCGCCGAACCTGGCCAGGACCCTGGCCGCCTATCAAGAGGCCGGCCTGTTCGTCGTGGGCCTGGCGGCCGACGGCAGCACTGACGTCGCCCGCCTGGAGTTGGCCGAGAGCCCGCTCGTGCTGGTCGTGGGGGCGGAAGGCCGCGGGCTGTCCCGGGTCGTCGCCGAGCGCTGTGACCTGCTCGCCCAGATCCCGATCAGCAACGCGGAGTCGCTGAACGCGGGGGTCGCGGCCGGCATCGCGCTGTATGAGGCCGCCCGCCGCCGCGGCACTGCGAGAGGCTGAGCGAGTCGGCTACGATGGCGGCTGCCCCATGCCGGTGTAGCTCAGACGGCAGAGCAACGGTCTTGTAAACCGTAGGTCAGGGGTTCGATTCCCCTCGCCGGCTCCGCACCGAACCTGATCGGGAAGGATTTTGGTCGCGTACGCGACCAAAATCCTTCCCTCGGCCGCTCCGCTGACCCAGGCCAGCGCGATCCGGGCCACAGCGTGCAGCATGTTCATCGAGTGTCCCCGAGGTCAGGTAGCGATGTCCGGATAGGGCAGTTGAATGTGCTCCATGGCCCGGGCATAAGCCTTCTGGTACTCCAGTGGCCCGTGGTCGCGCTCGAACATGGCGATGAACAGGGTCAGGGTCAGGAATGGGTGCGCCCCGAGGCCGAACAGCGCCACGTGGTCTTGGTCGCGTAGCGCCTGGCGCTCCTCCTCGGTAAAGGACAGCCAGGTCGACCTCTCCGCGTCCGGGCAGCCGAGCAGGCGGCTGGCCATCTCTCGCTCCCACCACTCCACCGTGCCGGCCGCGTCCTCCCGGTAGCGCTCGACCAGCCCGGGGTCCCGGTCCACCGTGTAGAGGAACTTGTCCAGCAGGTACTTGCTCATGCCGGCGCTCCGTTCGGGTACCAGGTGAAGTACGCCTCCATGGTGTGGAACAGGTCCAGGCTGTCGACATAATCAGCCTTCTCGCCGTCGCCGGCCGCGCCCATCATCAGCATGAAGTCCATGAATCCGTGGGTGGCGTTGCCCGGGGCGTGCAGGCTGTCCAGCGTTACTTCCGCCAGGCAGCCCTCGACGTCGCCCTGGGCGATCCACTCCACCGCCTTGCGGTCGAACTGCGGGTCCGGGCCGTGGTCGCCGAACTGGCGCGGGCCGCCCAGCTCGAGTGACAGGTGCCCGGTGCCGATGATGGCCACCCGCTTATCTTCCGGCCAGGATTCGACCATCTGGCGAAGGGCCCGGCCAAGCTGCACGAAGCGCTTCGGCCGGGGCATCGGCGGCGCGAAGATGTTCGTGTAGACCGGGACGATCGGCAGGTCGGCCTGCGGCCGGAGCGTGATGATCGGGCAGGTCACGCTGTGGTCGATCCGCAGCTCGTTGCTGAAGGCCAGGTCGAAGCCGGCGTCCAGGCCCTCCCGCAGCAGGTAGGCGGCCAGGTCCTCCTGGCCCTTGAGCACCATCCGGGGCAGGCCGAACTCGCGCTCCTCGTTGTAGAAGTTCGCGTCGAAGAACGGGGCCTTGCCCACCAGGAACTGCGGCATATTGTCCAGCCACAGCTGGTGGAAGTGGTCGCTGCCCACCATGACCAGGATGTCAGGCTCGGCCCGGGTGAGCGTCTGGCGGAACGCCTCGATCTTGGCCACCCAGGCGTCGGCGAACGGCGGGCGGTCCTGTCCGCGGGCGGTGCTCGCCCGGTAATAGAACGGGTGGTGCGTCGAGGCGATGACCGCGGCGACGGTGGCCATGCATTTTCTCCCTTACGTGCGCCCCTCAGCCAGCGGCGTCGGGGTCAACGTAGACCGCGTTGCCGTCCACTGCCAGGTAGGCGTCCATGCCGATCGGCCGGCGCCGTTCCTCGGCGATCTGCCCGAGCAGCCCGGCCGCCCGGGCCAGCAGCGCGAAGCCGCGCAGCAACTCGACCGGCAGGCCCAGGTCGGCCAGCGCGGCCCCGCAGACGCCCGCGCCGTTCAGCGGCAGCCGCCGGCCGAGCACCTGCTCGTGCACCCGACCGATCGCCTCGAACAGCCGCAAGTGCGGTCCGCGCAGGGCCTCGGCCTCGGCGATGCCGATCAGCACGGCTGTGCGGGGGTCGCGGACCTTGTGCACCGGGTGCCCGAGGCCGGGGACGAAGGCACCGCGGGCGCGGCTCTCCCGCACCGCCTCCAGGGCCAGCGCGTCCCAGGCCTGGTCACTATCGGGCATCACGGCATCAGGGCCGAGCACGCTGCGGCGGGTGAGCACGTCGTGCAGGTAGAGGCCGCAGTCCTCGGTGACGCCCAGGAAGCGGGAGCCGCCGCCGAGCAGCCCGGCCGCCAGCGCACCCTGCAGCGAATCCGGCGCGGACAGGTAGGTCAGCCGCGCCGCGATCGCGGTGGGGGTGAAGCCGTGATCGGCCAGTGCCACCAGCACGGCCTCGAACACCCTGGTCTCCTGCGGGGTCGGGCGGCGCAGCGCGACCAGCCAGAACGCCAGCTCACCGAAGCTGACCTGCCCCATCAGGTCCGCGCTGAGATCCTGGCCGAGCAGCCGGATCTCGTCAGCGGTAGACGTCCCGAGCGATGTCGGGAACGACAGGCCGTCGGTTCCGCTGGTCACGAGCTGCCCTCCTCACTGGGGCCGTCGGCGAGCCAGCGGCGGATCTCCTCCCCGTGCTGGTCCAGGGTGGGCGGCGGCAGGCGGTAGTCCGCCGGGGTCGCGGAGAAGGTGATCGGGTGGCGGACCGAGGTGACGGCGCCGGGGCCTTCGCCCACCTCCACCACCGGATCGAGCCCGACCTCCCGCGCGAACGCTACTCCCTGATCGACTGTGTTGATCGGCCCGCATGGCACCCCGGCCGCGATCAGCTCGCGGAACCACTCGCCCTTGGGCCGGGTCCGCAGCCGCTCCATCAGCAGCGGCCGGAGCTGGTCGCGGTTGGCCGTCCGGTCCTCGTTGCGGCTGAAGCGGGGATCGTCGGCGAGCTGCGGGACACCCAGCACCTCCGCCAGCTTGCGGAACTGGCCGTTGTTGCCGGCGGTGATGATCAGCTCGCCGTCGGCGCACGGCAGCGGCTCGTACGGGAACAGGCTGGGATGGCTGTTGCCCATCCGGAACGGCACCACGCCGCCGGCCACGTACGCGCTGGCCTGGTTGACCAGGCCGGACAGGGCGGACGCCAGCAGGCTCACCTCGACGTGCTGGCCCCGCCCGGTCGACTGCCGGTGGCTGAGCGCGGCCAGGATCCCGATGGTGGCGTGCAGGCCGGCCATCACGTCGAACACCGACACGCCCGCCCGGAACGGCTCGCCGTCAGCGGCGCCGGTCAGGCTCATCAGGCCCGACATGGCCTGGACGATGAGGTCGTACCCGGGCAGGTGCCCCCCGCCGGGGCCGCTGCCGAAGCCGCTGATCGAGGCGTAGATTACCGCTGGGTTGCGCTCGGATACGGCCGGGTAGTCCAGGCCGAACCGGGCCAGGCCGCCGGGCCGGAAGTTCTCGATGAACACGTCAGCGCGCCGGGACAACTCGCGCGCCGCGCCGCGGTCGGCGTCGTCGTGCAGGTCCAGGACGATCGAGCGCTTGTTCCGGTTGACGCCGAGATAGTAGGTGGAGACGCCGTTCCGGACCGGCGGCTGCCAGGCCCGGGTATCGTCCCCGCCCGGCGGCCCCTCGACCTTGACCACCTCGGCACCGAGGTCGGCCAGCAGCATGGTGGCGTACGGCCCGGCCAGCACCCGGGAGAAGTCGGCCACCAGCAGCCCGGCCAGCGGCCCGCCGCCCGGCTCGGCTCCCGGCACCCGGCGACTTCCCGTCATGCTCCTCCTCGGGGCAGATCCGGACTGCGGACAGGTGTCCGGCTCAGCGCTGTGGCCAACGCAATACGGGGAGAAGTCTTCGGCGGAAACCAGCGCTATGTCAAGGACAGAGCGCAGGGTGCGAGCGCTTGACAGGCCGTCTCGTGCTGGCCGAGAGTACTCTCACTGGCCGGCTGGCCGCTTAGCGGACACTCGTCCGCGCAAGCAGGCATTCATCTGCGCTCAGCCGGCCCGGCTGGAGGATGCGATGCCGAACCCAGATCTGGATCTGGCTCACCTGGACGGCCGTCCGGTCCTGCTGCGCGGCGGCACGGTGCTCACCATGGACGACCGTCACACGGTCCTGCCCGGCGGGGACGTGCTGGTGACCGGGGACAGGATCACGGCGGTCGGGACCGCCCTGGACGCGCCCTCGGGCGCGCTGGAGATCGACGCGAGCGGGGGCATCGTGATGCCCGGGATGATCGACACGCACCGGCACATGTGGCAGACGGCCATGCGCGGGTACGGCGCGGACTGGACGCTGACCCAGTACTTCGTCTGGTACTACCTGGAGCACGGCCGCCGGTTCCGCCCCGAGGACATCTACGCCGGCAACATGCTGGCCGCCTGGGAGGCACTGGAAGCCGGCGTGACCACCACGGTGGACTGGTCGCACGGGCTGCAGAGCGTGGACCACGCCGAGGCCGCCCTGGACGCGCTGCGGGCAGTGCCCGGCCGGTTCGTCCTCGCCTACGGCAACATCGCGGCCGCGCCTTGGGAGTGGGCCGCCGACCCGGCCGTCCGCTCGTTCCTGGAGCGGAGCCGCTCCGGCGCCGGCGACATGCTCGGCTTCCAGCTCGCCTTCGACGTCACCGGCGACCCGGCCTTCCCTGAGGAGGCGGCCTTCGAGGCCGCCCGCGAACTGGGCCTGCCGGTCACCACGCACGCGGGCGTCTGGGGCGCGACCAACGACGACGGTATCCGGCTGATGCACGAGCACGGGTTCATGACCCCGGAGACGATCTACGTGCACGCCGCCTCGCTCAGCACCGATTCCTACCACCGGATCGCGGCCACCGGCGGCTCGATTTCGGTGTCCACCGAGTCCGAGCAGAGCGCCGGGCAGGGCTACCCGCCCACCTGGCAGGTGCGCAAGCACGACATCCCGGTGTCGCTGTCGATGGACACCAGCGTCTGGTGGAGCGGCGACCTGTTCTCGGCCATGCGCACCACGCTGGGGGCCGACCGGTCCCGCGAACACCTCGAGGCGCACGTAAAGGGAGAAACGGTTACCCATGCCCACCTGCGGGCCGAGCAGGTGGTCGACTGGGCCACCCGGGGCGGGGCCCGCGCGCTCGGCCGCGACGACCTGGGCCGGCTGGCGCCAGGCCAGAAGGCCGACATAGTGCTGATCAAGAACGACAGCTCGCCGGTGTCCTTCCCGCTGCTGAACCCGTACGGTCACGTCGCCTTCCAGGCGCAGCGCGGTGACGTGCATACGGTCCTGGTGGATGGGAAGATCATCAAGTCCGAAAACCGGCTGGTCGGCGCCGATCTCCCAGCGGCGCGGCGGCTGATCGGGGACACCGTGGACTACCTGCGCGCTGACATGGGCGAGGAGGCCTGGGCCGGCGGGATGAACCCGGACCTGCCCGGCACGGAGGTGCTGGACCACCCGTACCAGTACACCGAGTACAAGTCCGACTCGACGCACGGCGCCCGCGGCAGCGTGTTCGGCGACGCCGGATAGCAGCGGAGCAGGCGGGCATGGCCGGACGCGGCCGCGGGCCGGATTTCGTCGAGTCGCTGGCGCGCGGCCTGGACATCCTCGCCTACCTGGGCACCGAGCGGCGGGCCGTGTCGCTCAGCGAGGTGGCCACGGCGGCCGGCCTGGCCCGGCCTACGGCGCGGCGGCTGCTGCTCACCCTGCAGGAGCTGGGCTTCGTCCGCTCCGCGGACGGCACGTTCCGGCTGACGCCGAAGGTGATGAGCCTCGGCGTCGGCTACGTCAGCTCGCTGGGCCTGTGGGAGATCGCCCGCCCGCACCTGGAAGCGCTGGTGGCCCGCACCGGCGAGTCGTCGTCCATGGCCCAGCTGTCTGGCTCGGACATCGTCTACGTGGCCCGCGTCTCGGTACCGAAGCTGATCGCGCTGCGGGTGGAGATCGGCACGCACTTCCCGGCGGCGCAGACATCGCAGGGCAAGGTGCTGCTGGCCGCCCTGCCGCCGGACCAGGCGGCGGCGGTGCTGGCCGAGCCCAGCCGCTCCGGGCTGCCGCCCTACATCGGCCGGTCGCCCGGTCAGCTACGTGACGAGCTGACTGAGGTCAGGGCGCGCGGCTGGGCCCTGGCCGACGAGGAACTCGCGCCCGGCGTCCGGTCGGTCGCCGCGCCGGTGCGAGACGGCGCCGGCGTCGTACGGGCCGCGATGAACGTCACCGTGCACGCCGCCGAGACCAGCGTCCAGCACTTGCTGACCGAGTACCTGCCGCTGCTGCTGATGACGGCCGGTCAGGTCAGCGCGGAATGGACGCTGTGGCAGTCGCGCCCGCACCTGGAGGTCCAGCGCCCGGCCCAGGCGGGCCCGGCGACCGCCTGACTCAGGCGGCGCTCGGTACCCTCTCGCGGCCGCCAGGGGCGGCCGGTGACATCCCCTGGCCTGGACGTCAGGCACCGGGAGTCGTCTCGCCGCCGGAATTTTGACTTTCCTTTACGATTTCTTCTACATGTGTGGACTAGGGGGGTTGTTCGCGATCGTGACCGACTGGGGCTATGCGGCCTGCGCCGCCTGCGTCTGTGTTGCCGGAGTATCGCCATCAGATCCGCCGGGCGGCCCGGCGGTCAGGCGTAAGGGAAGTGATCTGAGTACGGGCCGCTATCAGGGCCAGCTGGAGGCAGCGGGACACCCGCGCGGCTGGCCCGGGCGTTCTGGCTTAGCGGACGCCCACAGCGGGGAAGCGGGCATCGCGGGGTCGCTGCCGGAGCTGGCGGGTGCGCTGCGGGCCCGGCTTCGGGAGCAGGAGCGGCGCACCGGGCGGGCACTGTCCCGGCGGCGGCTGGCGGACGAGCTGAATGTCTCGGTACGCAGCGTGTACGCCTACCTCAGCGGGACGACGCTGATCCCTGACGCGGTGCTGGGTCGGCTGCTGACCCGGCTGGACGTGCCCGGACCCGCGGCCGCGGCCCTGCTGCGGGCCCGGGACCGGGTAGAGATGACCCGCCGGCAGCCGGCCGGGCCGGTGGTACGGGAACTGCCGCCGGTGGCCGCGGCCTTCACCGGCCGGGCCGGGCCGCTGAGCGAGCTGGACCGGCTGCGGGCCGGGCGGCGAGCTGCGGGCTGCACGGGGGTGTGCGTGCTGGACGGCGCGGCCGGAGTGGGCAAGACAGCGCTGGCGCTGGCGTGGGCACACCGCTCCCGCGGGCGGTTCCCTGACGGCTGCCTGTTCGTGGATCTGCGCGGCTATGACCCGGAGCAGCCGCTTGACCCGCATGAGGCGCTGGGGATCCTGCTGCGCAGCCTTGGCCTGGCCGATGCGGAGCTGCCGGGCAGGCTGACCGCCCGGATCAGCCGCTACCGGACCCTGGCCGACGGCAAGCGGATGCTGATCGTGCTGGATAACGCGTTCTCCGCCGATCAGGTGCGGCCGCTGCTGCCCGGTGCCCCCGGCTGTTTCGTGGTGGTGACCAGCCGGGATGACCTGGCCGGGCTGGTAGCACGGGACGGCGCGCACCGGATTACCCTCGGTCCGCTGACCGAAGCGGAAGGGACGGAACTGCTGGAGGCGCTGCTGGGCCCGCGCCGGGTCCTGGCCGAGCCGCAGGCGGCCCGGACGCTGGCTGACGCGTGCGAGCGCCTGCCGCTCGCGATGCGCCTGGCCGCTGAGGCGGCCTTCTCGCGGCCGGATGAGCCGCTGGCAGCGATCGCTGCCGAACTCAGGGAACGCCGGCTGGCCCTGCTGGCCGGGAGCGGGGATGAGCGCGCCGACCTGCGCGCGGTGCTGTCCTGGAGCTACCGCCGTCTGGTCACCGGCCACCCCGCGGCCGCCCGGGCCTTCCGCCTGCTGGGCATCCATCCGGGCCCGGACTTCGACGCCCCCAGTGCCGCCGCGCTGCTCGGGGTGCCGTCCGGCCATGCGGCCGACCTGATCGGCGTCCTGGCCCGCGGCCACCTGGTCGAGCCCCGCCCAGGAATGCCCCGGCGATTCCGGATGCACGACCTGCTGCGCGCCTACGCCGCCGAGCTATCCGCCGCCTGCGATGACGGCCAGGCCACGGAGGCCAGCCTGACCCAGCTGGCCCGCTACTGCACCCTGGCCGCCGAGCGAGCCGCCCGCCTGCTGGCGCCCGAAGCGGACGGCGCTCCGCCCGCCGCCGGACCCGGAGACGCTGACCTGCCCGGGTTCACCGGCGCCGGGCCGGCCCGGTGCTGGCTGGATGCCCAGCGGCCCGGACTGGTGGCGGTGGCCGTGGCCGCGGCCGACCGCGGCCTGGGCGGTTATGCCGGCCGGCTGTCCGCTGCACTGGAGGCCTACCTGGACTCCGCGGCTCGGTACCACGACGCCCTGACCGTGCACGCGTGCGCGCTGCGGGTCGGCGACGCGGCCGACCGCGCCGCCGCCCGTGCCCGTCTGGCCGCCACCTACTTGCGCCTGGGGCGAATCGAAGAGGCGCTCATGCACGCCGGGCAGGCCCTCGCCGACGCCCAAGCGGCCGGCGATCGCCCGGCCCTGGTCAGCGCGCGGCAGTGGCTGGGCGTGGCCCAGGCCCGGCTGGGCCAGAACGAGGCCGCCGCCGGGCATTTCCTGAGCGCGCTGGCGCTGGCCCGGCGGGCCGGCGACCGGCTGACCGAAGGCCGCCTGACCGGCTACCTCGCGATCGTGCACGCTCAGCAGCGGCACTACGGCCAGGCCCTGGAGCACGGCCTGCGCGCCCTCGCGCTCGCCCGGGAGCTGGGCGACCAGCCGGGCGAAGGACGTGCCCTGTGCAACCTCGGCGACATCTGCCGGCTGGCCGGGCACTACCGCGACGCCGCTGCCTACGGCCAGCAGGCCGAGGTGATCGCGGCCGAGACCGGCGACCGGTCCGCGCAGGCCGACATCGCCGTCAACCTGGCCGTCACCTGCATGAACCTGGGCCGCTACACCGAAGCGGAGCACTACTACCGGCAGGCGATGGCCGGTGCCCGTGATGTGGGGCACCGCGATCTGGAGACCAGGGCACGGACCGGGCTCCAGGAAGCAGCCGGCCGGCGGCGCGGCGGCCTGTACGGCCCGGTATCTTGCTGACTCGTGCTGGATGGCGGTGCGGTCTTCGTGCCCGACGAGATTCCGCGCCGAGCGGGAGCCTGCCGGACCACCGCAGGCCGATCCGGTCCGGGCGGCCGAGGCACTATGACGCTGCGGCGCGGCCCGCGCTGGTCCGTGGCCGGGACCGGCGGCCGGGATTCTTCCTGGCACTGCAGAGCTGACGCGGCCGATACGTTTGTGACGTGATGAAGAGGCTGGCCGCCGTGCTACTGCTCGGAGCGGCGCTGAGCGTGACCGGCGCGGCGGCCGCGGCTGCCGCCACCGTGCCAGGCGCGGCCGTGCCTGTTGCGCCCGCGCCTGTTGTCACTGTGCCTGTTGTCACTGTGCCCGCTGCGACACCAGCCGTCGCATCGGCCGCTCCGGCGGACCCGATCGTGCTGGTCGGCATCCCCGGCCTGCTCTGGACCGATGTCTCGCGGCAGGCCACACCCGCCTTGTGGCAGCTGGCTCAGGACGGCTCGCCGGGCAACCTGGTCGTGCACGCTGCCACGGCGGCCGCGCTCGCCTGCCCGGCCGACGGCTGGCTCACCCTCAACGCCGGCGCTCGCGCCAGCGCACCGCTGACCGCCGCCGGCCGCTGCCCCTCGCTGCCCGCCATCACCCTCGGCCAGGCTGCGTCCGGCCAGGCCACGTCGGGGCAGGTTACGGTCGGCCAGCCCGTCCCGGTCAAGGTTGCGGCCATGGGCGGGCTGGTCGGCTACAACCGGCAGTTCCACTACAACCCGAACTGGGGGCTGCTGGCCAGGGCGGCCGGACCCGGCGGATGTGCCACCGCGATCGGGCCCGGTGCCGCCCTCGCGCTGGCAGGTCAGGACGGCCGGGTCGCGGGGTACCTCCCGTCGGCTGCCGGTGCCGGGCCGGCCGACTTTGCCCGGTGCCCGTTCACCGTGGTGGACCTCGGCGCGCTGCCCGCAGCCCGGCTGGCCAGAGCCGCCGCGATCAGGGCCGACGACCGTGCGGTGGGCGGCATCCGGGCCGGCCTGCCGCCCGGCGCCACGCTCGTGGTTGCCGCACCCGCCGACGGGGTCAGGCCGCACCTGCACCCGCTCATCGTGGACGGCCCAGGGTACGGCGCCGGCCTGCTGGACTCGGCCTCCACCCGGCAGCCTGGCCTGACCCAGCTCACCGACCTGACCCGGACGCTGCTCGGCTGGCACGGCGTGCGCGTGCCGTCGGACGCGGTCGGCTCGCCGATCACCCGGGCCGCCCGGGGCAGCCTGGCCGGCGCGATCCGCGGCCTGGTCGGGCAGGACACCGCGGCGCAGGTTTACGCCGGCACGTTCGGCTGGTTCTTCGCCGCGTACGGCATCGTCGACGGGGTGGCGTTCGGGGCGATCGGGCTGCTGCTGCGCGGCCGCCAGCCGGGACGGCGCCGCCAGCGGGCCGCGCTGTGGCGGCTGGCCGGCACGCTCGCCGTGGCCGTCCCGGCCGCGAGCTACCTGGCTAGCGTGGTCTCCTGGTGGCTGCTGCCGCACCCGGCGATCTGGCTGTACGGGCTGACAGCGGCCTGGACCGCGGTGATCGGCGGTCTCGCCCTGGCCGGCCCGTGGCGACGGGATCCGCTCGGCCCGCTCGGCCTGGCCGCGGCGGTGGCCGCGGCGGTGATCGCGGTGGACGTGGCCACCGGGTCACGGCTGCAGCTGGGCACGCCGTTCGGCCTGTCCGCCGTGGTGGCGGGCCGGTTCTACGGAATCGGCAACAACGCGGTCGTCATCTACGCCACCGCCGGCATCTTCGCCGCGGCCTGGCTGGCCATGACCGTCCGCCGCCGCGCTACCGGGGCCGACCCCGCCGCCGGGCGGCCTGATCAAGCCGCAGCATCGTCCGGCGGGCCGCACGCATCATCCGGCGGTCTGCCGGCGCCGTCCGGCGGTCTGTCCGCGCTGTCTGGCGGGCCGTCCGCGCCGGGGGGGAACAGGCGCGCGGTGCTGGCCGCGGCGGCAGTGGGGGTTGCCGTCGTGGCCGTGTCCGGCTGGCCTGGCTTCGGCGCGAAGGTCGGCGGCACGTTCGCGATGGTGCCCGGCTTCCTGATCCTGCTGATGGGCGTGGCCGGCGTGAAGATAACCGCGCGCCGCGCGGCCGCCGCCGCGGTGTGCGGCGCCGCCCTGGTCGTCGCGTTCTCGGTCGTCAACTACCTCATCCCGGCGACCGGCGCGTCCGACATCGGCGGCTTCTTCGGCCAGGTGCTGCACGGCGGGGCCGGCGGCACGCTGTCGCGAAAGGTCGGCTCCAACGTCGGGTCGCTGACGGTCAGCGCATACGCCCTGATCGTGCCGCCGGTGGTCATCGTGGCCGGGCTGATGCTGCTGCGGCCCTCCTGGTTCGCACTCAAGACGCTGCCCCGCGCCTGGGCGGCCCGCCCGCTGCTGCGCGTCACGCTGGCCGCCATCTGGCTGGTCGCGGTGCTCAGCTGGTTCGCCGAAGACTCCGGGGTGACCGTGGTCGCCTCGGCGCTGCCGTTTGCGCTGCCGCTCGCGATCGCCGCCGCCGCAGCGGCCTCCTACCCCGGGCGGGAGCAGCCTGTGGCCGCGGTTGGCGGGCCGGCCCGGCAGGCTATCGTGGATTCCCCGCCGTGAGCCGGCCGGAATCCGCAGAGGAGCATGCGTGCAGTATTCGGTCTCGAGGACCCTGGCCGGCCCGCTGCTGAAGGCATTCTGCCGGCCGCAGATCTCCGGCACGGAGCACGTGCCCGCCTCGGGCGGCGCCATCCTCGCGTCCAACCACCTGTCGATCGTCGACTCGATCTACCTGCCGCTGATGCTGGAGCGGCCGGTCACCTTCGCCGCCAAGTCGGAGTACTTCACCGGCACCAGGCCGCTGGACCGGTTCGCCGGCGCCTATCTGCGGGCCACCAAGCAGCTGGCGGTGGACAGGACCGGGCCCAGGGCCGCCCAGGACATGCTGGCGGCCGCCCTGGACCTGCTGCGCGGCGGTGACCTGTTCGGCATCTACCCGGAGGGCACCAGGTCGCCGGACGGGCGGCTGTACCGGGGCCGGATCGGCGTCGGCTGGCTCGTGGTTAACTCCGGCCTGCCGGTGATCCCGGTCGCGATGTCCGGCACCGACCGCGTGCTGGCCCCCGGACAGAAGATCCCGCACCCGGCCCGCATCGAGATCACCATCGGCGAGCCGCTGACCTTTGGCCCCGAGGTACTGGCCGGACCCAGTGCCAAGGCGCGGCGGGTGATCACCGACGAGGTGATGCAGGCCATCCAGAAGCTGTCCGGCCAGGAGTACGTGCCGATCTACGCGACCACGCGCAAGGAGGAACTGGCGGCCGAGGCCGCCGCCGGACGCTAGCACCCGGCGCGGGCGCTTACGGGGCTGGGGTCACCGACAGGCGGACGTGCGCGCCGGGCGGCAGGCCCAGGCGCTCCGCGGCGTCGCCCGCGTTGACCGCTAGCGAGATCAGGCCCGCGCTGTCGGTGAACGCGACGAGCTCGCCCGGGGCGACCGATGCGAACGTCTCCAGGTACGGCAGGGTGAGCTGGCGGCGGCCGCAGCGGACCACCACGTTGGCGCCCAGGCCGATGCCCATCTGCCCGGCTTCGGACGCGGCGATAGACAGCTGGACGTTGCCGAACCTGTCCACCGACATCACCTCGCCCTCGGCCTCGCCGTCCTGCACCCGGCTGGTCGGCGCGGGCAGGCTCACCAGGTCGGCGATGTCGATCTCGTCGCCGACCGCGGCGATGTCGGTGCCGGTGAGCAGGTGCGCGGCTACTGGGGTGAAGATGTCCCGGCCGTGGAACGTCGGCGCCACCGGGTGCAGCCACAGCTCGCCGTTGGTGAGCTGGTACGCGCTCTTGGCCCCGCCCGCCGCGGCCACCGCCCAGGACAGCAGGCCGTTATCGGGCCCGATGAACACCCCCTCGGCGGCGCTGATCGCGACCGGCCGCCGCGCGGTGCCGACGCCAGGGTCGACGACCGCGACGTGCACGCCGGGCGGCAGGTACGGGATCGTCTGCGCGAGCACGGCGGCGCCGCGCCGGACGTCGCCCGGCGGCACCAGGTGCGTGATGTCGATCACCGGCACCCCGGGCGCGATCCGGGCCGCCACTCCGTGGCAGGCCGCGACGAATCCGTCCTCCAGGCCGTAATCGGTAAGGAACGTCAGGCAGTCAAATGAGGCCACGAAGGGTGAGCGTACGTGGTCGGCGGCTCCAGGCATAGACCGAGCCGGCGTCAAACCCCTCTGGCCGGGCACCGCCTACCATGGGTTGGCCCGGTGCAGACCGCTGGAGGTGGCATGGCGCTGGCTGAGCGTGACGTGCGCATCCTGGCGTTCGAGCGCCGGGTATGGCGCAATCAGGGCGCGAAGGAACTCGAGATCCGGGAGAGCTTCGCGATCTCGGCGACCCGGTACTACCAGCTGCTCAACGAGCTGATCGACCGGCCCGAGGCGATCGAGTACGACCCGCTCCTGGTCAAGCGGCTACGGGCCAGGCGTGCAAAGCGGGCAGGCCGGCGATCCGTGCGTTCGGCAGATCCTGAAGAACGAAGCTGACGTTCCGGCCGGGTTACGGCCGTGCGCTAGCCGAGCGCCGCAAGCTGGTCGGCGAGCCATTGCTGCGGCGGTAGCGCACCGCCGGCCTGCGCCAGCGCGGCGCACCGCCGGGCGCGTTCCGGCTGCGGCATCATCAGCCCCTCGTACATTGCGTGCGCGGTCGCGGCCACGTCGTAGGGGTTGACGACCAGGGCGTGGCGGCCCAGCTCGGCGCAGGCGCCGGCCTCGCGGGACAGCACGAGCGCGCAGCCGCGTTCGGACAGGATCGGCACCTCCTTGGCGACCAGGTTCATCCCGTCCCTGATCGGGTTGACCACGGCCACGTCGGCCAGCCGGTAGGCGGCCAGCGAGCGGGCGTAGTCGTCCCTGACCTCCAGGGTCAGTGGATCCCAGCCCGGCGTGCCGAATTCGTCGCGGATCTGGCGGGCGATCCGCTGCACGCTCTCGGTGTACTCGCGGTATTGCGGCAGGTCCTGCCGGGACCGGTAGGCGAAGGCCAGGTGGACGACGCGCCCGTGCAGCTCGGGATGGGCCGACAGCAGCTCGCGGTAGGCGGCCAGGCCGCGCACGATGTTCTTGGACAGTTCTGTCCGGTCGATCCGGACGATCAGCCGGCAGCCGTTCGCCGCCTCGGTCAGCGCGGCCACGTGCCGCTCGACATCCGGCTGGGCGGCGCGCTGCCGCAGGTCGGCCGCGTCCACGCCGAGCGCGTGCACGCCGACGTCGCAGCGATGGCCGCGGTAACTGACCTGCCGCGCCGCCCGGTCCACCTCGGCGCCCAGGATGTCCGCGCAGCAGTCGAGGAACGCGTCGGCCCACCGCTGCGCGTGAAATCCGGCGTGATCCGCGCCCAGCATGCCCTCGAGCAGTTCGCGGCCGACGTCATCGGGCAGCATCCGGTAGTAGTCCGGCGGCGCCCAGGGCGTGTGCGAGAAGTGCGCGATCCTGATCCCTGGGCGCAGCCCGGCGAGCATGCCGGGCGCGAGGGCCAGGTGGTAGTCCTGCACCATCACCCGCGCGCCGTCGCGGTCCTCGGCGCCGCGGGCCAGCGCCGCCGCGAAGGCGCGGTTGTAGCTGCGGTAGGACTCCCACTGGCGGGCGAACTCGGACCCGAACCGCGGCTGGTTAGGCGTGTCGTAGAGCAGGTGGTGGATGAACCAGAGGGTCGAGTTCGCGACCCCGTTGTAGGCCTGGTCGTAGACGTCGGGCGCGATGTCGAGCATCTGCACGGCGGCCGGGGTGTCGTGCCCGGCGGCGTCGAGCCTGCCGTCGGGAGCCTGCTGGGCCGCGGCGCGGTCGTCGTCGCTGAGCGCTGCGCAGATCCAGAGCAGGTCGGCCGACCCGGCCATCGCGGACAGGCCGGAGACCAGACCGCCGCCGCCGCGGCGGGCCGACAGCGAACCGCCTTCGTCCTGGCTGAACGACACCGGCCCGCGGTTCGAGGCCACGAGCACCCGGCCGAGCGCGGCCGGGCCCTGATCGTCGGGGTGATCCGAATCCTGGCTCATGGCCCGCCAGGGTAGCCGGTGGGCGCGCGGTGCCGTCCGGTCAGCCTGGCCGTTCCGCCGAGCAGCCGCGCCGATCAGATAAAATACGTCGCACAACTTCATATTGAGGCTTGTTCACAACCCAGTCGACGGATCAGCGCAGCCGCAGGTCAACCGGGCTGACGCTGATGATCAATTGAGGTTCTGAATAGGTCTCATCGCTCATCCAGAGGGGTGGAGGGATCGGCCCTGTGAAGCCCCGGCAACCATCATGGATGCGTTTGCTCGCCCTGAGGAGCGGCTCTGCCGCCTGACCAGGCCAGCCCGTGACAGGTGCCAAGTCCGGCCCGCGGCCAGGGTGGCCGCAGGGAAAGATGGGAAGCGAGGACCTCGTCGCGTGAGCACACCATTCGGATACGCCACCAACCTGACTTGCCGTGAGTGCGGGCACAGCACCGATCTCGGGCCGTACTACGCGTGCGGCGAATGCTTCGGGCCGCTGGAGGTCAGCTACGATTTCCCGGCGCTGACCAGGGCCGGCATCGAATCGGGGCCGCCCAGCATCTGGCGGTACGCCAGCCTGCTGCCGGTAAGGCCCGACATCGCGCAGGCGCCGGGCACCTCGCCGGGCTGGACCCAGCTGGTCCGCGCGGACAACCTGGCGTCAGCGCTCGGCATGCGGCGCCTGTGGGTCAAGGATGACCGCGGCAACCCCACGCATTCGTTCAAGGACCGGGTGGTCGCGGTCGCGCTGGCGGCGGCGACCGAGATGGGCTTCAAGGTGCTCGCCTGCCCCTCCACCGGCAACCTGGCCAACGCGGTGGCCGCGGCGGCCGCCCGGGCCGGCATCCGCTCGGTCGTGCTGGTGCCCGCCGACCTCGAGCCGCAGAAGATCATCACGACCGCGGTGTACGGCGGCACGCTCGTCACCGTGGACGGCACCTACGACGAGGTGAACCGGCTCGCGTCTGAGCTGGCGGACGAGCACGAGGACTGGGCGTTCGTCAACGTCAACGTGCGGCCCTACTACGCCGAAGGGTCCAAGACCCTGGGCTACGAGGTGGCCGAGCAGCTCGGCTGGCGGCTGCCCGGGCAGATCGTCATCCCGATCGCGTCCGGCGCGCAGCTCACCAAGATCGACAAGGGGTTTACCGAGCTGGCCGGGCTCGGCCTGATCGACGGCGACGGCTGGCGGGTGTTCGGGGCGCAGGCCAGCGGCTGCGCGCCGGTGGCCGCCGCGTTCGCGGCGGGCCACGACGTGATCCGGCCGGTCCGGCCCTCGACGATCGCCAAATCGCTCGCGATCGGCGACCCGGCCGACGGCCCGTACGCGCTGGACGTGGTGCGCAGGACCGGCGGCGTGATCGCCGACGTGAGCGACGACGAGATCGTCGACTCGATCGGGCTGCTCGCCTCAACCGAGGGGATCTTCGGCGAGACCGCGGGCGGCGTGGTCGTCGGCGTGCTCAGGAAGCTGCTGGCGTCGGGCCAGCTCGACCCGGACGCCGAGACCGTGATCATCAACTCGGGTGACGGCCTGAAGACGCTGGACGCGGTGGCCGGCAGCGTGCGCCCGCCCGGCCCCATCCGCCCCACGCTCGACGCCTTCAGGAAGGCGGGGCTGTAATGAGCCAGCCTGTTCAGGGGCTCGACACGCCTGTCCCAGCAGGCGCACAAGTCTCCGTAATCCCTGCCGTAGCAGGCGGATAGGCTCCGCGCCGGGCTCGCGTCCCCGGGCCGGCGCCGCGGCCGGCCGCGGACCTCCCCGGCTGTTATCGCTGAGTAGCCGTTCCGGTCTCTCACGGCACAAGGTAAGGTCGTGTCCGGTCGCTGTCGGCTCCGCGGGCGTGCCCGGTTCTGCCAGGCCTGCCCGTTCCCGCTCCGCGATCAACGGGCCCTGCAGTCGCAAGGGTGGGGCCTGATAAGCATGAGCACAGTTTAGGGAGTTGTTGGGAATGGCTCAGGGCACCGTCAAGTGGTTCAACGCGGACAAGGGCTACGGCTTTATCGCGGTCGACGGTGGCAGGGACGTCTTCGTCCACTTCTCGGCCATCCAGTCGGATGGCTATCGCACCCTCGAGGAGGGACAGCGGGTCGAATTCGAAATCACGCAGAGTGACCGGGGTCCGCAGGCGGACGCCGTGCGCACTCTGTGAGAGCGTTCTAGCACAATAAGCGGCCCGGCTCGGTCAGCTGACTCGGCCGGGTCGCTTCATCACTGCCGGGCCGTGGCGACGTGGCCCGGATGTCACTGGCGCGGATTAGCGGGTCGGTTAGCGACCGCCTGGTGGGCAAGCCCAGTTACGGCCAGCCCGGCGTTGCCTCGATCGGCAGCCAGATTTTCGGTGTGCGCGTCGGTTGTTTCAGCCGTGCGCGTCGTACTGGCCTGGCCGGGGTCGGCCCTTCCCGCCGGGCGGTGAGCTGGGCCGCTACCCGTCTGGCTTGCACTCTCCCCTTGAGAGTGCTAAACAAGGCGTTGGCACTCTCACCCCGAGAGTGACAACTCATACGGCGGGATTGGGGCGATGAGGTCTTCTCCGCAGCAGGAAGGGACTGCTGGCGGACGAGGGCCCGGCCGTCGCGGGCGTCGACTTGATCCGCATCTGAGCCACAAAGTTCCGGAGGACTGGAGCCTATGGCATCCAAAATGATCGCGTTCGACGAGGAAGCCAGGCGCGGCCTCGAGCGCGGCATGAATCAGCTCGCCGACGCTGTGAAGGTAACTCTCGGCCCGAAGGGCCGTAACGTCGTTCTCGAGAAGAAGTGGGGCGCTCCCACCATCACCAACGATGGTGTCTCCATCGCCAAGGAGATCGAGCTCGAGGACCCGTGGGAGAAGATCGGCGCCGAGCTCGTCAAGGAAGTAGCGAAGAAGACCGACGACGTCGCGGGTGATGGCACCACGACGGCGACGGTGCTGGCCCAGGCGCTGGTCCGGGAGGGCCTGCGCAACGTCGCGGCCGGCGCCAACCCGATGTCGCTGAAGAAGGGCATCGAGGCGGCGGTCGAGCGGGTGAGCGAGGAACTGTCTAAGCTCGCCAAGGACGTGGAGACCAAGGAGCAGATTGCTTCGACCGCCTCCATCTCGGCCGGTGACCCGGCCATCGGCGAGATGATCGCCGAGGCCATGGACAAGGTCGGCAAGGAAGGCGTCATCACCGTCGAGGAGAGCAACACCTTCGGCCTCGAGCTTGAGCTCACCGAGGGCATGCGCTTCGACAAGGGCTACATCGCGCCGTACTTCGTCACCGACCCCGAGCGCCTGGAGGCGGTCCTCGAGGATCCTTACATCCTCGTGGTCAACTCCAAGATCTCGGCGAACAAGGACCTGCTGCCGCTGCTGGACAAGGTGGTGCAGTCGGGCAAGCCGCTCGCGGTGATCGCTGAGGACGTCGAGGGCGAGGCCCTGGCGACCCTGATCGTGAACAAGATGCGCGGGCTGTTCAAGTCGGTTGCCGTCAAGGCCCCCGGCTTCGGCGACCGGCGCAAGGCCATGCTCGGCGACATCGCGATCCTGGTCGGCGGCCAGGTGATCAGCGAGGAAGTCGGCCTCAAGCTCGAGAACGCCGAGCTTGACCTGCTGGGCAAGGCCCGCAAGGTCGTCGTCACCAAGGACGAGACGACGATCGTCGATGGCGCGGGCGACGCTGACCAGATCTCCGGCCGGGTCAACCAGATCCGCACCGAGATCGACAACAGCGATTCGGACTACGACCGGGAGAAGCTGCAGGAGCGGCTGGCCAAGCTGGCAGGCGGCGTCGCCGTCATCAAGGCCGGCGCGGCGACCGAGGTCGAGCTGAAGGAGCGCAAGCACCGCATCGAGGACGCGGTGCGCAACGCCAAGGCAGCGGTCGAAGAGGGCGTCGTCGCGGGCGGTGGAGTTGCTCTGCTGCAGTCGGGCACCAACGCCTTCAAGAAGCTCGACCTGAGCGGCGACGAGGCCACCGGCGCCGCCATCGTGCGCCGTGCGCTGGAGGAGCCGCTGAAGCAGATCGCCGTGAACGCCGGCCTCGAAGGCGGCGTGGTGGTCGAGAAGGTCAAGTCGCTTACCTCTGGTCACGGCCTTGACGCCGCGTCCGGCGAGTACGTCGACATGTTCAAGGCGGGCATCATCGACCCCGCCAAGGTGACGCGCTCTGCGCTGCAGAACGCGGCATCCATCGCCGGTCTCTTCCTCACCACCGAGGCAGTGATCGCCGAGAAGCCTGAGAAGACCCCGGCTCCGGCCGGCGCTCCAGGCGGCGGTGACATGGACTTCTAGCCACGCAACCCGGCCGCCAGTGCCTGGCGGCCGGGGGCAGGGCTAGCGAGTCCACCGGGTCTCAGGTCCCAGGTTTGCGTCACTGACCTGGCCACGGGCAGGGGCGGTTCCGCGTCGAGCGGAGCCGCCCTTTCGCCTGCGCGGGGAGGGCACGCTGCGGGACTATCGGCCCATGGACACCCCCGCTGACGGGACACCCTCCGTCGGCCAGCCTGACCCGCCGGGCGAGCCTGCCTCAGCGGGCCGGCCTGCCTCAGCGGGCCAGTCGGCCCCGGCGGGCGGGCCCGCGTCGTTTGCCTGGCCGGTCCCGCACCGGCCGATGACCGCGCGCTGGCGGCCAGGGGCGATGCCGGCCGCCCCGCACCGGCCGGCGACCGCGCGCTGGCGGTCCCGGGCCGCGTCAGCCTCCCCGGCTTCCCCGGTCCCTCCGGCCGCCCCGGTCGAGCAGCGCGATGCGCGGGAACCGGCCGCAGGCGGCGGGTTCGGCGGGTTCTCCTGGAGTTCCGCCCCTGGCCCCGACACCGGGCCGGGCCAGCCGCCCGGAGGCGGCAGTGGCTCCAGTGGCTCCAGCGGCCCTCACGGCGGCGCCTTCCCCTGGCCGGCGGCCGGTCCTGTCGGGCCCGTCGGGCCCGTCGGGCCCGGCGGGACGGCCCGCGCGGTGCGCCGCATGCTCGCACTGGCGCGTGCTCATCCGCTGGAGGCCTGTGCCGTCCTGCTGCTCGTCGCGGGCGGCCTGGCCTACCCGTTCCCGCTGTGGTTCGCCGGTGCGGCCGCCGTCTTGTTCTCGCGGTTCTGGGACGCGAGGGACAAGTGGGTCTCGCTGGCGCTCCCGGCGGCGCTCGCGCTCGTCGGCGGGTTCGTGATCGCCAGCCTGAGCTCAGAGCACGGCGGGCTGGCCGGCTATTTAGACGCCGCCCGGGCCGCCGGCTGGGATCTGCTGCGTGCCGCTGCGCTGCTCGCCGCGGCCTACCTCGCCCGGCGCGTGTCCCGTGGCCGCCGGGCCCGCCGGGAGCCGCCCTGGCGCCGGATTCCGCACGCCTGACGACGTGCCGGTATAACTCAGCGGTGACCTCATGATTGCGCAGGGTGAGTGCGGGGTACAGGCTAGGTGAGATTCCCGGCCGGGCACGCGATCCCGTCCCAGCACCATCCGAACGTGTGCGGCCGAGGAGGACGTGGTCCCGGTGTGAACCGGGGCCACGTCGCTGTGCGCGACACTGGCGGCAGAGTCGGTGAAAACGCGGCTGCCGCTGCCGCCGTGGGACCGATAGCCTTGTTCCCATAGCTTCGGGCCGCTTGTGGTACCGGAGCCGTCAGATCCTTTAAATCACGTGAGGTCTCGTTCGTGCCGACTGGCAAGGTCAAGTGGTATGACGCCGACAAGGGATTCGGCTTTCTCACTCGCGACGACGGAGGTGAGGTTTTCGTTCACTCCTCTGCGCTGCAATCCGGCATCCCTGGACTGCGGCCCGGCCAGCGGGTGGAGTTCGGCATTGCCGAGGGGCGCAAGGGCGCGCAGGCGCTGCAGGTCAAGCTGCTTGACCCGCCGCCGACGGTCACCAGGGCCAGCCGCAAGGATCCCGACGAGATGATCGTCCTGGTCGAGGATCTGATCAAGCTGCTCGACGGGGTATCGACCGTATACCGGCGGGGCAAGCATCCAGACGGCCGCGATGCGAAGAAGATCGCCGCCGTGCTGCGCGCGGTAGCCGACGACCTGGAGTTCTAGCCGACCTCGAGAAGTGCGCCGGATCGCTAAGTTAGCCGGGCGACGACGCCCGCCGTGAGTCCTGCGCGGCGGCCAGTATCCGGTGCCGCCGCCGGGAGATCAGCAGGCCGAACGATACCGCCAGCCCGGCCGCGGCGATGCCCAGCCCGGCCGGGCCGCTGTTCGTGTAGGACACGACCAGGCCGGCCAGGCCGCCGGCTACCCAGGACAGCTGGTGCAGGGTCTCCGAGGCGGCAAAGGCGGAGGAGCGGATCT
Source organism: Streptosporangiaceae bacterium (assembly GCA_036502085.1). Classification (GTDB taxonomy): domain Bacteria; phylum Actinomycetota; class Actinomycetes; order Streptosporangiales; family Streptosporangiaceae; genus PALSA-505. Next base: position 37,794 of record DASXZD010000005.1, read on the forward strand.
CCTCGCCTATCTCGTGCTGCACGATCGAGTCGAGGGCCAGCTTGGCCAGGGCGGTCCCGCAGGCGGCCACGAACGCGACGATGAGCGCGGCGTACAGGCTGAAGAACCACGCGCACAGAGCCGTGCTCACTGTGGCCAGGATCAGCATGCCGAACATGATGATCTGCGGGGCCCTGGAGCGCAGCATCGAGCCGATGCCCATGGCCACCAGGCCGCCTGCCGCCGCGGCGCCGACCATGGCGCCGAGCGCGACGTTCTTGGAAACCCCGTGGAAGTGGTCGCTGCGCAACAGGAAGGCAAGGAAGAAGATCATGTAGCCGGAGAGCGCGCGCAGCGTGGCGTTGCCCCGCATGGCCTCGCCGACCACCGGCCCGACGCTCTGCAGCGTCTTGAACCGCTTGCGGCCCGACGGCTGCGGGGGCGGCCGGTCACCGGGCCAGGACTGGCCGCGCTCGTCAGGCTCGTCGGGGTAGCCGGACCGCTCAGGTCTGTCCGGCCGGTCCCGATAGCCGGGCTGGTCCGGATAGCCGGGCTGGTCCGGATCGGCAGGCCGGCGCTCGGCCAGCGGCTGGGTGGGCTCGGCGTCAGCCGGGGCCCTGTCCACCTGGCTGGGCAGCCGCAGGGCGAGCGTCATCGCGGCGATATAGATTACCGTGCCGAAACGCAGCACCCACGCCGGGCCCCACAGCACGTCCACGCCCGCCGCCACCGGCGCGCCGATCGACGACGCGATGAGCGCGGCCAGGGCGGACCGGGCATTCGCCTTCACCAGCGTGATCTCGCTTGGCAGCAGCCGCGGCGCGATCGAGGCGCGGGCCACGCCGTAAGCCTTCTGCAGCACGAGAATCCCGAACGCCGCGGGCAGCAGCGTGACCGAGTTCTTGACCGCCGCCGACATCCCCCAGCAGAGCAGGCCGCGGGCGAGCAGCGTGCCCGCCAGGATGTAGCGGCGCCCCTCTTGCACCCGGTCGAGCATCGGCCCGATGAACGGCGCGAGCACCGCGAACGGCGCCATCGTGATCACCAGGAACAGGGCGACCCGGCCCCGGGCCTCGCCCACCGACGTGCTGAAGAAGATCGTCCCGGCGAGCGATACGGCGACGAACGCATCACCAATGCTGCCCGCGGCGGTGAGCTCGATGAGATTGCCCAGGCCGGTGCGCCCGGCACCGGAAGCATTGGTGAGCCGGTGGATGAACTTGGCGGTACCGCGGGTGGCCGACCGGCCGGCTCGCGCCGCAGCTCCGGTGGCCGAGGCAGCGCTGCGAGCCGCCTCCCGCGCGCCGGAGTTTCCCATCCCCCCAGTATTCAGGGTCCGCGGCCCGGCTACGACCCCCGGCGGGCGCTTAGCCCAGCCGCAGTCGATGTTCCGCGCACTCCGGGGATGAGGAACAATAGCTAAACGTGAGCCCAGCAGCCCGAGCCCGCAGCAGGGAACCCGACGAGATGTGCGCGCAGGCCACGGATCTGGCCCGCGCGGCGGTGGCAGATCAGGCCGGACCGGACCAGGTCGGCCCGCACCTCGGCCGCCAGGCCGACGGCGACCGGGTGGTGACCCACCTGTTCGAGAGCCTGCAGCCCGGCTACCGCGGCTGGCGGTGGGCGGTCACGGTGACCAGGGCCTCGCGGGCCAAGCTGGTGACGGTCAGCGAACTCGTGCTGCTGCCGGGCCCCGATGCGCTGCTGGCGCCCGAGTGGGTGCCCTGGCGGGACCGGCTCAGGCCCGGTGACCTCGGCGTCGGCGACCTGCTGCCGGCGTCGGCAGACGACGAGCGACTGGTGCCGGTGGTAACCGGCGAGGGAGACGGGCTGCTGCAGTTGTCGGGCGGCGACGAGGATACGGGTGAGGCCGCGGCGCCGCACCAGATCCGGGTGCTCTCGGCTATCGGCCGGGACGAGACGGCCGAGCGCTGGTATTCGGGTGATCATGGCCCGCATACCCCGCTCACCCGGGCCGCTCCGGCGCACTGCGTGAGCTGCGGATTCCTGATCCGGCTGGCCGGGCCGCTCGGCAGCGTCTTCGGGGTGTGCGGTAACGCGTACGCGCCCGAGGACGGGCGGGTGGTATCGGTTGACCACGGCTGCGGCGCGCACTCCGAGGGAGCGCAGACCGGCGGGAGCGAGCCCGTGATGCCGCCGATCATCGACGAGCTCGGGTACGACCTGGTCGACATGCCAGGTGTCTCGGTCGATGAGACGGTCTTCGAGTCGCTCGACCACGACTGACGCCCGTTAGTCGGCCCCGGCCTCCCGGGCCTCCCGGGCCTCCCCGGCCTCGTCGCGACCCTGCTGCCGGGCCGAACGCCGCAGCGCCGTGCGCTGCCTGGCGCGCTTGAGATGCGGCATATACGCCAGCGCGAATAGCCCCAGCCCGAGCCCGGCCACCGCGGTCCATATCCACCAGCGGTCGGCCTGCCTGAGGTGGGAGCGCACCAGGAGCAGGACCACCAGCGCCACGGCCCAGACCGCGGTGAAGGCCGCGGTGACCAGCTGGTCGTTGGCCTCAAGCGGCGGCGGTGATTCGCCTGCCGGGGCAGCCGGGACGGGCTGCGGGTCGGGATCAGGCGAGCGGCTCACGACTCCAGGTTAGTGGCCGATCCCGCACGTGAACGGCACCGAGCCGGGTAATCGGCGGGAGCGTGTTTAACCCCGAAGTCGTGGTGTACTTAGTGCATGCGCCGTAGGCGCTCACCCGTTCGCCCTGCTAATGGTTTGCGGAATACTCCGGTCCCGTTTACCGTTAGCAAAAGTAATGATTCAGGCTAACCAACATGACAGCGATTCAGACCAGGTCAGGCTCGGGCCTGGCCACGTCTCTGCGGATTTCGGTGAGCCGCCTGGCCCGGCGGCTGCGGGTGGAGCGCCAGGCCGAAGGGCTCACCTCGCTCTCCGACACTCAGCTCGCCGCGCTCGCCGCGCTGGAAACGCATGCCGCGATGACGCCGGGCGAACTGGCCGAGCACGAGAAGGTGCAGCCGCCCTCCATGACGCGGGTTATCGCCGTGCTGGAGGAGCGCAAGCTGGTGATGCGGGCGCCGCATCCGACCGACGGCCGCCAGGTAGTGCTCACGGTGACCGAGGAGGGCCGGGCGCTGGTGACGCAGGCGCGGCGGCGCAGGGACGCGTGGCTGGCCAAGCGGCTGAAGGAGCTCACGCCCGAGGAGCGGACCATCCTGCGGGCCGCTGCCCCGATCCTGGAGAAGCTCAGCCAGGCGTAACCCGGGCCGCGCGCGGCCGGACTTTCACCTCGCTGCGCAACCGCAACTACCGGCTGTTCGCTACCGGCCAGCTCATCTCCAACACCGGCTCGTGGATGCAGCGGGTGGCCCAGGACTGGCTGGTGCTCGACCTGACCCACGGCAGCGGTACCGCGCTCGGCATCACGACCGGCCTGCAGTTTCTGCCGCTGCTGCTGTTCAGCATGTGGGGCGGAGCGGTCGCCGACCGGTATCCCAAGCGGCTCATCCTCATGATCACGCAGGCCACCGCGGGCCTGCTCGCCCTCATCCTTGGCGTGCTCGCGATCACCGGCGAGGTGCGCATCTGGCATGTCTACGCGCTCGCCTTCGCGCTGGGGCTGGTCACGGTCGTGGACAACCCGACCCGGCAGACGTTCGCTGTGGAGATGGTCGGCCCAGCCGACATGTCGAACGCGATCGCCCTGAACAGTGCCGTCTTCAACCTGGGCCGGATCGCCGGGCCTGCCGTCGCGGGCCTGGTGATCAGCACCGTCGGGACCCCGGCCGCCTTCGGAGTCAACGCCGCCTCCTATGCGGCCGTGATCATCGGGCTCAAGCTGATGCGACCGGCCGAGTTGCACCCGGCCGTGCGTAAGCCCAGGACGAAGGGACAGTTCCGCGAGGCGCTGGCCTACGTCAGGGCCACCCCCCAGCTGTGGACGCTGATGGTGCTGGTGTTCTTCGTGGCCACGTTCGGAATGAACTTCCAGGTGACCAACGCGCTGATGTCCCGCCTCGTTTATCACACTGGCGCCGGAGCCTTCGGCCTGGGATCCACGGTGTTCGCGGCCGGCGCGCTGGTCGGCGCGCTGCTCGCGGCCCGTCGCAAGCGCCCGGGTGCCCGGCTGCTGCTGGTCGCCGCGTTCGGGTTCGGCGCGCTCGAGGTGCTGAGCGGGATGATGCCGTCGTTCTGGTCGTTCCTGGCCGTGCTGTTCCCGGTCGGGCTGGTGCTGCTCACCTTCAGCACCGCGGCCAACTCGGCCACCCAGCTCGCCACCACGGCCGAGATGCGCGGCCGGGTGATGGGCCTCTACCTGCTCGTGTTCCTCGGCGGCGCGCCGTTCGGGTCGCCGCTGGTCGGCTGGGTGGGCCAGCAGTTCGGGCCCAGGATCAGCCTGATCGCGGGCGGGGTGATCTCCGCGGCCGCCGCGGCGGGCGTGGCGCTGATGCTCGCGCGCAGCCGCGGCGTCAGGGCGCGGGATTACCTGCGGCTGTCCGAGCTCCGCAAGGCCGTGGCGTAAGGCTCTTGAGGCGTAAGGCTCTTGACGGAGGACCACAGCTCAAGGGTGAAGTGTGGCCCCGTCGGCCCGGGGAGTGGTTCTGCCAGGGGCCGAGGTCAGCGGCTTGGCGCGGTCTGGTACGGATAACCTGGTGAGACTCTTCGTCGCCATCACGCCGTCTGCGGCCGCGCTGGACGAACTTGACGCGGTCGTAGCTCCGCATCGCCCGGCCTGGCCGGAGCTGCGCTGGACCAGCCCGCAGGCCTGGCACATCACGCTGGCCTTCCTCGGCGAGGTGGATGAAGTCACCGACCAGCTGACCACGCGACTGGAACGCGCGGCGGGGCGGCACCACAGCCTGGAGCTGTCGGCGGCGGGCGCGGGCGCCTTTCCGGCCAGCGCGCGGGCGCGGGTGCTGTGGACCGGCATCGCGGGGGACCAGGAAGCGCTCGGCGGCCTCGCCGCCTCGGTGGCGGCAGGCGCACGGCGGGCGGGCGCGCCGCCGCCGGACGAAGGCCGCAAGTTCCGGCCGCACATCACGCTGGCCCGCTGCCGGACTCCCGCCGACGTCCGTCTGCTGGTCGCCGCGCTGACCGACTACTCAGGCCCGTCCTGGCCCGCGGACCGGATTCACCTCATTCGCAGTCACCTGGGCACCAGCCCCCGCTACGACACCGTAGCGAGCTGGCCGCTGCGGCCGGCGTAGGCTTCGTGAGGTGAATCGTGCGCCCCGCTGGCTGCTTCCCGCCGTGCTCGCGATCCTCATCCTGGCCGTCGTCATCGGCGCCGTAATCCGCTGACCGCACCTGCCCCCGCAAGGGAAGCAAACCGCGGATTGGCTCCCTCGGGTGGGGTGCGATGCGCGGATCGGCCACCCTAATGAGTGTCTGCTGGCGCCGGGCCGGCGGTCTCCCGGGGCGGGGAAGGGAAGCAAACCGCGGATTGGCTCCCTCGGGTGGGATGCGATGCGCGGATCGGCCACCCCGCCGGTCAGCCGCGGCCAGGACAGCGGGGCAGCCCAGTGACGTCTGAGGCTAGAGGTGGCTGACTACGTAGTCGATGCAGGCGGTGAGGGCTTCGACGTCGGTCGGATCCACGGCGGGGAACATGCCGATCCGCAGCTGGTTGCGGCCGAGCTTGCGGTACGGCTCAGTGTCCACGATCCCGTTGGCGCGCAGCGTCGCCGCCAGGGCGGCCGCGTCGACCGACTCGGCGAAGTCGATCGTGCCGACCACCGGCGAGCGCTGGCCCGGGTCGGCGACGAACGGCGAGGCGTACGGCGCCTTCTCCGCCCAGGTGTAGAGCCGGGACGACGAATCGGCGGTGCGCGCGGTGGTCCAGCTCAGCCCGCCGTTGCCCAGCATCCAGTCCAGCTGCCCGGCCAGCAGCACCAGGGTCGCCAGCGCCGGGGTATTGTACGTCTGGTCCTTGCGCGCGTTGTCGATCGCGGTCGGCAGCGAGAAGAACGCCGGCACGTAGCGATCGCTGGCCGCGATCCGCTCGGCCCGTTCCAGCGCCGCCGGGGACATCAGCGCGATCCACAGCCCGCCCTCGGCGGCGAAGCACTTCTGCGGGGCCAGGTAGTACACGTCGAACTCGCTGGCCGTCACGGGCAGGCCGCCGGCCCCGCTGGTCGCGTCCACCAGCATGAGCGCATCCGCGTCGGCGCCTTCCACCCGGGCGATCGGCATGGCCACGCCGGTCGAGGTCTCGTTGTGGGTGAGCGCGTACGCGTCCACCCCGGCCTCGGCCCGCGGCCACGGGTGCGTGCCCACGGCGGACTCGATCAGCGTCGGCTGGGCCAGCCAGGGCGCGGCGGCGGTCACCTTCGCGAACTTCGCGGAGAACTCGCCGAACGCGAGGTGCTGCGCCCTCTCGGCCACCAGGCCGAACGCGGCGATGTCCCAGAACGCGGTCGTGCCGCCGTTGCCGAGCACCACCTCGTAGCCGTCGGGCAGGGCGAACAGGTCGGCCATCCCTGAGCGGATCCGGTGGACGACGTCGCGCACGGGCGGCTGCCGGTGCGAGGTGCCGAGGAACTCGGCTCCCCAGGCGGCGAGCGCGGCGAGCTGCCGGTGCGAGACCTTGGACGGGCCGCAGCCAAACCGGCCGTCCGCGGGCTTGAGGTGGCGGGGGATAACGATGCTGGTCACCGGCCCAAGCTTACGCAGGGCGCTCGCGGGTCAGACGATGCGGTCCAGCACCTCGCTCGCGCCGGGCACCTCGGACACCGGGCGGGACGGCGGCCCGACGTAGCGCGCGCTCGGCCGGACCAGCCGTCCGGTGCGCTTCTGCTCCAGGATGTGCGCGGCCCAGCCCGCCGTCCTGGCGCAGGTGAACATCGAGGTGAACATGTGCGGCGGCACCTCGGCGAAGTCGAGCACGATCGCCGCCCAGAACTCCACGTTCGTGGCCAGCACCCGGTCCGGCCTGCGGGCGTGCAGTTCGGCCAGCGCGGCGCGCTCCAGCGCCTCCGCCACCTCGAACCGCGGCGCGCCGAGCTCCCTGGCCGCCCGGCGCAGTACCCGGGCGCGCGGGTCCTCGGCCCGGTACACCCGGTGGCCGAAGCCCATCAGGCGCTCGCCGCGGTCCAGCGCCGCCTTGACGTAGGCGTCGGCGTCCCCGCCGCTCTCCACCTCTTCGATCATGTGCAGCACCCGGGCCGGGGCGCCGCCGTGCAGCGGGCCCGACATCGCGCCGACCGCGCCGGACAGGGCGGCGGCGACGTCGGCTCCGGTGGACGCGATGACCCTGGCGGTGAACGTCGAGGCGTTCAGGCCATGCTCGGCCGCCGAGGTCCAGTACGCGTCGACCGCCTTGACGTGCCGGGGGTCGGGCTCGCCGCGCCAGCGGACCATGAACCGCTCGGTGATCGTCTTCGCCTCGTTCACCCGGTTCTGCGGGACCATCGGCAGGCCGAGCCCGCGGGCCGACTGGGCCACGAACGACAGCGCCATCACCGAGGCGCGGGCCAGGTCGTCACGGGCTTCCTCGTCGGTGATGTCAAGCAGCTGGCGCATCCCGTACGCCGGAGCGAGCATGGCCAGCGCGCTCTGCACGTCCACCCGGATGTCGCCGGAGTGCACCGGGATCGGGTACGGCTCGGCCGGCGGCAGCCCGGGGGCGAACGCGTTGTCCACCAGCAGTCCCCAGACGTGGCCGTAGGAGACGTGCCCGGCCAGCTCCTCGATGTCCACCCCGCGGTAGCGGAGCGCGCCGCCCGCCCTGTCCGGCTCGGCGATCTCGGTCTCGAACGCGACCACGCCCTCGAGCCCGGGCTTGAAATCGGACATGTACCTTCCCTCCGTCTCCTAGCCGGCCTGCGCGGATAGCCATCCGGCCGACGGCCGTGGCAGGCATGCGCTGCCCGGCCGACCTATTCAACCGCGCCGGGGCTACCTGCGGGTAGCCAGGGCGGCACGGCGCGGCAACAGGGGTCGCTATGTGATGATCGGTCCCGTGGATGCCGCGGATCACATTTCCCTCCGGCCCGGCCCGTCAGGCCAGCCCCTCCAGGGCCAGCCAGGCCAGGGCCAGCCAGGCCAGGGCCAGCCAGGCCAGGAGGCGGCCGGGCTGGACGAGAGCATGCTGGACCCCGACCCGGTCCGCCAGCTGTCCCGGTGGCTGGACGATGCGCAGGCCGCCGGGCTGCCGCAGCCGGAGGCGATGGTGCTGGCCACGGTGTCCGCGGCGGGCCAGCCGCGGGCGCGCACCGTGCTGCTGAAGTCACACGACGCCGGCGGCCTGGTGTTCTACACCAACCGGACCTCGCAGAAGGCCCGGCACCTGGCCGGGCAGCCCCGAGCCTGCCTGCTGTTCCCCTGGCACGCGATGCACCGGCAGGTGATCATCGAGGGCGTGGTCAGCGCGATGACCACCGAGCAGAGCGAGCCGTACTTCCGGTCCCGCCCGCGCGGCTCACAGCTCGGTGCATGGACGAGCAGGCAGTCGTCGGTGATCGAGTCCAGGTCCGTGCTGGACGAGCGCTACGCCGAGCTGGAGCGGCGCTGGCCGCCAGATACCGCGGTGCCCATGCCGGATTTCTGGGGCGGTTACGTGCTGGCGCCCGAATCGTTCGAATTCTGGCAAGGACGGCCGAACCGCCTGCATGACCGGCTGAGGTACGGCCGCGACGGCGGCGGCTGGGTCATGGCGCGGCTTGCTCCCTGACGTATCGGCGATCGCTTACCGTCCCAGGTCATCGCGCATCGGCATAGCATCGACGTGGGAGGAGGAGCGTTGACGGCGCACGGGCTCATTGACACCACGGAAATGTACCTTCGCACTGTCTTCGAACTCGAAGAGGAAGGCATCGTGCCGCTCCGGGCACGCATTGCCGAGCGGCTCTCGCAGAGCGGCCCTACGGTGAGTCAGACGGTGGCCAGGATGGAGCGCGACGGGCTGCTGCGGGTTGAAGGCGACCGCCAGCTGTCGCTGACTAACGCGGGGCGCGGGCTCGCCACCAGGGTGATGCGCAAGCACCGGCTGGCCGAGTGCCTGCTCGTCGGGGTGATCGGGCTCCCCTGGGAAGAAGTTCACATTGAGGCGTGCCGGTGGGAGCACGTCATATCCGAGGACGTAGAGCGCCGCCTGGTGGAGCTGCTCGACTATCCGGTGCGCTGCCCGCACGGCAATGTCATCCCTGGACTTGACGAGCTCGGGCTGCCCGCCGAGGCGCGAAACCGGACCCATCCCGCCGACGATGAGCCGGTTGAAGCCATGACTGAGGCCGTGACGTCCCGCGAAGAGCGATTTGTGGTGCGACGGATAAGTGAGCAAGTCCAAGGCGACGCCGCTTTGATGCTTAGACTCAAGCACATCGGGATACAACCCGGACGCGAGGTAACTCTCGCGGCAAGTAACGATGGTGTGCGGGTGACGTGTGAGGACAACTCCGAAGGCCATGCGGCCGAGCTTCCTCACGATGTCGCGGTGCACGTCTTCGTCGCCCGGCGGTGACCACAGCCCGAGGGTGTCCGCCGACCCCCCGCCTCCGGTGAGGTGACTCGGCCGTGACCGAATGGACAAACACCGCATATCCGGCGTACCTGCCCGCGGAAACCGTCCTCGATCAGGTCGAGACCGCGATGGTCGTCACCGACCGGCTGAGCAACCTGCAGTACGCAAACGCTTTCGCCCGGCGGCTCTTCGGCATTTCCACGGATCCCAGGGAGCTGGTCGGCCGCCCGATCCTCTCGCTCGGCTTTGAGGTCGAGGACGTCGGCAAAGCCGCGGAGATGGCCCGGCAGGTGCTGCGCGGGCGGGTCTGGGAGGGCATCTTCGCCTGCACCAGGCCGGACGGCGCCCACATCGTCGTCCAGGCGAACGCGGTGCCGCTGCGGCACCCGTCCGGTGCGATCGACGGCATCGTGATCTCGGCCCGGCAGGCCACCAGCCGCGGCAGCCAGCGCGAGAACGAACGGATCGGGCTGCTGGAGCGGATCGGCGAGCGGCTGTCAGGATCGCTGGAGCTCGGCGTTACCCTGCGGCACGTGGCCGACACCCTCGTGCCGCAGTTCGCCGACCACTGCCTGATCGACCTGTACCGGGGGGACAAGCTGGTGCGCTGCGCCGCCGCGCACGCGCGCGGCTGGACGCCGCCGCCCGGCACCTGGGCCGCGGTCGGCGAGCAGATCCGCTACCCGGAGGGGCACTTCTGCCAGCAGGCCATGTTCCGGCAGGACGCGATCGTGGTAGTGGACATGGCCGACGAGCGGTTCCCGGCGCCGAGCCTGAGCAGCCAGCAGGCCTGTGAAGACGTCGGCCTGCATTCCATCGTGGCCGCCCCCCTGCTGGCCCGCGGCGAGCTGCTCGGCGTGATGTCCCTGGCCCTGTCCCGGCTGAGCGACCGTGACGGGAAGCAGTACGACGCCAACGACCGCGACTTCCTCGGCGCGATCGCGAGCCGGGTGGCCATCGCCATCGACAACGCGATGCTGTTCGAGGAGGAACGGCGCACCGCGCTGGCGTTCCAGAAGAGCCTGCTGCCGCAAGATCTGCCCGATGTGGACGGGATCGACGTCGCCTGGCGGTACGTGCCCGCCAAGCCGCTGGTCACGCACGGTCAGGGGATCCAGACCCAGGTCGGCGGGGACTGGTACGACATCATCCCGCTGTCCGCGGGCCGGGTCGGCATTGTCATCGGCGACGTGGAAGGCCGCGGCGCGCGGGCCGCGGCGATCATGGGCCAGCTGCGCGCCGCGCTGCGCGCGTTCGCGCAGGACGACAAGGCTCCCGCGGAGATCCTGCGCAAGCTGGACGACTGGTGCCGGACGCTCGGCTCGGGACGGGATTCTGACGGCCCGGATGCGCCGATCGTGAGCTGCACCTACCTGGTCTACGACCCGTGGTCGCGCGAGCTGATCTACGCGAATGCCGGCCACGATGCTCCGCTGCTGGTCAGCGAGGGCAAGGTCGACGAGATGATGATCGCGCACAAGGGCGTGCTGCTCGGCGTGCGCGGCCGGGGGATCGCGGGGCTGCCCACGTTCCGCGAGGAGATCATGATGCTCCCGCCGGGGGCCACGCTGGTGTTCTACACCGACGGGCTGACCGACCGGCGCACCCGTGCCGACGGGCTCGGGCACTATACCGAGGCCGAGGCGCTGGACATGCTCCGCGCGTCGGTCGGCGCGGTGTCCCGCCGGGATGTCGAGACGATCGCCAAGGCTGCCGAGGAGGCGGTTCCCGGGGACATCGACGACGACATGGCCATCGTCGTGGTCCAGTCCTCGCCGGTGGATCTGGCCGCCTGGGAGGCGTCGTTCCCGGCCGAGCCCATCCGGGTCTCACAGGCGCGCCGCGCCGCGCAGGACACCCTCACCAGCTGGGGGATGGACGCCGAGCAGGCGAAGCTGGCCTGCCTGCTGGTCTCCGAGGTGGTTACCAACGCCGTGCTGCACGCGGCGGTCTCGCCGAGCCCGCGCCGCGAGTTCGCGTTCGAGCCCGCCGGGGCGGCCGGAACGGCCGGAACGGCAGGGGCGCCGACCGCCGCGCTGCTGGCCGATTCCTGGGATGACCGGCTGGATGACATCCTGCGGCCGGCCGCCAAGGAGTTCACGCTGCGGCTGCGCCGCGGCAAGTCGGCGATCTGGGTCGAGGTGTTCGACCCCGACCTGCGGCTGCCGCGGCTGCGCAGCGCGGGCGAGACCGATGAGGGCGGCCGCGGGCTGTACCTGGTCGACCAGCTCGCCACCCGGTGGGGATCACGGCCGACGCGGGACGGCAAGGCAGTCTGGTTCGAGATACCGGTCGACCGGGCAGCCCGGCGGGAGTAACACCGCCGCAGCCCGACGGTCAGAGCCGGGTCAGGCCCGGTCAGACGTGACCGTTAGCCCAGACCACCAGGATCAGCATGAAGATGACCACGAACGTGATCCCGTAGGTCCGGTTGGTCACGCCCAGCCCGAACCGGCGGCGCGCCTTGGTCCAGCCGAAGGTAACCAGGGCGGACAGGAACGCCAGCAAGATCAGCCCGGTGGCCACTCGCACCTCCTGCACTCTGTGTCGTCGTATACCAACAGTACGCTGGGCGGCCGGGGCCCGGGAAGGGCCAGCCCCCGGCTGACGTTATACCCTGTCAGTGAAACCGAATGATGCTCGGTTTACGGCCGGGGCACGACCGGTGACCGGCCGCCCGGATGATCAGCGGGAGGACGTTGTGGCTGAGGCATACATCGTCGGGGCGGTCCGTACCCCCGTCGGGAAGAAGAACGGCGGCCTGTCCGGCGTCAATCCGGTGGACATGGCCGCGCACGTGCTGGCCGAGCTGATGAGCCGGACCGGGGTCGACCCCGGCGCGGTGGATGACGTCGTGATGGGCTGCGTCTCGCAGGTCGGCCCGCAGACGCTGGACATCGCGCGCCAGTCCTGGCTGTCCGCTGGCCTGCCCGAGCAGGTGCCCGGCGTGACCATCGACCGGCAGTGCGGGTCGTCCCAGCAGGCCATCCACTTCGCCGCGCAGGGCGTGCTGTCCGGCACCCAGGACCTGGTGGTCGCGGCCGGCGTGGAGAGCATGAGCATGGTCCCGATGGGATCGTCGGTCGCGCTGCCGATGGGGATGGCGCTGCCGTTCGCCGAAGGCTGGAAGAAGCGCTATGGCGACCAGGAGGTCTCGCAGTTCCGCGGGGCGCAGATGATGTGCGAGAAGTGGGGCATCACGCGCGACCAGCTTGAGGACTTCGCCCTGGAGAGCCACGCCCGGGCGGTCCGTGCCATCGACGAGGGCAGGTTCGCCAGCCAGATCACCGAGCTGGCCGGCCTGGCCGCTGACGAGGGACCGCGCCGGGATACGTCCAGGGAGAAGATGGCCGGCCTGGCGCCGCTTCGCGAGGGCTGGGAGATCACCGCGGCCGCCGCATCGCAGATCTCCGACGGCTCGGCGGCCCTGCTCATCGCCTCGGAAGAGGCCGTACAGCGGCACGGCCTGACGCCACGGGCGAGGATTCACGCGCTCGCGGTGACCGGGGCTGACCCGGTGATCATGCTGACCGGCCCGATCCCGGCGACCGGCCAGGCGCTGGCCAAGGGCAAGCTGGACATCGACGACATCGACGTGTTCGAGGTCAACGAGGCCTTCGCTCCGGTGCTGCTGGCCTGGTCCGCCGAGACCGGCGCCTCGCTGGACAAGACCAACCCGAACGGCGGCGCGATCGCGCTCGGGCACCCGCTGGGCGCCACCGGGGCGATCCTGATGACCAAGCTGGTGCACGAGCTTGAGCGCACCGGCGGCCGGTACGGCCTGCAGACCATGTGCGAGGGCGGCGGCCAGGCCAACGCGACGATCATCGAGCGGATCGGCTGACCAGCCCGATCGACTGACGAATGGCCCGCCTTCCAGTGCTGCCAACACTGCGAGGCGGGCCATTCGCGTCGCACCAGGAAGATGTTAGGTTCGCTCGCCCCAAGAGGAAATATACAAGCAGAGTTTTAGGTTACCTTCATCAGAGGATGTACGGAATCTGGGTTCACGCCATAGGGACCCAGCACCACATGGAGGTGAGCCTCAGTGCTCTTGACATCATTCGACCCGTTCCGGACCAGCTGGCCCGCCCGTGCCGCGCTGCCGATGGACGGCACCCGGCGTGAGAACGACGTCGTGCTCCGGTTCGACCTGCCCGGCGTAGGCCAGGACAACATCGAGGTCAGCGTGGACCGCGGCGTGCTGTCGGTCAGCGCCAAGCGGGACGAGGAGCGGTCCGACAGCGACCGTCCGTTCGTCCGCGAGCGGGTGACCGGAACGCTGCGCCGCCGCGTCTACCTGGGCGATGCCTACGACGCCGACCAGGTCGAGGCCGCTTACGAGAACGGCGTGCTGACCGTGCGCGTGCCGCTGGCCGAGAAGGCCAAGGCCCGTAAGGTGGAGGTCGGCAACGACACCAAGAAGATGATCACCGCCTGACGAGAGTTAAATCTCGCAGTAGCATCCCGGGTCTGGGCGGTGCGCCGGTCGTCCGGACCCGGTTCGCTTTATCGGGAGCTTGCCGTGCCTTCGCTGCCGCTTGACGATGAGAACCTGCCGCTGTACACGGTGGGACAGGTCGCCGCCACGCTTGAGGTGCAGCACGCCTTCCTGCGGCGGCTGGACGAGCACGGCGTCGTGCAGCCGACCAGGTCGGCCGGCGGCCAGCGGCGCTACACCCGCCGCGAGGTCACCGTCGTCCAGTATGTGCTGCGGCTGGTGGACGACGGCATGACGCTGGCCGCCGTCCGCCGGGTGCTCCAGCTTGAGGAGCGCATTGGCCAGCTGGAGGCGGAGCGGGACGCGCTCCGCGCCGCGGTCGGGCAACGTGATGAGCTGATCGTCCGGCTGCGTGCGTTCGGGAAAATCAAAGAACCCGACGACCAGGGACAGCCCGGCACGGCCGGGCCCTGGCCGCCCCGGACGGCTCAGCCGGGGCAGCCAGGCCCGCGCTAGCCGACGTGACGGTGCACGTTCTCCGACTTCGACGGTCCCGGATCGGCCGAGGCGATCCACGGGCCCGGCGTCGACGGGTCGACGATTCCCTCCTCCAGCCAGGTGAAGCGGTCGTCGAGGACCTGGCGGGCCAGCTTGACGTCAGCTGCGTCGGTGTTGTGCCAGAGCCGGTGCAGCAGCTCATCGGCACGCTGCCTGGCCTGCCGGCAGAACGCGTCGGCGAGCGCGACCGCGCTCTCGCCCCGCGCTGAGGCCGGCCCCTCGGCCGCGTCCATCTGCGCCCGCACGCAGGTCGCGCTGATCGCGAACAGCTCGGCGCCGATGTCCACGATCCGGCCGAGGAAGCCCTGCTTGCGCTCCAGCTTGCCCTGCCAGCGGGCCATCGCGTAGAACGTCTCGCGGGCCAGCTTGCGGCTGGTCCGCTCCACGTACCGCAGGTGCGTCGCCAGCTCGCCGAACTCCTTGTACGACCCCGGCACCGAGCCCTGGCCGGTGACCAGGGTGGGCAGCCACTTGGCGTAGAAGCTGCCGGCTTTGGCCGCCGCGCGCGCCTTGACCGCCAGCGCGCCCGGCTCGATCAGCTCGCCGGCCGCCGACAGGTGCGCGTCCACCGCCTCCCTGGCGATGAACAGCCGCATGATCTCGCTGGAACCCTCGAAGATCCGGTTGATCCGCATGTCCCGCAGCGCCTGCTCGGCCGGCACCCCGCGCTCACCCCGCGCGGCCAGCGACGCGGCCGTCTCGTAACCGCGTCCGCCGCGGATCTGCACCAGCTCGTCGACGACCTTCCAGCCCATCTCCGAGCAGTACAGCTTGGCGATCGCCGCCTCGAGCCTGATGTCGTTGCGGTTGTCATCGGACAGCGCGCTGGACAGGTCGACCATCGCCTCCAGCGCGTACGAGGTCGCCGCGATGAACGCGATCTTCTCCGCCACCGCCTCGTGCTCGCCCACCGGGCGGCCCCACTGGACCCGCTCCCTGGACCATTCCCTGGCGATCTTGAGCGACCATTTCGCGGCCGCCGCGCAACTGGCGGGCAGCGAGAGCCGGCCCGTGTTGAGGGTGGTCAGGGCGATCTTCAGGCCCTGCCCCTCCTTGCCGATCAGGTTCTCGGCCGGCACCCTGACCTGGTGGAACCTGGTCACGCCGTTCTCGATGCCGCGCAGCCCCAAGAACGCGTTGCGGTTCTCGACGGTGACCCCTTCGGCGCTGCCCTCCACGACGAACGCGCTGATCCCGCCGCGGTGACCATCGCTCTGGGGCACCCGGGCCATGACGACCAGCAGGCCCGCGATGACCCCGTTGGTGGTCCACAGCTTGACGCCGTCCAGGATGTACTCCCGGCCGTCTTCGGAGGGGGTCGCCGAGGTACGCAGCCGGGCCGGGTCCGAGCCGACGTCCGGCTCGGTCAGCAGGAACGCGCTGACCTCGCCGCGCGCGCACCTGGGCAGGAACTCCTGCTTCTGCTGATCGGTCCCGAACAGCTTCACCGGCTGCGGCACGCCGATCGACTGGTGCGCGGACAGCAGCGCGCCCACCACCGGCGACGCCGATCCGGCGATCATCAGGGCTCGGTTGTAGTACAGCTGTGAGAGCCCGAGACCGCCGTATTCGGGAGGAATTTTCATTCCGAACGCGCCGAGCGAGGCGAGGCCCTTGACGGTCTCGTCGGGGATTTTGGCGTCGCGCTCAATGACTGCGCCGTCAATCTGCGTCTCGGCGAACTCGAGCATCCGCGCGCAGAATTCCTCGCCGCGCTGGCGGGCTTCGTCGGTCGGCTGCGGGTGCGGGTGAATGAGATCGAGCTGCAGGTCACCCAGGAACAGCTGCTTGCCGAAGCTCGGCTGGCGCCACGTCTGCTCCCTGGCCTCTTCGGCAACCTTGCGTGCCTGGCGCTCATCGACGTGCGTCATCGTGGCCTCCTGTCCTGCGCGGCTCTGCCTGCGCGGCGGCATGGCAGTTTCTACCCCAAGTTACTTCCCAGTCGTACTCGACGGTAACAGCAAGCCAGGCCGGGGTCACCCGGCCAGGCTTGCCTTTTTCGGCGTCAGTCGCGGGCTTTCGGGCTTTCGGCGTCAGGCCGCTGCGTCAGGCTCAGCCCTGGTAGGCCACCGTGACAATGTGCGAGTTGGCGAAGCCCGTGATGAACACGGTCAACCCGTCCGGGCTCACCGCCAGCGACCGCGCCCCGACCAGCGCCGTGCCCTTGGTCCCCCGGTGGCTGGCCGCCCAGAGCATGGTGCCGTCACCGGCCTGGTAGGCCACCGTCGCGAAGTTGGAGGACGTCACCTGCGTCTCGCCGGTGACGTAGACGGTTGATCCGTCCGGGCTCACCGCGATGGCATCCGCCTCGTCCGTCCCGGGAGCGGCGCTGTACACGGCCCGCCAGCGGACGCTGCCGTCCTTGGCCAGGTAAGCCTGAGTCAGGTAGGCGAAGCCGCCGGCTCTGGTGCGGATGAGCCCGGTGACGTACACCTTGGAGCCGTCCGGGCTCGCCGCGACGGCGGCGGTCCCGTTCTCGTGCGGGAACTGGCCGGGGATCCGGGCCAGCCAGAGCTGGGCTCCGGTGGACGCCGCGTAGGCCACCGTCACCGAGTCGAAGTACAGCGGCTGGTGGTTCTGGTTCGCGGTCCCGGTGACGTACACCTTGGTCCCGTCCGGACTCGTGGTGATGGCGGTGGGACTGCTGCCGGCCGCGGCCCGGTAGTAACTGACCCACGCCTCAGAGCCGGTCTGGGTGAAGTAGGCGACCGTGGCGTACTCGGCCCGGCTGCGCGGGCCGACAGTGGTGCCGGTGACGAACACCTTCGTCCCGTTCGGGCTGACCGCGAGGGTCGTAAAGTCGCTACGCTTCCGCGGGCCCAGGAAGTTCTTCACCCACAGGCGCGTCCCCGTCGAGGTGTAGGCCACCGTGGCGTAGGAGCTGTGCCCGTCCGCCGCCTCCATCCAGCCGGTGACGTAGACCCTGGTGGAGTCCGGGCTCACCGCGATGGCGCCCGGAAAGGCGTACACCCCGTTGGTCAGGTCGTCGGACCACAGCGCGGTCCCGGTCGCCGCGTCGTAAGCGACGGTCTCGTACCCGTCCGTCTCGTGCTGCGCGGTGGTGACGTACACCGTGGTCCCGTCCGGGCTGACCGCGATGAGCCCGAAGCTCGACTCCGACGCCGGGTTCGTCGCCGTCCACAGCGTGGCCCCCGTCACGGCGCTGTATGCCTTGACCGTCTCGGCGGAACCGCCCGAGGCGTACACCGTCGACCCGTCCGGGCTGACGGCGACCCGCTCGTGCGTGCCATCGGCGGCCGAGTCCTTATAGCTGGAGACCCAGAGCTGGCTGCCGGGCGTGCCTAGTGCCGTCGCGGTCCGAGCGGCACCCGCGCTCTGGCCTGTGCTCTGGCCCGCGGATACCGCTGCCGCTGCGCTCGTCGTGCTCGTGGTGACGGCCGCCCCGAGCCCGGCGAACGTCAGAATGGATACAGCAGCGATCGAGGTGAGTTTCATGGCGTCCTTCTCCCCGCAGGCCGTGTCGGGAGCCATTCCCCTGTCTGGTGCTCACCGCGTCCCCGCCCGCGCTACCGATGACGATATAGCGGGTCATGTCCGGGGGGAACCATATTGGCCGGGGCATCCGCAGGGCTGGAAGCGGGTGACTTTCGGCCGCCGGACGTGGCCAGATCCGGCTCAGAGGGCCGAGCGGTAGAAGTTCAGGTACGACCGCGATGGCGTCGGGCCGCGCTGATCCTGGTACCTGGAGCCGTACACATCCGAGCCGTACGGGTGCTCGGCGGGCGAACTGCACCGGAACAGGCACAACTGGCCGATCTTCATCCCCGGCCACAGCTTGATCGGCAGCGTGGCCACGTTGGACAGCTCAAGCGTCACGTGCCCGGTGAACCCCGGATCGATCCACCCCGCCGTGGAGTGAGTCAGCAGTCCCAGGCGACCCAAACTGCTCTTGCCCTCCAAGCGCCCGGCCAAGTCGTCGGGCAGCGTGACCACCTCGTAGGTCGAGCCTAGGACGAACTCGTTCGGGTGCAGCACGAAAGGCTCGTCGCCCTTGGTCTCCACTAGCCTGGTCAGGTCGGACTGCTCGATCGCCGGGTCGATGTGCGGGTACCGGTGGTTCTCGAACACCCGGAAGTACCGGTCCAGCCGGACGTCGATGCTCGACGGCTGGATGAGCTCGGGAGTGTACGGGTCAAGCTTGACCCGGCCCGAAGCGATCTCGGCCCTGATGTCGCGATCGGAGAGCAGCACGCTGGCAACTTACCGTTTCCGGTACGATGTCGTGGCGAAGACAGCATCGTGGTGCCGTGACCGGCGCCCCGGCGTTGCGCGCGCGGGTGTAGTTCAATGGCAGAACATCAGCTTCCCAAGCTGATAGTGCGAGTTCGATTCTCGTCACCCGCTCCAACTAGGGATGGTAGGGATGCGCGGCAAGGACGCTAGCTGAGCCAGAGGATGTCAAAGATCCGGATCAGTTGGGCATCCTCGTCTACGTAGAACCCCAGTAGCCCGTTTCCCCCGTCAAAGATGGCCTCTCGGAACCTCGTATCGGCACCGGGTGGGCGGATGGCTGCATCCCATGGCCTGTCAGCTAGTTCTCCGGCCCTTTCCCTCAGCGCATCTTGTGCGTCTTCTGGCAGAGAGTGGTACTGGACCTGTGCGCCGCCACCGAACTCGACGCGGTAGCTCACCTTTGCTGGCCAGCGTCAGACCATCCGGGGATCAACTGCATGGCTGAGATAGAGCCAGTGTGACCATCCGCTGTTGCCAGACGCCCGGCGTAGCCAGGGTCAGAGTAGGCCATCGCGCGCAGGCGCCACAGCCGTAGCACCTCTTGAAGTCGGCGGTATTGCTCTGGGTGTCGTGCGCCTTCAACCGCGGCGGCATACTCGGCCCGGAACTGCGCGTGGAACTCCTCCGGAAGGATGTGCATGATCTCGATTGGGTCATCCGGATCGCTCTCATACGCGGGCTGCGCGGTCACGAGCGGGCTCCTTCGTCGTCCCTGGGCAAGCTCTCCTAGGCTCAACGGTAGACCAGCGGGAGGACATTTCTCCGGTTGACCGTTCGATGTAGGCCGCGCGGACCCGGACAGCTCCGGCCGTAAGGTCAAGGTCGGCGCGGCGTAGCGCCGTGGCCTCGCCCCATCGCAGGCTGGCGAATGTGGTCAGCAGCACGAGCGCGCGGTACCGGCGGTCGGCCCGGGCGCTGTCGGCCAGGTCCCAGAGCGCGCGTTCGGCGTCGGCCCTGGTCAGGTACACGGTTGGCGAGGTTCGCATCTCGCCGTATCGACGGAAGCGGAGCCGGTAGCCTGTCGTGGCCTTGCGGATGTTGCCAACTGGTCGGCGGCCGGCCTGCTCGGCGAGGGCGAAGACCTGGGCCACGGTCAGCACGGGACGTTCGGCTGCGTCCTCATCTCCAGCGCCCCGGATCGTGCAGGGGTTGCGCGGCATGATCCTGTCTTCCTCGGCGGCGGTCATGAGAACCGCTCGCAGCAGCCGGTATGCCTTGGCCGCGACTGAGACGCCGTTGCCGAGAAGGGTGACCCGCCACTCCCGGATCATGGGCGTGGACAGCTTGCCGATCGGTACCCCGCCCAGGTGCGGCGTGATGTGCTTGCCCAGGAGCCAGCGGTACTGATCTACGGTGCGGATACGCAGCTTTGGCCGCTGGTCGATCCAGGTGGCGGCGTAGTCGGTGAGCTTGACCTTGCCGCACTCCGGGTCAGTCCACTGGCCGAGCGTCATCTGCGCCTCGATCAGCACGAGTGCCTTCTCGGCGTCGCTGACGCGCTCGTACGTTTCCGGGCCTGTTCGCATCCGTCCATCTGGGCCGAGATAGCGGATCTGGAATCGGCCGGACGGCAGCTTGCGCACGTTGCCGAAACGTCGGTGTCCGTCCTTGTTAGCCATCAGGCCACGCTCCTTGTGTTGCGCCAGACGTCGGCAGCGGTCATTGGTTGTACGCGGCCCGCCTGGACGAACTCGGCGAGCGCGGATTCGGTAATGCGGACATGCCGCCCGACCTTCACGAACTCGATCCGCCGCTCGGCGATCAGGCGGCGGACGAAACGAACCGATGTGCTCAGCCGCTCGGCGGCGGCATCCACGGTGAGCAGGTAATCGGCCTTCGTCACATCCCTGGTCATCACGCGGCTCTCCCCGTTGCCGAAAGATTGCTGTCCGGTTGTTCGGCGACTTTGCGCCTGGCCTCGTCGAGTGCCTGTTTCCAGGCGATCCGGTCAGCGACGACATGCAGCAGCCGCCTCGCGTGCGGCATGTAGTCCGGATCACCGGGCGCGACCGGCTCCCAGGTGAAGCGGTCCGGGTCGGTTGCCGAAAGACCGAGGGTGGTCATCAGCCATTGCTTGCGGTCGGCGCGGTGATCAGCCAGGGTCTTGCCGGACCACTTGCGGGAGACGAGCACGCGGCGCCCGGCATAGCCGAGGTGCTCGCGCCGGTGCGCCTTGCCCTTGCAGCAGCCGGGCCGCAGGCCCTTGCGAGCGCTCTTGGGCTGGATGCCGTAGCGCAGCCAGTTGGCACACGTCGGCGAGCACGGCTCGAAGCGCAGCGCGTCCGCGAGCCGGTTCATGTGCGCCTGCTGCGCTTCGGCTTGCGCCTGGTGGCAGTCGGCCACGTTCTTGGTGAGGTACTTGGTCAGGTAGCCGATGCACCGGGCCGCGTCCTTGGACCCGGCGAGCACGCCCTGAGCGTCGAATCGCTCACCGAACCGGGCGACGTGCAGCGGCTTGTCGTCGGGGCCGATGGCGTCGAGGGCCTGGTCCCAGGTCGGCAGGACTTCCCCGGTCGCCGGGTCAAGGTAGTTGCCAGTCGGCTCGTCCCAGACCGGCAGGTTCTCCCCGCTGAATTGAACTACTGACGTGACCGGCCACCACACTTGGTGGTAAGTCGCGGCGAGCACTTGCCGCAGCTCCGTGCGCGACAGGGTGCCGCGCATCGCGATGTGAATGTGCGGGGCGAGCCGTCGTTGGGGCTCGACGGCGGCGAAGTACTGGATGTCCTGGCCGAGGAAGCGCCGCAAGTTCTGGATGAACCGGTCGAACAGTGCCGCAAAGTGCAGTGCGTCCCTCGCCGCCTGGCGGTAGTCATAGCGATCCGGATTCGCCGGGGTCCCGTCACTGCTGACCCGGCCATAGCTCGGGCAGGTCAGGGTGATGAACAGCGAGGGCCGGAATGTCGTTCCATCCGCTGCGGTGTAGGTCTTGCCGACCGTGCGGGGATCGACCTTGCGGCGGGGCAGATCGGGAGTGTCCTGGCGGCGCCGGGTGGAGCGGTGACGCCGCGCGGGCCTGCTGGGAAGGACGTTGCCGCGCATTCCGGCCTTCGTGATCTCCTCGTCCAGGTCGGGGATCACTGCATCAAGGTCGGCAGTGTCGTGACCGCGCTCGTCCGCGTGGTCTCGGTCAGCCTGTACTTCGGAGCGTTTCTCGATCCACCACCGTTGGTCCTCGGTGGGCTGGTCGGGGCCGGTGACCGGTTCGTGATCGAGGTGCCAGCCCTCCCGGCACTGGACCGCGCGGAGCTTCTTCGCCCGGTCGGCACACGGGGCGCACACCGAGGCCAGGGTGTGGCCGCAGGGGATGAGTACGGGTTCGGTTTGGCCGGTTGCCGTGTCGGTGCGGCGGAGCTGGACGGGGCGGAGGCAGCCGCCGTGCTCGGCGGCCAGGTCGCGGACGACATCGCGGGCCAGCGGCATCCGCAGCCCGTTCCGCGCGGGTGGTCTTGGGTCGGGTCTGGGTTACCAGTCACCTCCGTTCACATCGCCCGCCAGGTCCGGCGCATCGCCGCACAGGCGGCACTCCCACCGGAGCGCCGATACGCCGTCTTCGAGCAGAGTCAGGCCGTTGCCGCAGGTCGGGCACGGCTCATCAGTCCGCCAGGCAGTCGTCCCGTTCACGCGGCATCACCTGCGGTGAGCGCCAGCACCGGGGCCGCATGGGCAGCGACCATCGCGTGAATGTCCTCATCGGAGACGAACGCGGCCCGGACGCGTACCGGATCGGGTGAGGTTTCGAGCCGGACGAACCCGACGCCCGCGCCGACCGTGGGATTGGCCGATATCTCGTCGCAGAGTGCGCCGCGGTCGCGTGCGCCGTCGCCGAGCACCATGTCCACCTGGGCAGGCTCGTCCAGCCGCAGCGCGATCTTGTCGGGGAACAGGTTCCGGATGTTCAGCACTTCCTTGCGCGGATCCTGCAAGGCGGCCACCACGCAGTAGCCGACCGCCCGGCCCTGCGTCGTCAGCGTTGCCAGCGCGGCGAGGATGCGGTCCTTGAGCTTCCGATCCGCCTGGTAGGCGGTCAGGAACGCGATCTCATCGACCACGACAGCGACGAACGGGTACTCGGCGGTCGGCCGGTGATCACGCTGCTTGCCCGCGAACAGCCTCGCCCGTCCCTGCATGTCAGCCACGGCTGCCTCAAGCAGGTCGGCGATATCGGCCGGGTCAGCGGCGTACCGGCCGTACCGGTCGAACAGGGCGCGGCCGAAGGCCAGCTCCATCAGCTACGGGTCACACGCCCAGACCTGGACGAGGCCCGCGGCCATCAGCGGCAGCATGGCGCGGATCAGGCCCCACAGGTACGAGCCCTTCCCGGCGCCGGTCGCCCCGGCGATCAGCAGGTGCGTGCCGCTGAGCTTGAGCGTGAACGGCAGGCCGTCCTCGCGGCGTCCGACCGGCAGCGCCTTGAGATCCGGGTCAGCCGGTACCGGCAGGGCGGTCATCGGCTCGGCTAGCGCGTCGCGGCGGACCAGCTCCAGGACCAAGGCGCCGGGCGAGCCGCTGCGGACCCGGCACAGCAGGGCTCGGAACCCGTGCGCGAGGCTCTCGGCCCGGTCGGCGAAGTCGCCGGGTGTCTGGCCGGACACCAGACGGATGGTCAGCCGGTCGGTGCAGCCGCCTGCCTCGACCTTGACCAGCAGCGGCAGGACGACCGTGCCCCGGTAGACCGGGGCCAGCCCGGCGACGGTCAGCACGGCCTGCCAGTGCCGCCGGTAGAACCACCACCGCCACCGGCACCGCACCGGCTGAGTGACAAACCGGGCAAACCATTCCGGTCGCCACACCCGCAGCCCGATTAGCACCGCAAGGATGACCCCGGCCAGGGCGGCGAGGGCCGGCCAGCCAGCGTTCAGCCAGATCAGCAGCAGGACACCAGCGACCGCATCAAGCAGCGGGTGGCGGGTCAGGAACCAGGCCACCCGCCAGGTCAGGCGGGCGAGTTGGACGAGCAAGATGACGCCCTCGGGGGTGCGGTGCACGGGTGAGCGCCACACCGGGGAGGCAAACGGATCAGGGTTATCGACCTGGGCGAGCTGTTCGCCCATGACTTTGCCGCGCATACTGTGGGACTCCTCTTCCTTGCATTGCGTGTGGGGAGAGAACCGGGGACGGCCGGAAGCTGCGAACTTCCGGCCGTCCCGCTGTGCATGTCAGGCCGCCGTGTTCTCGGCTCTGGCGTCGTGCTCGGCGCGCAGCCGCTCGACCTCAGCGGCGAACGCGACGGCCTGGTCGGCGAGCTGCCGGGCGATCCGGGCGTCGTCTTCGGTGACGCGGGTCTTGGTGGTGAGGAAGGCGACGCTGACCTCGCCGTGGGTGATGCAGAATTGCGGCCGGTCGCAGTCGGTCCCGTAGATCCGGATCCGGGCGGCGTCGTCGAGGTAGAACGACACCTCGATCCGGGCCGCCTCCTCCGCGCCCGCGGTGATGGTGGTGAACGTGTAGCCGCCGCTCATGCTGCTGTCTCCTTCCTGTCAGTTGCCCCGTGGGCCGTCCGGCCGGGGGCGCGGACCCCGGTCGCCTTCAAGGAGAGGGCGAGCCGCCCGGCCTGGTTGACGTACGGGGTGATCGCGAGCCCGGTGAACTCGACCGGGGTGAACGGCAGCCCGGGGCGGTGCCGGGGGCAGGACCGGCTCGGCCTGGGCGATGACCTTGACCTTGACGGTCTTGGCCCGGGCGTCCGGGTCGGCGTCGATCACTTCGACCGACCACATGGGCAGCCCGGTTGCCTTGTCCTTGGACTGGACGAACCTTTCCGGGGTGGATGCGTCGAAGTCCCGGACCGGCTCGAAGATCCCGGCGGCGAACGCACCATGGGAGAACACGGTGCTGAACTCGACCGGGATCGGGCCTTGCAGTGCCATCTTGATTGCTCCTGTCTACATTGCGGACGCGGCATGACCTGTCAGGTAGAACTATAAGCTATATTATACCACATGACCTGTCAAGATAAACATCTGATTTCTGGACAACAGGTCAGGGTGGATCTAGCTGAACGGGTAGGCGTCCCGCAGTTCGTGCCGCTGGCCGGGTAGCACCAGGTCACTGACCTGCACTGGCTTGCCCGCTGCGTCATAGGCGGTGACGATCACGCTGAGTACCGGCTCATCGGCTGCGACCCGCAGCAAGGCGGCTTCCTCGCCGCTGGGGCGGCGGGCGGTGATCTGCTCGATGCCGTGGTCGAGCCGGATCTTCTTCTTGGCCTGGAGATGCTGCCGCAGGCTGTCGCCGAGCAGGTCGGGGGAGGCCAGGTCGGTGCCCTTGGCCAGGTCGAGGGACAGCCATGCCGAGGCCAGTTCGACCGGCTCGCCGTCCTGGCTGAGTAGCCGCTGCCGGACGAACGCCCGCGCACCACGCTCCAGGCTGAGAAGGGCGGTGACGTGCGGCGGGGCAAGCTTGACCCCGGCCTGCACCAGTTCCCCCGCTAGCTCGGTCTCGGGTACTTCGAGTACGTCATGAGCAGGGCGGGTACGTTCGGCGTCGGCGAGCGCGGGGCGGCCGCGGACGAAGCTGCCCTTGCCCTGCTGGGTGTCGATCCAGCCGCCTTGCCGCAGCTCGCCCAGCGCCTTGACGATCGTCGGCCGCGACACCTCAAAACTGGCCACCAGTTGATGCTCGGACGGCAGCAGCGTGCCGGGCGGGTACTCGCCCCGGTCGATCCGGCGCTTGATCTCAGCGACCACCTGGGCGTACTTCGGCGGCGCGTATTCGTATGTCATGATGCTGACCTGCCCGTACATTGACTGACGACCTATCAGGTCACGGTACCGTCACAAACCCAATCTGTCACCCCCGGGGATGTGCGCACCGCTCGGAGCAGGTTTGACGGTGACGGGCAGGCGGTCAGGCTGACACGCTGGGAGCGCGTTCCAGCCAGGGGGTTTCTTCCTCGGCCAGGGCGCGGGTCAGTTCCTCGGGTCCGGGACCGTAGACGGTCGCCGAGGTGCCCCGGGCGCGAGGCATTACCCGGGTGGCGTACCACCAGCCTTCATCGGAGCGCCAGACGCGCCAGCCGGGGAAGGCGTTCTCAATCTGCCGGGGTACCGGCCGCATCGTCACTCCTCAGGGGGTTCGTCAGGTCGCGGGTCAGCACGTCGGCGATCAGGTCGGCGATCTTCACCGGGTCGGCGGGCCGGTCAGCGGGGGGCCAGTACCGCCATTCGACGTACCCGTCGTCCTCCACGATGACCTCGGCATCCCGGCACACCGCCGGGCCGATCACGCTCACCGGCGCGGATACTCTTGCCAGCCGAGACCGGCCGGGCAGGCGGCGCACCCGCAGGCCATGCTCGGCCAGCCGCGCCTCGACAATCCGCAGCAACTCGCCTGGCCCACGCCCACCAGGCATCCGGGCGTCGTCGGCGGGCGGCGGGCTGTTCATGCCGCTTGCGGGGTTCCGGTGCCTGCGCAGGCCAGGCAGCCCACCCGCGCCCGGGTCCGCGATGCTCGCTCGCTGACCAGCCCGGCGCTGGCCGGGGACCGGCGCAGGATCAGGAACTTCCAGCCCCGGCCGCCGCACAGCTCACACGAGCCAGTCACAGCGAGCGGCGGGGACCCGTCCGGTCTGGCCGGTGCGGGGCCGACGGGGAATTGCAGCCTTCGGCCTGGCGGAGTTGTCGTCATGCCGTCACGCTAAGCAAGATCCGGGTAAACGACCCGAACTCTCAGTCCGGGTGAGCCCGCCGTCCGGATCAGGCCAGCAGGTCGATCCGCTCGGCCAGCGCCCGCACCTGCGGCGCATAGGTCGGCCGGGCGCGCTTGAGCAGGCCCTGCACCAGGTCGCGGGCCAGGGTGTTGTAACGCAGGTCTTCCGGGCCGCTGGCCTCAGCGTTCACCAGGTGCAGGAACACGCCCGGGTCATCGCGCCGCTGCTCATAACAGCGCGCGACCTCCAGCGCGAACGTCGTGCGGCGTTCCAGCGACGGTAGCCCGGACGGGTCCAGCTCATCAGCCAGCCGCAGCGCCTCTGACGCCTGGCCGGTTTCCATCTCCACGCTGACCGCGTGCAGCCCGACATTGACCGGCCCGAACACCGTCCACATGACATTGGCCTCACCGCTGATCCGGGCCGCAGGCCACGCCTTGTCCCGCAGTTGGTCGCGAGCTTTCCATGGGTCACCGTTGCGGACCGCGGCGACTGCGGAGACCAGCCAGAGCGCACCCTCGATCGCCACCGCAGTCTGATCGCCCTGGGGCATCTCGCGGTGCAGGGCCTCGATCGCCTTGACCACGACCTCTTCCGCGCCATCCGGCTCGCCCTGGGCCAGCAGGATATGGCCGAGATTCCACTTCGCGGCCGCCATCCGCACCGGGTCATCCGCCGCGTCCGCCGCCAGCACTGCCCGGTCAGCCGCCAGCAGCGACAGGTCCGTCCGTCCGATCCGCTTGGCGAACGTCCGCAGCAGGAAATACAGGTCCGCCGCGATCCGCGCCGCCTCTCGCCGCAGTTCACCCTCACTTGAGCCCGCTAGCGCTCGCTGGGCCGCCTGGACATCAGCCATCAGGTCCGGGATGACCGGGGACGCCTCGCTGTAGCGCCGCTGCGAACCCTGCCAGATCCCCCACGCCGCATCCACCCGGGCACGCAAGCCCGACAGGTCCGGGCTATCCAAAGCGGCGGGCAGCCAGTCATAGGACATCAGCGCTCGCTGCACCGCCTTGCCCACCGGCAGCACGGCCTCGTCATGCTCAGTCGCCGACTCGCCCAGCAGCTCCGAAAGCCGTACTCCGAGAATCTTGGAGAACCGGTGCAACAGCGCGATCGTCGGCGTTTTCAGCCCGCGCTCGATCTGGGACAGGTAATCCTCAGTCACCCCGGCCAAGCCCGCGACCACCGCCTGGGTCTTGCCCTTCGCCTGGCGGTAAAACCGCAGCCGCTCGCCGACGCGCACCTCCGACGACAAGCTCCACCACCCTCCCGCTGACACCCGCCCTGTCACTCTCAGGGTAAGACTGGATACCGACAGCACCACCAGTCAGCTAGAAGTCAATGCGAATGGAGCCGGGCATTGGCCCCGACCACGCTCGTCCTATGGGACATCGACCACACCCTGATCGAAACCGGCGGTGTCGGCAGCGAGGTCTATGCCGCCGCCTTCCACCAGGTCACCGGCCGCCCCCTGGAACACATGGCCGAGCTAGCCGGACGCACCGAACCCGTCATCTTCCGCGAAACCCTTCAGCAGCATCACATCAGCGACCCCGACACCATCTTCAACCAGTTCGCCGCTGCACAGGCCCGCGGCTACACCGACCGCACTGAGGAGCTGAGACAACGAGGCCGCGCCCTCCCCGGAGCAGTCGAAGCCCTCCAGTCCCTCAGCGCAGATCATGGCATCGTACAGTCCGTGCTCACCGGCAACACCCGAGAATCCGCCCGGATCAAGCTGCGCGCCTTCGGCCTCGACACCCACCTCGACCTGGACATCGGGGCCTACGGCACCGACAACGACGAACGCCCCAGCCTCGTCCCCATCGCCCGCCACCGCGCCACCGTCGTCCATCACGCCCGCTTCGACGGCCCGGCCACCATCCTCATCGGAGACACGCCCAACGACGTCACCGCAGCCCTCAGCAGCCACGCACGGGTGATCGCCGTAGCCACCGGCAAGGACAGCACCGCCGATCTAGCCGCCGCTGGAGCCGATACGGTATTCGCAGACCTAACCGACACCGCTGCACTGCTTGCAGCCATCCACGGGAACCAGCCGCAATGACCACGGCACCAGAACCACATGTAAGCCGGGCCAGATGAACCATGGACGCCTGCCCACCTTTGCCCTCGACAGCATCCTCCGCCAGACCCGGCACCTGCTTATCGCTTTCGAGGGACCGGTCCACCCCATCTCCTCTGACGCATCCGCACCACCTCCCGCGCACCTACATGACCTCATCACCAGCAGCCGCGAAACCGGTCGGACAACCAGCGTGATCACCAGCGCACCGGCCCAAACCGTGGACGCCTACCTTGCAACGCACGGACTTGATACGCAGATCACTGCCGTTTTCGCCTCAAGGAACAGCGACCCAGCCGAGGTAATGTCTATGCCTCGGCTCATCGAGAAGGCCGCGGAAAAGCTAGGCGCCAATCTGGCTGACTGTGCACTGGTGACCAGTACCGCAGCTGACACCGAAGTCGCCCGCACCGCCGGGTCACACACCATCGGTTACTGGCTGCCCTGGCCCGCTCGGATCATGACGGTGCCCGGGCGGCCTTCGAGCAGGCGCTGGCGCTGTACCAGGCCATCCACGAGGCCTACTCCATCGGCTGGACGCTCGCCCGGCTCGCCCGGCTCAGCTCCGCCCGCCACGAACAGGCCCGCCACTGGCAGGCAGCACAGCAAGCATAGGCCAGCATCCAGCGATACGACCTCATCGCATCCCTGGCGGCCGAGTTCGAAGACTGACGGCCCCAGCCACGACAGGCGGAAGGCTGCCGCGCCACTGCCGCCCTTCGGTCGCTGACGCTCCCTGTGGTCCGGGTCGGGCTTGCCTTCGAGCAGTTCGGTACCGGTTGATCTGGCCGAACTGACGATGATCGCCGTGCCATTAGTGTGACATTAGCCAGGGTGATGACAGGTCAACCACGGTCACTAGGATCATCGGAGTTGCCAGGTCAGGGCCGCTATCGGCCGTGATCGCTCTGCTTCCCAAGCTGATAGTGCGAGTTCGATTCTCGTCACCCGCTCCAGATATAAGTCGCATAGTGCTCTTGCCATGTGGTGCTCTGGGCCGGTCGCGGTGGATGATCCCTGGCCGTACGGTGGTGGCATGAGCGAGATCCTGCTCGACCAGGCCCCCGTTGATGTGGCTGCGGCGGTCCACGATGCAGTCCGGGCCAAGTCGTGTACCTGACCGAGAGCGCCTGGCGGCAATCGTCCCGGCTGAGCTTGCCGCAGGTAGAGAATCTCACTCCGCAGGAGTTCCGCGAACTGCTGGAGGACTTCGCCGACGGCCAGGCCGCCCGTGAGGCCCTCGCCGAGATCGAGGCAGGCGCCGAGCCGGCTTCGGCCGAGCAGGTCTGGGCGGAACTAGGCCTCAACTCGTAACCGCCGCGCGGGGTGCCTGTGCGAACGGTTTGCGAGTAGCTCGGTAGTTAGTCTGAGGATAGACTAATCAAGTCTATAATCTTGACTATGACGATAGCTGCGACGCCGGTTCCCCTGTCCGAGGCTAAGGCGCGCCTCTCCGAGTTGGCCAGGCGTGTCCGCCAGCAGCATGAGCGGATAACCCTCACTCGTAACGGAGAGGCTGAGGCGGTCCTGCTGTCCGTGGATGACCTTGAAGGCATGGAGATGACCTTGGAGATCCTGGCGGACACTGACGTCGTCGCGCGCGTCGCCGAGAGCCTGACGGCTCTTGGCCGCGGTGAGCCAGGCGCTGATATGGCTACCGTCCGCCAGGATCTGGCCCGTCGTCGCGCCACCGGCGCGTGACGCCTGAACCCGCGCAGCCGTACGAGATCCGGTTCCAGGCTGCCGCCCGGCGGGCGATCGCCCAGAGACTTCCCGAAGCTGTAGCGGCGGCTGTGCTGGAATTCTGCAGTGCCGCTCTGGCGGTCAACCCGCATTGCGTCGGCAAAGCGCTCTTCGGCCCGCTGGCCGGATGCCACGGCGCCCGGCGCGGTACCTATCGCATCGTTTACCGAATCGACGAGAACCTCCGCGTCGTCCACGTGCTCGACATCGACCATCGCTCGGAGATCTATCATCGCCCGCAATCCTGACGGGTCGATTAGCCTTGGTGAACAGGGGTCAGTCACGGTCACTCGCGGGCGGCCAGTCGCGCAGGTCAGCGGACTGAACAGGCGGGTTCCGTGCTCTTCCCAAGCTGACAGTGCGAGTTCGATTCTCGTCACCCGCTGCATGGCTTCAGGGGGAAGCCCGGCCAACAAGTCGTCGGGGTCGCACTCCCAGTGCCAGTCAGCCACCGGCTACTTCACTGTGTGCGGCCCGGACGATATCGCCTGCTTCCCTGATAGCTTGTGCCCGGACTTCGGCGTCTGGATCCCCGATAGCCAGCTCGGCTGCGTGCAGCCGAGCAGCGATTGACGGTTTCCGCTCGATCGCTACTGTGACAGCCCACCGGCGGTAGAACATCCGGATCGGGATGACGCTGTCTTCGTCCCCTGCCTGGGTGAAGGCCTGCTGCATCTCCTCGAAGAACTGCGGTAGCAGCGACGGTGCGACGATGGATACAGCACTCCGCAACCTTGGCAGCGTCATCTCTGGCAGGGGGATGAGCGGCTCGTCGTGGTCGCCGCGCGTTACTGTCACTAGGCCGCCTTCTGCTCTCGACCTACCAGCAGGATAGCCCGGCACGCGATGCCGGACAGAAGCCGCTCGGCCTGAGCTGGGTGTTCGTTCCTGGTCGGCCGGAGTGACTCGGTGATCGTCAGCCAGTTGGGTCAGAACGATCACGCGACTTGACCCCGCCGGCGAGATACGTCCCTGCCGCAACCTTGGCTAACTCAGCCTGTCCGTCCGCAGCGGCTAGTTTCGCGTGAGGAAGAGCACCTGTCCGGCCTGGAGCGCGGTGGTTGTGTCGAGTAGGTCGGCAAGGGCATTCTTGATGTCCGCCATGAACTGGCGGCCTTGGGGGAACGTCTTGGCCGATACCAGGATCAGTCCAGCGTGGGGCCGTCCGGCGGCGCGGTAACGTCCTTCGAGAGGGATGAAATCCTTGATGTTGGCAGTGACAAGTGTTCGGCCTGTGGCTGCTACCTGCGCGAGAATCTGGTCGTCGGGAAGCGCTAGCAGGCTGGCATCGGCGGCGACGGAGGCTACATCGTGACCCTTGCCGCGTAGTTGCTGAGCAATGTTGTCAGAGAACATCTCATCAAGCAGTAGGGGCAGGCTCACGGCTACCCGGCCAGGAGTCGGCGTTCGCGCAGCCATGCCTGCTCGGCTGCCTCCTCGGCGGAGTCGGCGGCAGCGATTTCAGAGTCCACCTCGTCGGGGTAGGCGGCCCAGTAGCGGACAGCGATGTCCAGGACGTGCGTTGCCACTCCTGTGTTGTCGCTTACCAGGGCCAGCAGGTCGTCCCGGGCAAGCTCGGGCTCGGCGGTGTGAGCGGATTTTACTGCGCGGATGACCTCCCATACGTCCGGACCGCTGGCCAGGGCGGCGCGGCGTCCGGTAGGTCCGGTTCTGAAGATGACGCCCGGATGCTCGGTCATCCGCAGTGCTTCATCCACCAGTCGGTTGGCGGCAGATGACATCGACATGCCTGGATTCGCGGCAATGAACGAGACCAGTCGGTCGGCAACGGCCTGATCGAACCTGACTGGAGTCGCGGCGCGCTTGCTCATGACTACATTGTAGTCGGATGCTCTCGTCAGAGGACGAAGGCCCAGACATGAGACTACTTGCGGACGCGGAAGCGAAGGATGGTGACGGCCCCGTGCCGCGTGCTGTCGAGCGGTTCCAGGGCTATCCTCGCCGGACCGGGGGCGGAGTAGAACCGCGTGCCGTCGCCGAGCAGCACCGGCAGGGCGTACACCAGGATCTCGTCCACGAGCCCCCGCTGCAGACACTGGGCGGCCACGTCAGCGCCGAGGATTTCGAGGTTCTTCCCGCCCGCAGCGTCCAGTGCCGTGGCGACCGCTTCCCCGATATCACCAGCGAGGTACGTGACCCCCGGGGCCGGCGGGTCCGGCGGCCTATGGGTCAGGACGAACAAGGGTCCGGAGAAGGGGTACCCGTCGTCGCTCGATGCTGCCCCCCGCTCCCGGTCGGCGTCCATCTTGTCGCCTACCTCATCGGTTCGCCGGCCGACGAGCATGGCGCCGGTGGCCGCCGCGATCTCCGCCTGCCAGGAGGGGACCGGCACCAAAAAGTCGAAGATCCAGTCCATTGCGTCATCGGGACCGGCGATGAAGCCGTCCAGCGACATCGCCCTGTTTACGACTACCTTGCCGCTCATCTCACTACCTCCAGCCGTTGAATTCGATTGCCATAGCCGCGTCTTGTCCCGCGGTCAGAAGTAATGACCTTACGGGCGTCCGGATCTCACCGACCCGGCAGGAACCGGGTTCGCGACACTGACGCTCGCGCGATGCAGGCTCTCGACCTGGACCGCCGCAAGCGGAGCACCGAAAGCGTGCCCGGGACCCTGCAGGGTCCCGGGCACGCTCAGGAAGTTAAGGAGGTGTCAGGGGACGAGGAAGAAGGTGCCGCCGAGGAGGGTGCAGTTGGCGGTAATCGTTGATGTGCCGTCGCCGGTTACATTGTTGCCCGGCTCGGGGATGAAAGGCGGCCCCATGTTGGCATGGCATTCGTTCTGAGTGCGCCACACCTGGGTCGCGGGCCGCGCGGTGCAGGTCATCGACTGGGCGGTCGTGCTGATCCAGGTGAACGCGCAGTCCAGCGGGACGCTGCCGCCGAGTATGGTCCCCGTCGCGCTGCCAGGCGACAGCGTGATCGGCGTTGTGGTGCTGGTGATCTGGACGGTGAAGGACTTGCTGGTGCCGTACTGGTGCTCGTTCACCAGCGGGATGACCAGGGCAGGCGCGACGATCTGGCCTGCGGCGATGATCGCCTCGCCGGTCGTCGGGGTGTTGAAGTCCGTCCCGTCGACTGCGGTGCCGTTAATGATCTTGTAGAAGATGCCCAGGGCCGACTGGGTGTTTCCAGTGCGGGCGAACTGGACGTTGAGCGTGCCTTGCTGCTGCTCGTTGCAGGTGCTCTGCGTCTCGCAGAACTGGAGGTACTGGTTCGCCGAGCCGGTCGTGACGTATGCCGTGTTGCTGCTCGCGTAGGCGGGCGCGGCGGCCGTGACGCCACCTGCCAGCAGGCAGGCGGCCACGACCCCGGATAAAGCCAGGTCAGTGCGCATTTCGGTGTCCCTTTCGTGGTGACCGCCGGGTAAATCCCAAAAGTCCGGCTCCCGGCTCTCACGCGCAACGTAACACCGGGCGCACCGGCCCCCAAGACCCAGCGGCAGAGCTCCGCAAACTGGAACAAATCGCCTAGCCGCTCGGCGATTTGGCTGCCCGGCCCGATGAGTCAGGGCTTGCCCGGCTCGGCCGCCCTCGCGGCCTGCTCGACGCGCGCGCGATAGTCCCTCCCACCAGGCCGCGTCGTGCTTCGGCAGGTTCGGGTTATCGGTCGCTATCCTCGCGGCGCCGTCCAACTGCTCGCGCAGGATGTCGGCGTGCCCGGCGTGCCGGTTCGTCTCGGTGAGCACGTGGACCAGGATATTGAAAAGCACTACCCCCGGAATATCCGTCCACCAGGACACCCGCCCGGGCGCGTCGAGGACGAGGGCGTCGATCGTCGCGTCCGCGTGGGCCCACGCGCGCCGGTAGCAGTCAATTATTCCGGCGCGTGTCTCGGCCTCGGTAGCCCACATGGTGGCGTTGTTCTCGACGTCTACGTCCCACCAGCGCAAGTTCTCGGGGACCGGCCGGCCGAAGGTCTCGCCGAAGTATAGGGCCTCGATGATCGACAGGGGCTTGACCAGGCCGAGGAGATTTGTTCCTGTCGGGGTCAGCGGCCGGCGGATGTCGTAATCGGAGAGCCCGTCGAGTTTCGAGAGCCGAGTTTCGAGAGCATTGCTTCACGTACCGACCGCAGGCTACTGTGCAGGCTCGATTTCGCATCAGCGTACTCAGGTTCCTGGAGCGGCCACGGGCCGGATAGGGCGTCCCGGTTTGTGCTGCCGCCATCGGTCACGGGGCAAGATTATGCCAGCGCCGGGGGCGCCATTACGGGACATGGGAGGCGGAGGGGAGGGGCGCCATGGAGTCAGGCGGCGTAGCGTCCTTCGTTCCCCGAAGCCCCGTCCGGGTGCTGGTCCTCGCACACGGCTTTCCCTGGCTGGATGGCTCGAAATCGGATGCCGACCTTGCTCGGTACGCGGAGGCGGCGGTCAGGCGCTGGACAGCCTTTGCCGAAGCGCACCACGCCATCGTGGTCGCGCCCGCATTCGGCGGACGGGACTTCGGCGGCTACCGGGCGCTGTTCGGCCGTAGGGTCGATGCCGATGATTTCGTGAATGCCCTGGTCGACGAGGCTGGAGGGAAACATATCGCGGGCTTCGGCGGGCGTTTCAGCCTTCACGGCCACTCGGCCGGCGCGCAGTTCGCAGCCCGGTACCTCGTCACTCATCCCGAACGCCTGGAGGCCGTCGTCCTGAGCGCACCCGGTGCGTACCCGTGGCCCGATCCTGCCTTGCCGTGGCCAGACGGCATGGCGCCGATCATACGAGATGAACTCAGCGGGTCAGCGGCCGAAGGGAAGGCCGCGGGCCAGGCGGCCGGGACCACCTTTACTCCACGGCAGGCAGGCTGGCTGGACGCGGCCAGCGAGGTCTTCGCCACCGTCCTGGTGGGCTCGCGCGACACCGAGGTGCAGCCAGCCGAGCCTGGTCAGCAGGGCTCCACCAGGATCGAGCGGGCCATCGCGTGGGTCAGCAGCATGCATCGCCATGCCCGGGCAAACGGCCGGACGCCCGCGATTCAGCTCGTCCGGGCCGAAGGGCTCGACCACGACGAGGCGGCTATGGCCGTCCCCGCTCAGGACATCCTGGCCAGGCAATGGGACCCGGCTGACCGGTAGGAGGCTGACCGGTAGGAGGAGCAAGCCCTAAGCGGGCCGCAGGCGCAGCGCCATAAACCCGGACGGTTCACGGGTGAGCTGCTCGTATCGCTCTGGGTACAACAGGGCAGAGTCAGGTGCGGGCCGCGGCTCCAGGAGCCGTTCGATGACGAATCCGGCTTGATGGATCTCTTCGCAGATAGTCTCCAGCGGCATTATCCAGTAGCTGACCTCCCAGCCGGCGTTCCAGGTTTCGCGAATGTGCCGCTGCTCGAAGTAGCTGCCGCCGTGCCGCAGCCAGTTGCCCACCGGGTGCTGGACGGACAGCACGAGCGCGCCGTCTGGCGCAAGCACTCTACGCAGCTCGCGCAGCGCTCCCATCCGGTCGTCGACATGCTCGATCGCCAGCGCACACAGCACCAGGTCCACCGCGCCGCCGGGCAGCCAGTCGATCGGGTCGCCCAGCGCGTGCACCCGGAAGTCGCCCGCGCTGACGCGTTCTTGGCTGATCCGCACCATCCGCGGGCTGAGGTCGAAGCCGATGACGCGGGCGCCCCTGGCCACAAGCTCGGAGGCGTAGAGGCCAGGCCCGCAGCCCGCGTCGAGGACGACCTTGCCTGCTACCTCGCCGAGCAGTCCGAGGCATGCCGGCCGGTCATAATGCGCGTTGTAAAAGCCGTCGGCCGCGTGCGCGAGGAATTCATCCGCGAACGCGTCGTACTCCGGCTCCGGACCGATCCGTTGGCTGGCCACTGGACGTCCTCTCTGCGGTTGCAGCGGATCACTGAAGGCTAGGCCTGAGCGCGATAGCGCAGGTAAACGACGCCGCTGGCGAAGCGGCGTTCTTCGGCCAGGTCGAGGGAAGCCCGTGTCCCCGAGGGGAGAGCGGGCAGGCCGCCGCCCACGATGACCGGCGTCACGAAGAACTGATACTCGTCCACCAGCCCGGCCCTGATGGCGCTGGCCGCGAGGGTCGGGCCGCCGATGCTGACATCGCCGCGCTGCTTCAGCGCCCGGATCGATTCCGGATCGAAGCTTCGCTCGATCCGCGTCCTGGCCGTCGTCGCCTCAGTCAGCGACGTGGAGTAGACGATCTTGTCTGCCGATCGCCATATCCCGGCCCAGTCCCGATTTGCGGCGGAATGGCCGGTGAGGTCCACGTTCTCCCAGTACTGCATGACCTCATACATCCGGCGGCCGTACACGTGCGTGCCGACCGGACGCTCCAGGTCATTAAGGAAGGCGAGCACCTCCTCGTCCGGTGCGCCCCAGTCGAACTTTCCCTCCGCATCGCTGGTGTATCCGTCCAGCGACACGATCGACGAGTAGATCAGCACGAGTTTCTCCTTCGCGGTCATCCCATGATCCAGTGACGCTAGGGCAGACCGCCCCGGCCGGCCAATCTCACCGCCAGCCCAGGGAAAACCGGTTGCCATGCGTCTCGCCTGGAGGTTTTACTGCGCGGGTGCATATTGACCGGTTCGACCCGAAGGCAGACACCGGGCGTCTCGATGCGTGCTACGAGATGTTCACGGCGAGCGTGCGGGCGGACGATCCAGACGCTCCGGCCATGAGCAGGGACGAGTTCGAAGGCTGGTGGTCGGCCGCCTACAGCGGTGATCCGCAGCAAGCGTTCCTGACCACCGATACCACCGGGCCGGTCGGCTGCTGCCTGCTGGGACTGCCGTTCCGGGAGAATACGCACGCCGCGTACTGCACGCCCATTGTCCCGTCCCCGCACCGGCGCCGCGGCATCGGTACGGCACTGCTGAACCGGAGCATGCACGAGGCGCGGGCGGCTGGCCGGTCGATTCTGACCAGCTCAACTCTGATCGGATCACCGGGAGCGGCGTTCGCCGCGGCACAGGGGGCTGTCTCCGGCATCGGGGACGTCAGGCGAGTCATGAACGTCGCTGACTGCCCGCCCGATCGCCGGTCTGCCCTGCGGGCCAGCGCGGAACCGAAGGCAACCGATTATCACCTCGTGTCCTGGAGCGGGCGCACGCCGGAGATCTACCTCGACCAGACGGCTCAGGTGGAAAAGGCTATGAGCGACGCGCCACGGAATCCTGGGATGGAGGCGACCGTCTGGGACACCGAACGGATCCGGGCGGCGGAGCAGGCCGGCCTGGACCGGGGGGTCGGCTTCTTCGCGGTCGCGGCCATGCACGCCGGCACGGGAGAGATAGCAGCCCTGACGGAGATCGCTGACATCGGGGCGGGCTCGCCGGGCTGGGGTGAACAGCTGATCACCGCGGTCACCCGGCCGCATCGCGGGCACCGCCTCGGGCTGCTGGTCAAGCTGGCCATGCTGGACCTCCTGGCCGAGCAGGCGCCGCGGATGCGCTGGATCGTGACCAGCAACGCCGAGCTGAACCAGCACATGATCGCCATCAACGAGCAGCTCGGCTACCGCATCACCGGCAGGTTCCTCACTTGGCAGCTAGACCTTGCGGCAGCCAGCTCAGGCACGGTCTCGCAGCAGCGGGAAGCAGGGCAGGCGGCTAGCCGCTGACGGTGTCCCGTCGCCGATGAGCCTGGGCACGGCTGAAGCAGCGGCCCAGGCGCCGTGAAGGATCAAAGAGATTCATCCCGAACGGTTCCAACCCCGACTCAGCCGCAACAGCCGGCGTCCTGCCGTCAAGCGCGATGGCCGTCAGCTGCGGCGGCATCGGCGGATTGTTCACGCGCATGACCTGTACGTGCCGATCGGTCATCTGCGTACCGTTCGGGGAAAATGGTGTTTACTAACGCCGGCTTGTGCCGGGCCAGCGATCACGGGCCGGCTCAGCTCAGCGTTTCGAGAAAGCGCTGCACCTCCGCATCGCCGCGCAGGTGATGTACCTGCGTACCGGCCGGCAGGCGGGCGAGCAGCCGCAGGACGCGCGGGCGTTCGGTCGCCGGGTACC
Organism: Streptosporangiaceae bacterium; assembly: GCA_036502085.1. Classification (GTDB taxonomy): domain Bacteria; phylum Actinomycetota; class Actinomycetes; order Streptosporangiales; family Streptosporangiaceae; genus PALSA-505. Next base: position 75,918 of record DASXZD010000005.1, read on the forward strand.
CCCAGATCCAGCGCAGCAGCGGGAAGTCGAAGCCTTCGGAGCAGCCTTCGGGCAGGTCAGCGCGGCGGCGGCTGCGATCGCGCACGCGGCGGCTGAGCACCCGCCACACGCACAGCAGCCGGGGCAGGTCGAGGAAGACGACGGTGTCCGCCCGGGCGAACCTGGGGTCGCTGCGGCCCTCGTCCGCGCCGAGGAAGTTGCCCTCGGCGATCCACCGGACGCCGCTGAAGGCCGCAGAGAGGTCCTGGCGCGCTTGCTCCTGCGGTGCGGCGGCCCACCCTGGCCGCCAGAACAGCAGGTCGAGATAAACGATGGGCAGGCCGGTACGCTGGGCCATGGCCGTCGCGAGGGCGGACTTGCCGGCCCCCGACGAGCCGAGAATCACGATGCGCTCGATGGTGCCAGACTAGCCGCCGCGGCGCCGCGTTGACAGCGGGCGCGGCGGTGGCCAGCATCAGAGGAGATGACCGCGGCGCCCGACGTCTTCCATCCCGAAGTGTTCGCCCGCGGGCTGCCGCACGCCGCGTTCCGCGAGCTGCGGGACAGCGCCCCGGTGTGCTGGCAGCCCGAGCCCGAAGTCCTCGGCTGGCCGGCCGGGCCCGGCTACTGGGCCGTCACCAGGTACGCCGACGTCCGGCACGTGCTGCGCACGCCCGAGCTGTTCTCCTCCTCGCTCGGGGCCACCCAGATCCGCGATCCCGACCCGGGCGACCTGGACTTCATCCGGCGGATGATCCTCAACATGGATCCGCCGGAGCACGGCCGGCTGCGCCGGGTCGCCGCCGCGGCGTTCACCCGGCGTCGGCTGGAGCGGATGGCCGACCAGATCCGCCAGCGCGCCCGCGACCTGCTCGGCGCGGTCGCCCCGCGAGGGCGCTGTGACCTGCCGCCCGACGTCACCGACGAGTTCCCGCTGGCCAACCTGGCCGACCTGCTCGGCGTGCCGCCCGACGGACGGCCGCTGCTGCTGCGCTGGACCAACCGGGTCATCGGCTACCAGGATCCGGAGCATGCCGAGGTGATCAGGGACGCCGGCGGCCAGCCGGTCAACCCCCGGTCGCCCGCGGCGCTGGCCGACATGTTCGGCTATGCCCGGCAGCTCGCCGCGGACAAGCGCGCGCACCCGGCGGACGACCTGATGACCGCGCTGGCCGGCGCGTCGGTGGACGGGCGGTCGCTGGACGACGCCGAGCTGGCCATGTTCTTCTTCCTGCTGGTCATCGCGGGCAACGACACGGTGCGCAGCGCGCTGCCCGGCGGCGTGCTCGCGCTGCTGCGGCATCCAGAGCAGGCGTGGCGGCTGCGGGAGAACCCGGCGCTGCTGCCCAGCGCGGTCGAGGAGATGCTGCGCTGGCACCCGCCGGTGCTCAGCTTCCGGCGTACCGCGACCCGGGATACCGAGCTGGCCGGCCAGCGGATCGGGCGCGGCGACAAGGTGGTGGTCTACCACGCCTCGGCAAACTACGACGAGCGCGCCTTCCCCGAGCCTTACCGGTTCGATATCGGCCGCGAGCCGAACGACCATCTGGCCTTCGGCCAGGGGCCGCACCTGTGCCTGGGCGCGCACTTCGCGCGGCTGCAGCTGCGGATCTTCTTCGCCGAGCTGCTCGCCGTGCTGCCCGAGGTCGAGCTGGACGGCGAGCCGGTGCACCTAACCTCTAACTTCATCAACGGGATAACGCACCTGCCGCTGCGCTGGCGGCGGCCGGGCCCGGGTGCCGCCGCATGATGAGGAAGGATCCTGGTCGCTATCGCGACCAATTTCCTTCCTCTTGCGGGCGGAGCCGGTGCGCGCCGCTAGAGCAGGGCGGTGCCGATCATGCCTTCGCGGGTGACCAGGGCCGCTAGCTCGTCCTCGGTCGCGTCGTCGGTGCCCTCCGGCCGCATGGGCAGCACCATGCAGCGGATCTCGGAGTTGGAGTCCCAGACCTGGATCTCGGTCTCGTCCGGCAGCTCGAGGCCGAACTCGGCCAGCACGGCCCGCGGCTCGCGGACCACCCTGGACCGGTAGGCGAAGCTCTTGTACCAGGTCGGCGAGGGGCCGAGCAGCGCCGTCGGATAGCAGGAGCAGAGCGTGCAGGCGATCACGTTGTGCACGCCAGGCGTGTTCTCGATCACGTTCAGCCGGTAGTGGCCGACGTCGAAGCCGAGCTCGGCGGTTGCCGCGTTCCCGTCGGCCAGCAGCCGCTCCCGGTACGCCGCATCCCGCCAGGCGCGGGCGACCATCCGCGCGCCGTTGGCCGGCGACGCGGCGGCGAACACCCGCGCCAGCACCGCCTCCATCTCGGCGTCGGTGACCAGCCCGGCCTCGATCAGCCGTTCCTCCAGCCTGCGGACCCTGACCGCAATGGGAAGGTCGGGGTGATCACCGCTCACGATGCCTCCTTCGGCTCCAGGTAGGACTCCCACAGATCCAGGATCACCGCGTGCGATCCGCAGCCCCACAGCTCGGCGGCGGCGAAGCGCACCGCGTACACCGGCTCGCGGCGGCAGACCCCCCGCACCGCCAGGTCGGGCAGCGGCCAGACGCCGCGGATCTTGAGCACCTCGCCGACGTGACCGCGGGCGTACCGCGGCAGCCTGGTGTGGCCATCAGGGTCGCCGGCCCGCGCCCTGACCCGGGCGCCCACCCCGAACCTAGTGATCATCGGGCAGCAGGCCCTTTTCCGCGAGCAGCATCTCGGTGGCCCGCAGCCAGGCCTCGTAGTAGGACATCGCCAGGTACTCGGCCGGCGGGATGCGCTCGATCGCGTCGCGCATGTCGTCGAACTCCCTGGTGATCGTCCCGCGGCTCTGCAGCGTCCTGACGATCGCATACACCCGGGTCTCCCAGTCGGCGCGGAAGAACTGCCCGTCGTCGTCGGTGTCGACAGGTCCGAATCCGGTCTGGCCGCCCATATCGTTCACCCTGCTCACGCCGCCACGGTATCGCGGCGCGGCCGCACCGGTAGTGTGGGCCGGCCGGGCCAGCCTCGGCGGCGGCCGGGGCTAGGCGGCGGCCGGGGCGATTACCTGCACGCGGCCTGGGCCGCCGTCCGCGCGCCGGGCGGCGCCCAGCCGGATGCGCGATGGCTCGGCCTGGCGGTGACCTTCCCGTGCCCGGTCTTCCCGCGCGCGGCCTGCCGGTGCGGCTTGATCACCGGCTGATCGCTGCTGATCTCGCCGAACAGGCGGGCCGCCTCGGACTGGTTCCACTGCACGGCGTCCTGGCCGTCGGGCGCCACGTAGTTCAGGTTGCCCAGCGGGACGGTGACGAACACGACGTCGTGCGAGGTGATGCCGCGCATCTCGTCGGCGAGGGCCGACACGTTCAGCCCCTTGTCCACCCGCAGCGCCGGCAGCACGGTCTTGAACAGCCCGTCCAACCGAAGCGGGTTGGCGAGCATCCCGGAGCTGAGCAGCTTGGTCAGCGCGGTCGACAGCAGGCTCTGCTGATCCTGGATCCGGCCCAGATCCTGGAGCGGGAACGAGTGCCGGTCCCTGGCGTACTCCAGCGCGGTGATCCCGTTCACGTGGTGCTGCCCGGCCGACAGGTGGATGCCGCTCGACAGGTCGTGCAGCGCCACCGGCAGGCAGACGCTCACCCCGCCGATCGCATCGATGATCTTGACGAAGGCGAGGAAGCCCACCTCGATGTAGTCGTTGATCGTCAGGCCGGTGGCCTGCTCCACGGTCTGCACGGTCAGCTTCGGGCCGCCCAGCCCGTAGGCGGCGTTGATCTTGTTCATGCCGTGCCCGGGGATGTCCACCCAGCTGTCGCGGGGCAGGCTGACCACGGTCACCCGGCTGTGCGCAGGCGAGATGTGCACCAGCATCATCGTGTCGGAGTTGTCGCTGACCGCGTCCCCGACGTGCAGCGCGAGTTCCTGGCGCCTGGTCAGCCCGTCGCGCCGGTCCACCCCCGCGACCAGGATGTTCAGCGGGGCACCCGACGCGGCCGCGGACGTGCCCGCGTTCACCCGTGCGACCACGCGGTTCACGTACCCGGTCAGCGCCCAGCCGGCGCAGGCGATCAGCAGCGCCAGCGTGGACACCAGCCCGACGGCGACCAAGGCGGCGCGCTGCTGGCGGGCCTTGCGGCCCGCCGCGATCCTGGCCATCAGGCGTTCCTGCGCGGCCGACGGGGCGCCCCGGCGATGCAGCGACGGAGCCGGCGGCGCGGGCCGGCGCAGCGGCGCGGCCCCGGTGCCCTCGTCGTCGGTTGCATCGGATCCGCGCGGCTGGAAGTAACGCTCGAACGGATCGTCGCCGTGGCCGGCCATACACCCCCCTGCCCGATCTCCGCAGAATATCGCGCCCGGGCCGGCCGGACCGGTCAGCAGGCCGCCGACCTGCGGCGCGTCGGCGGCGGGGGAGAAATAGCCGGCACGCCAGTTCCGGTATTTCTCCTGCGGGCGGCATTCCCGCCCCTGACCGTATGTTTATGCGAAAGTCGCGTTATGCAAAATTTCCTGCCGGGCTGCTCTGCGCTGACCTGCTCGATCACTCGCGCAGGCCCTCCGGGCCCGCACCTACGATGCGGTTTTGCATAACGCTCCGTGCCCGACGTCTTCATGCCGAACGGCGCGGGCAGGCACCACGTGCCCGCCCGCGCCGTTCGGGGTGCCGGAGTTAAACTCCAGCGCGGTGGTGTCCTACTCCTCGTTCGGCGACTCGTCCTCATCGGAACGACGCTTGACCGCCAGGAGGACCACGCCGGCCGCGAGCGCGGCCAGCGCCAGGCCCGCCAGCCCGGCCATCGGCGCGCCGGTGGTGGGCAGCGTGGTGCCCGCCTGCGCGTTGCTGCCGGCCTGCGCGGCGGCCGTGGCGGCCGGAGCGGCCGGGGCCGACTTGGCCGTGACCGAGGCCGTGTGCCCGCCGGTCATGTGACGGCCGGTCGAGCCATGGTGGCCCGACATGCCGTGATGCCCGGTCATGTCGTGGTGGCCGTGGTGGCCCATTGTGTGGCAGTGGTGGCCGTGGTGGCCGGAAGGCATGCCGGGCGTGCCGCTGCCGTTACCGCCGGGCGTGCCGCTGCCGCCGCCGGGCGTGCCGCCGCCGTTACCGCCGGGCGTGCCGCCGCCGCCGCCGCCGGGCGTGCCGCTGCCGCCGGGCGTGCCGCCGCCGGTGCTGGCGCACTCGTTGTCGCAGTCAGAGCCTGGGATGTCGGTTGAGCTGGTCGTCTCCTCGGGCAGATCCCGGCCGAGCACGGCGGGGCCGTCGCTGACCTTGTCGTTCCCGGTCTCGGTCTCCGTCCCGATGCTGGCCTGCCCGGACTCCTTGCCGATGTAAGCCATCTGGCCCAGCGGGCCGCCGATCGCGGAGCCCACGTCGGCTGACGTGCTCAGCCCGCTGTCACAGTCGTCGCAGCTGATCAGCCGGGTGCTGACGACGTCGGCGTGCCTGGCCGGCCCGCCCGTCACATGGGAGTAGGCGACGCCCGCTCCCGCAGCGGCGAACGCCGTGACGAGAATCGTCATGCGGGCGCCGTTCTTTATCCGAGTGCGCATGAATGGTCCCCCCTTGCATGCATAAGTGCGAATCACGGGCGCTGGCCTGGTCCTCAGCTGGCCGCCGGCTCCCCAAGCCGCGCGGCCTTCAGTTCTCCAGCGCTTGCGCTTGTTCTTGCGGTCACATGCATTGGGCCGCCCACGGGGGGCGGCCCAATGCATGTGCTATCGACATCCAGTCGATTGATCACGGATGTCGCTGTTCCCGTTCGGTTCAGGGAATGTACTGAATCGCCTTGGGCGCGCCGATCAGGGCCGCCGGGATGTCGAGGATGCCCTGGGGGCCGCCGATGTAGGCGGAGGAGACCAGCTCAGCGGCGCCGCGGCCCAGGTCGTCGCCGCCCTGGACGAAGGTGGCCTGCTGGCCGGCGAGGGTCTGCGTCTGGTCCCAGAAGGTGCCCCCGTGAACGCCAGCCACGTGGCTGGTCGCCGCGAACGCCTGGGTGGCCGACAGCAGGAGCGGGGCCGCCGCGATAACAGCCGCCGCGGCAAAGGTACGTGCCTTGATCATGCTAACTCCGTATCCGTGGATGGAAGCGGGGTCCCCCGCCCCGTTACAAGACTTCGGCCGGTTGCGCTGGCCGAATTACATCACGCACAGTAGTAGCATCATCGCACTGAGTAATGCAAGCCGCCGCACTGAATTGTTCACTGTGCCGCCGGGCATGCGGGGAAATGGGCGCTGGGTAACGCCGGCTACGCGGCCGGCGGCTCAGGGTCGCGCGGCAGGCCGAGCATCCGCTCCGCGATGATGTTGAGCTGGATGTCGGTGGTGCCGCCGCCGATCGTAAGCGCCCGGCTCATCAGCACCTGCCTGACCCAGTGCCGGGCCTGCGCCTGCGGGTCGTCCTGCTCGCCGCCGTGGCTCACGGCCGCGCCGAGCGTGCCGTCGGTTCCCGACAGCGCCCAGCAGCATTCGGTGACCTGCTGAGCGTGCCGCATCGAGATCAGCTTGCGAACGCTGGCCGTGCCGCCCGGCTCGGTGCCGGACAGCTGCCTGAGCGTGACCCGCAGGCCGAGCACGTCCAGGGCGTGTCCGGAGCAGACCAGCTCGCCCACCTGATCCAGCAGGCCGGCGGCGGCCGCGTCCCGCCGGGCGGCGACGTCAAGCAACTCGGCCACGCCGAATCCCGACGTCCAGGACGAGGACAGCGACACCCGCTCATTGGCCAGCGTGGTGCGGGCCACCTTCCAGCCGCCGTTCACCTCGCCGACCACGCAGTCGTCGGGTACGAACACGCCGTCCAGGAAGACCTGGTTGAACAGCGCGTCGCCGGTCATCTCGCGCAGCGGGCGCACCTCGATGCCGGGCGAGGACATGTCCACCAGGAAGTAGCTGATGCCGTCGTGCCGGGGCTGCGCCGGGTTGGTCCGCGCGATGCAGATCGCCCAGTTCGCGTACTTGGCCACCGAGGTCCAGATCTTCTGCCCGGTCAGCCGCCAGCCCCCGTCCGCCCGTTCGGCCCGGGTGGTGATGCCGGCCAGGTCGGAGCCGGCCCCCGGCTCGCTGAACAGCTGGCACCAGGTCAGCTGGTTGCGCAGCGTCTGCGGCAGGAAGCGCTGCTGCTGCTCGGGCGTGCCGTACTTGACCAGCGCGGCGGTGGTCCAGGCACCGATGAAGAGCACCTGCGGGCGCAGCCGCGCCGCCCGCAGCTCCTGGGCGATGATGACCTGCTCCTGCGGGCTGGCGTCGCGGCCCCACGGCCGCGGCAGGTGCGGCGCGACCCAGCCGCCTGCCGCGAACCGCTCGATCTGCTCGACGAACGACAGCCCGGCGATCTCAGCCAGCTCGGCGCGGATCCGGGCCCGCTGGCCCGCGGTCTCGTCGGGCAACTCCACCTCGAGCGTGCGGCGGATGCCGGACGTGGCCATGGTGGCGACCTGGCTGACCCAGCGTCCTGCCGGGCCGAGCAGGGCGCGCAGCGACAACGCTCGTCGGTAGTAGAGGTGCGCGTCGTGCTCCCAGGTGTAGCCGATGCCGCCGAGGACCTGGATGCACTCGTGGGTGCATTCGACGGCCGCGTCCACCGCGATCGCGGCGGCCACGCTCGCGGCGAAGTCGGCCTGCACGGCGGCGTCGGCGGCGGCGCCCCCGCTCCCGGCCTGGCCGAGCGCGAGATCCCGCGCGCGGGCCGCATCCCAGACGGTCGCCTCGGCCTGCTCGGCCTGCATCAGCATCCGGGCGCAGCGGTGCTTGACCGCCTGGAACTGGCCGATCGGCCGGCCGAACTGGTTGCGGATCTTCGCGTAGTCGGCGGCGGTCGCCACCGCCCAGCCCGCGATCCCGGCGGCCTCGGCGCCGAGCAGGGTGGCGGCCAGCCCGCTGACCACGGTCCGGCGCAGGCCGCCGAGCACCCGCTCGGCCGGGACGGTGAGCCCGTCCGCGCGCACCTGCGCCACGGGCCGGGTGAGGTCGAGGCTGTCCAGCGGCGTGATCTCCAGCTCCGCGGCGTCCACCGCGACCCAGAGCTCGCTCGCGCCGTCGGTGACCGGCAGGACGATCAGGTCGGCGAGCGATCCGCCCAGGACCGGCGTGCAGCCGCCGTGCAGCACGAGGCCTCCGTCGGCGCCGGGGGCCGCGGTTATCCCGCCGGCCAGCGAGACCGCGCCGGATCGGGTGCCGTCGGCGAGGCCGACCAGCAGCTTTCCGTCCGCGTTCGCCGCGGCGAGCACCGCGCTGGCCAGCACGGTCGGCAGGTAGCCGCCGGGGAGCAGCGAGCGGCCGAGCTCGGCGACCGCGACCGCGAGCTCGGACAGGCCGAAGCCCTGGCCGCCCTGGCTCTCGGTCAGGTGCAGCCCGAGCAGCCCCTGGTCGGCCAGGCTGGCCAGGAGGGATTCCGGGTGATAGGCGCCGGGTGCATCGGCCGCGGCCGGCTTGCCGTCCGAGCTGCCGCTGGCCGACCCAGCGCTGGCCGATCCAGCACCGCCTGACCCAGCACCGCCTGACCCAGCACCGTCCGACACTGCCACCGCCGCCCTGATGACCTCAGGTCCGGCGTGCCGCTCGGCCCATCCGCGTACCGAATCGGCCAGAGCCTGATGCTCTTCAGTGACGGCCAGTGCCATGGTTCACCTCACGTATCGGCTGCCCTGCACAACGTATCGGCTGCCCTGCACACTCTAGAACGTCATTCGGTTTAGCGGAAGACGATGGGAGGGTTCGCTCGGGGGAGCCGGGCCTGGCATGATTTGCGGAGAAATGCGGGAGTGATCCCGGTCACAGTGCGCCGCAGGTTACCAACGGGTAGCATCAAAGGTGTTACCGGTGAGTAGGTTACGCGCGGTGAGCACTGGAGCTTACGTTGAGCCACTACAAGAGCAACCTGCGGGACATCGAGTTCAACCTCTTCGAGGTGCTGCGCCGGCAGGAACTGCTGGGCAGCGAGCCGTATCCCGACCTGGACGAGGACACCGTCCGCGGCATCCTCGCCGAGGTGAACCGGCTCGCGGTCGGGCCGCTGGCGGATTCCTTCGCCGAAGCCGACCGTCATCCGCCGGTCTTCGACCCTGACACCAGCTCGGTCCGGATGCCCGAGGCGTTCAAGAAGTCGTTCCGCGCCTTCATGGACGCGGAGTGGTACCGGCTCGACCTGCCGTCCGAGCTGGGCGGCACCGGCGCCCCGCGCTCGCTGGCCTGGGCGGTCGCCGAGCTGATCCTCGGCGCCAACCCCGCTGTCTGGATGTACTCGGGCGGGCCGTCGTTCGCGACCGTCCTGTGGCGGATCGGCACCCCCGGGCAGCGGCGTTTCGCCGAGCTTGCCGTTGAGCGCAAGTGGGGCGCCACCATGGTGCTGACCGAGCCGGACGCCGGCTCGGACGTCGGGGCCGGCCGGGCCAAGGCCATCGAGCAGCCGGACGGGACCTGGCACATCGAAGGCGTCAAGCGGTTCATCACGAGCGCCGAGCACGACATGGCGGAGAACATCTTCCACCTGGTGCTGGCCAGGCCCGAGGGCCACGGGCCTGGCACCAAGGGCCTGTCGATGTTCCTGGTGCCCAAGTACCTGGTCAACGACGACGGCTCGCTGGGCGAGCGCAACGGCGTCTACACCACCGGCGTCGAGCACAAGATGGGGCTGAAGGCCTCGACCACCTGCGAGCTCAGCTTCGGGGCCAAGCATCCGGCGGTGGGCACGCTGGTCGGCGGCGTGCACGAGGGCATCAAGCAGATGTTCCTGATCATCGAGCACGCCCGGATGATGGTCGGGACCAAGGCCATCGCCACGCTGTCCACCGGCTACCTGAACGCGCTTGACTTTGCCAGGAACCGGGTGCAGGGCGCCGACCTGGCCCGGCTGGCGGACAAGACCGCGCCGCGGGTCACGATCATCCGCCACCCCGACGTGCGCCGCATGCTCATGCTGCAGAAGGCGTACGCCGAGGGCATGCGGGCCCTGGTCCTGTACGCGGCCTCCTACCAGGACGCGGTCCAGGTGGAGGCGGCCGCCGGGCTGGCCGGCGAGCTGACCGCCCGGCTGAACGACCTGCTGCTGCCCATCGTCAAGGGGGTCGGCTCCGAGCGTTCGTACGAGCTGCTCACGCTGTCCCTGCAGACGCTGGGCGGGTCGGGATTCCTGCAGGACTACCCGATCGAGCAGTACATCAGGGACGCGAAGATCGACAGCCTGTACGAGGGCACGACGGCGATCCAGGGCCTCGACCTGTACTTCCGCAAGATCGTTCGCGACAACGGCGGCGCGCTGCAGCACCTGCTCGCCCAGGTCAGCGAGTTCGCAGCGTCCGAAGCCGGCAACGGGAGGCTCAAGGCGGAGCGCGCGGCGCTGGCCCGCGCGGTCACCGACATCGAGGGCATCCTCACCGCGATGACCGGCTTCCTCGCCGGCGCGATGGAGCAGCCGGCCGAGATCTACCGGGTCGGGCTGAACACCAACCGGCTGCTGCTCGCGCTCGGCGACCTGCTGATCGGCTGGCTGCTGGCCCGGCAGGCCGACGTCGCCCTGCGCGCTCTTGCCCAGGGCACCGCGGACGAGGACTTTTACCTCGGCAAGGTCGCCGCCGCCCGGTTCTTCGCCGCGACCGTGCTGCCCAGGCTCGCCGCCGAGCGGAAGACCGCCGAAGAGACCAGCCTGGACCTGATGGAGCTGCCCGAGACGGCGTTCTGATCCGCGCCGTCGCCTGCGGGACCTGGGCAGGCGACGGCCGGAGCCTAGGCCACCTGGGGCCACCTGGGGCCACCTGGGGCCACTTGGAGCCACCTGGGGCCACCTCGGCCGGCCCCCGGGCTTCTCAGCCCGGGGCAACCGGCCGGTCGGGCTTGCTCAGGTCCAGGCGAGCATCCGCACCGGGTCTTCCATCATCGCGCCGACCTCGCTCAGCACGGCAGAGCCGAGATCCCCGTCGACGATCCGGTGGTCGAACGACAGCGCCAGCGTGGTGACCTTGCGCACGGCGAGCTGTCCCTCGTGCACCCACGGTGCATCCTTGATCCGCCCTAGGCACAGGATCGCCGTCTCGCCCGGGGTCAGGATCGGGGTACCCGAGTCCACCCCGAAGACGCCGACGTTGGTGATCGTGATCGTGCCGTGGCTCAGGTCGGCCGGTGACGTCTTGCCGGACCGTGCCGTCTCGGTCAGCTGGCTGAGCGCGCGGGCCAGCTCTGGCAGCGTCATGGCCTGGGCATCCTTGATGTTGGGCACGACCAGCCCGCGCTCGGTCGAGGCCGCGATGCCCAGGTTGACGTAGCGCTTGACCACGATCTCCTGCGCCGCCTCGTCCCAGGACGAGTTGATCATCGGATGCCGTGCGACCGCGATCATCAGCGCCCGCGCCGCGAGCAGCAGCGGTGACACGCGCAGCCCGGCGAAGTCGGGCAGCTCGCGGATCCGGCCGAGCGCCTCGGTCGTGCCGGTCACGTCGACCTGCACGAACTCGGTGACGTGCGGCGCGGTGAACGCGCTGGCGGTCACCGCCGCCGCGGTGTGCTTGCGCACGCCACGGATCGGGACGCGCTCCTCGCGCGGCCCGGCGGCTACCGTAATCGGCTGGCTGGCCGCCGTCGGCCCGGCCGCGGCTGCGGGCTGGGCGGCCTGCTGCACGTCGTCGCGGGTGATCGAGCCGTGCGGGCCGCTGCCGGCCAGCCCGGCCAGGTCCACCCCGAGGTCGCGGGCCAGCTTGCGCACCAGCGGCTTGGCCAGCGTCTGGGCGGCGGTCTGGTGCGCGCCGTTGGCCGGCGCGCCTGTGACCGGGGCTTCCGTATCCGGGGTCGCCGTGTCCGAGGCCGCGCTGACCGAGGCCGCAGCGGGCGCGGGCGCGGCGGGCGGACCGGACGTGCTCTTGCGCGCGCGCCGGGTGGTACGGCCGAGCTTGACCCCGTACCCGACGAGCACGGCCTGCCGCTCGGGCTTCGGCTCGGCCGCCGGGCCAGCGGCTCCCGAGTCGCCACCTCCCGGGCCGTTGCCGGCCGGGCCGCCGCCTGCCGGGCCGGGGTCAGCCGTCCCCGGCTGCTCGGCCGCCGCCGGAGCGGCGTCCGCGGCCCCGGACTCCTGCGCCTCGGTCGCCACAGCCTCGGCCACCTCGGCCCCCCCGGCCGCCTCGGCCGCCGCCGTCTCTCCCGGCCCCGCGGGCCCGGCCGCGGCTCCCTCGCCCGTGCTCACCGTGACGATCGGCGTGCCGACGTCCACGGTCTGTCCCTCGGCCACCAGCAGCCCTGCCACCACGCCCTCGAACGGGGAGGGCAGCTCGACCACGGCCTTGGCCGTCTCGATCTCCACGATGATCTGGTTGATCGTCACCCGGTCGCCCGGCTGGACGTGCCACTTGACGATGTCCGCCTCGGTCAGCCCCTCGCCGACGTCGGGGAGGCGGAACTCCTTCAGTTCGCTCATGCCGGCCCCTCAGAAGCCGAAGGTGCGGTCGACGGCATCCAGCACCCGGTCCAGATCCGGCAGGAAGTGATCTTCCAGCCGGGACGGCGGATACGGCGCGGAGAACCCGCCGACCCTGATGACCGGCGCCTCCAGCTGGTAGAAGCACTCCTCAGTGACCTGCGCGGCGATCTCGGCGCCGAGGGCACCGGTGACCGGCGCCTCGTGCGCGATCACGCACCGGCCGGTGCGGCGCACCGACGCGCAGACGGCCCCGATGTCCAGCGGCGAGAGCGACCGCAGGTCGATGACCTCGATGCTCCGGCCGTCCTTGCGCGCGGCCACCGCCGCCTCGACCGCGGTGCGCACCATGGGCCCGTAGGCGAGCAGCGTCACGTCCGTGCCTTCGGTCACGATCCGCGCCTTGTCCAGCGGCAGCCAGGCGTCCGGCGCGGCCTCGGTGTCCACTTCGCCCTTGTCCCAGTAGCGCCGCTTCGGCTCGAAGAAGACCACCGGGTCCTCGCAGCTGATGCTCTGCTGGATCATCGCGTACGCGTCGGCGGGCTCGCTGCAGGCGACCACCCGCAGGCCGGCCGCGTGGGCGAAGTACGCCTCCGGCGACTCGCTGTGATGCTCCACCGCGCCGATACCGCCGCCGCACGGGATCCTGATCACCACGGGCAGGGTGACGTGGCCGAGCGACCTGAACCGCATCCTGGCCAGCTGGCTGACGATCTGGTCGAAGGCCGGGAACACGAAGCCGTCGAACTGGATCTCGCAGACCGGACGGTAGCCGCGCAGCGCGAGCCCTATCGCCGTGCCGATGATGCCGGACTCGGCCAGCGGCGTGTCGATCACGCGGCCCTCACCGAAGTCCTTCTGCAGCCCGTCGGTGACGCGGAACACGCCGCCGAGCTTGCCCACGTCCTCGCCCATGATGAGGACCTTGGGGTCGTTCTCCATGGCCCGGCGCATTCCCTCGTTCAGCGCCTTCGACAGCGTCAGCGTGCTCATGCGCCGGCCTCCTCGCTGGCGAATGTGTCGATGTAAGCGGCGAACCGGTCGCGCTCGGCGTCCAGCGGTGCGTGCGGCTCCGCGTACACGTTCTCGAACATGGTGGGCGTCTTGGGGTCCGGCATCGTCAGGCAGGCGTTCCTGACCTGCTTGCCGACCTCGTTCGCCTCTTCCTCGACCGCGGTGAAGAAGTCCGCCTCCGCGGCCCCGGTCCTGACCAGGTACGCCCTGACCCGCTCCAGCGGGTCCTTCAGCTTCCACGCCTCCAGCTCGCTGGCCAGCCGGTACCTGGTCGGGTCGTCGGTGGTGGTGTGCGCGCCCATCCGGTAGGTGTAGGCCTCGATCAGCGTCGGGCCCTGCCCCTCCCGCGCGGCCGCCAGCGCCTTCCTGGTCACGGCCAGGCAGGCGAGCACGTCGTTGCCGTCCACCCGCAGCCCGGGGAAGCCGAAGCCGCGGGCCCGCTGGTAGAGCGGGATGCGGCTCTGCCGCTCCAGCGGCTCGGAGATCGCCCACTGGTTGTTCTGGCAGAAGAACACCACGGGCGCGTTGAACACCGAGGCCCAGATGAACGCCTCGCTGACGTCGCCCTGGCTGGTGGCGCCGTCGCCGAAGTACACCAGAACAGCCTCGCCGTCTTCGCCCACCGCGCCATCTCGCTGGATGCCCATCGCGTAGCCGGTGGCGTGCAGCGTCTGGCTGCCGATCACGATCGTGTACAAGTGGAAGTTGTGCTCTTCGGGATCCCAGCCGCCGTGGCTGACCCCGCGGAACAGCTCGAGCAGCTTGGCCGGATCGAGGCCGCGGCACCAGGCCACGCCGTGCTCGCGGTAGCTCGGGAAGGCCATGTCCTTCGGGCTGAGCGCCCGGCCCGAGCCGATCTGCGCCGCCTCCTGGCCGAGCAGGGAGGCCCAGATGCCAAGCTCGCCCTGCCGCTGCAGCGAGATCGCCTCAGCATCGATCCTGCGGGTGAGGACGAGGTCCCGGTAGAGACTCTTGATCTCTTCTGCCGATATCTCGAGCGGATAGTCCGGATGCTCGACCCGCTCACCCTCGGGCGTGAGGAGCTGGATCAGCTCCTCGTCAGTGCCGACGGTCACGTGCAACCCCTTGCGTGCTCGGGGCCGGTCGTCGGGATCACCGTGACCGGCCAGTCGTCCGTCCCTGCCGCCGCTTGTAACGGCGGCTGGGGCCCGGCTGTTTGCAGTGCAACCTCACCTGGTCCACTACCCGTCATCGTGACAGACATCGCCCGGCGAACCGAACCGCTCCCCGTGTCGGTGGTCACGGAGCCGGCCCCTCCGGGAGTGCCTGGCGTACGCTTTCATGCCTATGCAGTTTCCCGGAGGATATGTCCTCCGGGAGCTTCGGTGCTTGGAGGGTATGTGCCCCGAATTGTCGTCGACGTCATCCTCAAGCCGGAGATCCACGATCCGCAGGGCGAAGCGATCGCCGGCGCGTGCCGGCGGCTCGGGTTCGACCAGATCGTCCGGGTGCGGCAGGGCAAACGATTCGAGGTCGAGCTGACCGGCCCGGCCGACGAGGCCGCGCTCGGCCGGGTGGCCGAACTGGCCGCCGAACTGCTGGCGAACCCGGTGCTGGAAGATTTTTCGCTGCGGGCCCTGTGAGACTGGGCACAGTGCCGGGGGGTAGACCGAAACTTGCTCCGGACTCTGAGCTAGCCTTGCTCCGGACTTCTGAGCTAGCACTGTGAGACTGGGCACAGTCGCGGGGTAGACCGAAACTTAACGATTACACGGCCGACTCCTGGGAAACCTCCCCTTATGTGCATCTTTCCCGTTGACGACAGGGGGCGCAGTGACGGGTGCGTGCCATGATGAATGATACGGAAGTGCCCGACGGGGATATCAGGTTCTGCCTCGTGCTGCCGCACGAGCCGGTGAGCGTGCCAGTCATGCGGCGGGTGCTGGGCGGCACGTTGCTCGGCTTCGGCGCCGACGCGGAGGCCGTGGCGGACCTGCTGCTCGCGGCCACTGAAGCCTGCACGAACGTGCTCAGGCACGGTGAGCAGGCCGAGGAGTACCAGGTCTGCGCCAGCGTCGGCCAGGATGTTTGCCTGCTGGAGATCGCCAACCAGTTCGCGGCGATCGAGGGCAAGCCGGGCCGCAGGGCGAACGGTCACGGCGGCATGTGGCCGGTCCGCCGGGCCGGGAGCAAGCACGGGCGGCCTGCCGTGCCGACGGTGGGCGCGATGCCGGCCAACGGCAGCGACGTATCGCGGATTCCCCAGTCGGGTCGCGGACTGGCCATTATGCAAGCCTGCGTAGACGATCTGACCCTCAGCGGCAGCGCCGAACGCGGCACCGTGGTCTCCATGCGCAAGCGGATGAACTGGGCGGACATCGACGCCGACGCGCCCGGCGCCGAGTTGCATCGGTCCGGGTTGCGCCAGGCCGGCTAGCCGCCTGCTCACCGCGCCGGCTACCGGGTAACCTGCCTGCGTAGCGCTGTCCCAGGCGCTCGCGCGGGAGGGAACCAGATGAGGGCCAGGGTCGGGGTGGTGACGTTCCCCGGGTCGCTGGACGACGCGGATGCCGCCAGGGCCGTGACCCGCGCGGGCGGCGAGCCTGTGCCGCTGTGGCACGGCGAACGCGACCTGCACGGGGTCGACGCGGTCATCCTGCCTGGCGGCTTCTCCTACGGCGACTACTTGCGGTGCGGCGCGATCGCCCGGTTCTCGCCGGTGATGACCGAGCTGGTGCCCGCCGCCCGGGCCGGCCTGCCGGTGCTCGGCATCTGCAACGGCTTCCAGATCCTGTGCGAGGCCGGCCTGCTGCCCGGCGCGCTGACCCGCAACGCCGCCCGCCGCTTCACCTGCCGCGACGTGCCGCTGCGGGTCGAAAACGCGAACACCCCGTGGACCCGGCACTACACCGCGGGGGAGCGGATCGTGATCCCGCTCAAGAGCGGCGAGGGAGCGTACGTCGCTGACCCTGGGACGCTGGCTGAGCTGGAAGCGGCCGGCCAGGTCGTGGTTCGTTACGAGAACGGGAGTCCGAACGGTTCCACGGCTAACATCGCCGGAATTTGCGGCGACCCGTGCCATGTGGTGGGCCTGATGCCGCACCCGGAGCATGCGCTGGACGAGCTCACCGGGCCCGGCAGCGACGGGCTCGGCTTCTTCGCGTCGGTCATCTCGGTGCTGGCGGCCACGTGACCGGACCTTCCGCAGCGTCAGATCAGGACGGTGCTGGCCAGGACGGTGCTGGCCAGGACAGTGCTAGCCAAGACGGTGCTGGCCAGGACAGTGCTAGCCAGGACAGTGCTGGCCAAGATTCGGTCGCGCGGGCGGCAGCCACCCCGCAGCGGCGGCAGCCCTTCGACGAGCTGGGCCTGACCGCTGCCGAATACGAGCGCATCAGGCAGATACTCGGCCGCCGCCCCACCGATGCCGAGCTGGCCATCTACTCGGGGATGTGGAGCGAGCACTGCTCGTACAAGTCCTCCAAGGTTCACCTGCGGCAGTTCGCCGAGAAGGCGCCGGAGTCCGCCGCGCTGCTGGCCGGCATCGGCCAGCAGGCCGGCGTGGTGGACATCGGCCAGGGTTACGCGGTCACCTTCAAGATCGAGTCGCACAACCATCCGTCGTACGTGGAGCCCTACCAGGGCGCGGCGACCGGGGTCGGCGGGATCGTCAGGGACATCCTGGCGATGGGCGCGCGGCCGGTCGCGGTGATGGACGCGCTGCGGTTCGGCCCGGCGGACGCTCCCGACACCCGGCGGGTGCTGCCGGGCGTGGTGGGCGGCATCTCGTTCTACGGCAACTGTCTCGGCCTGCCCAACATCGGCGGCGAGCTGGCCTTCGACGCATGTTACGCGGGAAATCCGCTGGTAAACGCGCTGTGCGTGGGCGTGATGCGGCACGGTGATATGAAGGACGCCGCCGCACACGGCCCCGGCAACCAGGTGATCCTCTTCGGCTCAGGCACCGGACCCGACGGGATCGGCGGTGCGTCGGTGCTCGCCAGTGCATCGTTCGGAAAAAAAGAAGAACTTACCGGCGACGGACCGCCGGCGGCCGGCGGCGAGACAGCAGGCGGCAACGGGCGGCCGTCGGCAGGGTCTCGGGTCGCGCCGGGACCTCGGCTCGCGCCGGGACCTCGGCTCGCGCCGGGCAGCGCGGCGAAGCGGCCGAGCGTGCAGGTCGGCGACCCGTTCATGGAGAAGCTGCTGGTCGAGTGCTGCCTGGAGCTGTACGCGGCCGGCCTGGTCAGCGCGATCCAGGACCTGGGCGCGGCCGGCATCTCGTGCGCGGCCACCGAGCTGGCCGCGGCCGGGACCGGCGGCATGCGGGTCAGGCTGGACGCCGTGCCGGTGCGCGACGCCTCGCTCGGGCCGGCCGCGATCCTGCGCAGCGAGTCGCAGGAGCGGATGATGGCGGTCGCCCGGCCGCCGGACGTGGCCGCGTTCCTCGGGGTCTGCGCCAAGTGGGGCGTGCCAGCCACGGTGATCGGCGAGGTGACCGGCACCGGCCGGATGGAGATGACCTGGCACGGCGAGCTGATCGTGGACATGCCGCCCGGCAGCGCGGCGGACGACGGCCCGGTCTACCACCGGCCGATGGCCCGGCCGGCCGACCAGGACGCGCTGGCCGCGGCCGACCCGGCAACGCTGGCCCGGCCCGGTGACGGGCCCGGGCTGCGGGCGGCGCTGCTCAGCCTGCTGGGCTCGCCGGGGCTGGCCGACAAGAGCTGGGTCACCGAGCAGTACGACCGCTACGTCCGCGGCAACACCGTGCTGGCGAGCCCGCAGGACGCCGGCCTGCTGCGGATCGACGAGCAGACGCACCTGGGCGTGGCGCTGGCCACCGACGGCAACGGTCGGTACTGCCGGCTTGACCCCTACGCCGGCACCCAGCTCGCGCTGGCCGAGGCGTACCGCAACGTCGCCGCCACCGGCGCCAGGCCGCTGGCCGTCACCAACTGCCTGAACTTCGGCTCGCCCGAAGAGCCCGCGGTGATGTGGCAGTTCGCCGAGGCCACGGCGGGGCTGGCCGACGGCTGCGCGGCGCTCGGCGTGCCGGTCACCGGCGGCAACGTGAGCTTTTACAACCAGACGCGCGGCAGCGCCATCCACCCGACCCCGGTGGTCGGCGTGCTCGGCGTGCACGACGACGTGCGCCGCCGCCTGTCGATCGGCTTTGGCGCGGCCGGGGCGAAGATCCTGCTGCTCGGCCGCACCAGGCCCGGCGAGCTGGGTGGATCCGCGTGGGCGCACGTGATGCACGGCCATCTGGGCGGCCGCCCGCCGCGGCCCGACCTGGACGCCGAGCGGGCACTCGCCGGGGTGCTGATCGCCGCTGCGGCCGACGGGCTGCTGGCCGCGGCGCATGACCTGTCCGAGGGCGGGCTGGCCGTCGCGCTAGC
Source organism: Streptosporangiaceae bacterium (assembly GCA_036502085.1). Lineage (GTDB taxonomy): Bacteria > Actinomycetota > Actinomycetes > Streptosporangiales > Streptosporangiaceae > PALSA-505. The sequence continues at coordinate 94,629 of DASXZD010000005.1, forward strand.
CGAGTCGTGCCTGAGCGGCGGCGTCGGCTGCCGGGTGATGCTGCCCGGCGCGAGCCGAGGCCAGGGCGCGAGCCGAGGTCCCGGCAACGACCTGGGCCCGGGCGACCGGTTCGGGTACTTGTTCAGCGAGTCGGCCGCCCGCGCGATCGTCGCGGTGCGGCCCGGCGCCGAGCAGGCCTTCGACGCGCTGGCCGACGCCAGCGGCCTGGCCGTGCAGGCGCTCGGCGCGACCGGCGGCGACAGCCTGCTGGTGGACGGCTGCTTCGAGATCCCGCTGGCCGAGCTGGCCGCCGCGCAGGCCGGCCCGCTGCCCGCGCTGTTCGGCTGACCGGGCCGCCTCGATGCCATCGAGCCAGGACCCTGAGGTCGGCCGGGCTGCCCTGGCCGCCTCGCTGGCCGCCCTGGACACGGGCCGGCCGCCGACGCGGCCGCAGCTGCGTGACGCGGTCAGGTACCTGCTCGCGCAGCTTGCCGAGCAGGAGCCGGGTCGGGCCGTGGAGGTCCGCATCCCGCCGTTCGGCGCGGTCCAGTGCATAGCCGGTCCCCGGCATACCCGGGGTACTCCGCCGAACGTGGTGGAGACCGACCCTGTGACCTGGCTCCGGCTCGCCACCGGCCGGCTGAGCTGGGCCGAGGCGGTCAGCGCCGGAAGCATCCAGGCCAGCGGCATCCGGGCCGACCTGTCGTCCTGCCTGCCGGTACACTGACCAGGTGGTCAAGCCCGACGGTCGGCTGAGGGATGACCTGGATCCATCTGACCACCCGCCCCGTGATGCCTGCGGCGTGTTCGGGGTCTGGTGCCCGGGCGAGGATGTCGGCAAGCTCGCCTACTACGGTCTGTACGCGCTGCAGCACAGGGGCCAGGAGTCGGCGGGCATCGCGGTCAGCGACGGCGAGCGGATCGTCGTGTTCAAGGACATGGGCCTGGTGGCCCAGGTGTTCGACGAATCGGTGCTTAACACGCTGCGCGGGCACGTGGCGGTGGGCCACTGCCGGTATTCGACCACCGGCGCCTCGGTGTGGCAGAACGCTCAGCCGACCTTCCGGGCCACGCCGACCACGGCCATCGCTCTCGGCCACAACGGCAACCTGATCAACACGCTGGAGCTGGCCGCCCGGCTGGGCCGTGGCGCGGCCGGGGCTGGCGACAACGGCGCCGCCGGGCTGCTGCCGGCCGGACTGGCCTCGACCTCGGATACCGACGTGCTCGCCGCGCTGTTCGCCAGCCCGCCGGGAGGCGCCGTCTCCGGGGACGTCGAGGAAGCGGCGTTCGTCACGCTGCCGCTGGTCCGGGGCGCGTTCTCGCTGGTCTTCATGGACGAGCACACGCTGCATGCGGCCAGGGACCCGCAGGGCTTCCGGCCGCTGGTCCTCGGCCAGCTGACCGGCGGCTGGGTGGTGGCGAGCGAGACCGCGGCGCTGGACATCGTGGGGGCGTCGTTCGTCCGCGAGGTAGAGCCCGGCGAGCTGATCAGCATCGACGAGCGGGGCGTCAGGTCGCGCCGGTTCGCCGCCGCCGAGCCCAAGGGCTGCCTGTTCGAGTACGTGTACCTGGCCCGGCCCGACACCACGATCGCCGGCCGCGGCGTGCAGGCCACCAGGGTGGAAGTCGGCCGCAGGCTCGCGGCCGAGCATCCGGCGCAGGCCGACCTGGTCATCCCGGTGCCCGAGTCGGGTACCCCGGCCGCGATCGGGTACGCGCAGGCCAGCGGCATCCCGTACGCCCAGGGGCTGGTCAAGAACTCCTACGTGGGCCGGACCTTCATCCAGCCCAGCCAGACGATCAGGGAACGCGGCATCAAGCTCAAGCTCAATCCGCTCCGCGACGTGATCGCCGGGCAGCGGGTGGTCGTGGTGGACGACTCGATCGTCCGGGGCAACACCCAGCGGGCCATCGTGGCCATGCTGCGCGAGGCGGGCGCCGCGCAGGTGCACGTGCGGATCTCCAGCCCGCCGGTGGCCTGGCCGTGCTTCTACGGCATCGACTTCGCCAGCCGCGACGAGCTGATCGCGGGCCGGGCCACGGTGGCCGAGGTCGCCGCGTCCATCGGGGCCGACTCGCTTGGCTATGTCTCGCTGGACGGCCTGATCGCGGCGACCACGCTGCCGGCGGGGCGGCTCTGCCAGGCCTGCTTCGACGGCAACTACCCGATCCCGGTCGCCGAAGCGGACCGGGGCAAAGACCTGCTCGAAGGCGCCCGCTCATGACCGAGCCCAGCCCAGCCGCGAGCTATGCGGCGGCGGGGGTGGACATCGACGCGGGCGATCGCGCGGTCGACCTGCTCCGCGCGCACGTGGCCCGCGCCACGCGGCCCGAAGCGGTCGGCGGCATCGGCGGGTTCGCCGGGCTGTTCGACGCGCGCAAGCTGGCCGCCTACCGGCATCCGCTGCTGGCCACCTCCACCGACGGCGTGGGTACCAAGGTCGTGATCGCCCAGCGGCTCGGCCGCTACGACACGGTGGGGATCGACTTGGTGGCGATGGTGGCCGATGATCTGGTGGCCTGCGGCGCCGAGCCGCTGTTCCTCACCGACTATGTGGTCTGCGGCACCGTGCGGCCCGACCGGATCGCCGAGATCGTGTCCGGCGTCGCCGAGGGGTGCGTGCGGGCCGGGTGCGCCCTGCTCGGCGGGGAGACGGCCGAGCACCCGGGTCATTTTGGGCCGGACGACTTCGACCTGGCCGCTGCGGCGACCGGGGTGGTCGAGGCGGACCAGCTGCTCGGCCCTGACCGGGTGCGGCCCGGCGACGCCGTGCTCGCGATGGCGTCCTCCGGCGTGCACTGCAATGGCTTCTCGCTCGTCCGGATGGTGCTGGACCGGGCCGGGCTGGCGCTCGACGCGGAGCTTCCCGGGTTGCCGGGCACGCTCGGCGAGGAGCTGCTGATTCCGGCGCGGATCTACGCCAGGCAGTGCCTGGCTCTGGCCCACCAGTGCGACGTGCACGCCTACGCGCACGTCACCGGAGGCGGGCTGGCCGCCAACCTGGCCCGCGTGCTGCCGCCGGGGACCACTGCGGTACTCGACCGCGGCACCTGGCGTCCGCCCGCCGTGTTCGGCCTGCTCGCCGAGCGCGGCCGGGTGTCGCAGGGCGAGATGGAGCGGGTCTTCAACATGGGCGTAGGCATGGTCGCCGTGGTCGCGGCCGACGCCGCGGATCAGTCGGTCGACTTGCTGGCCGCGCTCGGCGTGCCCGCCTGGCAGGCCGGCGAGATCACCCGGTCCGATGACGCAGAAGGCACGGCACAGCTATCCGGATCGCACGCTGACTAGCCGGTCTGCCGCTTCCGGGCGCACGCTAGCTGACCGGGCCGCGAACAGGCGACCCGGTCAGCTGCACAGTCCCTTAATCCGCGTCGTCCTCGTCGGCGTACCGCCCGGCGAGATCGTCATAAGGCTCGGTGTAGTCCTCGTCCTGCTGGTCCGTGCTGCTACCCAGCTCCGCCTGTAGCCGGTCAAGGTCCATTCCGCCGCTGTTGTACTTCAGCTGGCGTGCCACCTTGACCTGCTTGGCCTTGGCTCGGCCGCGCCCCATTGGCTCGACCCCCTCGAACGCTCATCAGGCCCGGTCAGGCCTCTGCTGACTATAGGCTTGCTCACTATTGGGCTCACTGCCGCCGCTGCTCGCCCGCTCTTCGCACGGTAAACCGACCCGTCGCCAGCTCCACCTTATGGAGGGCAGCGCGTGCCAGCGTTGGTACGCCTATAAAGGTACCTGGTTTGCGTGCTCCGCGCTCACGCTGGCGGTGGGTCGGCGAAGCCCAGAGCCGCGCGGGCGAGAATCAGGCGACGCTGCGCGCATGCGTGCGTGCTCTCCGCGTCTGAGGCGAGCGTGACGCCGGCGGCGGGCGCGGCTGCTGCTTCTCGGGTAGCCGGAGGCGAACGAGGCCGCGACAGGCTCTCTGACGGCCTCGGCGGGTGCCGGTTATGTCGGAGGTGAGTTTTCCCGATTCCGGCACGATGCGACGGTGCGTATCGCTAGAATCACGCAGCGTGACGCAGATCAGCCGTACAACGGGGCAAGCCGCGACGAAAAACTTGCTCCTGGTGGTCGACGTGTCACCGGTCGTGATGGCAATATGGTCTCTGTTGGCCATATAGGACATCCCGACAGGCTCCAGACGGAGCACCAGGCAAACAGCAAGGATCGCAGGATCGCAGTACCGGTCCAGGAGGAGAGGCCGTACACATGTCTGCACGTACACCCGAGGCCGAGCCGCTGCTAACCCCGGCGGAGGTCGCGACGATGTTCCGAGTGGACCCGAAGACCGTCACGCGGTGGGCGAAGGCCGGCAAGCTGACCTCCATCCGTACGCTCGGGGGTCACCGCCGGTACCGGGAGACCGAAGTTCGTGCACTGCTCGCGGGCATTCCGCAGCAGCGCATGGAATAACGCCCGGTTCCCCGCCGCCGTGGTGCGATGTGGCCGTGCCAGCCATCATCGGGCTACGGGGGCGTCAGGGGCCGTCGTCGGCCACGGTGCAACTGGGACCATCGTCCGGCGACGGCACGTCAGGGGTCATCATCCGGTCAGTGCACCCAGTCACTTCCGGGCGACGACCGCATAACCAGGCACTATCCGGCTACGGGGCATCACCAGTCACCGTCAGGCGAGGGCGAACGACCCGCCACCACCTGGCTACGGGGGCTTCCGCGTAGGCGCCCATCCGAGGCGGCACACGACCAGCCGTTCCTCTCCAGAGCGCCGCATCACCAGTCACTGCCGGTTGAAGGCGCACAGTGCTCATCCCACTGGGCCATCCACTGGCCCGGCAACGAAGCCGGGCCAGTCACCGTCAGGCGGTGGCCAGGACAAGATGCTCCATCTGCGTCGTAGCACCGGGGTCGGTCCCGGCGGCCAAGCCGCCAGCCGCGCGGTGGCCTGAAGGCCATCGTCGCCGGGCCGTCCTGTAATGATTCCAGGCACGTACGGGCGCGGCCATGCTGCGCCCGTACTGGCTGGAGTGGGCATCGCGGTACTCACTCTGAGTAGCATTATAAAGTTTTTGATAACTCTTCGTATTCAGCGGCGTGGTCTGCCATACTGGCGGCGCTGGCCGTCCCTGATCTGACGGCGGCGATTTGCTTGGCGTCCGCGCACCAAGCGGCGCACGCGCTCGCGACGCGTGCATATGGGGTTTAGCTGCGACGACCGCTCTCTTAAGACCCGCCAGGGCCAGAGCGAGACGCCGCATTCAGGGGAGGACGCCATGAGTGATCCAGAGTTGGCTGCGCACGCCCAGCGCGCGGCGCTGCGGCTGGAGCAGTCGTGGGACCGCTGGCGTCGTTTGCACGGGCTGGCGGCGCACAAAGCACAGCCGGTATCAAGTTATGTGGGCTATTCCCTGACCGAGCCATGGGGCAGCCTCGCGTGGTTTTCGGGATAGCCGCCGAAGAGGCAGAGCATCTCGCCGCCCTGCTCGAGCACGACGAGTGCGCAGACCCCCGGTACCGCCAGGGGCTGCTCTGGGAGCCTGAGTCGCGGGAGCGCCCGGACCAGCCAGGCGAGTGGCGGGCTAGCAATGCCCGGCTGCCCGAGCCCGCCTCCCAGGACGTCGGCCCGACCGAACGCCAGCCGGCGGAGCCGAGTTCGCTGCCGACCTGGCCAGCTGGGCGTCTGGCGAACTGCCCGGCCAGGCCTGCACGCGGCTCGCCTCGTGGCCTGCTCCGAACGCAGCCGCGCCCCCGAACGAGACGGCAAAACCACGGCTCACCTCCCCGCTGGACGCGTCGGCCCAGAACGAGGCGGCTTCGGAATCATCCGGTTCGCGCGTGTCGGCTCCGCCTGGATTAGCCCGTCACTAACGCCTCGCATCATGGGCCCCGATGATCGCGAAGACTTTGGCGTGCTCCCATCTCCCACGCGCCAAAGTCTTCGTGATCAAGCTTCGCGGGTTGCCCGACGGGGGCGCAATCGACTGCATCGGGCGGCTTGGTTGAGGTTGGTCAGAGCCTCTGTCGCGGAGGTTTCCGGACGGGTTTGTCCGGCTGTAGGGGGACCCGTCGCAGTACTACGTAAAAGTAATGCTTCCTCCCAGCTACTTGCGCTGGACATCAGGAACGCGTATCACAGGATCACGGGGGAGCTCACTCGGACCATGTTGGGCATGACGGACTTGACGGACGCACCTACCTCGACGGGCTTAGCCGCTCGCCACCCCGAAGGTGTCTCAATGCACGAACAAGCAGAACTCGCGTGATGTGGCCGGGCTCTGACGTGCCTGCCGGCAGTGAACTCGCGGGTTTTCCGCGTCCGGGTCTGCCCGCCGCCCTGGTGGGCAATGTAATGTTTTTTTCTCAGCCTGGCGGCAGCCGATACTCAGCTACACATGGCACAGTAGACAGGATGGCGTGCAATGCGAGATCTTCCGGGCCCGCTGGATAGGCTCGGGTAAGTCGTCTGGGCCCGGCACGGCCAGGCCCCGGGCCGGGCCCAGACACGCGCACGGGGGTGAGCCTTTACATCCGGCCCTGAAGTCCTGGGCGGGCTGATGATCTCGGTGCGGATGAAAAGGGTTCAATGTAGGAGTGCCGATCACCGTCGCTCCCGGATCTGACGGGCCCGCCGCTGGGTCGGCTACTGCTGTACCGGCTACTGCTGTGCCGATCGCCATCGGTCCCGGCGGCGACGGATGTCTCCTGATGCGCGACCTATCTCTCGACGGCTCGGCTACGGTGTGTACCGTTCGGGAAAATGATCTTGTAACGTCCATCGAGAGCCTGGAGCGAAGCGGCCGGGTCCGCTGGGTCTGGGCGACGGCGGCCGGCTGCTATCCGGAACTGCTGAGGAACGGGCTGCGGCTGGCGCGCTGCCACGATGTGGCGCTGGTCGAAGCGGTGCTGCTGGGCCGGGACGGGCGGCCGGGTGAGCCTGCGACGGTGGCGGCGGCGTGGGCCCGGCTGCGCGGGGAGCAGGTACCGCGTCGTCCCGCCGGGCCGGCCGCATCGCCCGGCCGGCAGCAGGCGCTCTTCGAGACGGCCGAGCCGGGCCTGCCGGACGGCGACGCATCGCTGGATGCGCTGGCCGCCGTGTATGCGGATCAGCTCAGCCGGATCGCCGCCGACGAGCGGCCGGGCCGGATGAGAATGCTCGCCGCGGCGGAGTCGGCCGGGGCGCTGGCCGCGGCGGAGATGAGCTTTGACGGGCTGCCCTGGCGGGCCGACGTGCACGACGACTTGCTGGCCGGGCTGCTCGGGCCGCGGCCGCCGCACGGGTCGAGGCCCCGGCGGCTGACCGAGCTGGCCGAGCAGATCGCCGCGGCGTTCGGAGGGCGGCCGGTCAACCCTGACTCGCCGGCTCAGCTGGTGCGCGCGTTCGCCGCCGAGGGCGTGGTGATTGCCTCGACTCGGTCCGAGGTGCTTCGCGGCATTGACCACCCGGCCGTCCCCGTGCTGCTCGAATACAAGGAGCTTGCCCGCCTCCACAGCGCGCACGGCTGGGCGTGGCTGGATGCGTGGGTCACCGCCGGCAGGTTCCGCCCGGAGTACGTGGTCGGCGCCGTGGTGTCCGGGCGGTGGGCGTCGAACGGCGGCGGCGCGCTGCAGATTCCCCGCGTGCTCCGCCGGGCGATCATCGCCGACCCGGGCTGGACGCTGGTCGCGGGGGACGCCGCGCAACTGGAGCCCAGAGTGCTGGCCGCGCTGGCCGGCGACCGTGCGTTCGGCGCGGCGGCGGCGGCCGGGGACCTGTACGCGGAGCTGGCCTCGGCGTTCGGCGGAGACCGGGCGAAGGCCAAGCTGGCCTTGCTCTCGGCGATGTACGGCGGGGCGGGCGGCGAGGCCGGCCAGCTGCTGGCCGTGCTGCGCCGGCGGTTCCCTGACGCGGCCGGCTACGTGGAGGCCGCCGCGCGGGCGGGGGAGGAGGGCCGGGTCGTGCGTTCGGTTCTCGGCCGGTCCTGCCCGCCGCCGTCGGCCGCCTGGCGGTCGCTGACCGCCAGTTCGAGCCCGGCCGCCGCCCGGTCAGTGCGGTCCAGGGGACGATTCACCCGGAACTTCGTGGTCCAGGCCAGCGCGGCTGACTGGGCGCTCGTGCTGCTGGCCGGACTGCGGCGCAGGCTGGCCGGGCTCGCGGGACAGGGGGAGCGCCCGCAGCTGGTCTTCTTCCAGCATGACGAGGTGGTCGTGCACTGCCCGGAGGTGCTGGCGGACGCGGTGGTCGCGGCGATAGCGGAAGCGGCGCAGGAGGCCGGCCGGCTGGTGTTCGGCGCGACGCCGGTGCGGTTTCCCGTGACGACCGCCGTGGTCAGGTGCTACGCCGACGCCAAGTAGCCCGGCTCGGCCGGCTGGGCTGCCTGGCGCCGGTCAAGGTGCTGCCCGAGTGGTCAGGCGACGGCGGGCTGGTCGGTGCCGCAGTACTTGCACCTGGACGCGGCCGCGGGAAGATCAGCGGACAGGCAGGCCGGGCACGTCTTGACCGGCGGCGGGTCACCGAACGCGTCGGCTCCGCGGCGCCGCTGGATCGCCTTGTAGGGCACCACGATCGCGAAGTAGATGACCGCCAGGTAGATGACGAAGTTGATAAGCGCGCCGATCAGGCTACCGACGTCTAGGAACGTCTTCGGGTTACCCGTTCGCAGCACCACGCCCAGGCCAAGATGCTTGCCTCCTTCGATCGCCGCCAGCAGCGGGTTGATGATGTAGCTGACGAACGCGCCGATCAGGGCGCTGAACGCGAGCGCGACGACCAGGCCGACGGCCACCTCGACGACGTTGCCGCGCATCAAGAAGTTCTTGAATCCCTTGAGCATGTGGAACCCCTCCTGTCCCTAACCTGCGGTCAGGCAGGCCTGGTGCCCGGGGCGCACCTGGGCATGGACGGCATAATGTCCGGTCAGCGCGATCATGGCAAGGACATCGGCCTTCGCCACGGCCGTCGCGACCGGACGTGCGGAGGTGCCGGTCCACGGGCAGACGCATGGGCGGGGCCTGCGTTCAGTAGGCCCCGCCCATGTCGTCGACGGCTACCGGTTCTGGTCCTGCCCGTCGTCGCCCTGGCCGCCAGCGCCCAGGAAGTTCTCGGCCCGCTGCTCACCTTCCTTGATCTGGTCGCCGAAGCGGCCGCCGGTCTTCTGATCAAGGAAGTCCCCCGCCTTGTCCAGGCCCTCCTGCACCTGATCAGGGTGCTCGCCCGCGAACTCCTTGGCCTTGTCGGCAAACTCACCGAAGTCAGGCATGACACATCCCCTCCTGGTCATAGCGACTTTGACCATGCACCGCATGGCCCTGCCCGGCCCGCTGCGCCGTCAAACGCCGGCAGGCGGGAGCCCCGTCAGCCCGGCCTGCGGTGCGCCTCCCTGGTCGCGAACGTCACGCGCCAGGCTTCGTCCGTCCGCCCGTCGATGTCGAGCACCCAGGTAAACCGGCGGCCCGGCGGCAACTGCAGGACGGTATTGAAGGCCACCGGCACGTTGATCTCCGCCCCCGGGGCTACTCCGGCCGGGCGGCCCGCCTCGATCTGCCCGGCGGCCTGGATGGGCGGCTCGCCCGTGCTCGGGCCGGGGAAGGGCTGGCCGTCCTCGTCGAGCAGCCGCAATACGAACGCGGATCGCTCGTTGGTCTCCTGCCAGGGCACCTGGAAGAGCAGCGCGATCCCGCACGGGATCGGCCCGGGTGCGGCCGTGGACCATCCGCCGCCGGCGATGAACAGCTTGCCGTCTGACACCTGCGCGTGGTCGGCAAGCATCATGGTGACTCTCATGAGAGCACCCTAGAGCGGGTGACCGGTGTCGGTCTCCGCAGTTCCCCAGTCGATGGCCGCGCGGGCCGCGATATCGGGGTGCCGCTCCAGCCAGCCGCGGGCGAATGGGCACAGCGGCACCACGGTCAGCTCTTCGGCGACGGCGCGATCCAGCGCGGCGGCGACCAGGGCCCCGCCTATGCCGCGGCCCTCAAGCTCCGGCGGCACTCCGGTGTGGGTGATCACGAGTCGGCGTCCGCGGTGCCGGTACTGCAGCTCAGCGAGCCGGCCGTCGGCCGTCAGCTCGAAACGGGAGGCTTCGGTGTTGTCGATGATCTGTCCGGCGTCGGCCACGGTATCCATGATCGCATCTGGGGAGCCTGCTCAGCCAGAATGGCGCAGACACCTACGTATGGTGATCGCGGAGGGTGGGTGACCCAGATCACGGGATGGGCCAGGATGGCCTGGGAGGGAAGGAGCCGGGAATGGACGGTCGGCGAGCGGTGCAGAACGCGGTCGGCGTCGCACCCTCCAACGGCGGTGCCCCGCTCATCCTGCTCGCTGAGGCGACGACCGAGGTGGAGCGAACGCTGGTCCGGCGGTGGCTGCGCGACTCCGGCGTGCGGCCGGCCGCGGTGCTGCCGCTGGAAGGCCCGGGGCTGGCCCGGTCGCTGGCCGAGGCGTCGCCGGACACGGTCGTATCGGCCGCGCGGGTGGCGTGGCTGCCCCGGGAGCGTGCCGGGGAACGCCCGCAGCGCTGGCCGGACGTGCTGTCGCTGGTCGGCCAGCGGCGGCCGCCGACGTTCCGGCAGGCTCAGATCGCGCACCGCGAGCCCGGCCGGGCCCGGGTCGTGCTCGCCGAGTCCGCCACTGTGGCCGCGCTGCGCGACCGCTGGGGCGGCACCGGCTCGTTCGCGCAGTTCGTGGCGCGGCAGGCCCGGCTGGCGCTGGACCGGGCCGAGCGGCCGCTGCGCGGATACCGGTACAAGGTGCCGAGGAGCGTCGTCGAGGCGATCAAGGACAGCCCGCAGTTCGGGACCGAGGTCGCCGCGCTCGCCGCCCGGCTGGAGGTGGCCGAGTCCGAAGTGATGGAGCTGGCCGGAGCCGGCCTGGACGGCCTGGTCGCCTCGATGAGCCCGCTCGCCGTGGACGTGCTGTCCGGCGTGCTGCGCCCGCTGCATGCCCGCGCCTGGGAAGTCGAGGCCGACACGGCCGGGCTGGACCGGCTGCGCGAGCTGAACCGCCACCACGCGCTGGTGTTCCTGCCCAGCCATCGCTCGTACGCCGACTCGCTGCTGCTGGCCGACGTGCTCGCCGACCACGACTTCCCGCGCAATCACGTGCTCGGCGGGGACAACCTCAGCTTCTGGCCGCTCGGCCCGCTGGCCAAGCGGGCCGGCGTGGTGTTCATCCGGCGGAGCTTCGGCGGCGACGAGGTCTACAAGCTGGCGCTGCGCGAGTACCTCGGCTACCTGCTGGCCAAGCGGTTCAATCTCGAGTGGTACATGGAAGGCGGCCGATCGCGGACCGGCAAGCTGCGGCCGCCGCGCTACGGCCTGCTGACCTACCTCGCCGAGGCGGTCGAGCTGGGCTACGCCGACGATGCTTTCCTCGTCCCGGTGTCGATCACCTACGACCAGCTCCGCGAGGCATCGGCGATGGCCGCCGAGCAAGGCGGCGGGGCGAAGAAGGCGGAGGGGCTGTCCTGGCTGGCGTCCTACGCGAGGGGGCAGCTGTCCCGGATCGGCACGGTGCAGGTCAGGTTCGCCGAGCCGATCTCGCTGCGCGAGGCGATGGCCGCCAACGGGGATCAGGGCGACAGGGACGCGTGGCGGCTCCGGCTGCAGAAGATCGCGTTCGAGGTGGCCGTGCGGATCAACCGGGTGACTCCGGCGACCGCGACGGCGCTGGTCACGCTCGCGCTGCTGGGGGTGCGCGACCGGGCGCTGACCCTGGGCCAGGTACGCCGAGTGCTCGAGCCGCTGCGGGCCTACCTGGTCGAGCGGGAGCTACCGCACTCGGGCGAGGCGCTGCGGACGGCCAGCGGGGTGCGGCACGTGCTGGGCGCGCTGGCCCAGCAGCACGTCGTGACGATCTACGACGGCGGCGTGGAGCCGGTCTACGCGATCGAGCGGGGCCAGCACCTGGTGGCCGCGTTCTACCGCAATAGCGCGATTCACCACTTCGTCGACCGCGCGGTGGCGGAACTGGTCCTGCTCAGCGACCCTGCGGACCGCTGGGACGAGGCCATGCGGCTACGCGACCAGCTGAAGTTCGAGTTCTTCTTCCCGGACAAGGAGTCCTATCGCGTGCAGCTCGCCGCGGAGCTTGACCGGCTGGATCCCGGCTGGCCGACGGCGGACGGGCGCGCGGTGCTGACGGGCTCGGAGCTGCTGATGGCGCACCGGGTGCTGCGGTCGTTCCTGGACGCGCAGCTCGTGGTGGCCGAGCGGCTCAGCGCGCACGACGCGGGCCGCCCGGTGGCCGAGAAGGAGTTTCTCGACGAGTGCAACGGCGTCGGGCGGCAGATGCTGCTGCAGGGCCGGCTGCACGGACCGGAGTCGCTGTCCAGGGAGCTGTTCTCCGGCGCGCTGAAGCTCGCCGCAAACCTAGACTTGATCGGTCCAGGGGATGAGGATCTGGTGCAGCGCAGGCAGGCTTTCGCCGCCCGGCTGCGCGACCTCGTCACGCGGGTGATCACGATCGACGAAATCGATGCAGCATCACGGCGGGAGGCAGTCGGTGTCGAGCCCTAGTCGGCCCGCCAGAGGGACGTGGTCCGAGGAACGGCTGATCGCCGACGCCGAAGCCGGGCCGAAGGGCGCGCACGTGGGCGCCTTCTTCGACTTCGACGGGACCCTGATCGACGGGTACTCGCTGGCGGCGTTCGCCCGCCACCACCTGCGCTCGCTGCAGGTCGCGCCGGCCGACCTCGGCCGGATGCTGCTGACCGGCCTGCGCGGCGTGAGCAGCGAGAAGGACTTCGAGGAGTTCACCACGCTGGGCATGCGGGTCTGGGCGGGCCGCAGCGAGGACGAGCTCACCGAGCTGGGCGAGCGGCTGTGGGTACAGGGCGTGGCCGGCTCGATGTACCCGGAGGGGTGGCGGCTGGTCGAGGCGCACCTGCGGGCCGGGCACACCGTCGTGCTCGCCTCGTCGGCCACCCGGTTCCAGGTCGAGCCCGCGGCCAGGGCCATGGGCGTGCAGCACATCATCGTCTCGCCGGTCGAGTTCGTGAACGGGATCTGCACCGGCCGGCCCGGCGGGCCGCTGCTATGGCGGTCCGGCAAGGCCGCGGCGGTCCGCGCGTTCGCGGCCGGCCACGACATCGACCTGCCGGAGAGCTACGCCTACTCCAACGGCGACGAGGACGTGCTGTTCCTGCGGACCGCCGGCCGGGCGCGGGCGCTCAATCCCGGCCGGGGGCTGGCGGCGGCCGCACGACACTACGGGTGGCCGATCGCCCGGTTCCGCTCCCGGGGCCGCCCGGGGGCGCAGGACATCGCCCGCACCGCGGCCGGCCTGGCCGGCATGCTCGGCGGCTTCACCGCCGGCACGCTGCTGGGCGCCCCGACCGGCTCCCGCCGCGAGGCGGTTGACCTCGGCATCACGCTGGCCGGCGAGGTGGGCAGCGTGCTGGCCGGAGTGCGGCTCGACGTCCGGGGCGAGGAGCACCTCGCCGCCAGGCCCGCGGTGTTCCTGTTCAACCACCAGAGCCAGCTCGACGTGCTCATCCTGGCCAAGCTGCTGCGCGGCGGCTTCACCGGCGTGGCCAAGAAGGAGCTGGCCAGCACCCCGGGCATCGGGCTCGCCTTCCGGCTCGCCGACGTGGCGTTCGTGGACCGCGGCAACCCCGCCCAGGCGCGCAAGGCGCTTGAGCCGGCCGTGCGCAAGCTACGGGAGGGCATCTCGCTGGTCATCGCGCCGGAGGGCACCCGGTCTGCGACCCCGGCGCTGGGCCCGTTCAAGAAGGGCGCGTTCCACGTCGCCCTGCAGGCGGGCGTGCCGATCGTCCCGATCGTCATTCGCAACGTCGGCGAGCTGATGTGGCGCAACGCGTCGGTCATCCGCGCGGGGAACGTGCAGATCGCGGTGCTGCCGCCGATCTCCACCGAGGGCTGGACGGCCGGGGAACTGGACAAGCACGTGGCGGAGGTGCACCAGCAGTACCTGGCGACGCTCGCCGACTGGCCCGGCCGCGAGCCCGGCTCCGGGCGGGTCGAGGTCTCCGAGCCGGGCGCGGCTGGCCATCCTGCGGCGGCCCCGCTGGACTGGGGCTCAGCGCCCGAGATGAACCCGCTGGAGACGGCGATGTGGCGGGCCGAGTCGGCCGACCCGCGGCTGCGGGTGAACGTCAGCCTGCTCGAGCTGCTCGACCCCGTCCCCGACTGGGACCGGCTGGTAGCGGCACACGAGTGGGCCTCGCGGATGGTGCCGCGGATGCGGCAGCGGGTGGCCGACCCGATGTTCGGGGTAGGGACGCCGACCTGGGTGACCGCCGACGAGCTTGACCTGGCCTATCACGTGCACCGGGTCATGCTGCCGGCCCCGGGCTCGCCGCGGCAGATGCTCGATGCCGTGCAGGAGTTCGCCGCCGCCCCCTTCGACCGTGAGCGGCCGCTGTGGCAGACGCTGCTGGTGGAGGGACTGGCCGACGGCCGGGCCGGGTACTGCGTGAAGAGCCATCACAGCGTGACCGACGGGCTCGGCGCGATCCAGCTGATCACGCGGCTGCACAGCCGGACGGCCGAGCATGACCCGGACCGGCCCGAGCCGCCGCCGGCCCCCCCGCCGGGGCCGGTCGAAGCGTCCAGGATCGGCCTGCTCGCCGGTCAGGTCACCGGGCTGGCCCGGTCCGCTCCGGTGGCGGCGCTGCGGCAGGGAATCGAGATGCTCGGCTCGCTGACCCGGCCATGGGATTCCGCCTCGAAAGCGGCCGGGCAGGCCCTCGACGCGGCGCGCTGGCTGACCCAGACCGCCGCCCCGGTGCCGGCCGGCTCCGCGCTGCTGGCGCCGCGCGGCGGCGGCTGGCATTTCGAGATGCTCGAGGTGCCGCTCGCCGGCCTCAAGGCCGGGGCGAAAGCGGGCGGCGGCTCGCTCAACGACGGGCTGCTGGCCGCCGTGATCGGCGGATTCCGCCGCTACCACGAGCGGCTCCACGCCCCGGCGGACCGGCTCACGGTGGGGTTCCCGATCAGCCTGCGGACCCAGGACGACCCGCAGGGCGGCAACCGCTTCACCGGCGCCAGGTTCGCCGCGGACATGGCCGAACTGGATCCGGCGGCCAGGATCGCCGCCGTGCGGCAGTTCGTACTGACCGCGCGGAGCAACGGCGGCAACGCGGCCGACCCGGTGGCTGGAGCGCTCGCCCCGGCGCTCGGCTGGCTGCCCGCGCCTGTCATCGCCGCGGTCTCGGGCCGGCTTACCAGCACCAACGACGTCCAGGTGTCCAACGTCCCCGGGGTGCCGTACCCGGTCTACATCGCCGGGTCGAGGATCACGCAGATGTTCCCGTTCGGCCCGCTGCCCGGCTGCGCGGCGATGATCACGCTGATCTCGCACAACGACGAATGCTGCATCGGGATCAACACCGATACGGTCGCCGTCACCGACCCCAGTGGCCTGGCCGGGGATCTCAGTGCGGGCCTAGATGAGGTGATCGCGCTGGCGCGGTGATTCTCACCCGAGATTGCCGCGGCCGCCCGGCCGCCTGAGTGCCCGGCGCGTTCTGGGGCTGGAGTGGTTGGCTTTTCCTGGTTGTCAATCGGCCAACGGAAACTTATGGTTATCCCGTGGAGAAGCCGACGCTCCTGCTTATTTATCGGCGGCATGACCAGCCGACAGCGAATCTTCCAGCGTTTGTCGCCCAGCGTCCATTAGCTTCGCAAGGCCGTAAACGACCTCCGTAATCGATCTCTCCTGCCGACGGTGCTCTCGCACTTTCCGGCTTCATAGGCGTGGCCCATTATTGAGCGCGTTAAAAAGGTACAGGGGTGGGGCGGCAATGGCAATCCGTGTGCGCAGGCCTGCTAGTTTCAGCGCGGGCAATGACCGGACCGATCGCCGGGGCAGGCGGGCTCTGTGGGTGCCGCTGGCGGTACTGCCCACTGCTCTGCTGGTCGTGGCGCCGACCAGCCAGGCCGGTGCCGCATCGCGAGCACCGGCCGCCAGCCGGGGCCGGATCACGCCCCCGGCGGCCGCCAGGACGCACCGGCCGCCCGCCGCGGCCCCGCTCGCATCCTCCTGGGCGAAGGCCTACCATCCCAGGCACGCGACGCACGGCGTGCTGGCCCTCAACGGAGAACTGCTGCGCTCCTCGGCCGGCGGCAACCCCCCCCGTCCTGGTGCGCCGGTCCTGCCGTTCCAGTGCGCCGTCCCCTCTGCCCCCGGCAGCGTCAGCGCCACCGCGGGAGCCAGCCAGGCCGCGGTCACCTGGACCGCGGCGAACGGCAACGGAACCACGATCAGCGCCTATGTGGTCCGCGAAGCCACCGGGCCAGACGTCGGAGCCTCCATCGCCACCAGCGGCAACGGCACGGCAGCGACGCTGACCGGGCTGGCCGGGGGGACCGCGGCCACGTTCTCCGTGGTGGCCGAGAGCAGCTGCGGCGCCGGCCCGGCCGGCACGTCAGCGGCGGCTACCCCGACCGGCCCGGCCACGACCTACCTGGGCTCGGTACAGGCCAGCACGCCCGCGGCCTTCTACCGGCTGGACGAGCCGACCGGCAGCACGGTCATGGCCGACTCCTCTGGCGGCGCGGCGGACGGGACGTACTCCGGACAGGAGACCCTGGGCCAGCCGGCCGCGCTCGCGTCCGACCCGGCCCCATCGACTCGCTACGCCACCTGCTGCAGCGGCATCGGCGCGGCCGGCCCGGCGCTGCCGCAGTTTGAGAACGCCCGCACCGTGGAAGCGTGGTTCAACACCACCAGCGCGACGACCAACCAGGCCATCGTGGGCTACGGGCCGACCAGCACCAACGAAGCGTTCATCGTGTCGCTCAGCGCCCATTCGGTCAACGTGGACGGCTTCAACGACTACCTCGCGTTCCCCACCCCGCGGCCGGCGGACGACGGCAACTGGCACCTGGCCACCGTCACCTACGACGGGACCACCGTCACCGTCTACCTGGACGGTCAGCAGGTGGGCAGCGCCCCGTTCTCCGGAACCATCAACACGCTCGACCCGGCCGGGCTGTCGATGGCGGGCTTCCCGGGCTACAACTTCTTCAACGGCGACCTGGCCGACGTGGCGATCTACCCCGCCGCGCTCAGCGCGGCCACCGTGGCCGCGCACTTCGCCGCCTCCGGCTACAGCCTGCCCGCCGCGGTGACTAGCCTCAACGTCTTCTTCGGCGGGACCAACGCCGCCGACGTCACCTGGGGGCACGCCGCAGCAGGCGGCAGCGTGACCAGCTACGTGGTCAGCGCGCTCGGCGGCAGTCCCGGCTCGCCCAGCGTGGCCGTGCCCGGGGACGCCACCGCCGCCCGGCTGACCGGCCTGCAAGCGGGTACGTACACGTTCCAGGTCGTCGCCATGAACGCCTTCGGCAGCGGTCCGCCGGCCACGAGCAAGTCGTTCAAGGTGACCGGGACGGCGTCGACCTACGCGTCGACGGTGCTGTCGGCGGCCCCGTCGGTGTTCTACCGGCTGGACGATTTCACCCCGCACGCGATCGCCGATTCCTCCGGCGGCGCTGCCACCGGCGTCTACACCACGCAGTCGACCCTGGGCCAGACCGGGCCGCTGGGCAACGACCCGGCCACCGCCATCAGCGACGCTGCCAGCGGACCGGGCGCCAGTGGCAGCCCGGCGCTGCCGACCTTCGCCGCGCCGCGCACTTTCGAGAGCTGGGTCAACACCACCAGCACCGGGGAAGAGTTCGTCGGCGGCTACGGCGTGCAGTCCACCAGCGAAGGCTTCGCGGTGGCCATCCAGCCGCATGACGTGATCGCGTCCGGCGTCAACGACGACCTGACCTTCGCCAGCCCGGCCGCGCTGAACGACGGCGGCTGGCATTTCGTGGTGGTGACCACGACCGGCAGCTCGGTCACCGTCTACGTGGACGGGAATAGCCTCGGCACCCAGAACTTCGCCATCGCCCTCAACACGGTGTCCGCCCCGCAGGGCCTGGAGATCGGCTCCGGGGTCCAGGGCTGCTGCGGCTTCTTCAGCGGCGACCTGGCCGACGTGGCGGTGTTCCCGGCCGCGCTCACCGCCGCTCAGGTCACCGCCCAGTTCGCCGCCTCCGGCCTGAGCGCCCCGACGGCACCGGGCACCCCGGCGGCGACGGCCGGGGCCAACCAGGCCAGCGTCACCTGGCAGGCGGCCTCGGGCTCTGATCCTGCCGTTACCGGTTACCTGGTCACCGCGCGGAAGGGCAGCGCCGCGGTCAACGCCATCTCGGTGCCCGCGACCGCGACCGGCGCGACCGTGACCGGGCTGGCCGGCGGCACCGCTTACACCTTCAGGATCCAGGCGCTCAACGAGTACGGTGCCGGCGCGGCCGCCACCACGAGCGCGGTCACGCCGACCGGGTCCGCCTCGACGTACGCCTCGACCGTGCTGTCGTCGAAGCCGTCGGTGTTCTACCGGCTGGCCGACTCCGACGCGAGCGCGATGGCCGACTCCTCGGGGAAGGGCGTTATCGGGGCCTACACCGCGCAGCCGACCCTGGGCGTGACGGGGCCGCTGCCCAACGACGCCGCCGCTGCCATCAGCTCCAACGCGAACGGCCCGGCCGGCGGCGGCAGCCCGTCGCTGCCCCTGTTCGCCCAGCCGCGCACCATGGAAGGCTGGATCAACACCACCAGCGGCGGACAGAACTTCCTGGCCGGTTACGGCAACGAGAGCACCAGCGAAGGCTTCGCGGTGTCCGTCGAGCCGCACGCCGTGATCGTGCAGGGCTTCAGCGACGATCTGGCCTTCACCAGCGCGGCCGGCCTTAACGACGCCAACTGGCATTTCGTGGTGGTGACCACGACCGGCAGCTCCGCCACCGTCTACGTGGACGGGACCAGCCTGGGCACCCAGAACTTCGCCGAACCGCTCAATACCCTGCCGACCCCGCAGGGTCTGCAGATCGGGGCCGGCGTCCAGGGCTGCTGCGGCTTCTTCAACGGCAGCCTGGCCGACATCGCGGTGTTCCCGACCGCGCTGACCGCCGCCAAGGTCACCGCCCAGTTCGCCGCTTCCGGCCTGGGCCGCCCGACCGCGCCTGGCGCGCCGGCCGCGACGCCGGGCGCCAATCAGGCCACCGTGTCCTGGCAGGCGCCGTCCGGCTCCAACCCCGCTGTCACCGGCTACCTGGTCACCGCGCTGAAGGGCAGCAGCACGGTCAGCGCCCTGTCGGTGGCAGCCGCCGCGACCAGCACGACCGTAACCGGGCTGGCCGGCGGCACCGCCTACACCTTCAAGATCCAGGCGCTCAACGTGTACGGGGCGGGCACCGCCGCCACCACCAGCGCGGTCACGCCCACCGGATCCGCCTCGACCTACGTGACCACGGTGCAGTCATCGAACCCCGCAGTGTTCTACCGGCTGGCCGACACCGACAGCCGCGCCCTGGCGGACTCCTCGGGCAACGGAGCGACTGGCGCTTACACGGCGCAGCCGACCCTGGGCGTGGCCGGGCCGCTGGCCAGCGACCCCGCCACCGCCATCAGCTCGAACGCGAACGGCCCGGCCGGCAGCGGCAACCCGTCGCTGCCGCTGTTCAGCCAGCCGCGCACCCTGGAAGGCTGGATCAACACCACCAGCGGCGGGGAAGACTTCCTGGCCGGCTACGGCAACGAGAGCACCAGCGAAGGCTTTGCCGTGGCCATGCAGCCGCACGACGTGATCGTGTCGGGCTTCAGCGACGACCTGACCTTCACCACCACCTCCGCCATCAACGACGGCAACTGGCATTTCGTGGCGGTGACCAGCAACGGCACCTCGGCCACGGTCTACGTGGACGGGACCAGCCTGGGCACTCAGAATTTCCCCATTACGCTGGATACCCTGTCCACATCCCCGGGTCTGCAACTGGGAGCCGGCGTCGAGGGCTGCTGCGGCTTCTTCAACGGCGGCCTGGCCGACATCGCGGTGTTCCCGACCGCGCTGACCACCGCCCAGGTCACCGCGCAGTTCGCCGCCTCCGGCCTGGCCACCCCGGCGGCACCTGGCGCGCCGGCCGCGACTGCCGGGGCCAACCAGGCCACGGTGTCCTGGCAGGCACCGTCGGGCTCTGACCCCGCCGTCACCGGCTACCTGGTCACCGCGCTGAAGGGCGGCACCGCGGTCAACGCGGTGTCGGTGCCCGCCACCGCGACTAGCACGGGCGTGACCGGGCTGACCGGCGGCACGGCCTACACGTTCAGGATCCAGGCGCTCAACGAGTACGGCGCCGGCCCGGCCGCCACCACCAGCGCGGTCACCCCCACCGGCGCCGCCGCCACGTACGTCTCGACGGTGCTGGCCTCTAACCCGTCGGCCTTCTACCGGCTGGCCGACACCGACAGCCACGCCATGGCCGACTCGTCCGGCAACGGAGCCACCGGCGCCTACACGGCGCAGGTAACCCTGGGCCAGCCCGGCCCGCTGGCCGGCGACACCGCGCCTTCGATCAGCTCGAACGCGAACGGCCCGGCGGCGGGCGGCAACCCGTCGCTGCCGCTGTTCGGCCAGCCGCGCACCGTGGAAGGCTGGATCAACACCACCAGCGGCGGGGAAGAGTTCCTGGCCGGCTACGGCAACGAGAGCACCAGCGAAGGCTTCGCGGTCGCGACCCAGCCCGATGACGTGATCGTGTCGGGCTTCAGCGACGACCTGACCTTCACCACCACCTCAGCGCTCAACGACGGCAGCTGGCACTTCGTGGCGGTGACCAGCAACGGGACCACGGCCACCGTCTACGTGGACGGGATCAGCATCGGCACCCGGAGCTTCACCACCCCCCTCGATACGCTGCCCACCCCGCAGGGCCTGCAGATCGGGGCCGGGGTCCAGGGCTGCTGCGGCTTCTTCAGCGGCGACCTGGCCGACGTCGCGGTCTTCCCGGCCGGGCTCACCGCGGCCAAGATCGCCGCCCAGTTCGCCGCCTCGGGCCTGAGCACCCCGGCGGCACCCGGCTCGCCGGTCGCGACCGGGGGAGTCAACCAGGCGACCGTGTCCTGGCAGGCGCCGTCGGGCTCTGACCCCGCGGTGACCGGCTACCTGATCACCGCGCTGAAGGGCAGCACCGCCGTCAACTCGGCGTCGGTGCCGTCCACCGCCAGCAGCACCAGCATTACCGGGCTGGCCGGGGGCGTCGCCTACACCTTCCAGATCCAGGCGCTCAACGAGTACGGCGCCGGGGCGGCCGCCACCACCAGCGCGGTCACCCCGACCGGGACCGCCTCGACGTACGCTTCGACGGTCCTGTCGGCGCATCCGTCGGTGTTCTACCGGCTGGCCGACACCGACAGGCGGGCCATGGCCGACTCGTCCGGCAACGGGGCCACCGGCGGCTACACGGCGCAGCCGACCCTGGGCGTGGCCGGGCCGCTGGTCAGCGACCCCGCCGCCGCCATCAGCTCGAACGCGAACGGCCCGGCCGGCGGCGGCGGCCCGTCGCTGCCGCTGTTCAACAACTCGCGCACCCTGGAAGGCTGGATCGACACCACCAGCGGCGGGTCGGAGTTCCTGGCCGGTTACGGCACCGAGAGCACCAGTCAGGGGTTCACGGTGCTCACCCAGCCCAGCGACGTGATCGTGTCGGGCTTCGGAGACGACCTGACCTTCACCTCGACCACCGCGCTGAACAACGGCAGCTGGCACTTCGTGGTGGCGACGACCAACGGGACCTCGGCCACCGTGTACGTGGACGGGACCAGCCTGGGCAGCCAGAACTTCCCCGCCCCGCTCGATACGGTGCCCGCCCCGCAGGGCCTGCAGATCGGGGCCGGGGTCCAGGGCTGCTGCGGCTTCTTCAGCGGCGACCTCGCCGACATCGCCATATTCCCGACCGCCCTGACCGCAGCCCAGGTCACCGCCGAGTACACGGCATCGGGGGACACCGCAGGATTGCGTTCACCTCCGCTTGGGCATCCCACGTCGCCGGAACCCACCGGCGGCGGCATAAGGCCATCCCATCCCCAGACCCGGACCGTTTCCAGCCGCGTGACCGGAGGTCGCTCGTGACTCTCGACCCGACGAGGCTGTTCGCCTCCCGACCCGGCCGCCGTTCCCGGCGACGGTTCCGCCTGACCCGCTCCCGTACGGCCGTGCTGGCCACAGGGTCGGCGCTGTTCATCCAGCTAACCGCCGTGCCCGTGCCGGCCGTGGCCGCCACCGCCGCCGTCTCCTACACCTATGACGCGTCCGGCCGGCTGGCCACGGTCACCACCGCGGCCGGGACCGCGACCTACAACTACGACGCCGAGGGCAACCTGCTCTCGATCACCCAGGCCGGCGGCGGCCCGCGGCACGGCACAGCGGCCGGCCGTACGGCCGCGCCGACACCCGTGATCACCTCGGCCCGGCCGGCCGTAGTGGCGTCCGGCAAGACCATCGTCATCAGCGGCCGGGGCTTCTCCGCCACCGCGGTCAAGGACGTCGTGCGGGTCGGCGATCTGCTGGCCCACGTCACCGCCGCGTCCGCGACGGAGCTGAAGGTGAGCGCACCCCCCGGGACCGGCGGCGACGTTCGCGTGATCACCCCGGGCGGAGTGGCCCGCGGGCCACGGGTCAAGATCACCGAGCAAGGAGCGGCCGTCCCGCTGCCGCCGGGCCGTGACCCGCATCCGCTGCGGGCCGGCGCGGGGGTAACCGCCCTGTCCGGCCTGGTCGAGACCAATAAGGGTGCTCGCCTGCCCGGCGTCACGATCACCGTGGCCTCGACCGCCGGCCGGACCCAGGCCAGCACCACCACCGGCTCCGGCGGCCAGTTCCTGATCGCGCACCTGGCCTCCGGCCGCCACCAGCTGATCATCTCCGCGAACAACGTCGGCGGCCGCCAGTACGGCGTGTACGCCGAGCCGGTGGAACTACCCGCGGGCCGGACCACGGTCCTGCCCTGGGTCACCTACCTGACCCCGCTGGATATGGCCCACGCCATCACGATCACCTCTCCCGCCGCCCGCGAGGTGAACGTGACCTCGCCGAAGCTCCCCGGGCTGGTGATCCAGATTCCCAAGGGGACGGTGATCCGCGACCGTAACGGCCATGCGGTGACGAAGGTGTCGCTGACCCCGCTGACGGTGGGCCGCACCCCCTACCCGCTGGCGCCCGGCATGCAGCCCGGCTTCTTCACCCTGCAGCCCGGTAATACCACCGTCAGCGGCCCGGGGCTGCGGGTCATCTACCCCAACGCCACCGGCCAGCCGCCCGGCACGGCCATCCCGTACTTCATCGACAGCCCCGACTGGGCCGGGACTGGCTGGTGGCGCTACGGCACCGGGCACGTCAGCGCCAACGGCAAGCAAATCATCCCGACCGCGGGAACCCGCTGGCACATCATGGAACTCGGCGGCTTCGGCACCAACCCGCCGCCCAACCCCAATCCGCCGCCTTGCCCCGGCAGCCCCCCGCCGCCCGGTGGCGGGGGCGGCGGTAGCGGCGGCTCACCGCCCGACGGCCCCAGCTGCCCGCTGGGCGGTGGCCCCGGTGACCCCATCAACCTGGGCACCGGCCTGATGGTGAACGAGGCTACCGACCTGGCCCTGCCCGACGTCGAGGGCATCACCCTGACCCGCACGTACCGCCAGCTCGATGACACCGTGCGGGACTTCGGCATCGGCACCAGCAGCAGCCTGAACTTCTACATCGTGGCCAACTCCGCCGGAGACTTCGTGCTCTACAGCCCCGACGGCGGCAAGATCAGCTACGACCCCACCGGCACGACCGGCCTGTACCAGTCGGTCGGCAGCCCGTCGCTGTTCTACGGCTCCACCCTGATCTGGACGAATGGGGACACCGACGGCCCGTTCACCGTCGATCTCACCAACGGCACGGTGCTGTCGTTCAGCGACCCGGCCTACCTGAGCCAGATCACCGACCGCTACGGCAACTCGATCAAGATCACCCGCAGCAACGTCATCGGGAACCTGCAGACCGTCACCACATCGGACGGCCGGTGGATGAAGTTCACGTACGGCAACTGCGTGACGGCCTCCCCGTCCACCACCTGCATCAAGCAGGTCCAGGACAACTCCGGCCGGACGGTCAGCTATGGCTACGACGCCTCCGGCCGGCTGACGACCGTGACCAACCCGGCGGGAGGCGTGACCAGCTACGGCTGGGCGCCCTGCACATCGGCGATGACCTGCGCCGAACTGCTGACTGCCACGGACCCGGCCGGCCATGTCACCTCGAACACCTACAACCCCACGACCGGCTGGATCACCGGCCAGACCGACGGGGTCGGCGGCAACTGGAGCTACAGCTACCTGACCAACACCAGCGGCCAGATCCAGCAGGCGACCGTGACCGACCCCAGGGGCATCGAGCAGATCTACGCCTTCAACGCCAGCGGTCTTCCCTCGTCGGTGACCAGCGCGGCCGGCACCTCGTCCGCCCGGACCACCTCGTATGTCTTCGACCCGGGCACCAACCTGCTCACCAGTCAGACCGACCCGCTCGGCCGCACCACCAGCTACGCCTACGACTCCCGTGGTGACGTCACCTCGGTCACCTACCTGACCGGGACCTCCAGCGCCGTTACCTGGTCCTATACCTACGACCCTGTGTACGGCCGGGTCGCCAGCCTCACCGACCCGCTCGGCCAGACCAGCACGATCGCCTACAACGACTCCGCCCAGACCGAAACGGTCACCGACCCGCTCGGCAACCAGTGGGTCGTTACCCTCAACAACGAGGGCCAGCCGATCCAGCTCACCAATCCGGCCGGCGGGAACACGTACATGAGTTACCTCTTCGGCAACCTGATCGCCGTGGCCGACCCCCTGGGCAACGCGAGCGGCACCTACTACAACTCGGTCGGCCAGGAACTCCAGTCCATCGATGACGAGGGCAACACGACCACCTATACCTACAACGCGCTCGGGGAGCAGGCCAGCGTGACCAGCCCGACGGGGGCGGTGACGAGCGACGGGTACGACGCCGACGGCAACCTGACCAGCATCACCGACGCCAACGGGAACAAGACCAGCTACACCTACAACGGCGACAGCGAGCTCGCCACCAAGACCGACCCCCTCGGCAAGGTCACCACCGACAGCTACGACGGCGATGGGGACCTGACGCAGGTCATCGACGCCATGAGCAACAAGGACACGTTCGCCTACGACGACTTCGGCGACGTGACCACGGCCAGGTACGGCGTATCAGGCACCAGCCAGCAGACCAAGATCGTCAACACCTACGACCTGGCCAGCCGGCTGACCAAGGCGGTCCAGACCCCCGGCGGGACCTACTCGCTCAGCTACGACGGCCTGGGCGACATCCTCAACCAGACGAGCCCGCAAGGGACCGTGACGCGCGCGTACAACAACGACCAGCAGCCGACGTCACTGACCGTCCCCGGCCAGACCAAGATCACCTATACCTACGACAAGGACAGCAACCTCACCAAGGTCACCCAGGGCACGACGTCAGTGACCCAGGCCTATAACGGCCTCGGCCGGGTTACCTCCCTCACGCTGCCGGACGGCATCAAGGACACCAAGGCCTACGACGCCGACTCCGACCTGACCGGCCAGACCTTCAAGAAGGGCACCACCAGCGTCGGCGCCGTGAACTACAGCTACACCGCCAACGGCCAGATCAGCTCGGAGTCGGGCAGCCTGGCCAGCGCCGTCCTGCCCGCCGCGGTCACCGGCAACACCTATAACGCCGACAACGAGATCAGCACGTGGAACGGCACCGCCTACGCCTACAACGCCGACGGCGACCTGACCTCCAACGGGACCAACAGCTACACCTGGAACGACCAGAACCAGCTCACCGGCATCAGCGGCGGGGTCACGGCCTCGTTCAGCTACAACCCGTTCGGTCAGCAGGTCTCCTCGACGGTCGGCGGCACGGCCACCTCCTACCTGTTCGACGGCATCAAGTCCGACGACAACGTCGTCCAGGAGCAGTCGGGAGGCAGCCCCACGGCCAACCTGCTCACCGGGGCCCCCGGCCAGATCTTCCAGTTCACCACGCCGTCGGGAACCAATAGTTCGCTGCTCACCAGCCGGCTGGATACCACGATGGCGCTGGCGAGTTCCGCCGGCGCGATCACCACCAGTTACTCCTACACTCCCCACGGCGCCGTCACCGCGAGCGGCGCGTCCTCACCCAGCACCTTCGAGTTCGACGCGACCCAGAACACCGGGACCGGCCTGTACTCGATGGGTGAGCGCTCCTACAACCCGTCAACCGGCACCTTCATGAGCCAGGATCCGACCGGCTTCAGCAGCGGCACCGACCTGTACCAGTTCACCAACGACGACCCGATCAACTTCAACGACCCCACCGGCTGCGGTGCCGAACGCGATTTCTGCGTTTCGGCCTCGACCCTGATCGGTGCCTTGGCCCTCACCGGCGTAGCCCTTCTTGCCCTGGCCTTTGCCCCCGAGGCCATCCTGGCGTCTCTCGCCCTGGGTGACATTCTCGGTATCGCTGGCCTAGCCGCCGCATTCGGCGGACTCATAGGTAACGCAGTCGGCACCTATCCGGGCAACTGCCCGGACTGACGCCGCGAGGCCGGGGCGGAAGATTCCGCCCCGGCCGGATGCACTATCGCTAGCCTCGGCTATCCGCCGCTAGTCGAGAGGATCTTCAGCGTTGAGGGCGGGCACAGCCAGGTCGTCTGCCCGATGTTGACCGGAGCGTTGCCGAACTGGTTCTTGTCGAATACCGGAGTGATGATGGGCGTCGGCGACACCGGGAAGCACAGCAGGTGCCACCTCGGCTTGATGATCTTGTAGACCTTGCCGTTCACGGTCTTCTGGGTGGGCACGCACAGTTCCACCGGTACGGGGCTCACCTGGGCGCTGACCGGCTTGGGGGCGAATTCGTCCTGCAGCATGACCGGCGGCGGCCGGTACGCGCCCGTGACCGGCTTGACCGGGTAGCAGGTGAAGTGGCCGAGGCCAGGAGGCGCGGCCGCCTTCTGCTCGGGCGGGCCGGTCAGGCTCTTCCAGGTCGGCAGGCACAGCAGGTTGGGCTGGCTGGGCTGCAATGTTGCGGCGCCAAACTGGTTGACGACCCGCACCAGGGGCGTGGGCTGGGCGGGCTCGGCGATGTTGAAGCACAACAGGTGGGCATTGGGGTTGGTGATGGGGAACACCTGCCCGCTCGGCACCGTCTTGGCCACCGGGTTGCAGTGGATGACCGCGGGGCCGACCTGCGGCGCGAATGGCGTCGTACTGAACTCGTCCTGCAGCAGGACGTTCCCCGGAGGCTGGAAACCAGGGGCGTCCGCTTTGTAGCAGAGCTGGTGGTCGATCGTGGTCGTCGTCGCGGCCGGCCGGCCCGTCGACGATGCCGACGCGGCGGCCACGCCGGCCACCGTGCTTCCCGCGGCCAGGGCGGCTACCGCAACGCCGAGGCCGATCTTCATCGCCACGGGACGTATGGACAAGGACATGAGGACTGCTCCTTCGCGCGGGGTGAAGGGAAAGGCTGTCGAGAGCGCCTGTATCGACTCTGAGCCTCGGCGGGCCTTGTCACCACACGCGAGCGCCCACGCAACAACCCACGCAATCCGCTCGGTAATAGCGCTGCTACCCGCTGATCAGAAGATCAGCAAGCGCGTAAGATCAATTGCGTGGGGCGCCAGGGGGTCGAACCCTGAACCCATGGGTTAAAAGCCCACTGCTCTGCCATTGAGCTAACGCCCCGGACGTCGGCCCGGATCGGTGCCTCCGGGCACGAAGCGTACCCACTTCGGCGGCCGCATGTCGCCCGCGGCCGCCCATGTGAGGCTACCGGTAGGCCGACAAGCCGGTGATCGCCTGGCCCAGGGCCAGCACATGGATCTCTTCGGTGCCCTCGTAGGTCAGCACGGACTCCAGGTTGGCCATGTGCCTGATCACCGGGTACTCCAGCGTCACGCCGTTCGCGCCCAGGATGGTCCTGGCTTGCCGGGCGATGTCGATGGCGGTCCGCACGTTGGACATCTTGCCCAGGCTGACCTGCGTCGGGTTGATCTGGCCCGCCTCCTTGAGCCTGCCCAGGTGCAGCGCGAGCAGCTGCGCACGGGACAGGTCGGCGAGCATCCAGGCCAGCTTGGACTGGGTGAGCTGGAAGGCGCCGATCTTCTTGCCGAACTGCTCACGGGTGCGGGCGTACTCCGCGGCGGCCTCGAAGCAGGCGCGGGCCGCGCCAGTGGCCCCCCAGGCGATCCCGAATCTGGCCTCGGTCAGGCAGGACAGCGGTCCCTTCAGCCCGGTGACGCCGGGCAGCACCGCGTCGGCCGCCAGCCGCACGTCGTCGAAGTGCAGCTCGGAGGTGACCGAGGCGCGCAGCGAGAGCTTCTTGTGGATGTCGCGTGCGGTGAAGCCGCGCGTTCCACGTGGCACCAGGAACCCCCGGATCCCCTGCTCGGTGGCCGCCCATACGAGCGCGACATCCGCCACTGAGCCGTTGGTGATCCACATTTTCGTGCCGGATAGCGTCCAGGTGGAACCGTTCGGAATAGCGCGGGTTTGCATGCCGCCGGGATCGCTGCCCTGGTCAGGCTCGGTCAGCCCGAAGCAGCCAATCACCTCGCCGGTCGCCATGCGGGGTAGCCACTGCTCCTTTTGCTCGTCCGAGCCGTACCGCCAGATCGGGTACATGGCCAGCGAGCCCTGCACCGACACCAGGCTGCGCAGGCCGGAGTCGCCCGCCTCCAGCTCCCGGCAGGCCACCCCGTAGGCGATCGAGCCCATGCCGGCGCAGCCGTACCCGGTCAGGTGCATGCCGAGCATGCCGAGCTTGCCGAGCTCGGTGGCCAGTTCGCGGGGCAGCATCCCGGCCTCGAACCAGTCTGCGATGTGCGGCGCGGCCCGCTCCGCGACGAACGCGCGGACGGTGTCGCGGACCAGGCGCTCGTCGGCGGTCAGCTGATCGTCGATGCGGAGCAGGTCCGATCCTTCGTAATCGGGGCGCTTCGCGCGCTCATCGGGGCCAGAGTGTGACGGCATCGATGATTCCTCTCTGGCCGGTGGCGTGCCCGGCCTGCGCTTCCAGTATCACTGGCGCACCGTCGGCGTCTGTACCCGGCCATGCGTGGTCGCTGTGAGCCGCCTGTTGCCGGAAGGGTGGGAAGAGGTCGCCGTCGCGGAGGTTCCGGTCGGGGCGAAGCGAACTGGTCAGCTGTCCTGTGCGGATTCCGAACGGGCGCGCATGTCGGCGATTATGCCGACACGCCGGTGTGTCCACCCGAGGGCCAGCAGCGTGGCCGAGGTGAGGCCGAGCAGCCCGGACAGGGCCACCACGAGATGGGGGCCGATCGCCTGGGCCGCCGCACCGCCGATCAGGATGCCGAGGCCCTGCATGGCGAGCAGCCCGGACTGCGCCAGGCCGAAGGCCCTGGCCCGGCCGGAGTCGGGCACGCTCTGCACGAACGCGGCCGCCGCCGCGAGCTGGTAGGCGCCGCCGACGCCGGCCAGCGCCCACAGCACGAGGACCACGACGAGCGGCGGATTCGCGGCGCTGCCGATCAGCGGGGCGCAGGACAGCATGGCCAGCCAGCCCATCACCCGTATCCGGGTCGACGGGGCCATCAGTCGGCTGAAGACGAACCCGCCGATCACGGTGCCTACCGGCATCGCGGCCATCAGCAGGCCGACGTCCAGAGTGTGGCCGCCCAGGGCGTACGCGTAGGGTGCCGCCAGCCCCTCGGGGAGAATGTAGAAGCCGGCCAGCCAGCCGAAGAGCACCAGCGAGCGCAGCATCGGGTTGCGGAAGACGAGCGCTGCGCCCTCGCGGGCGATCTCCCAGAGCGAGAGGCGGCTGCTGTCTTCCCGGGGGGGCGCCGGACGCCGCTTGACCCAGGTGATCACGATCAGCGCAGAGATCAGGAAGGTCAGCGCGTCGAGCGCGAGCGTCCGGGACGGGTTGACCACGGCCACGACAGCGGCGCCGGCCACGAAGCCGAGGATCTGGCTGGCCTGGAAGCTGATGTTCCCGATCGCCGAGCCGAGGACGAACTTGTCGCCCGGCAGCACGTCCGGCAGCAGGGCCGAGCGGGCCGCGGTGAACGGCGCGCCGAGCAGGACAGTGCCGAAGACCAGCACGCACAGCACCGCGAACGGGACGCCCGGCGTGGCCATGCCCGCGACGAGCACAGCCCGGACGAGATCGCAGACGATCATGATGCGGCGGCGCGGGAACAGGTCGGCCAGGCCGGACAGCAGCGGGCCGCCGACGATCGGCGGCAGGTAGGTCAGGGCGTAGGCGAGCGCGGTGAGGAAGGCGGAGTGGGTCCGGGTGTACACCAGGATCGCGATCGCGACCTGGGCGAACTGGTCGCCTGCGTAGGAGAGCACCTGGGCGGTGAACAGCGCGCGGAACTCGCCGATCGCGAAGACCTCGCGGTAGGAGGCCTGCTGCTCCAGGGGCCGGCGGTGCCGTCCGCCTTCGATTTCCGCGGCTTGTTCGGACAGGCCGAGCTCGGTTCTGGGCAGCGGTGCCGACGCGGGGGTGCCGGCTGCTGGTGCCGGGGTGGGGGGTGTTGGTGCCGGGGCGGGTGCGGCGGCAAGTTCGCTCGGGGTGGTGGTGTTGCGTACCCGGGCGTCCTGCGCGGTCCGGCCATCGACTTGGCCATCGGTTTGGTCCTCGACCTGGCGATCGACGCCGGGGCCGGCCGGGCTCGCCTCTCGCTGGACCGTGCCTTGCTCATGCCCGTCTCGCCGGGCGGCCCGTCCCTTGCGGCCGTCCCGGTCGGGCCCGTCACCGTTGGCGCGGTTTTGGGCGGGTATGCCTGGCACAGCAGCGTTCGCCACCCGTTCCGGTACTCCAGACCTCCGAGGCTGCGCCGTGACCCGCTGATCACTCTCCACAGCCGCAGACAGTGGCTGAGCGGTCAGCCTGGCAGAGCTAGGCGACGGCCCGTCGGCCCCTGACCTTCGCCGCGCCGCGTCTCGCGAGGTCCCCCTGAACTCCTCTTCCTGCGGCACCGGGCGCCCTAAACGAGCTCCTGAAGGCCGCGGCATCGTTGGCACGGCATGTTACTGGCGTTGTGGCTCATCTACGGGCTCCCGCTCGGGGCTCTCTCAATCTCTCGGCTGTGGCGGTGACGGGCAGACGTTACTCTCAGTAACCACTTGGCGTCGCGAGTCGTCATACCCACGTTGCCTACCGTGTCGGATTACTCACGACTTCGCAAGAGCCCGGTGAGCGAATAGTCTCACTCTGCGCTGTTACGATGCGCTACTTGAGTTGCCGGCCGCAGGCCGCCAGCAAGATTGCCGGTCGCTTTGGCGCTAGGAGCCTTCCTCCCCTATGCTGAGACGGTTCCCGACGGGAGGCGCTACGGGTGACGGCGGGGATGACCGCCAAAGCCCCCATCGTCTAGTGGCCTAGGACACCGCCCTTTCAAGGCGGCGGCACGGGTTCGAATCCCGTTGGGGGCACGGTTGCCGCCAGTCGGCAACGTGAGGTCCTGTAGAGCAGCTTGGAGTGCTCGTCACCCTGTCAAGGTGAAGGTCGCGGGTTCAAATCCCGTCAGGACCGCCGGGACACGGCGGCATGCCTGCTTCTGGCCCATGGCTTGGGCCCGTTCGGGCGTGTCTTAGGTCCCGACGAGGTCAGGTAGCTCAGTCGGTATGAGCGTCCGCCTGAAAAGCGGAAGGTCGACAGTTCGATCCTGTCCCTGACCACAGTCCCTGAACTAGCAACCATCCGCCTGTGAGCCAGTCCACCTCGGTGCTGGCCAGGTACTGGTCCCGCTCGGCGAGATAGCGGCGGGTATGAGGCGAGGCCCCGTGCGCCCGGACGGACCTCATCAAATGCAACGTGCGCTACGTCCTGTTCCACATAATCGAGGAGACCGCGCGCCACGCCGGTCATGCGGACATCATCCGCGAAACTCTCGAAGGCTCCCGCGGAATCTGAGGTGGCACGCAGCTACCATCGGCCCATTTCCTTCGCCGCCGCGGCGGTGGCCTGATCCGACGCCTGCGAGGTTGTGGGCGTCGACCGAGCCGACGAGGATGACCTCGGCCCCGAGCCGTCTACCGTGACGGAGCGCGGCCGCGCACCGGCCGGTACCCGCCGAATCCGGTCTCGAGTACGCCTTCGCCGCCGGTCAGCCCGGGCAGTTGCTGTTGAAGGCTCCTTACCTTCGCCGACGGCAGCGTAGTCAGGACAACCGACAGGTCACCGTGCGATTGCGGTGCCTCTGCGTCGGCGCCGAGCCTGGCCAGGCAGGACAGCGCGGCTCCTGTCCTGGCCGCCGGAAGTTCGACCCGGACGCTCGCCATGGGCTCGCAGACGACCGTGCCGGCCCGGCTGAGCGCTTCGGCCAGGACCAGCGGCGTCAGCTTGCGGAAGTCGGCGGCCGTCGTCTTGGGTGTGGGCAGCAGGCGCTTGGCTGGGCCGTCGCCGGTGTAGTAGCCGGACTCGTTCATGGTCACGATGCAGTCGGTGACCTGCCAGCCATGCAGGCCTTGCCCGAGCGCGTGCGTAATGTACCGGGTCATAGCGTCGATGAAGCTCGCCGTGGTCTTGTAGATGTACAGCGGCAGGAGCCGCGGGTCGACGTCCAGCCGGAACTCGATGCCGGAATCGGCTGGTCCTGGTTCGACGCGCAGCCCGACCGTCGCCGAGTAGGGATGGCCGTCGGACTGCAGGAGCTCCCGTGCGCTCGCGGCGCCGGCCGGCCGCTCGATGTAGATCGTCGTCGTCTCGCGGAACGTGACGGCCAGGCCGTAGTCGTCGGCGAGGACCGAACCGATGACCTCCTTCTGGACCTCGCCGTAAAGCGAGACGTAGATCTCCTGCCGCTCATCATCTTGGCGCAGGTTGATGAGCGGGTCCTGTTCGGCGAGCTGGCCGAGCGCCGCCCGCAGCCGCTCCCGGTCGCCGGGGTCGCACGGCACGACGGCCGATTCGAGGGCGGGCGGCGGGAACTGGCGGCTGGCCTCGTCGCCGGCCAGCTCGCCGACCGGGTCGCCGACCCTGGCCCCGGCCAGGCCCCACAGCTTGGCGATCTGGCCAGCCCCGGCCGACGGCCGCCGGATGGCCGGCCCCCGATCGAACACGGCAACCGCAGTCACCCGGCCCTCCAGCCCGGCCCCGAACCGCAGCCGGTCGCGGATGCGCACGGTGCCCGAGAACATCCGGACGAACGCGATCTTCTCGCCGCTGCTGCCACGTTCGACCTTGAAGACGCTGCCGGACACCGGTCCATCCGTGTCCCGGGCCGAAGCCGGCAGCAGTTCGGCGATGCCGGCCATCAGCTGCTCAACGCCTGCCCCGGTGATCGCCGAGCCGAAGAAGGCCGGGTGCACCTGGGCTCGCCCGGTCTGGGCAGCCAGCGCCGCCCGCAGTCGGCCATGAGGAATGCCCGCCTCGTCGCGCAGGTACGCGGCGAGCAGCCCGTCGTCCCGCTCGGCCAGCAGTTCGACCAGACTGGCCGTGAACCCGGCTTCATCCGCGCCTGCGCAGATGAAGCCGGCACCTCGCGTCCCGGCGGCGTCCACGCGCCCCATCGCGATGACCGCCACGTTCAGCCGGCGCGAGATCTCGTCAAGCACGCCGCCCGGCCGCGCTCCGGCGCGGTCGATCTTGTTCACGAACAGCAAGGTCGGCATCCGCAGGCGCTCCAGCGATCGCATCAGGATCCGGGTCTGCGGCTGCACGCCCTCCACGGCCGAGACAACGAGCACCACTCCGTCGAGCACGCTGAGCACCCGGTCCACCTCGGCGATGAAGTCCGGGTGACCCGGCGTGTCGATCAGGTTGACATCGACGTCGCCGATCGGGAACGAGGCCACGGCGGACTTGATCGTGATGCCGCGCCGTCGCTCCAGCGGCAGCGAATCGGTCACGGTCGTCCCGGCGTCGACACTCCCGGGCCGGCCGATCACGCCCGAGGTGAAAAGCAGCCGTTCGGTAAGCGTCGTCTTGCCTGCGTCTACATGCGCCAGGATCCCCAGATTGAGCGTCTTCCGCGACACGTGCCACACCCTTCGAATCGATCCCCAAAGGTCATTTCGATGGACGTGAACGCCTCGCGCATTGGCCCTCCTCGACGATTAGCGCTGTACCGCGGGCGCCAAGCATAGGCTGAGCGGCCGCAAAGCCCTAACGGTTTTCCCGGCGTGAGCCGGACTGTACGGGACGGCTAGCCGGTCACG
>DASXZD010000006.1:0-24218 GCA_036502085.1 Streptosporangiaceae bacterium
CGGCCGGCCCGGGCGATAACGATCTCCTCTCCGGCCGCGGCGCGATCCAGGAGCTGTGACAGGTGAGTCTTGGCTTCGTAGACGTTAACGCTCTCGCTCATATTTCGAAGCTCACCACACCTAGTCTAGTCTAGTCAAGCCACTGCCGGGCCCGCCGCGCACGGCGCCCGCGGGTTCACCGGCGACGGAGGCCCGGGAAATTCGCCGGGCTGCACGACCCGCAGGGCGCGGCCGGGTCTGGCCGCGCCCTGCTCATCGCCGCTGTCAGCAGGGATCGACCTGCTGGTTTATGTTCCCGCCGGTGTAGAGCCAGTAGTCGGATACATATCCGTTCCCGTGGCTGGTCGCGGTCCAGTCCCAGTACGGGTCGCCGTTGACCACGGTGCCGGAGCTGTAGCAGTACACCGTGCCGGTCGATTGGTAGGGCATGACGCCGACAAGCGAGTACCCGGTGCCGGGGCCGCTGCGGATGTTGAGGCCGGCCGTGGCCTCGGCGGTGCCGCGGACCGTCTGCAGACAGTCGCCGTCGCCATCCACGACGCAGTAGGGCCGGACATGATGGCTGGCCGCAGCAGCGTGCGACGCGGCGGAATGGGCGGTGGTCGCGCTGGCCGTGGCCGCGGACAGGGTCAGGGGCAGGGCCCCCGCCATGAGAGCGGTGACGGCGAGCCGGTTGAGGTGCTTACGCATGAATGTTCCTCCTGTTGTTCCTCTGGCTTGGCCGGGCTCCTTCCAGGGATAGCGCCGGGCGGGCGGGTCAGCCAGACTTGAGCCGGAAGCAGAGACAAACGGCGACAAATCGGCTCAAGGGATGCGGGCGTGGGACGTCCGGAAGCACCGGTGGATGAGCGGGACGGACCGCTGGGAGAGTTCGCCAGCGGGCTGCGGCGGCTGCGCGAGCAAAGCGGCGGCCGAAGTTACCGGCAGATGGCCAGGTCGGCGAACTTCGCCGCGCCGACACTGGCGCGCGCGGCCAGCGGCCGCCGGCTGCCGTCGTGGGAGGTCACCCGGGCCTACGTAGCCGCGTGCGGCGGCGACCTGGACCAGTGGCGGCTGGCATGGGCCCGGGCCGCGCGGCTGGCCGGCCAGGACGGTACGGCGCGGCCCGCGGCCGGTCTTCCCGTCCGCCAGCTCCCCGCCGACCTGCCCGACTTCGTCGGCCGCGACGCCGAGCATGAGTTCATCCGCCAGGTGGCGCAGGGCCAGGCGGCAGGCGGCGCGCCGAGGGTGGTGGTGATCTGCGGGCCCGGCGGCGTCGGCAAGACCACCCTCGCCGTGCATGCCGCGCACCGGCTGGCCGCCGGGTTCGCCGATGGCCAGCTGTTCGCCGAGCTGTCCGGGCACGGCGATCAGCCAGTGGCCGCGGCGCTGGCCGCGGCGCGCTTCCTGGCCGCGCTCGGCGGCCCGGCGGACCCGGCGGCCGACCCGATCGCGTCCTTTCGCTCGATGGCTGCCGGGCGGCGGCTGCTGATCCTGCTGGACAACGCCGCCAGCGAGGCGCAGGTGTCGCCGCTGCTGCCAGCCTCGGCCAGATGCCTGGTGATCGTGACCAGCCGTCACGCACTCGGCGTCCTGCCCGGCGCACGGACGCTGCGGCTGGACGTCCTGGCGGCGGCCGAGGCGGCCGAACTGCTGGCCCGCGCGGCAGGCCGCGACCCGGCCAGCCAGCCCGAAGCAGCCGAGTCACTGGCTGAGCTGTGCGGACGCCTCCCGCTGGCGCTGCGCATCGCCGGCGCCAGGCTGGCCGGCGGCCCGGCCCGCAGCGCCGGGTGGCTGGCGGCCCGGCTGCGCGATGAGGACCACCGGCTGCGGCACCTGGCCGCAGGCAGCCTGGACCTGACCGCGGTCTTGGCTGAGTCCTACCGGCCGCTGCCCGGCAGCCTGCGGCGAGTCTTCCAGTACGCGGGCCTGTTCCCCGGATCAGACTTCACAGCTGAAGCCCTGGCGGTGCTCGCCGCGCTACCCGCCGCCGAGACCGGATGCTCACTGGAGCGGCTGACCGACAGCAGCCTCGTCCAGCCGGCCGCACGCGGTCGCTACCGGATGCACGACCTGCTCCGGCTCTACGCCCGGCAGCGCGCCGAGACCGAAACAGACCCGGCGCACCGGACAGCCGCGATCCGGCGGCTGGCTGCCTGGTACCTGAGCACTGTCGACGCGGCCGACCGGATGATCATGCCCGCCCGGGGCAGGCCCGCGCCGGCCGGCGGGCAGCCGCCCGGCGCGGCACTGACCGGCCAGCAGGCCGCGGCGGCCTGGTACGACGCCGAGCAGGCCAACCTGGTCGCCGTCACCCGCGCCGCCTTCCGCCACGGCCACCACGACATCGCCTGGCGCCTTCCCGTGGCCATGCGCGGCCTGCTCGAACTGCGCGGGCCGTCCGCGGAGTCGGTCACCGTGCACCAGATCGGACTGGACGCGGCCAGGCTCCTTGGCGACCGCGAAGGTGAAGGATGGATACTCAACGGCCTGGGCACCGGCTACTGGCGTCAGGAACACCACCGCGAGGCCATCGACTGCTACCGCCAGGCCCTGGCCATCCGCTCCCGGCTCGCCGACGCCCGCGGGGTAGCGGTGGTGCTGAACAACCTGGGCAGCGTCTACGGCGCGCAGGGGCGCTACGACGAGGCGACCGACTGCCTGCGCCAGGCCCTGGCCATCCGCGAACAGCTCGGCGACCGGGTCGACAAGAGCTTCGCGCTCAACAGCCTCGGCCACATCCAGCACGAACGCGGCAGGTTCGCCGACGCGCTGCCGCTGCTGCAGGAAGCGCTGCGGATCCGCCGGGAACTCGGCAACCGCAACGGCGAAGCCGCCACCCTGCACTGCCTCGGCGACACGCTGACCGGGATCGGCCGCCGCCGCGAGGCGCTGGCCTGCCTCGAGAGCGCGCTGCC
Organism: Streptosporangiaceae bacterium; assembly: GCA_036502085.1. GTDB lineage: Bacteria > Actinomycetota > Actinomycetes > Streptosporangiales > Streptosporangiaceae > PALSA-505. The sequence continues at coordinate 2,898 of DASXZD010000006.1, forward strand.
GATCTTCCGGGAGCTCGGCAACAGGTACGGGCAGGCGGTCACCCTGCACAGCATGGGGTCTACCTGTCATGCCCTGGACCAGCCCGGCCAGGCCCGGCGCTACCTGCAGCACGCCATCCGGCTCTATCAGGACCTGGGCTGCCACACCGAGGAGACAGCCGCCACACGAGAACTCGCCGCCACTTAACCTGCGGGGTTCCCCCCGGGCAACGGGGGCAGGTCGCCGGTCTTCTCGTAGTCGGCCACCTCGGCCAGCCGGCGGGCGTGCCGGGGCTCGCCGGAGAACGGCGTCTCCATGAACACCCGGGCGAACCCCACCGCGTCGGCCACCGGGTACATGCGGGCGCCGAGGCTGAGCACGTTCGCGTCGTTGTGCTGGCGGGCCAGCCGGGCGGTCTCGTCGGTCCAGGCGAGCGCCGCGCGGACGCCCGGGATCTTGTTGGCGGCGATCTGCTCGCCGTTGCCTGACCCGCCGATGACGATGCCGAGGCTGCCGGGGTCAGACACCGCCCCGTGCGCCGCACGCATGACGTACGGCGGATAGTCGTCGTCGCCGGCATAGGCCTTCGGCCCGCAATCGACGGGCTCATGCCCGGCGCTGGCCAGCCATTCGATCAGGGCGGCCTTCAGCTCAAAACCGGCGTGGTCGGATCCCAGGTAGACGCGCACGCGCACCAGTTTGTCAGAACTGCCCACGGCGCCGGGGCGAGGTGCCCCGCCCCGGCATCCGGCCTACTTGGTGAAGTACCAGTATTCCGGGGTGAGATAGGCCTGGGTCTGGTTGGCGAACGAGGCGGGGTTGCCGGAGATGGTCTTCTTCCAGACCACGACGTAGTCGCCGTTCGGCTGGAAGAGGCCGGGCTGGCTCTTGGTCAGGTACGACGCCTCGTTCTTGACGGCGGTCGGGTCGCTGCTGTTCACCGACGCGTTGATGAGCTTGTCCGCGGTCGGGTCGCTGTAGGTGCCCTCGTTCAGCGAGCCCGGGCCGTTGAAAATCGACAGCGTGGTCGGGTAGGTCGAGTCGGTGAAGCCGCCGAAGTCCTCCATCGCCCACTTGTTGATGTACGGCTTGCCGGACGGCACCGGGTTGTCGTAGTAGGTGACGATGTAGTTGAAGTTGCTGCTCCGCAGGTTGATGGTGATCCCGGCCTTGGCCGCCTGCGAGGCGAGGTCGGTGACCATCTCGCCGACCACGGCGGGCGCCGTGGTGTAGATCAGGTTGAACGAGAGCCTGGTCCCGGCCGGGATCCCTGCCCCGCACTCCCCCGCGCCGCTGCCGGGCTTCGCGCACGTGTCGGTGCCGCCGGGGTGCACGGCCCAGCCGTGATTCTTCAGCAGCGCGACGGCGGCCGACACGCTGAACGGGTACGGGTCGGTTACCGCGTTCGACGGGACGTAGGGGCTCCTGGGTATCGACGGGATAGGCCCGTAGGCCGGTCCGCCCGCACCGCCGAAGAAGGCCTTGATGTAGCCCTGCTCGTTCTCCAGATGCGCTATCACCTGACGGAAGTAGAGCTGGGAAATAATCTTGTCGAAGTCGCCGGTCTTATCGAGGAAGTTGTAGGCGACATAGGCGAAGGAGAAGCCCGGGTAGCCGAACACGTTATAACCGCTCTGCTGGACGGCCGGCACCTGCTTGATGTCGGTCAGCGGCAGGTATCCCACGTCGATGCTGCCCGCCCGCACCGCGTTGAACTCGGCGGTGTCGGAGGTGAAGGGGACGGCCTGCAGGGTGGAGATCTGCTTTGCGTGCGGTCCGCCGTAGCTGGGGTTCGGGCTCATGGTGAACGCCCCCGAGCTGCTGTTGAACTGGGTCAGCTTGTAGGGCCCGTCCACGACCTGCCACAGCGGGTTGGTCGTATAGGTGGCTTCCGACTTCGACGCGTTGTTCAGGAAGTCGAAGATGCTCTTCGCGTTCGCCGGGACGGTGAAGTCCAGCAGCGGCCCGCTGGCCGAGGCCTTGGCCCAGGCGTGCGACGGCATCGGGTTCAGGGAGGAGAGCTGGTCGTCGAAGAACCAGCCGGGGTTGACCGCCTGCTTCAGGTTGAACACGATCGTGCTCGCGGTGGGGGTGCTGACGCTGGCCACGTCGTCCGGCATGCCCAGGCCGGGTGTGTACGGGCCCCAGTTGGACGGGTCCTCCTTGATCCCGGCCTTGATCTCGTCGAAGAAGAACAGCACGTCCTTCGCGGTGACCGGCTGGCCGTCGGACCACTTGTAGCTGCCCTTGAGCGTGACGCTCACGGTCTTGTCGCCGTTGGACCACTTCGGCGGTTCGGCCAGGCTCATCGAGGGCGTCTCGGTCGGCTCGACGCCGTTGGAGAACCAGTACAGCGGCCGCCACATCTCGTAGCTGAACTGGGTGGTGTCGTTCACGTTGAACGCGGCGGACGAGGTGACGGGCAGGATCCAGGTCGGCGCGGTGCCCGGCGCCTCGGCCCAGGTCACCGTGCCGGCGTGCTGCGGGCCGCTGGCGGCGGGCGGTACCTTGCCGAACGCCCCGGCGTTCGCGGTTGACGGCGCGCCGGGCGATTTGCCGGTGCCGCAGGCGGCCGCGGCGAAGACGGTGGCTATCGCGAGGACCGCGATCCTGACCCCAGGACGGGCGAGTGGCTTCATCGGTTCCGCTTTCTCTCCTGTGGAGAGGGCCGCCCGGCAACGGCCGGACTTACCCGCCCCGCCTCGGTTTGGGCCGAAGCGTAACGCTTCGGGACGAATATCAGGGTCGCGGGAACGTCACGAATTGCTATCTACCAGAACCGGCGTTTCCGGCGCCGGGGCCTGCAGCGGGAAATGGCAGGCCGCCACGTGGCCGGGCCCGAACGAGCGCAGCGGCGGCTCATCTTCCGCGCACAGCTGCTGGGCGAACGGGCAGCGGGTGCGGAACCGGCAGCCGGACGGCGGATGCATCGAGCTGGGCAGCTCGCCGGTGATCCCGACCTCGGTGCGCGCCCTGGCCACCTCGGGGTCGGGCACCGGGACGGTCGCGATGAGCGCGGCCGTGTACGGGTGCGCCGCGCGCTCGTAGATGTCATCGCCCGAGCCCATCTCGACCAGCTTGCCCAGGTACATGACGCCGATCCGGTCGGCCATGTACTTGACCACCGCCAGGTCGTGCGAGATCACGACGTAGGTCAGCCCGTGGTCGGCCTGCAGCCGCTTCATCAGGTTGAGCACCTGCGCCCTGATCGACACGTCCAGCGCGCTGACCGGCTCGTCGGCCACGATGACCTGCGGGTTGAGGGTGAGCGCGCGGGCCAGCCCGATGCGCTGCCGCTGCCCGCCGGAGAACTCGTGCGGGTAGCGCTCGACCGCGTTGCGCGGCAGGCCGACCTCGTCGAGCAGCTGGAAGACCCGCTGCTGCTGCTCGCGGTGGCTGCCCATGCCCTGGATGGCCAGCGGCTCGCGGACGATCGCGCCCACCCGCATCCTCGGGTCCAGCGAGGAGTACGGGTCCTGGAAGACCAGCTGCAGGTCACGCCGGTAGCGTCGCAGCTCGCCGCCGGACAGGCCCGATACGTTCGTGCCGCGCAGCGTGACCGTGCCCGAGTCGGGCCGCTCCAGCGCGACGATGACCCGCCCGATCGTCGTCTTGCCGCAGCCCGACTCGCCCACCAGCCCGAACGTCTCCCCCGTATTGACCGTGAACGAGACGGAGGACACCGCCTTGACGCTGCCCACCCGGCGCTGCAGCACCGCCCCCGAGGTGACGCTGAACTCCTTCACCACGTCATGGATCTCCAGCAGCGACGACCCGGAGCCGTTGGCGGCGGCCGACGCCTCGCGCTCCCTGGCCGTCACCGAAGCCGGCGCGGCCGCCGCATCAGGGGCTTCCGGCTCGTCCGGGCCGCTCTCGACCGGGGGCAGCGCCTCCTCGGGGACCGGCCCGTCGACCGGGTGCCAGCACGCGAAGAGGTGACCGTCGCCCTCGCCGATCAGCGCCGGCTCCTCAGCGCGGCAGCGGTCGGTGGCCCGGCTGCAGCGCGGGGCGAACCGGCAGCCGTCAGGCGGCGACGCCAGGTCGGGCGGCAGCCCGGGGATGTTGAGCAGCGCACGGCCAGGGTCCTGGGTCAGCCGCGGGATCGAGCCGAGCAGCGCCTGGGTGTACGGGTGCCGCATGCGGCTGAAGAGCGTGCTCGTGTCCGTCGTCTCGACCAGCCGGCCGGCGTACATCACCTCGACCGAGTCCGCGTGGCCGGCGATCACGCCCATGTCGTGGGTGATCAGCAGCATCGCCATGCCGAGCCGCTGCCTGAGGTCATCGAGCAGGGCCAGGATCTGCGCCTGGATGGTGACGTCCAGCGCCGTCGTCGGCTCGTCGGCGATCAGCAGCTTCGGGTCGCAGGCCAGCGCGGTCGCGATCATCACCCGCTGCCGCAGGCCGCCGGACAGCTGGTGCGGGTAGTCGCCGAGCCGCTCCTTGGGCTTGGGCAGGCCGACCAGCGCCAGCACCTCGGCCGCGCGGTCCAGCGCCTCGGACTTGCTGGCGCCGCGGTGCAGCCGGACCGGCTCGGCGACCTGGTAGCCGACGGTTTTGGTCGGGTCGAGCGAGGTCAGCGGATCCTGGAAGATCATCGCGATGTCGTTGCCGCGGATCTTGCGCAGGTCGGCCTCGGGCAGGCCGACGAGCTCCCTGCCGCCCAGCTGGACCGACCCGCCGACGATCCGGCCGCCGGGCGGCAGCAGGCCCATGATCGACAAACCCGTCATCGACTTGCCGCAGCCCGACTCCCCGACCAGCCCGAGCGACTCCCCCGGCTCGATGCTCAGATCGACGTTGCCCACGGCCTGCACCACGGAGCTGGTCAGGTGGATGTGGGTGGACAGGTCCCTGATCTCCAGTACGGGCGCCATGCGGGGCTACTCCTCGGCTTCAGGCTCGAACGGGCCGGACGACCGGGCGGCCGGGGTCGCCCCGCGCGCAGGGTGTCTTTCCGCGCCAGTAAGTACCTTCACCGGCGGCGCACCCGCACGTCCAGCGCGTCGCGCAGCGCGTCGCCGATCAGGTTGCAGGCCATCACCGTGACAATGATGCAGATGCCGGCCGGGTAGATCAGCCACCAGTACCCGTCCAGCAGGTACTGGGTGCCGTTGGAGAGCAGGTCGCCCCAGTCGTAGTTGGGGAAGTGCAGGCCGAAGCCGAGGAAGCCGAGGTAGGCGACCGCCAGGATCGCGTCGGCGATGTTGAACGTGACGTTGACGATGATCACGCTGAACGCGTTCGGCAGCAGGTGCCGGTTGATCAGCCGCCACCGGCCCGACCCCGCGGTCCGCGCCGCGGACACGAAGTCCCGCACCTTGAGCGACAGCACCTCGCCGCGGACCAGCCGGGCTGGGACCAGCCAGGTGAAGGCGCCGAGTATGAGGCTGAGCGACAGCACCGAAGCCCCGTACCTGACCGCGACGATCAGCACGATGAACAGGAACGGGATCGACAGCAGGACATCCACGACGCGCATCAGCACCGCGTCCAGTATGCCGCCGGCCAGCCCGGAGATGGCGCCGTAGAGCGCGCCGACCACGATCGCGATGATCGCGGACAGGAAGCCGATCTCCAGCGAGGCCTGGCCGCCCTTCATCAGCTCGCCCAGCACGTCGATGCCCTCGTTGTCGGTGCCGAGCAGGTGGCTCGCGCTCGGCCCGGAGTTGGCCTCGGTCAGGTTGGTGCTGAGCAGGTTGGTGTGGTAGATCAGCGGGCCGACGAAGCAGAACAGCACGAAGAACAGCAGGGTGCCCACGCCGATGACGGCCAGCCGGTTGCGGGCGAACTCCCGCAGCGCGAGCCGCCAGCCGCTGGCCAGCGGGCCGACCTCCCCGCCCGCCGGCGCGCGGGTGACGTCCAGCGGCGGTAGCGAGGGTACGGTGCCGGCCAAGGTTTACCTCCTGGGATCAGGCCAGCCGGATGCGGGGATCGGCGACGGTGAGGGCGATGTCGGCCATCAGGTTGCCCAGCACGGTCAGCACCGCGCCGACCAGCGTGTACGCCAGCAAGACCGGGTAGTCCTCGTTCTGCAGGCTGTTGTAGAACAGCAGCCCGAGGCCGTTGAAGTTGAACACCGTCTCCGCGATGAGATTGCCCGCCAGCAGCGCCGGGATGGACAGCCCCACCAGGGTGACCATCGGCAGGCAGGCGTTGCGCAGCAGATGCCGGTAGAGCACCAGCCGCTCGGGCAGGCCCTTGGCCCTGGCCGCCTTGATGTAGTCCTGGGCCAGCGTGTCCATCGCCGCCGACCGCATGTAGCGGGAGAAGCCGGCCACGATGAGCAGGGCCAGGCTGACGATCGGCAGCGTCATGTCCCGCCAGTCGCCCATCACGGTGAACACCGAGGTGGACTGGCTCGCCTCGTACCCCAGCACGCGGAAGGTGAGCGCGAACACCTGGATCACGATCAGGTAGAGCAGGAAGTCCGGCATCGCGTAGGCGGTGAACGCCAGGCTGGTGGTGACGTTGTCGCCGATGCTGTTGCGCTTGACCGCCTGGTAGATGCCGAGCGGGATCGCGATCAGCAGCGCCAGCACCAGCGAGGCGCCGGACAGCCAGGCGCTGCGCGCCCACCGTTCGGAAAACAGGGCGAGCACGCTCTGGTTCAGCTTGAAGGAATAGCCGAGATTGCCGTGCAGCACGCCGTTCATGTAATGCAGGTACTGGGTGAGCACCGAGCCGGAGAATCCGTTCTGCCGGTTCCAGGTCGCGATGGCCAGCAGCGAGGCCTTGGGCCCGAGAACGATCCGGGCGGGCGACGGATAAACCGCGTGCAGCAGCAGGTAGGTGAAGACGGAAATGCCGATGACCACGATGACCGAGGTGCCGACCCGCCGGGTCAGGTAGCCCGTCATCGGCCGCGCCCTTCTCCCGAAGACCCCGCTGACCTGCACCGGTGGATGGTGGTCTGTGGCCCGGTTCTATCACCGCCGGACAGGGCTGTCCATGAATCAGCGCGGGGTGTTACCAAGGTGGCATCAAGGCGGCATATACCTGCCGATGCCGGCGCGGGCCGCGATCGGCCCGCGCCGGCATCGGCGCCGGATCAGTTCCGGGTCAGTCGAAGATGGGGTCCCGGGTGCGGCTGCGCTTCAGCTCGTAGAAACCGTCGGTGCCGGTGACCAGCAGCACGCCGTCCCAGAGCCTGGCGGCATCCTCGCCGCGCGGGATCGGGGTGATGACCGGGCCGAAGAACGAGTTGCCCTGCACCGAGATCACCGGCGTGCCGACCTCGTAGCCGACCCGCTCAATGCCGTCGTTGTGCGATGCGCGCAGCGCCTCGTCGTACTCCGTGGAGTCCATCGCGTCGGCCAGCTCGGCCGGCAGCCCGGCCTCGGCCAGCGCCGCCTCGATCGTGGCCCGTTCCCGCCCTTCCTTCTTGTTGTGGAAGCGGGTGCCGAGCGCGGTGTACAGCCGTTCCAGCACCTCGGGCCCGTACTTCGCCTCGGCCGCGATGCAGACCCGCACCGGGCCCCAGCCCTCGGACAGCAGCTGGCGGTAGCCCTCGGGCAGGTCTTCCTTGTTCTCGTTGAGCACCGACAGGCTCATCACATGCCAGCGGGGCTGAATCGGGCGCTGCTGCTTCACCTCGAGCAGCCAGCGCGAGGTAATCCACGCCCAGGGGCACAGCGGATCGAACCAGAAATCAACGACCGTCCGCTCCTGCTCGGCCATGCTTGCTCCTATCGCCGTTTGCTGTCCTCGAGTCCGGTACGCAAGTCAACAACCCCTGCCCCGGGTAGCGCATTCCGCGCGATGACGTGACAGGATTCGCACGCGGCCTTGGCACACGAAGGGAATCGTCTGGTGGCAGGAAACCTTACGCGCAACGAAGCGCGTCAGCGCGCCGAGCTGATCGACGTCGAATCCTATGCGGTCGAGCTTGACCTCACGGATCGTAACGGCAGCGAGATGACCTTCGGCTCGACCTCCGTGGTCAGGTTCCGCTGCTCGGCTCCGGGTGCGGAGACGTTCATCGACCTGTCCGCCCCGGCCGCGCGCGAGATCACCCTGAATGGCGCGCCGGTCGATCTGGCCGCATTCGACGGCGGCCGGATCAAGCTGGCCGGCCTGGCCGCATCGAACGAGCTGTGCGTGGTCGCCGAATGCGCCTACTCGCGGCACGGCGAAGGCATGCACAAGTTCACCGATCCCGCCGATGGCGGCATATACCTTTATTCGGACCTGGAAACGTTTGATGCGCACCAGGTGTACGCCTGCTTCGACCAGCCCGACCTCAAGGCCACGTTCGAGGTGACGGTGACCGCGCCCGCGGGCTGGCAGGTGGTCTCCAACCTGGCACCGGACGCGGTGCCGGCCGGCGCGGACGCGCCGGGCGCGGCGAGCGTCTCCGCCGACGGCCGGTGGCATTTCCCGCCCACGCCGCCGATGCCGACCTACATCACCGCGGTCTGCGCCGGGCCTTATCACGTCGTGCGCAGCGAGCACGATGGCATTCCGCTGGGGATCTTCTGCCGCCAGTCTCTGGCCGAATACCTGGACCCCGACGAGATCTTCGAAGTGACCCGGCAGGGGCTGGACTTCTTCCATAACGCATTCGGCATGCGGTACCCGTTCGGGAAATATGACCAGCTGTTCGTGCCCGAGTTCAAAGAGGGCGCGATGGAGAACGCGGGCTGCGTGACGATCCTTGAGGATCTTGTATTCCGCTCCAGGGTCACCGATTTCGCCCGCGAGTCACGGGCCGAGACGATGCTGCACGAGATGGCGCACATGTGGTTCGGCGACTTCGTCACGATGCGCTGGTGGGACGACCTGTGGCTGAACGAGTCGTTCGCCACCTGGGCCGGCACGCTCGCCCAGGCCGAGGGCACCCGCTGGAACGCCGCCTGGACCACCTTCGCCCAGCTGTACAAGACCTGGGCGTACCGGCAGGACCAGCTGCCGTCCACGCACCCCATCTCGGCCGACATCCCCGACATCGACGCGGTCGAGGTGAACTTCGACGGGATCACGTACGCCAAGGGCGCCTCGGTGCTCAAGCAGCTGGTCGCCTACGTTGGCCGGGACAACTTCCTGGCCGGGGTGCGCCGCTACTTCACCGCGCACGCCTGGGGCAACGCGACGCTGCGCGACCTGCTCGCCGCGCTCGAGGAGACCTCGGGCCGGGACCTGGCTGCCTGGTCCAAGGTGTGGCTGGAGACCGCGGGCGTCAACACCCTGCGGGCGGAGTTCGAAACCGCCGCGGACGGCACGTTCACTAGCTTCGCCGTCCGCCAGGAGGCGCCGGCCAGCCATCCGGTGCTGCGCCCGCACCGGATCGCGATCGGCCTGTACGACTACACCGGCGACGGCGACCGGTCGCTGACCCTGCGCCGCCGGGTCGAGACCGACGCGGCCGGCGACCTGACCGAGGTGGCCGAGCTGGCCGGCCAGCGCCGCCCCGATCTCGTGCTGGTCAACGACGACGACCTTACCTACGCCAAGATCCGGCTGGACGATCACTCGCTGCGCACGCTGATCGACGGCATCGGCCGGTTCGCCGACTCGCTGCCCGCCGCGCTGTGCTGGGCGGCCAGCTGGGACATGTGCCGGGACGCCGAGATGAGCGCGCGCGACTACCTGCGCCTGGTGCTGTCCGGCATCGATTCGGTGCAGGACATCTCGGTGGCGCAGGTGCTGCTCCGCCAGACCTCCACCGCGCTGCGCGTCTACGCGGATCCGGCCTGGCGGCCGACCGGCCTGGCCATGATGGCCGACGCGCTCCGCGACCTGATGCGGTCGGCCGAGCCCGGCTCGGACACGCAGCTGTCCTACGTGCGCGCGTTTACCGGTGTCGCGACCACCCCGGCCGACCTGGACTTCCTGCGCCAGCTGCTGGACGGCTCGGCCAGCATCGACGGCCTGGCTGTGGACACCGACCTGCGCTGGGCGGTGCTGTTCCGGCTGGTCAGCCAGGGCGCGGCCGGCCCGCGGGAGATCGAGAAGGAGCTGGCGGGCGACGCGACCGCGGCCGGCGAGCGGAACGCCGGATCGTGCCGTGCGGCCATCCCGACCGCGGCGGCCAAGCTGGCCGCGTGGGAGGAGATCATCAGCGGCAAGCTGCCCAACGCGGTGTTCCGCGCGACCCTGTCCGGGTTCGCCCACCCCGATCAGGCCCCGCTGCTCGAGCCGTTCAGCGAGCGGTACTTCGAGGTGCTGGCCGACGTGTGGCGGGACTGGAACACCGACATGGCGCAGTGGTTCGCGCAGTACGCCTACCCGAGCACCGCGATCAGCCAGCAGACCATTCAGGCCACCGGCGACTACCTGGCCCGGACCAGCACGCCCGCGCCGCTGGCCCGGCTGCTCAGCGAGTGCCGCGACGACGTGGCCCGCGCGCTGCGCTGCCAGGAGCGCGACCGCCGCGCCGACTGAGGCGTGCGCGCCGCCTGAGGTGATCGCCGCGGTCAACCCCTGACCGCGGCGATCACCGCCAGCACGCCGGGATGGCCGGGCAGGTCCTCGGCCAGCACCGGCTGCCGGTCAGGCCCGGCCAGCGGGATCCGCCAGTTCGGGTACTCAACGCTGGTACCCGGCAGGTTCTGCGGCCGGTGCTCCCCCACTGCGTCGGCCAGCGACACGCCGATCAGCACGGCCGGAGTGCGGGCCAGGAAGCGGTAGAGCGCGACGGTGAACTCCGCCGCCGGCGGCGACGAGCCCGTCGCGATCAGGCCCTCGGCGGCGAGTGCCCGGCGCCAGTCATTGAGCGCCGTGGCCGCGTCAGCGCGTTCGGAAAATTCGGTCTTAGTCAGGAGCCCTAGACCAGCCCGCAGGGCGACGTGCTCACCGGTGACATACGACGCGACCGGCGGCACGTCATGGGTGCCGACGGTCGCCAGGCAGCCGCGGCGCCAGGCAGCCGGCCGCAGCGGCAGGCCGTCGCTGCCGCGCTCGAACCAGAGCATCGAAGTGCCGAGGACGCCCCGGGCGGTCAGGCAATCGCGGATCCACGGGTCGACCGTGCCCAGGTCCTCGCCGACCGCGATCGCGCCCGCCCGGACGGCCTGCGCGGCCAGCACCCCGGTCATCGCCTCGTGGTCGTAGCGCACGTAGGTGCCGCGGTCCGGCGTCATCCCGGCCGGCACCCACCACAGCCGCGTCAGCCCCATTACGTGATCGATGCGGATGCCGCCTGCCCGCCGCAGGATGCCGCCGATCAGGCCGGCTAGCGGCCGGTAGCCTTCGGCCGCCAGCCGCTGCGGGTGCCACGGCGGCAGCGCCCAGTCCTGGCCGCGCTGGTTGAACTCGTCCGGCGGCGCGCCGACGCTGACGCCCGGCACGATCACGCCCTGGCCGGCCCAGGCGTCCGCGCCGCCCGGGTGCGCGCCGACGGCCAGGTCACCGACGATCCCGATGGCCATCCCGGCGTCGCGGGCGGCCCGCTGCGCGGCGGCGAGCTGCTCGTCGGCCAGCCATTGCAGCCAGGCGTGAAACCCCGCCCGCCCGGCCAGCCGCTGCCGCTCCGCCGCGACCTGCGCCGAGCGCGGGTCGCGCAGCGGCCGCGGCCAGGCCCGCCAGTCCGGGCCGTGCACCTCGGCCAGCGCGCACCAGGTCGCCCAGTCGTCCAGCGCCCGCCCGCCGCCCGCCACGAACTCCGCGTACCCGGCCTCCCGCCGCGGCTCGCGCGGCCGCGCCCAGAGGATCTCCAGGGCCGCCCGCTTGGCCGTCCACACCGCGTCCCTGTCGATCAGCCCGGGCGCGGCGTTGCTGGCCCGCAGCGGTGCCGCGACGGCGGCGATCCGCTGCCGGTCGGCGGGGGGCAGCCCGGCGTATTCGGGTATGTCCTCGATCCGCAGGTAGAGCGGGCTGGTGAACCGCCTGCTCATCGGCATGTACGGCGACGCGCTGACCGGCGGCGCGGGCTCCGCCGCGTGCAGCGGGTTGCACAGCACGAACCCGGCGCCGTGCTCGCGCCCGCTCCACGCGGCCAGGTCGGCCAGGTCACGCAGGTCGCCGTGCCCCCACGAGGCCCGCGAGCGCAGCGAGTAAAGCTGCACCGTGAACCCCCAGGCCCGGCCGCCTGGCTGCGGTGCCACGGCGGCCGCCCCACTGGCCTCGGATTCCAGCATTTTCCCGAACGCGCCTTCGGCGGCCCCTCCGACATCCGCACTTACGCCGCTCCCGCCACCGGACGCAGCCCCGCCAGCGCCCGCCGCTACGCGGGTGCCGCGCCCAGACTCGCCCCCGCCGGGGTCCGCTGTCCCGCCGGCGTCCTGCCCTGCCCCGGCCGGATCGCCGAGCGCGGCCAGGATCGCGGCCAGCGTGTCCGAGCCGACCTCGACCTCGCGCCCCCGCCAGTCCCGGTACGAGGCCGCCACGCCGCGCACGGCCGCGCGGCGGGCCAGTTCATCCCTTGTCATCCGGTCAGGATCTCATCCCGCCATGATCGCCGACGGCCAGGATGCGCCACGGCATCCCTGGCGCCCGGGCGGGCCGGGATGGCAAGGGCGTCGATGTGGCCATTGCATCCCATCGGTGGGATGCAAACCGCACATCGAGCCCCTGCGCGGTCGCGCCCGCGGTCGCGCCCGCCCGCGGTCGGGCATCCGGGCGGGCATCCGGGCGGGCATCCGGGCGGCGAACGGGCGGTCGGCGGCGGCTAGGGGACGGACTGGGCGACTGCTTTGCCGGAGCGGATGGCCAGGATCATCAGCGGGGTGCTGCCGCTGGTGATCTTCGCGGAGCAGACCTGGGTGCTGTAGCTGACGTACAGCGCGTCGAACTGGTCCGGCGGGTAGATCCGTAGCCAGTGCGCGGTGACCTGGTGGCAGATGGCCGCCGGGAAGTTGCCCGCGTCGGCGATGCCGAGCCAGGCGTGCGCGGTGCCGCCCGCGGCGAGCGTGACCGTCCGCGAGCCGAACGTCGTCTGCCGTGCCGCCGCGGCCCCGATCTGGCTGCCCGGGTGGCCGGTCACGAACGAGACGCCGGGAAAGCCGTACATGACGCAGCTGTGACCGGAGACGTTGGTGAAGTCCAGCGGCACGTAGTCGGTCCCGGCCGCGGCGCTGCCCTGCGCCGTGTCTACCGCGATGTGCAGCGCGGATGACGGGCACTGCGAACCCAGCGCCGCGCCCGAGCCGGCCGGCGACGCCGGCGCGCCGCTGCCTGATCCTGAGCCGCCCGACGACCCGGCCGGCGGCGCCGGCGCGCCCTGCCCGGCCGCGCCGGGCTGGCCTGACGTCGAGCCGCAGGCCGCCAGCAGCGCCGCCGCGACCAGGCCGCCGCAGGCGACGCCGGCCGCCGCGGCAGCCCGCCGCACCGCGCGAGACGTGTTGATCATTGACATGCCCCCGTATTAACCGAGCGTGAACCCTTCAAACCTCTACGACGCTCTTCCCCAGCCCGCGGTTGGAATATGTTCCCGGCCGGGCCGGCCCTACCAGATCTGCGGGTGGTTGTCCTTCCACGGGCGCGCCGCCTCAAGCTGGGCGGACAGCGAGATCAGCGTGCCCTCGGCGCCCATCCGGCCGGCCAGCATCACGCCGATCGGCAGGACGCCTGCGTTCCAGTACAGCGGCACGCTGACCGCGGGCTGGCCGGACACGTTATAGGTGGCGGCGTACGGGGTGAAGCGCTTCTGCCGCTCGAAGTTCTCGGCCGGCTCGACCTCCTCGAAGTACCCCACCTCGGCCGGCGGCTCGGCCAGCGTCGGGGTCAGGATCGCGTCGTAGCCGCTCAGCATGGGCAGCACCGACCGCATGATGATCTGCAGGTAGGCCTGGGCCATCAGCAGGTCGGCCGCGGCGACGGCCCGGCCGCGCTCGCGCAGGTACCGGGTCAGCGGCCGCAGCCGGGGCTCGTCGGCCGGAGCGACGGGGACGAGGGTGGCCATCGAGTACCAGAGCGTCTCGAAGGCAGGCACCAGGTCCGCGCCGAACGGCATCGCGATGTCCTCGACCTCGTGCCCGAGCCCGGCCAGCAAGCGGCTCGCGTCCTCGTAGGCCGCGATGCAGTCCGGGTGCACCTCTCCCTCGCCGACCGGGTGCGCGTGCGTGCGGCCGATGCGCAGCTTGCCGGGCTCGCGGCCGGCGTAGCCGAGGAACGTCTCGCCCGGCGGCAGCGGCGGCTGGGCGTACATGTCGCCGGGCAGGTTGCCGGTCATCACGTCCAGCAGCAGCGCCGCGTCGGCCACGGTGCGGGCCAGCGGGCCCTCGGTGGTCAGCCCCATCAGGTCCGGCATCAGCGGCGCGTTGGAGATCCGGCCGCGCGACGGCTTGATCCCGAACAGGCCGCAGACGCTCGCCGGGATCCGGATCGAGCCGCCGCCGTCGTTGGCGTGCGCCGCCGGGGCCAGCCCGGCCGACACCGCCGCCGCCGAGCCGCCGCTCGACCCGCCGGCCGACCGGCTCAGATCCCAGGGCGTGCGGGCGGGCGGCCCCACCTCGGTCTCGGTGTAGCAGGGCAGCCCGAACTCGGGCGTCGCGGTCTTGCCGATGATGACCGCGCCCGCCGCCCTGATCGTGGCGGTCACGTTATCGTCGCCGTCGGCCACATTGTCCTCGAACACCACCGAGCCGAAGGTCTGCCGCACCCCGGCCACCATGTTCAGGTCCTTGATCGGGATCGGTACCCCGGTGAGCGGCGGCAGGGCGGCCGGATCAGCGGCGTCGGCCACCGCCTTCTCGGCGGCCCGTGCCTGCTCCCGGGCTAGCTCGTGGCAGATCGTGTAGTACGCGCCGACCGCAGAATTCTTCTCATCGATGCGGCTGAGGTAGTGATCGGTGACGGCAACCGGTGACAGTTCGCGGGCGCGGATCGCCGCCGCTAGTTCGGTAACAGTGAGATCGTGAATCTGCGTCATGTTACCGAATAGTAAACCCAGGAAAAGGCCGGTGAGGATCCCCCTACCCGCGCAGCGCCAATTAAATCCCGTTAAGGCTGCGACAATTGCGTGAAGGTACGGCTACTTGCGCTGCGTCCTAGATCAGTTACGCTGAGGCTGTGGACCCGATCACTGGGCGACGCGCAGGCCAGATGAGCGGGCAGGAGACGGCTGGCTCCGGCTCATCGGCCTCGTCAGGCCCTGAAGGACGCAGCGGCATGTCGCTAGATGAGGCCGAGCCGCCCTTCTGGGCTATCGCCGACAGCAGCCGCCGCAAGCAGCAGCAGGACCCGCCGCGGGATGCCGGGGCGCCCGTGAGCGGTGCTGCGCCCGCCGCGCCGCCGACCGGCGACTCCGGGGCGGTCACCATGGGCCGCACCAAGATCAGCCACATCGCCCGCGATTCGCGGATGCCCGCCTGGCGGCGCAGGATCATCATCGCCGTGGTGCTCGGCATCGCGGTCACGGTCTGGCTGAACTGGCGAATCGGGCTGACCGTGGCCGTGCTCGCCGGGATTGCCGACGCCGTCGTCTCGGCCAGGTCCACGGCCGCGAGCAGCGCGGCCGGCATCACGACCGGCGCTCAGCGGCAGACCAAGAAGCAGCTTTCGCAGATGGAGCGGAGCGGCTTTCGCGCGCTGCACATGCGTGCCATCCCGGGCAGCACCGAGGTGATCGACCATCTCCTGGTCGGGCCGACCGGGGTGTACGCGATCGACTCCGAGGAGTGGGACAAGCGGCTGCCGGTGCGGACGAAGAACGCCAGGCAGCTGTGGCACGGGCCGTTCAGCCAGAAGGACCGGCTCGAGCACGCCCGCTGGGAGGCGGCGCAGGCGAGCGAACTGGTCGGGAACGCGCTCGGCGAGCGGATCGAAGTCAGGCCGGCCATGGCGGTGTACGGCCCGGCCATTCCGTGGGGCGTCGCGACCATCAGGGACGTGGACGTATTCAGCGGCGGCAACCTTCGCAAGTACCTGCGCAAGCGGCCATTCAGCGGGCGCGTGATAACGCAGCATCTGGCCGCGCCGGAAATCGAGCGGATCTACGCCGCCGCAGAACGGGTACTGCCGCCCGGGGACTGACCCTGCATCCCCACGGCCGCTCGGCCAGCGGCCCGGTGACCACCCCGGCCGCGGCATGACGCGCGTGTAAGTTTCCAGAGCGGGACGGCGAGCCAGGCCCTGGGGGGTCGATGTGCGGTTTGCATCCCACCGGAGGGAACCAAAGCGCGCATCGACCGCCATCCATGGGTGTCGGCCAAGGAAGAACCGTAGGGCGTCTCTGCGGCCAGGAAAGATCCTGATGGCGGGCAGCCTGGACAGCAATACGTGCGGGTGACGGGCCCGCGGGGCGGTTCGCGGGGACCCGCCGTCACGGCGAGAATTCGCCTGCCGGCGGCTACCCTGGGAGATCCACCGCTGCGAGGGGAGCACGACCATGCCGCCGCTTCGATCCCGGACCGTCACGCACGGCAGGAACATGTCGGGCGCCCGGGCGCTGCTGCGCGCGACCGGGGTCGCCCGCGAGGACATCGGCAAGCCGATCATCGCGGTCGCCAACAGCTTCACCGAGTTCGTGCCCGGGCACGTGCACCTGCGCGAGGTCGGCCAGGTCGTCGCGGACGCGATCAGGGCCGCCGGGGCGATCCCCCGCGAGTTCAACACGATCGCGGTGGACGACGGCATCGCGATGGGGCACGGCGGCATGCTCTACTCGCTGCCCAGCCGGGAGCTGATCGCCGACTCCGTCGAGTACATGGTCAACGCGCACTGCGCGGACGCGATGGTGTGCATCTCCAACTGCGACAAGATCACGCCCGGCATGCTGATCGCCGCCATGCGGCTCAACATCCCGGTGGTCTTCGTGTCCGGCGGCCCGATGGAGGCCGGCCGGATCGCGCCCGCCGGCTCCGGCCAGGCGGCGGCAGCTCAGAGCGCCGCGGAGCAGCAGTACGGCCGGCGCAAGCTCGACCTGGTGGACTCGATGGTGGCCTCGGCCGACCCGTCAGTCTCGGACGAGACCCTGGTCCGGATCGAGGAAGCGGCCTGCCCCACCTGCGGATCGTGCTCGGGCATGTTCACCGCGAACTCGATGAACTGCCTGACCGAGGCCATCGGGCTCGCGCTGCCGGGCAACGGCACCACGCTGGCCACGCACGTGGCGCGGCGCGAGCTGTTCGAGCGGGCCGGCAGGACGCTGGTCGAGATCACCGAGCGGTACTACGCCGACGGCGACGAGTCCGTGCTGCCGCGGGCGGTCGCCAGCCGCGACGCGTTCGAGAACGCGATGGCGCTGGACGTGGCCATGGGCGGGTCCACCAACACGATCCTGCACTTGCTCGCCGCGGCGCACGAGGCCGGCGTGAGCTTCGGGCTGAAGGACATCGACGAGCTGTCCCGCCGGGTGCCGTGCCTATGCAAGGTGGCACCGAGCAGCGATTACCACGTCGAGGACGTGCACCGGGCCGGCGGTATCCCGGCGATCCTGGGCGAGCTGGACCGGGCCGGGCTGCTCAACCGCGGCGTGCACACGGTGCACAGCCGCTCGCTCGGCGCGTTCCTTGACCGCTGGGACGTGCGCGGCGGGCAGCCCGGCGCCGAGGCCGTCGAGCTGTTCCACGCCGCGCCCGGCGGGGTGCGCACCACCCGGCCGTATTCGCAGGACACCCGCTGGGACAGCCTGGACGCCGACGTCGCGGGCGGCTGCATCAGGGACGTCGCGCACGCCTACTCGGCCGACGGCGGACTGGCCGTGCTCTACGGGAACCTCGCCCCGCACGGCGCCATCGTGAAGACCGCCGGAGTACCCGAGGAGCTGCACAAGTTCGCCGGACCGGCCCGGGTGTTCGAGAGCCAGGAGGACGCGGTCGAGGGCATACTCGGCGGCGCGATCAGCGCCGGCGACGTTGTGGTCATCCGGTACGAGGGTCCGCGCGGCGGCCCTGGCATGCAGGAGATGCTGTACCCGACCAGCTACCTCAAGGGCCGCGGCCTCGGCCGCGCCTGCGCGCTGATCACCGACGGCCGGTTCTCCGGCGGCACGTCCGGGCTGTCGATCTGCCACGTCGCCCCGGAGGCGGCGGCCGGCGGCGCGATCGCGCTAGCGCAGGACGGCGACCCGATCGTGATCGACCTGCCGCGCCGTGAGCTCCGGCTTGACGTGCCCGACGCCGAGCTGCGGGTCCGCGGCGAGCGGCTCACCGCCGAGCTCGGCTCCTTCCGGCCGCGCGTCCGGCGGCGGCCGGTCAGCGCCGCACTGCAGGTCTACGCCGCGATGGCCACTTCGGCGTCGGCCGGCGCGGCCCGCGACATCAGCCTGCTCGGCCCGTGAGCCGCACCGCGTGAACGCCAGCTCGCCGGTCGGGGAAGGCTCCGTCCGGGATGCGCGGGCCTCAGATGCGGCCGACCTGGCGCGGATTCAGGTGGCACGGTGGCGGGCCGGGTACGCGAGACTCGTTCCTGACGAGGTGCTGGCCGAGCTGACCAGCGCGGCGGCCGAGGAGCGTTGGCGGGAGCACTGGGCGTCGTCGCTGGCCAGCCCGCCGAGCGGCAGGCACCGGGTGCTCGCGGCGGTGGCCGCAGCGCCGGAAGGGACGCGTCGGGTCACCGGGTTCGCCGCTTTCGGGCCCGCTACCGACCCGGACCGCTGGCCCGGCACCGACGCAGAGCTCTACGTGCTGTGCGTCGAGCCGGAGCACCGGGGCCAGGGGCACGGCAGCAGGCTGCTCAACGGCGCGGCGGCGGCGCTCGCCGAGGACGGGTTCGGCACCGTGCGCACCTGGGTGCTCGCGGCGGATTCCACGGCGCAGGCGTTCCTCCAGTCGGCAGGCTGGGCACCGGACGGCACCCGCAGCCACCTCGACATGGGCACCCCCGTCCCGATGATCCGGCTGCACACGGCGATCAGTCCCGCCCCCGGCGCCGGGTAGCCTTGGCCGGTACCTGCGGCGTAGCCCAGCAGGTGGGGGGTGGCCCAGCGGGGAAGGGACAACAGTGGCTAAGGCACGGGACTGGGTGGCGGGGGCACGGCCGAGGACGCTGCCCGCAGCGATCGTTCCCGTGCTGGCCGGATCGGCCGTGGCGGCGGGCTACGGGCGGTTCTCGGCGTGGCGGGCCGGGCTCGCGCTGTTCGTCGCGCTCGCGCTGCAGGTCGGGGTCAACTACGCGAACGACTACAGCGACGGCGTGCGCGGGACGGACGAGAACCGGACCGGCCCGGTGCGGCTGGTGGCCGGGGGGCTGGCGCCGCCGCGGCAGGTGCTCGGTGCCGCGATCGGCTTCCTGGCCGCCGCCTGCACGGCCGGCCTGGCCCTGGCCGCGGTGACCACGTGGTGGCTGCTGCTGCCCGGCGTGGCGGCGGTGACCGCGGCCTGGTTCTACACCGGCGGACGGCGGCCGTACGGCTACCGTGGCCTCGGCGAGGTCGCGGTGTTCCTCTTCTTCGGCCTGTTCGCCGTGGCGGGCACGGCCTATGTGCAGATGCGCGAGCTGTCCTGGCTCGGGCTGGCGGCCGCGGTGCCGGTCGGCCTGCTCGCCTGCGCGCTGCTGGTGGTCAACAACCTGCGCGACATCGGGACCGATACGACCGCGGGCAAGCGCACGCTCGCCGTCATGCTCGGCGACCGGCGCTCCCGCGTTCTGTACGGGGCGTGCGCGCTGCTTCCGTTCGGCGCCGCAGTCGCGATCGCGCCGGTGCGGCCGCTGGCCTTGCTGACGCTGGCCGCCGTGCCGCTGGCACTGGCCCCGGTCCGGCTGGTCGCTTCAGGGGCGTCCGGCCGGATGCTGGTCACCGCTCTCGGGCTGACCGGGCGGGTACAGCTCGCTTTCGGGGCGCTGCTGGCTATCGGGCTCTCGGTCCGGCTGTAGCGGCGGGGCCGGCTGCGTACCGTTCGGAAGAATAAACGAGCCCACGGCCTGCGGCTGGGACGACTGCGGGCCGCCGTCGGGGGGCGGCGAGATCGCCGCGGCGGCGTCCTGGCCCGCGGTGACCTCCGGCGCCGGAGTGCCGCCGGCCAGGCCGGCCACGGCGGCCGCCACGCCGGAGGCCGCGCCCGAGGCCGGCGCGCTGGGGTCGAATGCCGTGGACAGGCTCTTGAGCGCCGAGGTCACCTCGCTCGGGATGACCCAGAACGTGTTTCCCGCGCCCTGCGCGAGCTGGGGCAGCGTCTGCAGGTACTGGTAGGCGAGCACCTTCGGGTCCGGGTCGCTGTCGTGGATCGACTGGAACACCGTGCTGATCGCCTGCGCCTGGCCCTCGGACCGCAGGATCGCGCTCTGCTTGTCCCCCTCGGCCTTCAGGATCGCGCTCTGCTTCTCGCCTTCCGCGGTGAGGATCTTGGACTGCCGCTGGCCTTCGGCGTTGAGGATCGCGGCCCGCTTCTCGCGCTCGGCGCGCATCTGCTTTTCCATCGCGTCCACGACGCTCTTCGGCGGGTCGATGGCCTTGATCTCGACCCGGGTGACCCGGATGCCCCACTTGCCGGACGCTTCGTCGAGCACCCCGCGCAGCATGTTGTTGATGTGATCGCGCGAGGTTAGCGTCTGCTCCAGGTCCATCGAGCCGATCACGCTGCGCAGCATCGTGGCGGTGAGCTGCTCGATCGCCTGGATGTAGTCGACGATCTCGTAGTCAGCGGCCCGCGGGTCGGTGACCTGGAAGAACAGCACGGTGTCGATCAGCACGACCAGGTTATCCTCGGTGATCACCGGTGCGCCCTTGAACGACACCACCTGCTCGCGCAGGTCGATCAGCGGCTTGACCCGGTCCACGAACGGGATGATGAAGTTCATCCCCGGCTCCAGGGTCTTGCGGTACCGGCCCAGCCGCTCGATGTTGCGGGCCCTGGCCTGCGGCACGATGCGAACTGAGCGCAACACCGTCATCGCGGCCAGGAACACGACGATGAGCGCGATGACCACCCCGGCCAGCTCCATGGCTACTTCCCTACTCCCGTGGGTACACGAGGGCAGTGACGCCCTCGATCTGCAGCACGTCGACCTTGGCGCCCACCGGGATCACGAGCGAGTCGTCGTAGGCGCGCGAGGTCCATACCTCGCCGCCGATCCTGACCCGCCCGGCGTAGCCGGTGACCTCCTCGACGACGATGGCGGTCCGCCCGACCAGGGCGGCCACGCCGGTGCGCAGCGGCGGCGGCTGTTTGATGTGCCGCATCGCGATCGGCCTGATGACGCCGAGCCCGGCCGCGGCGACCACCGCGAACGTGCCAAGCTCGGCCGCGGCGCCCAGGCCGGTGGTGACGCCGACCACCGCCGCGGCGACCGCGGCGACCGCGAGCAGGCCGAGCGCGAGCGTCACCGTCATCAGCTCGGCCACCCCGAGCACGGCGGCCAGGATCAGCCAGATGACCCAGGAACTCATGGCAGCTCCGGACAGGCAGGACGCCTCGTGCGGCCGTTCCGCACGCTCTCCTGACAGTAACTCCGCGTGGCCCGCGGTTGCATCAGTCCATACCCCCGGTGGGTCAGCTGATGCCAGATAGAGACGTCAGGTCAGG
>DASXZD010000007.1:0-2478 GCA_036502085.1 Streptosporangiaceae bacterium
TGACCGGGTGCGCGCCGGGACCGTGCTCGACCTGCTGCCGCCGGCCGGGATGTTCAGCCCGCGCTCGCTGGACGGCGATTTCCTGCTGTTCGCCGCGGGCAGCGGGATCACCCCGGTGATGTCCATCCTGAAGTCGGCGCTGCACGCCGGCCGCGGCCGCGTCGTGCTGGTGTACGCCAACCGGGACGAGCGCTCGGTGATCTTTAGTGAGTTGCTGCGCGGGCTCGCTTCGGAGTTCGCCGGGCGACTGGTGGTCGTGCACTGGCTCGACTCTCTGCTCGGCGTGCCGTCGGCCGCGGCGCTGGCCGCCCTGGCCGGGCCGTACGCCGCCCTGTACACCACCGGCGAGGCGTTCATCTGCGGGCCCGACCCCTACCTGGCGCTGGTGCGGGAGGCGCTCGGCCTGCTCCGCATGCCGGGCGAGCGGGTGCACGTAGAGCGGTTCCTGTCGCTGGCCGAGAACCCGTTCGAGGCGGCGGTTGTCGAGGACGGTGCCCTCGCGGCCACCCTGTCCGTCAGCCTGGACGGCGCGACCACGCAGCTGCCGTGGCCGGCCGGCGCCCGGATGCTCGACGTGCTCATCGACGCGGGCCTGGACGCGCCTTACTCCTGCCGCCAGGGCATCTGCGGCGCCTGCGCATGCCAGCTGACCAGCGGCGAAGTGGAGATGGCGCACAACGAGGTGCTGGAGGAGGGCGACCTCGCCGAGGGCTACATCCTGGCCTGCCAGGCCCTCGCGCTGACCCCCGGGGTGAGCATTACCTACTGACCATGTCGTAAATTGCGCGGGAGGGGGATCCGTGCTAAGCACGGTGCTGCGGTAATCAAGGGAGGAAGACCATGCCACTGACCATCGGCGACACCGCTCCGGATTTCGAGGCGGAGACGAGCGAAGGGCCGATCCATTTCTATGACTGGCTCGGGGACTCCTGGGGGGTTCTGTTCTCGCACCCCAAGGACTTCACCCCGATCTGCACGACCGAGCTCGGCTACATGGCCAAGATCAAGCCGGAGTTCGACCTGCGCAACGTGAAGATCATCGGCCTGTCGGTCGATTCCACCGGTGATCACGAGCGCTGGGCCGCCGACATCGCCGAGACCCAGGGCACGGCGCCCAACTACCCGCTCATCGCCGACAGCGACTTCAAGGTGGCCAAGCTCTACGGCATGCTGCCGGCCGACGTCTCGGGCGACGCCAAGTCCCGCACCCCGGCCGACAACCAGACCGTGCGGAACGTGTTCGTGATCGGCCCGGACAAGAAGATCAAGCTGGTCCTGGTCTACCCGATGACGACCGGGCGCAACTTCGACGAGGTGCTGCGGGTGATCGACTCGCTGCAGCTGACCGCCAAGCACAAGGTGGCCACGCCGGTCAACTGGAAGCCGGGCGAGAACGTGATCATCGCAGGCTCGGTCAACAACGAGCAGGCCAAGGAGTTGTTCGGGGAGTGGGAATCGCCCAAGCCCTACATCCGCATCGTCCCCCAGCCCAAGTAACGGGGTACGGGTCCGCCGGAAGCCATCGGATGCCGCCGCCAGGACGTCCAGGCGGCGGCATCCGCATCATTGCGTGTCAAAAGACCCCTCATGGGGGGTGCACTGTCACGCAATGATGGCCGCCTCCAGGCGAGCCGCATCAGCAGCCACACCAGCACCGCGACGGCGCGGCCGGACCAGCCTGCGGATGATTGTGGACCGGAACCCGCGGATTCTGGGGGATAACTGTCCACGTTGATGGCTGCGCGCTTGGTGCTGGGCGGTGTGGTGGCCGGCGCGGCGGCCGGAGAATACGCAGTCGGCCAGGGACAGGCCGCTGACGTAGGAGCGTGAGCACAGGCCGGCCGCGCTGCGGCCGGCCGCGTACAGGCCGTCGATCGGGCTGCCGTCGGGGCGCAGGACCTGGCCGGACCCGGGATCGACGACCAGGCCGCCGAGGGTGAGCACCGGCGCCGGGTAGAACAGCCGGGGCCGGATCGAGCAGTCGATCAGCGCGTAGGGCGGCTGGTCCTGCGGCCGGCGCGCGGCGGCGGGCTTGCCGGCGGGGTCGGGCGCGGCCGGGTCGCGCGCCGCGGCGTTGTAGGCGGCCAGCGTGGCCTCCAGCCGGTCCGGGTCGAGGCCCGCGCGGGCGGCGACCGCGGCGACGGTGGGGGCGCGCACCGCGCCAGCCAGCAGGTACCAGGCCTGCAGCCGCTGGAACCAGAGCGTGGAGCCGCGCACCTGGCGGCGGGCCTCGGCCAGCGTGGCCCGGTCGGCCAGCAGCCAGGCCCGCCCGCCGCGGCGCACGATCGCGTCGCCGAGCGCGGCGCCGTAGCGCGACTCGTCGCAGACCCGGTCGCCAGCCCACCACGACCACGTCCGCCCCGATCTCGGTCAGCACAGCGTCGCCCGGCAAGGCGGCCTCCTTCCTCAGCCGAGAGCAAAACTGTAACGTGTTCTAGTATGGACGAGGTTGACGTCGTGGTGGCGGGCAGCGGCGCG
>DASXZD010000008.1:0-4199 GCA_036502085.1 Streptosporangiaceae bacterium
GCAGCCAGCGAAGCCGTCCAACTCGACATCAAGATCGCTGAAGCTGAGGCGGTAGCGGAAGCTCTCACCGATCGCCTAGGACGAGGCGAGATCACCCTCGCCCACTACGACCTGGTCATCAAGCCAGTCGATGAACGCAGCGCCGACCTGGACGATGTCGTAGGCCGCGTCAGCGTTGGTCAAGGTTAAGCGGGGCGAGCATCCTGCCAGCCCGCGCTCCAGGTCGACGTCGAGGTCACCAGTGAAGCCGGGTATCCCGGGGCTACGCTGGCAGCATGCTTGTCGCTTTCTCAATTACGCCGCTCGGCTCGGGTGAAGGTGCGGCGAGATCGTCGCCGAGGCGGTCCGGGTCGTCCGCGAGAGCGGGCTGCCCAACCGGACCGAGGCCATGTTCACGAACTTCGTGTGCTTAACGCACTGTTAGCACTGAGCAGCATCGCCGCAGCTCAGGACACCTACAGGAGGTCTCTCCGTCATGATCGTCGCGTTCTCGGTCGCTCCGTCCGGTACCGGAAGCGCCGACGGCTCCGTCTCTGATGCGGTTGCCGCAGCGGTGAAGATCGTACGAGACTCCGGCCTGCCGCACCGGACGTCGGCGATGTTCACTGAACTCGAAGGCACCACCTGGGACGAGTGCTTCGATGTGGTGAAGCGCGCCACCGAGGCCGTGCTCCCGTTCGGGTCGCGGGTCTCGCTGGTGCTGAAGGCGGACATCCGGCCAGGCTACGAGGGCCAGATCGACTCGAAGCTTGGGCGGCTGGAGGCAGCGATCGAGAAGCAGGACGACCAAGCCCACTCGTGACCCGCCAGGAGCGCAGGCAACCTGATCACATAGCGTAACTGCCGACGTGACTTAAGGGCGCGCGCGTACCCGCCGTTCGGCGCGGCACCCCTGCGCGGGGGAGAGCCGTCGCGATCGGCGCAGAGCTGGGCGATCTGCATCCCGCAGCAGCCTGAGACCGCCCGCGACGGGTCGTTGTCGCAGGGGCCAGCGGCTACGCGGGCGCCGAACTGCTCCGCCTGCTGGCCGGCCACCCGGACCCGGAGATCGCGGCGGTCGCCGCGGGCAGCAGCACGGGCAAGCCGATCAGGTCGATTCAACCCAACCTCACCGGTTACCCACGATTCTGTCGGCGCTCGGAAGGCGGATGGACAACTCGTCGCCGAGCCGGAACGTGGCGTTGTCCCAGCTATTGAGGGCGACTGGCACGACAGGCAGGTCGGCCCACTGGGGGAACTGCGCGGCGACCGGCCGGCCGGCGACGTCGGCCGTGATCTCGTCTCTGTTCACGGCGAGGATCATTCCTCATTTCCCGGACTGGCTGGCTGAGCGGCTGCCCCGACTGTGACGGCCGCGCGGACGAAGGCGGCGACGGCCGGCGAGCGCGAGTCCTGCGGCCACGCCACGACCAGGGTGGCTGGCTCCAGGTTGGTGACCGGGAGGTAGGCGATCTCGGGCCGCGGATACCGGAGGGTGACCGAGGCGGGGAAGAAGCAGACGATGCTGCCGAGCTCGACGAGCCTGAAGATCTCCGGCAAGTCTGAGTCGCTGTGCGCTGTGCTCGCCGGGGACGTCCGGTTGCCGGCTGCACTGGGCTGATGGTCGCGTGCCCCGGCATAGCCGTGCAGCATGGGAGCGGGGCCTTGGTCCGCGGGGAATCCACCGGGAAGGCTCCGGCCTGCCAGGTCGGCCAGGCGCAGGTACGGCCGGGCGGCCAGCGGGTCGGTAGCCGCCATGGCGACCAGGAACGGCTCGGTGACCAGCGGCTCGTGGTCCAGGCCGCGGCCATCGAAAGGGATGAGCAGGAGCCCGGCGTCGGCGCGGCCATCGCGCACCGTCTGCGCCTGGTCGCCGACAGGGCCGAGCACCAGCTCGACCGGGAGGGCTGCCCGCTGCTCGGCGTACGCGTCGAGGATTCGCGGCAGCAGGCCGCCGTCGATGTCGGCCTTGAGCGCGAGCCGCAGCCGCGGCGTGGGCTCGCCTGCGTGCTGGGCCCGCCGGCCGGCGGCGCCGATCGCGTCGAGCGCAGTCCTGGCGTCCCGCAGCAGGACTTCCCCGGCTGGCGTGAGCGTGACCTGGCGTGTTGTGCGCTTGAGCAACGGCACACCGAGCTGGCGCTCCAGCCCCCGGACCGCGCGGGATAGCGGCGGCTGCGCCATGCCGAGCCGCTCGGCGGCGCGCCCGAAGTGCAGCTCTTCCGCGACCGTCACGAAATACCGGAGCTGCCGCACCTCCAGCTCATTCATACTCACAGGGTATCAACGGCTACCGGATCGGTCTTTTAGGTCCCCATCGTGCCGGGTTGACTGGGAACCGTCATCCTCCTGCGCCCGCACGGTCAGCGCGGCTGGCGCGAGTCAGGAGACAGCCGAAGAAGAGGAGATGAGACATGCGTGCTGTTGTGGTACGCAAGCCCGGTGACGCGCCCGAACTGATGGAGCTCCCGGTCCCCCGCCCGGCGCCAGGAGAGGTCCTGGTCAAACTGGAGGCGGCGTCGGTGAACCCGATCGATGCGGTGATCGCCGCGGGCCTGCTCGGGGACATGCCGTCTGCGTCCCCGCTCGTCCTGGGCGTGGACGGCACAGGCCGCGTTGCGGAGACAGGGGGGCGGAGCGCGGGCTCAAGCCCGGCGATGCCGTGCACGGCCAGTTCCTCCGCGCGCCCTTGGGCAACGGCACGTTCGCCGATTACACGGTAGTAACGGAATTCCCGGACGGCGGGGCGCTCCAGCGGGTCCCGGCCGGCATGCCCGCCGAAATCGCGGCGGCGCTGCCGACCGCGGGCATGACCGCGCTCGGCGCCATCGAGGCCATCAGCCCGCAAGCCGGGCAGTCGGTCCTGATCGTGGGCGCTCCCGGCGGGGTCGGCGTTTTCGCCGTGCAGCTAGCGGCGGCCCGCGGCGCGGAAGTCATCGCGACCGCCCGGCCCGACGCCGACCGGTGGATCCGGCAACTCGGTGCCGCTCAGACGGTCGACTACACGGCCGACGGCGTAGCCGAGCACGTGCGCAAGATCCACCCCGGCGGGATAGACGCCGTCCTGGACCTCACCCGCGACCCGGCCGGTTTCACGGAATACGCCGAACTCGTCCGCGACGGCGGCGCGGCTCTGTCCACGTCACTCACCGCGACACCAGAGCTGCTCGCCTCCGAACGGATCACCGTGAGTAACTTCATGATGCAGGACAAGCCGGGCCTGCTCGCCCGCCGGCCGGCGCTCCGTTCCTGATTCCGGGCTTATCTCGGAATCCGCCCGATCCGGCTGACGATGATCGCGTGACGGTCAACTGCCGCAGGTGACGTGCTTTTACCCGTGCCGGGCACCCGCGAAATCTGCTGACAAGGCCGGCCGCCTCCATGCCAACCGCGATGCCCCGGCCGCCGCGAGGCCGATACCAGGGCCTACGTCACAGCCGGTAGCCGCAGCGCGGACACGCCGCGCGCCGGATCCGCCGTTAGGTGTCCTCTGGGCTGTGGAACGTCGGCGATTCGCAGCCGCCCGTAACTGGCTCATCTGCGGGGATGGCGGCGCAGGGCAGGAACGCTGTTTCACGGCTGTCTTAATTCATCTGAGGGCGGCCGGTGGTCTTTAGGCGCGGTCACGTGCATGGATTGCGGCGGGCGCAGGCACTACCTGTTCCGCGGCCTGACTGGGCCTGTCCGGTCGGTTCGTGCCGGCCGGCAGGCGGTGGTGCCTTACGCTGATAAAGGTGCTATTTACGGGATGGGCGATATATGCCGGGGAGAGACTCAGTGACCGGATACGACGGCCTGGAGGTGCCGGAAGCGGACGACCGGGAGGCGCACGACCGCTGGATCGAGCTGGGCATCCGTATCGATATCCCGCATCCGGCCCGGGTCTACGACTACATGCTGGGCGGGAAAGATCACTTTGCCGCAGACCGGGAGATGGCCCAGGTCGGGCTCAGGCACATGCCCGAGATGCGCGTCTCCTCGCAGGAGAACCGGGCCTTCCTCGTCCGGGCGGTCCGTTTCCTGCGCGACGCGGGCATCCGCCAGTTCCTTGACGTCGGCACCGGGCTACCCACCAGCCCCAACACTCACGAGGTCGCCAGGGAAGGCAACCCGGGCGCGCGGGTGGCCTACGTCGACAACGACCCGGTCGTCTTCCGGCATGCGCAGGCCCGGATGGCGGAGGACAAGAACATCGCGGTGGTCCCCGCCGACCTGCGTGATGT
>DASXZD010000009.1:0-43522 GCA_036502085.1 Streptosporangiaceae bacterium
GATCCCCGCAGCTGGTGGCTACTGGGGTTGAATGCTCGGGCGGCAACGGCTCGGGGATGATTCGCACCAATGACTCATCTTGGCGGACCAGCGAGCTGATGACTCAGAGCACGACGCCTGGCTCATGTGCGATGGGACACAACATCCGCTGGACGCTTGGCCTGCTGGGTTCGGTATCCGCTTGTCCCCCCAGTAGTCCCCCCAGGAGGGTCGCGGCGTTCGAATTATTCCCTCTACCTGGAGCCCCCTTACGGAATCGAACCGTAGACCTTCTCCTTACCATGGAGACGCTCTGCCGACTGAGCTAAGGGGGCCTGTCTTCAGTTGTCTGACCTGGCGCTCCGGGCTTCTCAGCCACGTCGCAGGTCACGCACTCCGGTGGTACAGCGTCTACCGCCACCAGCGTAGGAGAGATTACCGTACCGCGGCCCGCACGGTGCCTCGACCCGCCTACCCGTCAGTCGACGCCGCCCCGAACGCAGCAAGAACCGCGGGCCACGCCCCCGTCAGTGGATCGATCAGCTCGAAGTGCCCGTATCCGGGCAGCTCGTCGAGGCCCACGTCATCCCCGGCTGCAACCGCCCGTGCCGCATAATCCTGGCTCATCCCGCACGGAACCCGGTCGTCGGCCGATCCGTGCACCAGCCGCACGCGAAGACCAAGCGGGATCAGCCGGGCCGGATCCGCCTGGGCGTACTGGTCGGGATACCGGCCGGGCGAGCCGCCCATCAGGTCAGCGGCCGCGCCGCCCCCGAGCTCTTGGTCGTGACATGCGCGCAGGTCGCTGACGGCCGCCAGCCCCACCACGCCACGCCAAGACGGAGACCAAGGACCAGACCAAGAAGAGGAAGATGGCAGCCGGTGCCGCGCCGCGGCCCAGAGGGCCAGGTGACCACCAGCCGAATGTCCGGCCAACACTATCCGTCGAGCGTCGACCCGGCCCGCACCGGCGGCGGCCGCCACGAGGCCGGGCAGCGCGTCCACGGCGGCAGCCACGTCGTCGAATGTGCCCGGCCACCCACCGCCCTGCTGGCCGATCCGCCGGAACTCCGGCGTGCACACCGCGTAACCAGCGTCGGCCAGCGCGGCCGCGAGTGGACCCGTGTGCGAGCGGTCGAACTCGTCGCGCCAGAACCCCCCGTGCAGGAAAATCACCAGCGCAGTAGGCTCCGCGTCCGGCGACCCAGATCGCAACTGCGGCAGCCGCAGGTCCGCGACCTGCTCGGAGCCCGGTCCGTAACGCAGCGTCAGATCTGGCGGCCGGGACGGCCTGGTCAGGACTTCCCTCGGATCCGTGGCTTCCTCCTAGGGCGGCGCTCAGATTGCCGCGAATGTGCTGCCTGCGGCATGTGTGATCGTGCCGCGGCAGGGTAACACCCGGTCGTGGCCAGGCTCCATTGCCGCAGGGGTAGTGGTTGCCGCGAACAGCCCGTAACCTAGCCAATGATGCAAAAACGCGAGATTGCACTCAGAGACGGATACCGTACCGGTAGCCCTCAGCGCAACAAGCGCTCGGGTTCTGCTGCGTTGGGCGCCTTCGCTGGGATCGCTGTCCTCAGCATCGGCACGGCGGCCGCAGCACTGGCCGCGACACACGGGTCACCCAGGGAGTCGACGGCGGGCCTCTGCCAAACGCTGCCCACCGCCCCCTCGTCACCGCCCGTGAGCCCGACGTCCTCGGTCTCACCCGGCGGCGCCACGCCCGCTGGCTCCGTATCCAGCACGGTCTTGACCTCACCAGCCCAGCTGTGCGTCAGCGTGCAGGCGGCGGCCGGGACCGTGCAGGCGGGGCAGGGCGCGCTGTACAAGATCAACGTCTGGCCCCAGAATGCGGCCGTCAATGACGTAACCGTTAAGGTCACGCTGGCAACGCACGATTCGTCGCCGGCCTTCGCGGGGCCGACCTTCACCATCTGCGGGAAGGGCGACGGGACGCAGTTCTGCACGCTGGGCCCGCTGAGGACCGGCCAGGTCGCCGAGCTGCAGGCGGAGGTGGCCGTGCCAAAGGCGGCGCCCTCGGGTGACGCGGCCACGCTCACCGCGACCGCGTCCGGTGCCGCAGCCGGCGCACCCGCCACCGGCTCTGTCTCCGACAACGCCACCGTGAACGTCACCGCGGCCCCGACCCCGACTCCAACGCCCACCCCCACGCCCACGCACACCTCGGGTGGCGGCGGCGGATCGGGGTCCGGCGGATCCGGCTCAGGCGGCTCAGGCGGATCTGGCGGATCGGGCGTAGGTGACGGCAGCCTTGGCGGCACGTCCCCGCTCAACAACCTTCCGCTGCCGGGCATCGGCGGTTCGCCGGGCACAACCAGTGGCAACCCGACCGACCTGTTCCCGACGATCAATCCGTCGTCAAACCCCTTGCCGTCGGGTAGCGCGCAGGGCACTGCACATGGCCACGCCCCCTACCACGCCCGCACGGTGGCGGACGTCCTGCCGCTCAACGGCGGACTGGTCGGGAGCCAGATCGCCGGCCTGATCGTGCTGGCGATCGGCATCATCGTCGCGGTGGCCAGAGTGTCGCTGCGCAAGCCGCGGTCGTCAGCCGAGAAGTAAGCCGCGAGCCCGCCGGCGCAGCGCGAACCATGCGTGCCTGGGTAGTAGCCGAGCCCGGCCCGATCGGGACGGGCCCGCTCCGGCTGACCGAGCGGGAGATTCCGGCGCCTGCGTTGGGTCAATTGCTCATCAAGGTGCGCGCCTGTGCCGTCTGCCGTACCGACCTGCACCTGGCCGAGGGTGACCTGGCGCCGAAGGCGCCCGGCGTCTCCCCCGGTCACGAGGTCGTCGGGGAAGTTGTCCAGGCCGGCGAGGGAACGTCCAGGTTCACCGTCGGCGACCGGGTTGGCGTCGCCTGGCTGGCCGGCACCTGCGGGGAGTGCCGGTTCTGCCTATCAGGCCGGGAGAACCTGTGTAACCGTTCGGAATATACGGGTTGGGACGTACCCGGCGGCTACGCCGAGTACGTCGTGGCCGCCGATGCGTACGTGCACGCCCTGCCCGCTGGCTGGCCCGACGCGGACGCCGCGCCGCTGCTCTGCGCGGGCGTGATCGGCTATCGCGCGCTGCGCCGGTCCGGCCTGCCGCCGGGCGGCCGGCTGGGCATCTACGGCTTCGGCGGATCGGCGCACCTGGCCGCGCAGGTAGCCATCGCCGAGGGCGCGTCCGTGCACGTGTTCACCAGGTCGGAGCGGGCCAGGCGGCTCGCGATCGAACTCGGCGCGGCGTCCGCCCAGGATCCGGGGCAGCAGCCGGCGCCGGCGCTGGACTCGGCCATCATCTTCGCGCCCGCGGGTGAGCTTGTCCCCGTCGCCCTGGCCGCGCTTGACCGCGGCGGAACGCTCGCCATCGCCGGCATCTACCTGTCGGCCATACCCTCGCTCGACTACGACAGGCACCTGTTCGGTGAGCGGGAGGTGCGCAGCGTGACGGCGAACACGCGGGCCGACGCCACCGAGTTCCTGGCGCTGGCCGGGCTGCTGAAGCTGCAGGTCACGACCACGCCCTATCCGCTGGCCGACGCCGCGCGGGCGCTGGAGGACCTGGCGGCGGGCCGGGTCCGCGGCGCGGCCGTGCTGATGGCCTGACCCGGCGGTTACTTGGCGACGTGCTCGACGCTCGGCCGGATTGCCCGCATCTCAGCGGCCAGGGCCGAGGCGGACATGTTCGGCGAGACAACCTCACCGAACGTGTCGTCGTCGAACCACGCGCAGACCGCCAGGCTGCCGCCGCTGCCGGGCTGCCCGCTGACGCAGGCCGCCTGCCCCCCGAGCGCCCCCGCGCTGGTCAGGCGGGCGCCGATGAACCGCCCGGTGAAGCTCTTGATGGATGCTCCGGGTGAAGCCCCCGCGAGCCGGCCGCCGATGAACAGCAAGATCTGCGGCGCGGGTCCGCCGGACGCGCTCGACCCGTCCTCGTACACCGCCGACACTACGTCGCTGGCGGCACCGGAGCTCTGCTTGATGATGTTCTGCTTCAGCTGGCCCACGTCCATCTGCTGGCCGAGTTTCGGCTTGCTGACGTAGGCGCCGAGGCGCGCCGGGGCGACCAGCGTGTGCGTGGGGCCGCCCGGCCCCGAGCCCACTAGCAGGACCGCGACCACGGCGACGACCACGACCAGCAATCCGGCGCCCGCCCAGACCATGACGCCTGGCCCGCGCCGCCCGTCGCGCCGCCTGGAGGTCCGCGCGCCGGGTTTGGCCCGGCGGCTGCGTGGTCCGGGCTCGTCGGCGGCGGGCGCGGCGCGCCGGTGCGAGCGTGTGCCAGGCTCGCCGTTGATTGCTTCCGAACGGGGAGTCGCCGGTCTATCGAGATAGTCGATCGCCCGGGCGCTGGGCGGCGCAGCATTGCGGGCGTCATGCGCCGGCATCGCGTACCGGTCGTCCCCCGGTTCGTCCCGGCCGCGGCCGACATCGCGACGGAGTTGGTCGCCGAGCCCGGGCGCCGCCGGACCGGGCTGCCTGGGCAACCGCGGCACGAACGGCTGCGGCAGATCCCGCTGATCCGGATACTGCGGAAGCACGGCATCACGAGAGTCCGCCCCCCGCGGCCGTCCACGATGCCCGCGCGAGGCCTGTCCTCGGGTGGGCTGGTCTGCAGGCGGCTGGCCGCGGGTCGGCAGTCCGCGGGCGGGCAGGTCTGATGCGGGCTGGCCGGGCACCGGCTGGCCCCGCGTAGGTTGGCCGGACGCGGATTGACCCGGTCCCGGGTTCCTGCGATCGGATTGCACGTAGCCGGGCGGCGCGGCCCCGAAGCGGCCTTCGCCCATCCGCCCATCGCCCGGCCCGCCGTTAGCCGGTCGGCCATTCGACGGCCCACCGTAGTGAGTCCCGCCGGTGTTCGGGTCGCCAGTGTTCGGATAGCCGCTCGTCGACCAGCCGCTTGACGGCCGGCCGTTCGGAGACCGGCCGTTCGGCGGCTGACCGTCATATCCCCCGCCGTTGGCCGACCCGCCATTGACGGATCCGCGTCCGGCCGGCCCCCGGTCGCGCGGGGAGCCGCCAATCGGAGCGCGCATGGGCGGCTCGCCGCCGCCAGGCTGCCCGCCGCGTGGCCGACCGTCCTCGGGGCGCCCGTGTGCGCTCGGCCGTCGCATGGGCTCGTCGTACGCCGGCCGGCCGCCGCCCGCACGACTGCCGGGCACCTGGCCGCCGACGATTGGCCGCCGATCGCTCGGGTCACCGCTGACCCGACCGCGATTGTCCGGTCGACCGCCGAAAGCCGGACGCTCGGTGGTCCGACCACCGCTGCCTAGGCTCCCGTTGACTGGCGGACCGCCGGCCTGACGACCGATGACGGGCGGCGCGTTACTGGGGCCGACGTCCGGCCCGCCGTGGCCCGGCCCGCGGTTGACCGGCCGGCCGCCGCCTATCCCTTCGCGGCCTGGCGGGCCACCGTTGGCCTGACGACCGGGGATGGGCGGCGCATTCCCAGGGCCGACGCCCGGCCCGCCATGGCCCAGCCCGCCGTTGACCGGCCGACCGCCGCCTATCCCTTCGCGGCCTGGCGGGCCGCCGCCGGCCTGACGACCGGCGAAGGGCGGCGCATTCCCGGGGCCGGTGTTCGACCGACCGTGGCCCGGTCGGCCGCCGTCCGGCCCGCCGAAGCCCCCGGGCCCAGGCGTCCTGCCGGACTGCCCGCCGGCTGGCCAGTCGCGGGGCGGCCGGTCGTAGGGGGGTTGCTGGTCGCGGCCGCCGTATGTCCCGGGGAAGGGCACAGGGTGATCCGACAGAGCGATGTTGGGGTCGGTGTCGTCGGACGCATCCGCTTCGTCACGCCGGCCAGCCTGATCACGCCAGCCGGACCCCGCGCCCAGGTCGCCGTCCCGCGCCTGCGTCCAGCGCCGGTCCGGCGGCCATCCGCTGCTCATGGTCCGGGTCTCTCCAACGGTGGCTGGTCAGGCGCATGCCCTCGGCACGCGAACACCAGGAAACACGTTACTGGCCCCGGCCATCCCGGGCTGGGCGCATGCCCAACTCCGCATGTCACACGCCCGCGCCATCCCGCGCTCACCCGTTGCCATCGACCCGTGCCGGCGAATGGTTGAGCGTCTCGCACTGTGAGACGCGGGACCCCACTTTTCACGCGCTATGTCCATCGAAACATGACAAACCGGGCGCAGTTTTGGTCATACTGCGTGAAAAGTCGAAACGATCAAGGAGCCAGAGGCCTTGGCGTCATAGTTGTGTCCAGCATGTGAGACGCTGCCGCGGCTCGGCGGCAGCACGCCACCGCATAGCGCTGCGTGAGCATGCCAGCAGGCCGGGCTCGCCCGTCCACCCGATCATCACCATGTCGGGCGTAGCCGGCCGACCGGGGCGACGACGGCCAGGTCGGCGAGCAGGGCGCGCAGCCGCTCCTCGCCGAGCACGGCCGCCCAGCCCTGGACCGTGTCCGCGGCGGCCTGTTCGGCGGCGCGGGTGCAGGCCCAGCCGCGGTCGGTCAGCACGATCAGCCGGGCCCGGCCGTCTTCGGGATGCGGGCGCCGCGACACGTAGCCCTTCTCGATCAGCTCATCGACCAGCTGGGCCGCTGCCTGTCGCGTGACGCCCAGATGAACGGCGAGCTCGCTCACCGTCGCGCCCGAAGGGGCGATGCGAGCGAAGGCGAAGCCGTGGGCCGGCCGCACGTCGCCGAACCCCTGGGCCGCGATCCCCGCCTGGATGCCGTCCACGAGCGCGTTGCCGGCGGCGAGGACGACCGAGTACAGGGTCATAGCGTCTTCGTTACGCATCTGCCCAGTCTGGCAAATTAAGCAACCCCCTTGACAAATTTAGGCAAGCTGCTTGCTAATATAAGCAAGCAGCTTGCTCAAGGAAACACCCGAGAAGGAGACCAGTCATGCCCGTTGTCCACCCCGCCGACACCGTCGTCCATGAACTGCACGGCGCGCGCTTCACTTCGTATGCCGCGCCGGCCCGCGGCAGCAGCGAGCTGTGCGCCTGGCGGCTCGACCTGGCCGGCGGCGCCACCGGAGTGCCGCACACCGTCAGCCGCGAGGAAATCCTGTTCGTGCTGAGCGGGTCGCTGCAGGTCACGTTCGAGCCCGGCACCCAGCCCGAGGCCACCACGCCCGAGGCACCCACGCCCGGCCCGGCAGCCAGCCCGGCAGCCGACCAGACACAGGCCAGCCGCCCCGGCGATGCGATCCTCGTCCCGGCTGGATCGACGATCCGGGTCGACAACCCCAGCACCGAGCCCGCCGCCGCCTGGGTGACCACCAGCGTGGGCCTGGAGGCCAGCCTCCCCGACGGCTCAGTCATCTCCCCGCTTTGGGTCCGCTGACTGTACCGCCAGCCCCGCGGCCCGTCCGCCAGGTCCGCTCACCGCACCCGCCAGCCTCGCAGACCGCCCGCCGGGTTCGCTGACCGCACAGCCGTACGGCGAACCGGCCGGAAACCCGCCAGCCGGAAACCCGAATGTCCCGGCCCACTCCATCCCCTATCCTCGGGGTGTGGCGCACGATGAACGCGGAGTTACCCCGCAGAGCGAAGACTTCTCAGCCTGGTACAACGAGCTTGTCTTCAAGGCCGAGCTCGTCGACCGCGGCCCGGTACGGGGCACGATGGTGATCCGACCGTACGGGTACCGGATCTGGGAACTGCTGCAGGCCGACATGGACCGGCGGATCAAGGAGACCGGCCACGTCAACGCGTACTTCCCGCTGCTGATCCCGGAGAGCTACCTGCAGCGCGAGGCCGAGCACGTGGAGGGCTTCGCCCCGGAGTTGGCCGTCGTCACCCACGCGGGCGGCAAGGAACTCGAAGAGCCGCTGATCATCCGGCCCACGTCGGAGACGATCATCGGCGAGATGATGGCCAAGTGGATCAGTTCGCACCGTGACCTGCCGATGCTGCTCAATCAGTGGGCGAACGTGGTCCGGTGGGAGATGCGGCCGCGGATGTTCCTGCGCACCACCGAATTCCTCTGGCAGGAGGGTCACACCGCGCACATCGACGAGGACGACGCGATGCGCGAGACCATGCTCGCGCTCGACCTCTACGCGAGTGTGGCCCGCGACATCGCCGCGATGCCCGTGGTCGAGGGAGAGAAGACGCCGGGCGAGCGGTTCGCCGGCGCCGCGCGCACCTACACGGTCGAGGGCATGATGCGGGACGGCCGGGCCTTGCAGTCGGGCACGTCGCACTACATGGGCACGAACTTCGCCAAGGCCTTCGACATCAAGTACGCCGCCGAGAGCGGCACCGAAGAGCTGTGCCACACGACGTCCTGGGGCATGAGCGCTCGCATGATCGGCGGCGTGATCATGACGCACGGCGACGACAAGGGCCTGGTCCTGCCGCCGCTGCTCGCGCCCTACCAGGTGGTGATCGTCCCAATCGGCCGCGGCGAGAAGGCGGAGCAGGTCCTGCCGCCCGCCCGGGAGCTCGCGGGCAGGCTGACCAGCGCCGGCATCAGGGTGCACGTGGACGACCGGCCGCAGCTGTCCCCCGGCTTCAAGTTCAACGACTGGGAGATGCGCGGCGTACCGGTCCGGCTGGAACTCGGTCCCCGTGACCTGGCGGCCGGCACGGTCCTGATGTCCACCCGGCTCGGCGACGGCAAGACCCCGGTCTCGCTCGACTCCGTTCCCGCCCGGCTGAACTTCGAGCTGGCCGCCTTCCAGGATCTGCTGCTGCGGCGGGCCACCGAGTTCCGCGACGAGCGGACGCGCACGGTCGACTCCTGGGAGGAGTTCGCCGAGGCGGTCGCGACCGGGTGGGCGCTGGCGTTCCACTGCGGCAACCCGGCCTGCGAGGACGACATCAAGGCGGCCACGTCCGCCACCCCGCGCTGCATCCCCGCGGCGGGCGAGCCGGAGCAGGGCGTGTGCGTCCGGTGCGGTCAACCGTCCGCCTACGGCAAGCGGCTCATCTTCGGCCGGGCGTACTGACGGCATGCCGCGCGACGAGCTCGCGGTCGTAGCCCTCGACTCACAGCAGTCCTGGCGCGCCTGGCTCGACGAGAACCACGCGACCTCGCGAGGAGTGTGGCTCAAGATCGCCAAAAAGGACGCGCCCGCCAGCACCGTCTCCTACGCCGAGGCCCTGGACGAAGCGATCTGCTACGGCTGGATCGACGGCCAGAAGGGCAGGCTCGACGACGCCTACTGGCTGCAGCGGTTTACCCCGCGCAAGCCGGGCAGCAAGTGGTCAAAGATCAACCGGGAGAAGGCGGAGCGGCTGATCGCCAAGGCTAAGGTCATGCCGGCCGGCCTCCGCGAGGTCACCGCGGCGCAGGCGGACGGCCGCTGGGCGGCAGCCTACGAAGGGCAGGCCACCGCGACCGTGCCGCCGGACCTGGCCGAAGAGCTCGACCGCAACCCGGTCGCCCGCGACTTCTTCGCCACGCTGACCGGCGCCAACAGGTACGCGATCTTGTACCGGATCCAGGACGCCAAGAAGCCGGAGACCCGTGCCCGCCGGATCGAGAAGTTCGTCGCGATGCTCAACGAGCACCAGACGATCCACCCGTAACGACAGCGCCCGCTGAGGTCAGAAGGTGACGACCGAGCGAAGCACCTCGCCGCGGCTCATCTTGGCGAAAGCCTCCTCCACGTCGCCGAGGCCGATGGTCTCCGACACGAACTTCTCTAGCGGCAGCCGACCCTGCAGGTGCAGGTCAACCAGCATCGGGAAGTCGCGGCTGGGCAGGCAGTCGCCGTACCAGGACGACTTGAGCGATCCGCCCCGGCCGAAGAAGTCGAGCAGCGGCATGTCCAGCCTCATGTCCGGCGTGGGCACGCCGACCAGCACCACAGTGCCTGCCAGGTCCCGCGCGTAGAACGCCTGCTGGTACGTTTCCGGCCGGCCGATGGCTTCGATCACCACGTCGGCGCCGAACCCGTCGGTCAGCGCACGGATCTCCTCGACCGCATCGCCCTCGCGCGAGTTGATCACGTGCGTCGCGCCGAACTCCCTGGCCCACTCCAGCTTGCGATCGTCCACGTCCACGGCGATGACCGTGCGCGCCCCGGCCAGGCTGGCCCCGAGCAGCGCGCCGTCGCCCACGCCGCCGCAGCCGATCACCGCGACCGAGTCCCCGCGGGACACGCCCGCGGTGTTGAGCGCGGCGCCGAGCCCGGCCATCACGCCGCAGCCGAGCAGCCCGGCCACCTCGGGCTTGATCGCCGGATTGACCTTGGTGCACTGGCCGGCCGCGACCAACGTCTGCTCGGCAAACGCCCCGATGCCCAGCGCGGGCGACAGCGGGGTGCCGTCGGCCAGCGTCATCTTCTGGCTGGCGTTGTGCGTGGCGAAGCAGTACCACGGCCGGCCGCGGGAGCAGGCGCGGCACTGGCCGCACACCGCGCGCCAGTTCAGGATCACAAAGTCGCCGGGCGCGACGTCGGTCACGTCGTCGCCCACCGCCTGCACCACGCCCGCCGCCTCGTGCCCGAGCAGGTAAGGAAAGTCCTCGCCGATCCCGCCCTCGCGGTAGTGCAGGTCGGTGTGGCACACGCCGCACGCCTGCACGCTGACCAGGGCCTCGCCCAGGCCCGGCTCGGGCACGAGCACCGTCACGAGTTCTACGGGCGCCCCCTTGGCGGTGGCCACGACGCCCTGCACCTCGATTGTCATCCGGCGGCCGACGACTTCGGCTGCTGCGGCGACTTGTCTTCCACCGAGCCCAGCACGGCACCCTGAACCCCGGGCGAGGCCAGGCTCGACTTGACCGAGTCCAGGATCGTCAGTCCCTGCGCCACCAGGCCGGCCGCGATCTCGCCCAGGCCGTCGGCCCCGTTCAGGACGCTCACGTTGGCGCCGGCCAGGCCGCCTGCCGCCTCCTTGACGATCTGCGGCAGCTGATCGATCAGCTGCCGGTCCAGCGCGACCCGGTTGTTCGACGCGGCCGCCTCGGCGAGGATCTTCATCCGCTCGGCCTCAGCGTGCGCCAGCGTGCGCACCTTCTCCGCTTCCGCCTCGGCCGGCTTGACCACCTCGGCCACCAGCTGCTGCTGCCTGAGCTCGGCGTTGCGCTCGGCCAGCTTGGTCTGCATCTCAAGCACGTCGCGTTGCGCCTGCGCCTGCGCGAGCGGGCCGGCCTGGGAGGCCGCGGCCTGAGCCTTGTCCACTTCGGCCTTGTACTCGGCCTGGACGACCGCCGTCTGGCGCGCGAACTCGGCCTGCTTGCGCTGCGAGGCCTGCTGGGCCTCGGCCGAGGCCTGGTCGGCTTCCGCCTGGGCGACCTTGGCCTGCCGCTGGATGGCCGAGACATGCGGGGCGGCCATCGCGTCGATGTATCCGGTGCCCATGTCGTCGATGGACTGAATCTGCAGCGAGTCGACGATGAGCCCGATCTTGGCCATTTCCGCCTTGGATCCGTCGAGCACCTCGGTGGCCAGCTTCTGCCGTTCGGTGACGATCTCCTCGACGGTCATCGAGCCGACGATCGACCGCAGGTGACCGGCGAAGATACGTCCGGTCAGGATGGACATCTGATCCTGGTCGGACAGGAACCGCTGGCCCGCGTTGATGATGCTCTCTTCGTCGTTTCCCACCTTGAAGGCAATGACCGCGCGCACGTTCACCGAGATGCCCTGCCCGGTGACACAGGTCTCCTGGACCTCGGCCTCGCACATGGACAGCGTGAGGATCCCGACCCGGCGCAGGAAGGGATTGACAAAGGCGCCGTGCCCGATCAGGACGCGGAATGGCGCACCGCTGCGGGCGCGTCTGCCGCCGGAAATCAGCAGCGCCTGGTCGGCTGCTGGAACTCGGTAACCGAGCATGTGCATTTCTCCTTAGTCGAACGTCCCCCGGTCCCGGCACCAGTCCTGGATGGTTTAGCGCGGGGCCTACCCGATTACACCGCCATTGTCCGGCGAGCCGTCCCATTCGATCACGTCGACCGCGCGCGTGCCGCGCGATTCGATCACCAGCACGGTCGCGTCCTTCGCAATGGGCTCATCCGACCAGGCGATGAAGGCCTCCCGGCCGCCCCGGACCTTGACCAGTACCTCTCCGGGACCCGCGTGACCGCGAGTGCCGAGGATGAGCACGCCGACACAGCCGATCGGCTCCGTATCCCGAACCACCAGCGTCGGCCACCCCTCATGCCAGCCATGCCTGGAGCCTCCAGCCTAGCCCTGTAGCCGCCGCTATCCCGCGCCGCCTGCCCGGCAAAATCCGGCCCGCGAAAGCATCGCGGCCGGCGGAGTGCGGCGCGGCCTCGCCGCCGCCCTCACTGCAACGAGTGTTCCGGCCGAACCAACTGACTGCTAGGCCGCTGAGCAGCAGGACTCACTCTCCGTGCCTGCCGCCCTGGACCGCGATTCGCAGGTCAAATTTTCCGGTATGTCCGAGTGAACTAGACATCGTAGCTGTACGTTATGGTTGCGACGATCTTGACGGCTATTGCATCATTACGGCTGCGAGCTGACGTAATCGAAGGAAGCGGGATCCTCTATGAAGCGATTGCTTTCCATGGCCGCCACGGGCCTGATGTGCGGAGCGATGATCATGGGTGCCTCCGGCGTCGCGGGCGCATCCAGCAATACGATCCGGCTGAACGTCGGCCAGCCCGGAGGCCCGCTGGTCAGGGCACCAGGCCACGGCGGCGAGGTCACGATCAGCGAGAACTGGTCGGGCTATGCGGCTACGACGAAGTCGCGGTTTACCTCCGTGCACGGCACGTTCATTCAGCCGACCATCAAGTGCACGGGCGCCCCGCACCAGTGGACCTCGAACTGGGTCGGCCTGGACGGTTTCGCCGACCAGACGGTCGAGCAGGACGGCACGTTCGCGACCTGCGGCGGCCCCGACCACATGACCCCCAGGTACACGGCCTGGTACGAGATGTTCCCGGCCGGCTCGGTACCCGTGTTCAGCGTCAACCCCGGCGACATCATGGACATGTCGGTCAACTTCAACAGCAGCGGCCAGTTCGTGCTGACCGACTCGGACCTGACTTCCGGCAAGTCGCACACGTTCACCGCCACGTGCGCCTCCTGCTCCCGGTCGTCCGCCGAGTGGATCATCGAGCGGCCCGCCACGTGCAACAGCTCGTTGACCAAGTGCGTCCTAACGGCGCTCGTTAACTTCGGCACGTCCACGATGTCGGCCTCCACGGCCTCGCTCACTGGCGGCCCGGTCAAGAACATTGGCAACTTCAACAAGTCGCCGATCTTCATGGTCCAGCCCATCAAGCGCGGCTTCATCTCGCTGGACACGGTTAGCGCGCTGAGCGGCCCCAGCTTTACCGCAAGGTGGGACCGGTCAGGAACGCCTATCCCCATCCAGCTCGGACCGAAGCACTGACCCCAAGCCGACGGCATCAGCTAGACCACTTGTCCTAAGCAGGGCGCGGATCCCGCCGGGAGGGCGGGATCCGCGCCCTGTCCTTGGCTGCTGACGGCAGAGTGGGGGAGGGAGAACGATCGTAGAATACTTATCTCTGTATTTTCGATCTCTAATGTCGGGATATGGCGAGGCAAGCGGTGAGGCAAGCAAGGTGAGGCAAGCAAAAGGGAGCTGTAGTCAATGTGCGATGACCATGCGGCAACCGGTCACCTTGCGGGTGACCAGGAGGCTGACCGCGGGCCAGGAGTGTCCCGGCGGAACTTCATCCACGGCACGGCCGCGCTGGCCGCGGCCGGCGCGCTGGTCGGCGAGATCCCGCGGCGGCTGCCGCTGCGCTCCGCCGCTCGACCGGCCGCATCCGATGGCACCTCGGCCTACTCGATGGCCATGCACATCCACTCGTCGTTCAGTGAGCAGGACGGCTCGATGGACGCCCAGCTCTTCCAGGCGACCGCCAACTCCGTCGACGTGCTGTGGTGGACCGATCACGACCAGCGGATGGACGGCCGCAACTACCGGGACACCGTGCACTTCACCAGCTTGACCAAGGAGAAGGGCGCACCGGGCGAGGGCGGCGCCTGGATCTGGCACGAGGTCGAGAGCGGTCCGCTGTCCAGCCAGTCGGGCGGCGGCATCGTCTCCAGCCCCGCCTCGCCCAACGACCCGGTCTCCGGCGGCAGCATGTACCTGAACGCCAGGAGCACGAGCGGCGGAACGGCCAAGTTCGGCTACTACGCGAACTCCAAGCCGGCCGGCTGGAACTACCGGGATAACCTGACCGGCCAGTCGCTGAACATCGACGTGCTGCTGACCCAGGGCTGGCACAACGGCTACCTCGAGCTGCTGATCACGACCTCCTACCACGAGGCCTCGGCCGGCCGCCCAGCCGGCAACTACTCGCTGTCGTACCGGTTCGTCCCTGACGGCTCGTCGAGCCGACAGTCCGATGGCCTGCTGGGCGTGATCACCATCCCGGTCCAGTCGCACAGCAGTAACCAGTGGTTCACCGCGACCATCACCCCGTCCGAGGACATCGCCGCGCTCTGGCCCGACCTTGACTACCGCGACTTCGCGCTGTGGGAGCTGAACCTGAGCGCCGCCAGCACAGGCGACCACGTCGCAGGGTACTTCGACTACCTGAGGTTCAACCGCTCGATCAGCGGCGAGGGCTTCGTCAAGCAGCAGGCCGAGATGATGACCGAGCTAATGACCAGGTACCCGCGGGTGGTCCAGCAGCAGGGCCTGGAGATCTCGTGGCTGCTGCCGCACCTGAGCTGGTTCGGCGGCAGCGTCGTGCCGCCAGACTACGGCAGCACCGCGCCGCGCGACTACACCAAGTTCCTGGCGCAGACCGGAGTGCCGGATATCCACCAGGCGGGCGGCCTGGTCAGCTACAACCACCCGTTCGGTTACAGCTCAGGGCCGGCGATGCCGCCCAACTCACAGAATCAGATGCTGGCGCAGGTCGCAACCGCGCTGTTGCCGAGTGGCTCGACGCCGGCCGTGCTGGGCTGCGACCTGCTGGAGGTCGGCTACAACCTGCGCCAAGGCGTGAACCTCGCGCACCACGTGGCACTGTGGGACATCATGTCCCGCAACGCCATCTTCCTGACCGGTAACGGGACCAGCGACGACCACTTCGGGCAGAATTGGATCGTGGGGCAGGAAGGGAACAACTGGATCACCTCGGCCTGGGCCGCCAGTACGGGACAATCCGACCTCGTGGCCGCGCTCGCCGCCGGCCGGGCCTGGTGCGGCTCACTGTCTGGCTACCGGGGCAGCATGGACCTGATGGTCGATAACTCGTGTCCGATGGGATCGGTCAGCGTCTCGTCGGCCAGCTCCCGGCAGCTCGTCGCGAGCGCGACCAATATCCCGAACAACGGGTCGGTGCAGGTGCTGCAGGGTGAGGTCGACTTCGCCGGCACATCGGGACTGACCTCCAACGCCCAGGTGATCGGCACCTTTCACGCCAGCAGCTTCTCCGGCGGCTCGGTCTCGCTGCCGGTGAACACTAGCCGGGCTAGCTTCGTGCGCACCCAGGTGCTGGACTCGTCCGGCAACGTAGTCGGGCTGTC
The DNA here is from genome assembly GCA_036502085.1 of Streptosporangiaceae bacterium. Lineage (GTDB taxonomy): Bacteria > Actinomycetota > Actinomycetes > Streptosporangiales > Streptosporangiaceae > PALSA-505. Next base: position 15,383 of record DASXZD010000009.1, read on the forward strand.
GAACCCGGTCTGGCTGCTGCGCTCCCAGCCGCCCGGCGGCATCCCCGGCCCGCGGTCCGTCTGACCCCGCGCGCCTCCGGCGCGAAATGCGGATGGTTACGCCGCGTACCGTTCGGAATGCAGGCTTTTCACTTCTGAAGGCATCGCGCCGTACGGGTGCGGTGACGGCCAGCGAGGCCCCGTGAGCGTGCGCCCGGCCGGCCGGAATGCCCGGCCCTGTCGGGCTTTTCCGTGTTGTCATTCTCCTGCCCTTTGATGACGGCCTGCTACGTCGCGTGACCTCGTTCGTTCGAACGAACGAGCGCTTCATCTGAACCCTTCCCCTTGACCTCGTACATGTGTTCTAATAGGTCAATGCCTCGGGTCCCCCTCAATCTCAGGGTCACGATCAGGTCGTCCGGCGCGGAGCCAGCCGCGGCGGATGCCGCCCCGCGCGGCGCTAGACCGGTCCGCTGACGATCACAACGACAGCCGTTGACGCGCTGAGCTGCGCCGATCGGTGGATCAACCGTCCCGGCGACCGTCTTCGCCGGTCCCTGGAAGAACTCGATATGCCCCGCACAGACCGCGCGCTGGAGATGGGAAATGAGAACGCACTCCGAATACAGCAGCCGCCCCCGCGGCCAGCGCCTCGCTGACCTGAAGAGCAAGGCGGCGGAGCTCGAGCGCAGGCTGACCGACGCGCGGGCATCGCTGGAGCAGGAGCTTGAGCAGTCGGTCCGCAGCCGGGCGACGATGGCCGACCGCATGGCCGCGGGATATCCCGCCGATCCGGATGACATTGTGACCGGCGGTGACCCCGACGTGATGGCCGACCTCTATTCGGCCACCGAAGCGCTGGACGGCTACGGTCGGGTGAATTCGGGCGGCCGGGCGCACATTGCCGAGGACCGCACCGAGACTCTGGTCAGCCACGGCCGGGCCAGTGCCTACTCGCGGGCCCGCTCCAGGCGGCTCTCGCCGGGGCGCAAGGCGGCCATCGGCGCGGCCACCGTCGCGATGCTCGTGACCGTGCTGGTCCTGCTGACCGACAGCGGACCTTCCTGGCCGGCCAGCGTGGCCACGGTCAAGAGCGAATCGGTGCGTGCTTGCCAGAATCCCGACGTGCGGTCCGAGCCCGGCCAGGTGAACTTCGCCTGCGCGCCGGCCACCCGCCAGATCCTCTGGGTGCTCGCGCTGATGACCAGCGGGGACAACCCGTACTTCGCCAACGGGAAGACCGGCCGGGAGGGACTCGAGCCGATTACCCCGGCGCAGGGCGGCGAGATCGCCTGGTCGCTGAACCTGCATCAGCCCTACAACCCGACGGATCCGATCGACAGCCTCGAGGTGGCGGCGCGAGCCATTAACAACATCATCGGCGGGGCCACCCTCACCGGCCCGAACGGCACCCCCGTGGTGCAGGCCGGGCTCGAGGGCCACCCGGCGAACTGCCTGCGCTACACCGGCTCGGCGGCCATGAGCTCACGGGCGGGCTTCCCGAGCGTCTGCGCCAAGCCGGTGACCAGCCAGGCCGGGCAGGCCGCCCTGGTGAGCGATGTCTATCAGAAGTGGGTCGTCGGCTCGGCGCCGCAGGCCGCTCAGGACGCCGCCGTCCTGTTCCAGAACGCGGACAATCCCGGGGACGCGCGCGTCCAGGCGATCCTCAAGCGCCTGGCTGATTCGGCACCGCTCGATGCGACGCCGCCGGCCTGATCCCAGGCTCACGCACGAGACGGCTCGGCAACCGCGATCCCCGCAGGGGCAACGGAGGGAGGGGGGTCATGAATGTCACAGGCAAGCCCTGGTGGCAGCAGGCCACGGCGCTGGTTAGCCTCGGTGCGAGCGGAGCGGTGACGGGACTGTCCCTGCTCCCCGCGACGGCGGCCAGCGCGTCGCCGACGGGCGCGCACATCCGGCTGCTGGCGTTCAAGCAGTCGGCGCAGCCGGCGCCGACTGGTGACGCCACGCTGCGGTCGGCCATCGTCAACGTCGCCGAGTACTACCTCCGGATGGCCGGGAGCAAGACTCCCGCCGAGATGGAGGCGATCATCTGGCAGCACGACAGCATCGACGGAGTCGATCATGGCGCGTCGTGCGCGGCCTTCGCCAGCCTGACCCTCGAGCTGGCGGCCCAGGTCGTCGGCCAGCAGAGCTGGGTCACCGGCGGCACCACCTACCCGTGGCCGCTGCACAAGTGGGCCGACGTCAGGGTCGACCCCAATTCCGCGTCTCCGGGCATTGCCTCGGTCCTGCAGGATGCGCGGGCCAACCATCGCTGGCATCCGCTCGGCGACGGCTACCGGCCGCAGCCCGGCGACTGGGTGCTGTTCGACGGCCACGTCGAGGTGGTCACGAAGTACGCCGACGGCAGCCTGAGCACGATCGGCGGCGACTCGGGGCCTGATCTGTCGGTCAATGCGCATGCGTACCCCGGTCCGCTGGCGGGCCAGGGGGTAGCGGGATTCGTCAACAACGGCGACCTGCCCAGCGCCTCGGGCCCGGCGACCGGCGGGGGCAGTCAGGCCGCGACCGGGAGCAGTCAGGCGGCGGGTGACGACCAGCTGCTGGACCAGTCGGCGGCAGCGGGGGCGGCCGGGACGGCCGCGATTCCGGGGGTGCCTGCCGCCGGGTCCGCGAGCTCGGGCCTGGCGGGATCCGCGCAGGCCGCGACGCATCGGGCGCGCGGCGTCAGGCCGCCGCACCCCTCCCACCGGTCATCGCGGCCGCTGCACGCGCGCGCGTCCAGGGGCGGCCGGCCGGCGATGCTCGCCGGTGACGGGCGGGGAGGCGAGGCCGACGTGCCAGGAACGCTCTTCCCGAGGTCAGCCGTCTCATCGGGGGCGGCCGGGCCGGAGGCCGCCGCCATCCCCGGGCTGCCGGTCGCGGCCCATGCTCCGTCGGCCGACGCGGCCACGTCCGCCACCCGGTACGTCCGGCACGATCCGTCACCCCCGGGTGCGTCCGGCCCAGGCGCGTCCGGCCCGGGCGCGGCGGGCGCGGACGCCAGCGACCAGCGCGCGTTCATCGCCGCGGTCGCGCCGGGAGCGATGGCCAGCCAGCGCCGGTACGGCGTCCCCGCGGCGGTGACGATCGCCCAGGCCATCGACGAATCCGGCTGGGGCCAGAGCACTCTGGCCACCGACGATCACAACCTGTTCGGGATCAAGGGCACCGGCCCGGCCGGCAGCGACACCCAGCTGACCCAGGAGTACGAGCAGGGCCAGCCGGTGTCGCGGTCCGCCGCGTTCCGGGTGTACCGCAACGTCGCGGAGAGCATCGACGATCACGGCAGGCTGCTCGCGACCAGCGGCTACTACGGGCAGGCCATGGCGCAGCGCCGCAACCCCGATGCGTTCGCCTCCTCGCTGACCGGCGTGTACGCCACCGCCCCGGACTATGGCGCCCGGCTCATCGATCTCATGCAGCGTTATGACCTGTACCGCTACGACGCTTCGGCGCGGCCCGCCCCGCACGCTTCCGCGCCCGCCCCGCACGCTGCCGCACCCGCCCCGCGCGCTGCCGCACCCGCCGCGGCGCAGACCGCCGCGCCCCCGGCGGCGGCGCCGGGAGCGGCGGCCATCCCCGGCATGCCGGCCCGCCCGCCGGCCCCGGCGCACACGGCGCCGCGGGCCCGCAAGGTGAGGCCCCCCGTATCGCCCCCCAGGTCGACGCCTATCACGTCCACGCCCAGGACGTCTCCTGGCGCGCCCGCATCCAGCACGCCGCCGATCGCGTCTGCACCTGGGACCTCTCCGGCTGCGCCCGCCTCAGGCACAACCCCGGGCGCCACCGCGCGCGGGACCTCTGCGGCTGCGCGCGGGTCCGGCCCGGCGTCCAGGCCGTCCGCACCTAGGACGACGCCGGGTATTACCGCGGCCAGCGGAGGCTCGGCCATACCCGTCCCCGGGTTCTCGGCCGCCACGTCCGGGTCCAGGACGTCACGGTCAGCATCGGCCGCCGGGTCTTCGTCGGCTACGTCTACCCCCCGGACGTCGCCGCGTGCGGCCGCACCGGACGTGGCGCCCGCTGCGTCCGGCGCGGCCGCGTCCAAGACCACGGCGGCGGTGACCACGCCGCGCACCACCCGGTCCGTTCAGACCATGGCGGCCGAACGCCTGACCGCCCCGTCCGATTACCCAGCGCAGCGGATCACGCCCCGCAGCTTGCCCGCGGGCCCGAGCCGGTATCAGGAGCAGTTCCCGCCGTCCGTGCGCAACGGCATCATGGCGCGGGTCAGGGGGCCGCTCACCCGCGAGGAGCCGCTCTACCGGGACGTGGCTAGCCATAGTGGCGTCCGGTGGGAACTGCTGGCGGCGTGCGACTGGATGCAGTGCGAAGCGCGGCCTCGCTACTCGCCGGTGCACGGCGAGAAGCTCGGCACGGTCAATCCGGATGGTTCGGTCTACCGGACGAGGTCGGCCGCACTGGAGCAGTGCGCCGATGACTTGGTCGAGTTGGCCAGGACCGTCTACTGGATCGACCTGACCTCATCGCGTCGTGACCTGTCGATCCGCGACCTGGCCAACGTGTTCGCGGCGTTCCGCTGGGGCGGGCTGCTCAGGCTGCATCACACGTCGGCCATGGAGTTCCCGTACTCCGTCGCGGGCCTGACTTCCGGTCACCTGAGCATGCGCTGGCCCAACATCGATGAGCCCAACGCACCGGATAAGCCGGGCGGTCGATTCCACATGCCCTTCGGTGCCGTGCCTATTGTCCTCAGTTTGGGGTACCCGGCCACTGTCTAGACCTTTGGGCCGAGCATAGAAAGAAGGTGGACCGGATGATTCGGTTGCTGCTCCTGATGCTGGGGATGGTCACTACGCAGCGGCCGACCCGGCGGGCAGCCGTCCAGTACCGGGCCGGTGATGGGCACGGCGTAGATGAACTGGACCCGCGGTACGCCGACTCAGCCGCGCCGACCGATGGCGGGACCCGGCCGGATGACGGCAGGTCATGGCCGGACCAGCCCGTGCCTGTGTCGTCGTCGGGGCTTCGCGGCGCCGGGGCCGACGGTGGCCGCCCTTGGGCCCTGGGTCGTGGGCGCGGTCCTCGCCGACGCCGCATCCCGCGCTGGGTCAAGTGGACCACCGTCCTGGTCGTGGCGGGGCTGATCTTCCGCCGGGCGGTCGCGTCCTTGGTGCTGATCGCGCTGTCCGCGGCCCTGCACCTGGTCGGCATCAACGTCCACCTACCGAAGATCAAGCTGGCCTGGCCGTGGCAGACGATCACCACCGGCACCACGACCAACGTCGACCTGGGCCCGTGGGTGTTGCAGAAGATCGAAGGGGTCTCCAAGCCGGCCTTCGGCCAAGCGAACTTCAACTTCGTGTTCACCCGCAAGGTCAGCAAGAACATCGGATTCCTGCCGTGCTGGTATTCGAGCACGTTCTACGCCGTGGGTCATGCCTCTGCGACCGTCAACCTCAACCCCGGCCCGGCCTGGTGGACGCCGGCGACGGGGCACTACCGGCTGCAGGTGCTGAGCCGTCCGCAGCCGGGCAAGGCCGGCCAGGTGGCAGTCTCGATGGTGCTGCCGCGGCCGCAGCTTCCCCAGTCAGCGCACGACATCACGATCGACAACATCCCGTCCAAGCCGCTGGACGTCCAGCACAGCTGGACCTATCCGGGGCTGGCCTGCGGCGTGCTGATCCGGCCGCAGTTCACCGAGTCGGTGCTCTACGCGCAGGCGCAGCAGATCGCCTTCTACAAGGCCGGCCATTCGCCGTCGGTCACCGGTCCGCTGGTGCGGGCCGCGGAGACCGAGGCTACGCAGACGGTCAGGAACAACCTCATCCAGCCGACGGTGAACGCGCTCGGCTACACGCTGAAGCAGTTCTCGATCCGCTGGGCCGCCGGCTCCTGACCTGACCGGCTCAGATCTCGAGCGGGTGGGCTGATCGTGTCCTCCGGCCGTCCTGCCGTTCGTCGGTGGGGTGTTGGACAAGACCGAAAGCGAGGAGCCATTGGTCACGGAGACCGCCACCCACGCCGGCCATCTCGACGCGGTCCGTGAGCTCATCGATGGACACACCTGGCTCGTGTTGACCAACTGAGCCGCGAACTTGCCCGGTCATGACCGCATAAGTCCCTGACGCACGGCACTAGCGTCCGGGCGGCTGGTCAGCGTCCAGGTCGGCCTCCGCCAGCAGGCGAGCGGTCGCATCGGGGTCACCCAGCAGGGCGGCGAGCAGGTGCCGGGCCGGCCACCTGCCTGCGGCCCAGGCGAGCCCGCAGGCCAGCCCAGCCGCGCCGGCCGCGTGCACGTCCCCGCCGGTGTACCGCCACGGCACGGCGATGCCGTCCACGACCAGCCGGTCGTGGACGCAATAGGTCTCGGGAGCCTCGGGCAGCACGGCGCGTGCGATCGCGGGCACCGGGCGGCGCTGCGAGGCCGACTCGACCAGGCCGGCGACCTCCTCCGAGACCAGCGGCAGGTCCAGCAGGTCAGCAAGCCGTACGGCCACGTCATGCGGGGCCAGCACCAGCGGCCGACTGGCGACCAGCGGCCACAGGTCAGGAGCGTCGAGCACCAGCGCGTCCGCAGCGTCGGCTACGGCGATCTCGTCTCCACGGACCGTGCGAACCCGGTCTGGCGGCGCGGGCTCGTCGACGCCGGCCAGCGCCGCCCACAGAGACCGCAGCTGGGACCGCGTCACCTGCCGCGCCGGATCAGCCAGCCGGTCTAGCAGCTCGTCCGCGCCGCCCGGCTCGGCGAGCAGGTCGGCGAGCGAGGTGCGCACGCCCAGCGCGCGGGCGACTGCCGGGTCCACGGCGAGGACGGCCTCGTCGTACAGCCCTGCGAGCAACGGGTCCGCATCGGCGACGCGAAGATCGGCGGCCCGCTGGCCGCCGAGGACCGGATGGGAGCGGAGCCACCAGGCGGTGTAGGAGGGCACGTCGGCGTGCTGGCCGCCGGCGAGCAAGACGCGGGTGGGCTCGACGAGCGTCGCCCGCAGGGTCGGTGCGGCCAGCATCTCCAGGGCCTGCGGCCAGCGGGCCGGGTCGATGAGTTCGAGGTCGCGGACGGCCAGCAGTTCGGCCGCCACCGGCGGCACGCTGCCGCCCGGCAGCCGGGCGCACGTGTCGTCTGCCCAGTCTTGGGCGCCGTCCAGGTCGAGGTCGGGGGCATCGAGCGCGACATCGTGCGCGACCAGCACGCCGAAGGACGACAGCACGCCGACCGCTTCCAGCGTCGCGGCCCCGTGTCGCTCGAGCACCTCCGGACTGACCGTGCCGAAGGGCGAATCGGCCGCGATCACTTCGGCCAGCGGGCTGCCGGGGAGCAGCAACTCGCCGGCCGGGTACCACTCGCCGTCGTCGCCCGGCAGCGCCAGGTCAGCCAGCCAGGGTTGCTCGCCCGGCGCCAGGCGCGCGGCCGCGACGAGGCCGAGCACCGCGTCGGCGATCGGGCCGGGATCGTCCTCGTCGTAGGACGCCGCGACCGCGGCCCGCACGGCGGGGTCGGCAAGCGCGCCGCGCGGCGTCGCCTCGACCGCGCCGAGCCGGGCGAGCAGCGGATGCACCGCGCCGTGATGCACGACCCGCAGGCCGAGGAGCATCAGCCGGTCGGCGTGCTCGAGTCCGGCCCCGGGCAGCTGCAGCCCCCGCGGGCCGCGGACCAGCCGCCCGTCGGCAAGCGGGACCGGCAGCGCGCCCAGCTCGCTGAGCTCGCCGGGTTCCGCCCCGGCCAGTGCGTCGTACAGCCGCTGCCACCAGGCCGGGTCGCGGTCGAGCGACGCGAGCGTGTCGGCCAGCTCGGCCAGCCGGAGCCGCCGGACGCTAAGCAGGGCGTAAGCCGGATGCCGGGCCGGGCCGTCGACCAGGCTGTGCAGTACCGGGGCGAGGCAGCCGGCCAGGCCGGGAAGCGGCGCATCCAGGATGACCGCGTCGGGGGGCCGGATCCGCGGCCCGGGCTGCTGCGCGGCGGGGAGAAAAGCGGTCTCCTGCAGCCGCGCCATGATCCTGCGACGCAATTGTGCGTCCAGCTCGCCCCGCGCGATCGGGCCAGGCACCAGGTCGAGCAGGCCGGATCCGGGCGTGAGGCCGGGCAGCAGGCCGGCGTAGACACCGGCGGCCTGGTCGAGCAGGAAGTCGGTGAGCGGGCCCGGCGCGACATGACGACGGTCAGGACTCAGCGGGAACGAGGCGAGCAGCAGCGCCGGCAGCCCCAGCGGCTCGTCCGTCGGCGTCGGCGCATGCACGACCTCGCCGACCCCATCCGGCAGCCGGCCCGCCGGCGTATCGCGGGTCGCGTGGTCCGGGGGGTCGGCGGGGGCGGGCGGGACTGGGTTGGGGGCGAGCGGTATGGCCCAGCGCACTGACCAGGCTGGGCGGGCGCGTTCCTCGACGGGGCGGTCGGCGAGCAGCCGCGGGTCGGCCTGGCCGTTCGCGGTCGCGGTGCGCCACCGGCTGGCCGTGCCGTCGACGGTGATCGTGACATCGTCGCCGTCGCGGGCCGCGGCGAGCAGCCGTGTTGCGCCCTCGACCTCGATCTCGACGGCGGCCAGCGCAGGCAGCGCGAGCAGGAGCGCAGGCCCGGTCTCAGCGAGCAGCCGCTCAACGAGCCGGGCCGCGGCCTCGTCCCGCAGCGGGAGCGTGACGGCGGTCGCGAAGCCTTCGGGGGGCGCGCCTTCGGCGGCGAACGGCAGCCGCAGCACGGGCAGGTGACCGGATCGCTCGGCGAATTCTGCGGCCAGCGCGGGAACTTGCCGGACGAGGTCGCGGGCGGCGTCGCGCGACCAGGTCACCGCGCCGGTGCGCGAGGCGATCCGCGGCTCGTCGCTGACCGCGACGGCGGCGGCGAACCCGACACCGAACCGGCCGGCCGTCGTGCCTTGCTCGCCGGACCCAAGCCCGAGCGCGGGCGCGGGACAGGGCGCTGGCCCCGACCCGAGCGCGGGCGCAGGCCCCGACCCGCGCTTGCTCGACGCACGCAGTGTGGACAGCGCCTCGACGCCCGCCGCGTCCAGCGGCGCTCCGGTGTTGGCCGCGACGAGCGTTCCGGAGCGCAACGTCAGCCGCAGCCGGCCCGGCACGCCGCCCCGCGCGGCCGCGTCGGCCGCGTTCTGGGCCAGTTCGACGACGACGCGATCCCGGTAGCCGCCGAGCGCGTAATCCTCCTCCGCGTTGGCGTCCTCGCGGAACCGCGCGGGTGAGGCCGCCCAGGCGTCGAGCACCCGGCGGCGCAACTCCGCGGTGCCGAACGGGTCGGCCTGGCTATCCTGCACAGCGCGGATCGCTTCTCCTATCGCAGTTCCGCCCGCCCCACGGATCCGGGTGGATGCACCGGGGGTCCCATCCCGGCGGACTGGCCGGGCTCCGTTCGGCAGAAATCTCTTTATGGTTGTGAACTTTGACGTCTTGGTGCGGCGGGCCTACCGACCGGTGCGCCGGTCCTGGCCACCGCCGCTGCCGCCGGCCAGCCCAGCGCGGCGCAGCGCCTCGGCCATCGCGCCGCCACCGTCGCCTGCGGTTGCGCCGCCAGGTCGACCGCCGGACGGCGAACCGTCCCGGCCGCCTCGCGCCCCGCCGGGCCTGCCCGGTCGGCCAGGACGGCCGGAACGGGAGTCCGGACGCCGGTCACCGGAACCGGCCGATGCGGCCTGCGGCGCGTCACCGGACGCTTGAGCAGCGTCTTCGACCTCGTCGTCGAGACGCAGCGTGAGCGAGATCCGCTTGCGGTTGACGTCGACGCCGAGCACCTTCACCCGCACGACATCGCCGGACCTGACTACCTCGCGCGGATCCGAGACGAAGGTGCGCGACATCGCCGACACGTGTACCAGGCCATCCTGGTGCACGCCGACGTCGACGAAGGCGCCGAACGCCGCGACGTTGGTGACCACGCCCTCCAGGATCATGCCAGGCTTCAGGTCCGCCAGCGTCTCCACGCCGTCGGCGAACGAGGCTGTCGTGAACGCGGGGCGCGGGTCACGGCCCGGCTTCTCCAGCTCCTTGAGTATGTCGCTGACGGTCGGCAGGCCGAAGCGCTCGTCGGCGAACTCGGCCGGCCGCAGCTTCCGCAGCACCGCAGTGTTGCCGATCAGCTCCGGCATCGGTGTCCCGGCAGCGGCCAGGATCCGGCGGACTACCGGGTACGCTTCGGGGTGCACGCTGGAGGCGTCCAGCGGGTCGTCGCCGTCAGTGATGCGCAGGAACCCCGCGCACTGCTCGAACGCCTTGGGACCCAGCCGCGGTACGTCCTTGAGCGCCCGGCGGTTGCGGAACGGGCCAGCGGCATCTCGCTGCGCGACGATGGCGGCGGCCAGTCCCCCGCCGATGCCGGACACCCGCGACAGCAGCGGGGCGGACGCGGTGTTCACGTCCACGCCGACCGCGTTCACGCAGTCCTCGACCACCGCGTCCAGCGAGCGGGACAGCTTCACCTCGGACAGGTCATGCTGGTACTGGCCGACGCCGATGGACTTGGGGTCGATCTTGACCAGCTCGGCCAGCGGATCCTGCAGGCGGCGGGCGATGGAAACCGCGCCGCGCAGCGACACGTCCATGCCGGGAAGTTCCTCGGAGGCGTACGCGGACGCCGAGTACACCGAGGCCCCGGCCTCGGAGACCACGATCTTGGTGAGCTTGAGCTCCGGGTGCGCCTTCATCAGGCCGGCGACCAGCCGGTCGGTCTCGCGCGAGGCCGTGCCGTTGCCGATCGCGATCAGCTCGACCTTGTGCGCCGCGGCCAGCCGGGCCAGGACGGCGACCGACGCCTCCCAGCCTGCGCCCGGCTTGGACGGGCCGCCGGCCGCGGGCCGCTTCAGCTCGTGCGGGTAGATCGTCTCGGTCGCGACCGGCTTGCCCGTCGCGTCGATGACCGCGACCTTCACGCCGGTACGGAAGCCGGGATCGAGGCCCATCGTTGTCCGGGCTCCCGCCGGGGCGGCCAGCAGCAGGTCGCGCAGGTTGGCGGCGAACACGCCGACCGCGTCCTGCTCGGCGCTCTGCCACAGGCGCATTCGCAGGTCCACGCCGAGATGCACCAGGATGCGGGTCCGCCAGGCCCAGCGGACCGTGTCGGCGAGCCAGCGATCGCCCGGCCGGCCCTGGCTGGCGACGCCGAAATGGCCGGCGATCAGCGTCTCGTAGTCGTTGTGCTCAGCGGCCGGGTCCGCCGGAGTCGATTCGGCGGGATCCAGCTCGAGGTCGAGTACCTCTTCTTTCTCCCCGCGCAGCATGGCCAGGATCCGGTGCGAGGGCAGCCGGGTAAAGGGTTCGTCGAACTCGAAGTAGTCCGCGAACTTCGCTCCGGCTTGCTGCTGGCCGTCCCGCACCTTCGAGACGAGCCGGCCGCGCGACCACACCCGCTCGCGGAGCACGCCGATCAGGTCGGCATCTTCGGCGAAGCGCTCGCTCAGGATCGCCCGCGCTCCGTCCAGGGCGGCGGCCACGTCGGCCACGCCCTTGGCCGCGTCCACGTAACCGGCGGCCGCCTGCTGCGGATCATGTTCCGGGCTGGACAGCAGCTCGTCGGCGAGCGGCTCGAGGCCAGCTTCGCGCGCGATCTGCGCTTTGGTCCGGCGGCGCGGCTTATAGGGGAGGTAGATGTCTTCCAGGCGTGCCTTGGAGTCGGCCGCCCGGATCTGCGCTTCCAGCGCCTCGTCCAGCTTGCCCTGGGAGCGGATCGACTCCAGGATCGCGGCGCGGCGCTCCTCCAGCTCACGCAGGTACCGCAGCCGTTCCTCCAGCGTACGCAGCTGGGCGTCGTCGAGCGTGCCCGTCGCTTCCTTGCGGTAGCGGGCGATGAACGGAACGGTGGCCCCGCCGTCGAGCAGCTCGACGGCCGCCGCTACCTGGCCTTCGCGTACGCCGAGTTCCCCGGCGATCACGGCGCTGACCGACCGAACGGCTGCCTGGACGGGCGCTGTCACGACTTCTCTCCACCCTCTCGACGGTCCCGCGTTTGCGCGGGGGCTCGACGGACCCGCGTGCGCGGAGCGCAGCTGAGCGCGGCCCGCGGCGCGCGGGCCCACCGGATGCATTCTCCCCCAGCCGGGCCGCTCGCCGACCGCGCCCTCTGCAGGCGCTGGCGCTTGCCCAGGTCGGCTCGCAGCCCTGCCGTCTCGCATGGTGAGACGGGCCGGGCACTTATCACGCGCTTTGACCACCGAACCATGACAAACCAGGCGCGTTTTTGGTCAAACTGCGTGAAGAGTCGAAACGAGCCGGTCCGGCCCGCGGCACGGGTCAGTCGGAGTCGGCGGAGGGGGCGCCGAGCTCGCGCAGCCAGGACAGGACGTTCTCCTGCCTGGTGCCCAGGCCGCCGGCCGCGTCCAGCGGCGTGCCGTGCGCGTAGTCCGGCTCCCAGCCGAGATCCGCGCCGCGCGAGAGCAGGTACTCCGCGGCGCGGCGCTGGCCGGCCGCGCAGGCGTGCCAGAACGCCTGCGACACGTCCGCCGCGGCCGGGTCGCTTCCCAGCAGCGCTTCGAGGCGGTCCAGCATGCCCAGCGCGGCCGCGTGCCAGGCCGCCTCGACCCGGGCGCCGCGCGCGACCAGCAGCCGCGCGACATGCCAGCAGGCGTAGCCGACGGCGTTATCGAGCGGGGTACCGATCGACCCGCCGGGCGTCTCGAGATCGGCCCCTCCGTCGATCAGCGCCTCGGCCACCTCGACGTCGTCGCTGCTGGCCGCGTAGTGCAGCGGCGTCTCCGAGCCCGGACCTGGCTCCGCGCCCCGGCTGGTCGTCAGCGCGTTGGGATCGGCGCCGGCGTCGATCAGGAGCCGGGCGATCCGCGGGGCGTTCGGGAAGTAGCCGGGCCAGTCGGCGACAAGGTGCAACGACGTCCCTGACCCCCCGTCCCGGCCGACAATCCGGGCCGAGGCCAGCGCGGGCTCCTTGCCCAGCAAGCCCTGGACCGCCGCGACATCGCCGGCCCTGACCGCGAGCCGCAACTCGACCGCGGCCTGGCTGTCATCCGGGATCGTCGGACCGGCTCCCTGTTCGCTCATACCGCTCATCATGCAACGCGAGTCCGCGGTAAGGCGGGAGTCCGGGTGGAACCGTTAGGAAATTCAAGATCTTAATTTTTCCGAACGGCTCCGGCCAAGGTCTCAGCGGCGATGGCGCACCGGCCGATTCGATTAACCTTGCGGTTACGTAATGAGCGTGGTACATAAGAGGAGTGCATGAAGCGCTGTTCGCGCTGGCGGACGACACCCGGCGGCAGATCGTCGAGACTCTGGCGGGCGGTGACCGCTCCGCGGGCGAGCTGGCCGCGCTGTTCTCGATCAGCCGGCCCGGTGTCTCCCGGCACCTGCGGGTACTCCGCGAGGCCGGGCTGGTCAGCGCCGAGGTGGACGCGCAGCGGCGGATTTACCGGCTGCGGCCCGAGCCGCTCGAGGAGCTCGACTCGTGGCTGGCCCGCTGCCGGCCGTTCTGGGAGCAGCGCCTGGACGCGCTGGACACTGAGATCGCGCGTGGCCAACAGGAGAAGGAGGCACGATGACGGAGGACCTGATCGGCACGCTCCGGCCGGACGGAGACCGGCTGGCGATCCGGCTGGAGCGCAGCTACAAGACCGACGCCGCGGACCTGTGGTCGGCGCTGACCGACCCCGCCCGGCTCAGCCGCTGGTTCGCCCGGGTGGACGGCGACCTGCGCGTCGGCGGCACGTTCTGCATCTACTTCGACGACGAGGACGCGGATCAGCGCTCCCTCGGCCAGGTGCAGGAGTGCGATCCGCCGCACCGGCTGACGGTGACCTGGTACTTCCGCGAGGAGGGCGAGTCGGTCGTCCGCGCCGAGTTGGCGGAGCGCCCCGACGGCACCCAGCTGACGCTTGAGCACCGCCGCATGCCGCGCGGCCAGGCCGCCGGATACAGCGCGGGCTGGCAGACCTACACCGAGCAGCTTGCCGCGTACCTGATCGGCGACCCCGGCCGCGGCGGGCACTGGGACCAGCGCTGGGAACAGCTCATGCCCGGATACCGCACGCAGCTCGCTGCGCTGGGCCAGTAACCGCGCCGCCTGAATTGGCCCACGCCACCAGCAAAGTCGGGTACTGCCCGTCGGAGTGCCGGGCGCCCGGACGACGATAAGGGTGTGACGCACCCGCAGGTTCGGCCCGATCCGGCGTTCGGGCTGCTGGAGCTGTACGACGATGCGCTGCCGCACGTCTACGGCTATCTGCTGGCGCGCTGCGGCGACACCGGCCTGGCCGAGGAGCTCACGGCCGAGTCGTTCCTGGCCGCGGTGCACGCGGCCCGCAAGCCAGGCGCGCCCGATCCGTCGATCCCGTGGCTGATCGGGGTGGCCCGGCACAAGCTCGCCGATCACTGGCGGCGGGTCGAGCGGGAGCAGCGCGGGCTGCGCCTGCTGGACGGCGAGCCGGCCCGCGTCGAGGACCCGTGGGAGACCATCGTCGACCGGATCCGGGCCCGCGAGGTGCTCGGCCAGCTCGGCGCGCATCACCGGGCCGCGCTCACGCTGCGCTATCTCGACGGGCTGCCGGTGCTCGAGGTCGCCCGGCACCTGGACCGCACCCTGCACGCCACCGAGGCGCTGCTGGTGCGAGCCCGTACCACGTTCCGCCGGATCTACGAGGCAGAGGAGGGCTCGCGATGACCGGTCCGTTCGAGGCCCTGCGCGAGCCCGTCACGCCGGTCGATCCCGACCCCGGTTTCGCCGGGCGGCTGCGGACGCGGCTGACCCGGGAGATATTCGCATCCCCAGGAGGAAGCATGTCCCAGCAGACCACGGCGCCGAGGGCCGAGCGCGAGCCTGCCTGGCCGCCGACGCTGACCCCTTACATCGTCGTCTCCGACGCCCGGCGCGCCATGGACTGGTACATCGAGGTGTTCGGAGCGCAGCGCCGCGGCGAGCCGTACGTCAGCGCGGACGGCACCATCGGCCACGCCGAGGTCGGCATCGGCGACTCGGTGCTGATGTTCGCCGAAGCCTCCGACCTATGGCCCGACGTGCCGGTGCGCGCGCCCGACTCTCCCGCGACGTTCAGCCATACCCTTCACCTGGCGGTCGACGACGTCGATGCGACCACCGAGCGGGCCCGGCGCAGCGGTGCCTCGGTGGAGCGTGAGCCGACCGACCAGCCCTACGGTCGCGGCTCGGTGATCGTCGACCCGTTCGGGCACCGCTGGATGCTGCTGCGACCGCCGGCCCGGGCCACCAGGCTGCGTCAGGGCGACGTCGCGAACGTGGCGATGATGACCGGCGCGCACCGGGCCAGGGAATTCTACGAGGCGGTGCTGCGGGTACCGTTCTCCTCCGCTCACCCCGGCGCATGGCGCACCGACGAGATCACGCCGCCGCTGAGCATCTTCTCGTCGCCGGGCCCGAAGCCTGAGGTGCAGTTGTCCTTCCGCGTCGATGACATCGCCGCCGCAGTCGAGCGCGTCAGGGAGGCCGGCGGCCAGGCGGAGGAACCCGACCGCAAGCCGTACGGGCTGCTCGCCGAGTGCGTCGATGACCAGGGCGCGACATTCCGCCTCTGGCAGCCCGAGTAGTCCGCATCGGACTTCCTGTGCATGACGCACAGCCGGAATACGGAAAGATTAGGCACGACGTCGGTAGACGCTTACCGCGCACTCGGTGACACTGATAATCACCATTTGCCAGCCTGATCCCCCCGCCCTCAGGAGGATCACTCCTAGCCGCCGTCACCTGGGGCCACCTAGGGCCACCTGGAGCGACGTGCGTCAGCTTTGTCCAATTCTGCCTAATTTATGGCAGTTGAGGATCACCGAGAGAGGCTCCTCTGTGACGGCAAATCATAATCTACAGGGCAGTTCGGACGAACAATTCTCCGGGGTGGACCGCCGCCGGTTCCTGGGTTTTCTCATTGCCGCGCCGACATTGGCGGTCGGCATCCAGCTTGGCTCCGGGCTGGCCGGCCCGCAGGCGGCGAACGCCTCGATCGTCACGCTGCCGGAACCCGAGGAGATCTTTGATCTCGGCGATGCGCAGGACCTGGCCGCCGCACCGACCTCGGGCCTGATCACTGTGGTGGTCAACGAGGACGGGACCGCGTCCTTCGCGGCGATACGCACCGAAGTGGGCCAGGGCATGACCACCGCGATTGCGATGATCATCGCCGAGTACCTGGACCTGCGGGTGGACCAGGTGAACGTCACGCTGGCCGACGCGCGCCCTGAGCTGCTGCTCAACCAGCTCACCGGCGGCTCCAACTCGATGCGCAGCCAGTACGTCCCGACCTCGAACGCCGCGGCCCTGGCGAAGCAGCAGCTGGTCGCCGCCGCGGCCAGGCAGTGGAAGATCGATCCCGGGCGGCTGCGGACCGCCGACGGGACGGTGATCCACCCGGACGGCCGGACCGCCAGCTACGGTTCGCTGGCCAAGGCGGCCGCCAGCGAGACGACGCGGCGCGTGGCCCTGCCGGAGCTCAAGTCGCGCTCCCAGTTCACGATCCTGGGCAAGCCGACTAAGCGGATCGACGCGCTCGACATCGTGACAGGGAAGAAGCAGTTCGCCATGGACCTGCAGGTCCCCGGCGCGTTGCCAACCATGGTGGCCCGGCCGCCGACGATCAACGGGAAGGTCGTGTCGGTCCAGAACACCGCGGCGATCCTGGCCATGCCGGGCATCACCGACGTCGCGGTGATCAGCACCGGGGTGGCGATCCGCGGCCAGACGTTCGGCCAGTGCATCGACGCGATCCAGGCCATCAAGGTGACCTGGGGCGCGGGCACGGTAGACGGCCAGTCCGACGCGACGGTGCTGGCCGCCCTGCAGGCCGCGGAGCCGCCGTTCGCCGTGCCGCCGCTGGGCGCGCTGTCGGTCAAGGGCGCGTTCACGTTCTACTTCGCTAGCAACACCCCGCTGGAGCCGGACTGCGCGATCGCGGACGTGCGATCCGACCGCGCCGAGATCTGGGCCAGTCTCAAGGTGCCGATCGACGCGCTCAACGACATCGCGATCGCGCTGGGACTGCCGCAGGACGCGGTGACCGTCCACGTCGTCGAGGGCGGCGGGTCGTTCGGCCGGCATTTGTTCCACGACGCGGCCACCGAGGCGGCGGAGGCGTCGCAGGCGATGGGGAAACCGGTCAAGCTGATGTGGTCGCGCACCGACACGTTCCGGCAGGGCCGCGCGCACCCGATGTGCGTCTCCCGGGTATGCGCAAACACGCTGCTCGGCAACGTGGTGACGTTCGAGCAGCTGCACACCAGCGTGCAGACCAGCTTCAGCCACGGCCTGGGCGAGATTCTCACCGCGACCGCGGCGAGCCTGCCCATCGTGGGCAACTTCACCTTCGCCGAGACGATCTTCCTGCTGAGCCAGTCATCGCCGTACAACTTCGGCGTCACCACCCAGCTGCTCAACGAGATACCGCTGAAGTACAACACCGGCAGCATGCGCAACATCTACTCGCCCAACGCGGTGTGCGCGGAGGAGCTGCTCGTCGATCAGGTCGCCGCCAAGTTCGGCCAGGATCCGGTGGCCTTCAGGCGCGCGTTCCTCAAGGAGAGCAAGCTGCTCGCGGTGCTGAACAAGGCGGCGGAGGCCGGGGACTGGGGCAAGAAGTTGCCCCCGCACAAGGCCCAGGGCATCGCGGTGCACTCCGAGTACCAGGCGGCGGCCTGCGCGCTGGTCGAGATCGACTGCACTCCCAAGACGGTGAACAGGAAGGTGCCCAACGGGTTCACCGGCCCGCGCGTCACCAAGGTGACGATCGTGATCGACCCCGGCTTCGCCATTAACCCGCTCGGCTTCGAGGCGCAGATGATCGGCGGCGTGAACGACGGCATCGCGCTGGCCCTGACCGCCAGCCTGCACCTCGAGGACGGCATCCCGCTGGAGGGAAGCTGGGACAACTTCTATTACACGCGGCAGTGGAACACCCCGCGGGACGGCATCAAGGTCATCTTCATGCCGAACTCGTCGGACTCACCCAGCGGCGCAGGCGAACTAGCTGTGGCGCCCACGTTCGCCGCGGTGGCCTGCGCCTACGCCCGTGCCACCGGCACGATGCCGACCTCGTTCCCGATCAACCACGGCGCACCCCTAGGTTTCACGCCGCTGCCACTCGAACCCTCCACACCGCAGTCGCCCACCAACGGCCTGAACTTCACCTTCTGAGGAGCGCTCGTGGCTACCTTTACCTTCATCCTCAACGGCTCCCCAGTGAGCGTGGACGTCGACGGCAACCTGCGGCTGCTGTGGGTGCTGCGTGACGTGCTCGGCATCACCGGGCCCAAGTACGGCTGCGGCCTGGACGTCTGCAAGGCATGCACGTCGCACATCAACGGCCTGGCGTTCAATCCCTGCTCGGTGCCGGTCTCGAAGATCAAGCCCAGCGACGAGATCACTACGATCGAGGGACTGCCTGCGACCGTCGGCCAGCCCCTGCATCCTATGCAGCAGGCCTGGCTCGACCAGGACGTCGCCCAGTGCGGTTACTGCCAGCCCGGCCAGATTATGGCCGCGGTGGCCCTGGTCAAGGAGGTCCAGGCCGAGGGCCGCCAGATCACCGAGGCCGACCTGGACGGCATCCGCAACATCTGCCGGTGCGGCACCTACACCCGCATCCGTACTGCCATAGAGGAGGGTGCCAAGAACATGTGACCCGTTCCGCCGGTTCCTGCCAGCCGCCCGTCCGATGCCGACGGCGGTTAGTCAATAGCCTGGGACGATGGAACCTCCCGACCAGCCTGCGCTGTCGCTGGCTGAGTGGCTCGTGCTCTGCCTGATCGGCGAGAAGCCCACGCACGGCCAGGCCATGGCGAGCCTGCTGGGGCAGACAGGCGCGCTGGGCCAGGTCTGGCGAGTGCACAAGGCGGGGGTCTACCGGGCCATCGAAAGGCTGGAGTCGCTTGGCCTCATCCAGACGGTAGGGCAGGAGCCATCGAATCAGGGCCCGATACGCTTCCTGCTCGAGGCGACCGAAGCGGGGCGGGCCGCCGGCCGGGCGTGGCTGAGCAGGCCGGTAGAGCACGTCAGAGACATCCGTTCGGAGCTACTGGTGAAACTGGCCCTGCTCGACCGGGCCGGAGATGATCCGCAGGACCTGCTCGCGGCTCAGCACACCCGGCTCGTACCCGTCGCCGCCGCACTCGACGAGCATCTGCACGGTGCGACGGGATTTGACCGCACGCTGATCCTGTGGCGCTACGAGACGATCTCCACGGCCATCAGGTTCCTGGAAGGATTGTCGTTGCCGGGTCCGCCGCTGGCGCGGCCCTAGGCCCGGTCTTCTTTTGAGACGATCCGGGGTTCGGGCCACGGTCGGCCCTGTTGCAATCAGGCCTGATCGTTCTAAGTTGGCAATCAGGCTCGTGTGTGTTCCTGGGAGGAAACGCGTATGGCAGACATCACCGTCACCGTAGACGGAGTCCGATACGAAGACCACGTGGAGCCCCGGCTGCTGCTTGTCCACTACCTCAGGGAAGTGGTCGGCAAGACCGGTACGCCCGTCGGATGCGACACCTCCAACTGCGGCGCATGCACCGTCCTGATGGACGGGGAATCGGTCAAAAGCTGCTCCGTGCTGGCCGTTCAGGCCGATGGTGCGCAGATCACCACCATCGAGGGCATGGCGAACGGTGAATGGCATCCGCTGCAGCGGGCTTTCCATGAGGAGCACGCGCTGCAGTGCGGATACTGCACGCCCGGGATGATCATGGCCGCGTCGGATCTGCTCAGGGAGAATCCGCATCCGAGTGATGCGGAGATCCGCGAAGGCCTGGAGGGCAATCTCTGCCGTTGCACCGGCTACGAGAACATCGTCCGCGCCGTACGGCGTGCCGCCGAGGCAGGAGCGAGCGAATGACCGCGCAGCCAGACACGGCGCAAGCACCGGCCGCTGAGCTCGGCAAGGCCCGGCTCCGCAAGGAAGACGACCGCCTCATCACCGGCCAGACCAACTGGACCGACAACATCACCCTGCCTGGCATGCTGCACATCGCGTTCCTGCGCAGCCCGTACGCGCATGCGCGCATCTCCTCGGTAGATGTCAGCGCCGCGCTGAGCGAGCCCGGGGTCATCGCCGCCTACTCCGGCGCGGATTTCGCTGACGAGCAGGGCAGTCTTCCGTGCGCGTGGCCGGTCACCCCCGACATCGTGATGCCGGCCCACCCGCCGATGGCGGTGGACGAGGTGCGTTACGTCGGCGAGGCCGTGGCCTGCGTCGTCGCCCGCGACCGGTACGCGGCCGCGGATGCCGTGGCCGCCATCCAGATCGACTACGACCCCCTTCCGCCCGTCCTGGACATGAGGTCGGCCCTGGATGACGGCTCGCCCAAGGTGCACGAGGCGGGCAACAAGAGCTTCGAGTGGGTCTTCGCCAACGGCGACCTGGACGTGGCGTTCCGGGACGCGCCGGTCGTCCTGGAGCGCAACTACCGCCAGCAGCGGCTGATCCCGAGCGCGATGGAGCCGCGCTCGGTGGTCTGCTCCTGCGTCGGCGGGGAGTTCACGCTGTGGTCGACCACCCAGATCCCGCATGTCCTGCGCGTCATGCTCGCCATAGTGACCGGCATCCCGGAGCAGAACCTCCGGGTCATCGCGCCTGACGTCGGGGGCGGATTCGGCTCGAAGCTGCAGGTCACCGCCGAAGAGGTGCTGGCCCTGCTGATTGCCCGCAGGCTCGGCCGACCGGTCAAGTGGACCGAGTCGCGCAGCGAGGGCAACATGACCGTCCACCACGGCCGGGACCAGTGGCAGCGAATCAAGATCGCCGCGGATTCCGACGGGAAGATCCGCGGCCTGTCGGTGGATCTGCTGGCCGACATGGGCGCCTACCTGATGCTGGTGACGCCCGGAGTGCCGCTGCTGGGCGCCTTCATGTTCCCGAGCATCTACAAGATGGACGCCTACTCGTTCCGCTGCACCGGCGTTTTCACCACCAAGATGCCCACCGACGCCTACCGGGGCGCGGGGCGGCCGGAGGCCACCTTCGCCATCGAGCGGATCATGGACGAGCTGGCCACCGAGCTCGGCCTCGACCCCCTCGAAGTGCGGGAGCGGAACTGGATCAAGCACGAGGAGTTCCCGTACGAGACCATCGCCGGCCTGACCTACGACTCAGGCAACTACGAGGCGGCGACGGCCAAGGCGCGCGAGCTGTTCGGCTATGACGCGCTCCGCCGCGAGCAGGAGCAGCGGCGGGCCAGCGGCGACCCCGTCCAGCTGGGCATTGGCGTCTCCACCTTCACCGAGATGTGCGGGCTCGCGCCATCCCGGGTGCTCGGTTCACTCGCTTATGGCGCGGGCGGATGGGAGCAGGCGTCGATCCGGATGCTGCCCACCGGCAAGGTGGAGGTCGTCACCGGGTCAAGCGCGCACGGCCAGGGACACGAAACCGCCTGGAGCCAGATCGTGGCCGACCAGCTCGGGGTGCCGTTCGAGGACATCCGGGTCCTGCACGGTGACACCCAGGTCTCCCCCAAAGGCATGGACACCTACGGATCCCGCTCGCTGGCGGTCGGTGGCATGGCCCTGGTATCTGCCTGCGACAAGGTCATCGAGAAGGCTGCGGTCATCGCGGCCAGGATGCTGGAGACGCCGCCCGAAGACCTCGAATTCACGAACGGCGCCTTCAGATCCCGCAGCGGCGGGGGCGTAATGAAGACCATCCAGGAGATCGCCCTGGCCGCCTTCGCCGCGCATGACCTGCCGGACGGCGTCGAGCCGAGCATCGATGCCGACGCCACTTACGATCCGGACAACTTCTCGTTCCCGCACGGCACGCACCTGTGCGCGACAGAGGTCGACACCGAGACCGGGTTCGTCAAGATCCGCTCCTACGTGGCCGTGGATGACATCGGCCTGGTGGTTAACCCGCTGATCGTCGAAGGCCAGGTCCACGGCGGGCTGGCCCAGGGCATCGCGCAGGCCTTGTACGAGGAAGGCATCTACGACGACCAGGGCAACCTGGTCACCAGCACGCTGGCGGATTACCTGGTGCCTGCCGCGCCTGACCTGCCGTCCTATGTCACCGACCGGACCGAGAGCCCGGCGACCAACCGGCTGGGGGTCAAGGGCGTCGGCGAGGCGGGAACGATCGCCTCGACTCCCGCGGTGGTCAACGCGATCGTGGACGCGCTGCGCCCGCTCGGGATCAGGGACATCACCATGCCGTGCACACCGGAGCGGGTCTGGCGCGCTATCCAGGCCGCCCAGGGCACCCAGGCCGGCAGCCAGCCCAGTCAGACCGGAGGAGCGGCATGATCCCCGCCAAGTTCGATTACGTCTGCCCGGGCTCGCTGGACGATGCCGTACGTGCCCTGGCCGACGGCGGTGACGACGCGAAGATCATCGCTGGCGGCCAGAGCCTGCTCCCGCTGCTGCGGCTCCGGCTGGCGTATCCGGAACTGCTGGTCGATGTCGGCGGCCTCGATGAACTGCGCGGCGTGACGGACGCCGGCGACTCCTTGCTGATCGGCGCGAGGACCACGCACTACCAGCTGGTCAATGACCCGCTGGTGGCGGAGCATTGCGGGCTGCTGGCGCAGGCCACCGCCACGGTGGCGGATCCTGCTGTCCGCCACCGCGGGACGCTGGGCGGTGCGCTTGCGCACGCCGATCCGGCGGGCGACCTGCCCGCCGTGGCACTGGCCCTCGACGTCACGCTGATCGCCCGCGGGCCTGGTGGCCAGCGTGAGATCCCCGTGTCAGAGTTTTTCGTCGATTACCTGACCACGAACCTTGAGCCCGACGAGATCCTGACCGCGATCCGGGTACCTAAGCCCGGGCCGAGGTGGGGCTACCGGTACGAGAAGTTTCACCGCACGGCGCAGTCATGGGCCACGGTCGGCGTGGCTGCGCTGGTCCGGCGCTCGAACGGGACGGTCGCCGAGGCCAGGATCGGGCTGACCAACATGGGCACCGTACCCTTGCGGGCGACGGCGGCCGAGGATGCCGCGGCAGGCGTGCAGGCTGACCGTGACGCGCTGCGGGCCGCTGCCGCTCATGCGGACGAAGGCACGGATCCGCCGGCCGACCTGGCCGGAGCGGCCGATTACCGGCGGCACCTGGCGCGGGTGCTGACCGGAAGGGCGCTGACCGCAGCGGCCGGCATCTGAATGATTGGAGCTTGAGCACGGCCACTCGTTCACCGTGAGATCTCGGCTGAGTGAACACGCCATCGCCCCGGGGCCTGTCCGCCGAGTACCGCGCCGGAGGCGCGTACTTTAGCCGCCAGCCATCGCGCCGACGATCAGGTAGGGCTCCATCCCGGCGGCGACGGACTCGGGCAGGAGGGCGTCGGGCGGCTCGTGGGACAGATCCAGCTCGCAGGCGAAGAACCGGATGAAGGGCCGCCGCGGGCCGCTGTCGTGGCCGCGGATGGTCCCGCGCAGGACCGGGTGGCGGGCCTCGAGCGCGTCCAGGACCGACCGCTGGGTGACCGGTCCGGCGATGTCCAGCTGTACCTCGCCGTCGATCCGGGCCAGGACGCGCAGGTGAGCGGGCAGCACCACCCGGATCATGGCAGCGTCTGCACCTCGACCGACAGCACGGCCGGGAGGTCACGGACGATCGGCGCCCAGCTGTCGCCGGAGTCGGGCGAGACGTAGACCTGGCCGCCGGTGGTGCCGAAGTAGACGCCGCACGAGTCCAGGTCGTCCACGGCCATCGCGTCGCGCAGCACGTTGACGTAGCAGTGCTCCTGGGGCAAGCCCCGGGTCAGCGGCTCCCAGTCATCGCCGCCGGTCCGGCTACGGTAGACCCGCAGCTTGCCCTCGGGCGGGTAATGCTCGGCGTCGCTGGTGATCGGGACCACGTAGACCGTGTCCGGCTCGTGGGCGTGCACGTCGATCGGGAACCCGAAGTCGGTCGGCAGGTTCCCGCTGACCTCGTGCCAGGACTCGCCGCCGTCGTCGCTGCGCATGACGTCCCAGTGCTTCTGCATGAACAGCACCTGCGGCCGATCCGGGTGCATCGCCAGCCGGTGCACGCAGTGCCCGACCTCGGCGTCCGGATCCGGGATGCCCTCGGACCGCAGGCCCCGGTTGATCGGCCGCCAGCTCTGGCCCGAGTCGTCGGACCGGAACGCGCCCGCAGCCGAGATCGCGGCGAACATCCGGCCCGGTGCGGACGGGTCGAGCAGGATCGTGTGCAGGCACATGCCCCCCGCGCCCGGCTGCCACGACGACCCCGTGTCATGGCCGCGCAGCGCCGGCAACTCCTGCCAGTTCTGGCCGCCATCATCGGACCGGAACAGCCCGGCGTCCTCGACGCCGGCATAGACCACGTCCGGGTCGTCGAGTGACGGCTCCAGGTGCCAGACCCGGGCGAACTCCCATGGGTGCGGCGTCCCGTCGTACCACTGGTGCGTCCCCGGCGTGCCGTCGTAGTCAAACTGGTTGCCCATCGGCTCCCAGGTTGTCCCGCCGTCGTCGGATCGCTGGATGACCTGGCCCGACCAGCCGCTGGACTGCGAGGCGTACAGCCGGTCAGGGTCGGCCGGCGATCCCTTCAGGTGGTAGACCTCCCAGCCCGCGAAATGCGGCCCGCTGACTTCCCACTGCTCCCGCGTGCCGTCCGAGGTCAGGACGAACGCGCCCTTGCGCGTGCCCGCCAGCACCCGTACTCCCGTCATGCCTGCTCCTTCCGCAGCCAGCCAGCAATGTTCGGGCGAGAAGGCCTCTCCCGGCCCTGGCACCCCTGCACACGGTCTATCACCGCCCGCCGACAGTGTGACGCGAAGGCGGATGCCGCCCGTCGCGGCGGCGGTCTTTGCACACGGTCTATCACCGCCCGCCGACAGTGTGACCGCTAGCGGGCCGGAGTCGCCACATGGCCAGCCGGGTACCCCGCCGCGCGGAACTCGGGATCGCCGGGCCCACAGACAGCCCCGGGCAGGTGCTAGCCGAGCGCGGCGAAGCCTTGCGCGTGCCCGTTTCGTACAACCACGATGCCGCTGGCCGCTGGCATAGTGGCCTCATGGCTTCGGAATCCAGGCATATCAGCGAGCGGATTGACTGCCCTGCAGACGAAGTCTACGAATACGCCTCGGACCCGGCCAACCTGCCACAGTGGGCACCGGGGCTCGGGAGTTCCGTCGAAAAGATAGACGATCGATGGTTTGTGGAGACCTCACAGGGTCGCGTCGGCTTCGGCTTCGTTCCACGCAATGAATACGGCGTCCTCGATCACGACGTCACGCTGCCCTCAGGGGAGGTCGTCTACAACCCGATGCGCGTGATTGCAGACGGCAGCGGCTGCGAGGTCGTGTTCACGCTGCGCCGGGCCCCGGGCATGAGCGACGAGGACTTCAGTGGTGACGTGGCTGCCGTCGCAGCCGACCTCACCAGGCTCAAGCATGTGCTTGAAGGACGCTGACCAGACCCAGGGAACAGCGCAAAGCCCGGCTGCGTCACTCATCAACCGTTGCACCCGCAGCTACAGCCCTTGAAGCAACCGCACGATCCATGCCCGCACCTGAACCGCAGCCTCAGCCAGGCCCGGTCGATGATGCGTTCGAGCCCCCCGGCGTGCGTGAAGGCAATCGCCTGAGTCTTACCCCTGCGGCGTAGGTATCTGGTAGATGCCGCGGCCGAAGGTGGCGGCGAAGATGGTGTTGCCGTCACCGCTCAGCTTGAGGTCGAAGACCGGGACGTCCGGCAGCCCACTGCCCAGCCGGCCCCAGTTCTTCTTTCCATTCTTCAGGAAGAAGGCGCCGAAGTCGGTGCCGGCGTAGAGCTGGTTGCGGGGCTGGTCGTAGGTGAGCATCCAGACCGGGGCGTCGGGCATGTTACCGCTGATGTTGCGCCAGGTAGCACCGCCGTCGGTCGTTTCCCAGACGTTGGCGGCCAGGTCGCCTTGCTTGTAGCTGGAGAAGCTGGCGTAGACGTGGTTCGCGTCGGTCGGATCGACGACGATCGAGGTAACCCACTGCCGCGGCAGCACCCCGGCCCCGAGCTGGGTCCAGGTGACGTTGCTGGCGGGGCTGGCGGTGGCGTTGGTGGTCTTCCACACCTTGCCGGTATCGGTGCCGGCGTAGATCGTGGTCGCCGGCGAGGTCGGCGTGCCGGTGGACTTGGCCGGGGCGATCTGGGTGATCGCACCGTACTCCCTGACGTAGAAGGGATCAGGGTTGATCTCGTCCGGAGCTATGCGACCGGGCAGGCTGGCCGGGCTGTGCGGGTCGGTCGGGCTGATCAGCGTCCAGGCTCCCGGCCCGGACACGACGCCGTCCCCGGAGCGGGCGATGGACGTACCCCCGATGTACACGTAGTTCGGGTCGGCCGGGTCAATGACCATTGGCGTATCAGTGGTGATCCGGGTCCTGGCCGGCCAGTCCGGCTTCGAGAAGAACGTCGATTTCGTGGTGGCCGGGCCGGTCGCGGCCGAGTCGACGAACCGCGCGCAGTCCTCGAACGGCGGCGAGGGCTGGAAGCACGCGTAGTACACGAGCTCGTTGTCCGGGTTGAACTGCACCCAGTGACCGTCTCCGCCGAAGTACGGATTCCACTGGGTCAGGTCGGTGGGCTCGACCCCGGGCTTCCAAGTGCGGTTGCTGCCCTGGTCTTGCATGCCGGTGACCATCCGCTTCGGGTCCTGCTGCGACACCGACAGGTGGTAGGACTGGTTCCAGGGCTCGACCCGGGCGTGCCTCCAGGTGCCGCTGGTACCGTTCTTGGTGGAGATGTACACGCCGCCGTCGTCGCCGTTGTAGACGAGATTCGGCACGTTGGGGTCCCACGCCATGGCGTGCTGGTCGGCGTGCGTGCCGGAGGAGTCGCGCCAGGTCGCGCCCCCGTCGGTCGACTCCCGGAGGCTCACGTCCGCCGCGAAGACGTGGTTCTCGTTAACCGGGTCGACCCAGAGTCGGCCGAATACCCACTCGTAGCCGGCGCCCGGGGCGCCCGGCTCGCCGGCCCCGCAGGTCCAGGTCCGCCCGGCGTCGTTGGACACGTAAAAACCTTTGTCCGGCCCGTTGGTGCCGGCGGACTGGATGTAGACCCGGTTCGGGTTACTGGGAGCGAATGCGATCCCGATCCGGCCCAGGTCCGGGCTCACGTTCAGCCCGCTGCGCGTCTCGTCCCAGGAGCACACAGGCCCGGTGATGTCCGAGTTGTCAAGCCGGGTCCAGGTCTTGCCGCCGTCGGCGGAACGGTACAGCCCGGATCCGGTGCCGCCGTAGAAGAAGGCGCCGTTGTTGCGGTGCCGGTCCCACAGCGAGGCGAGAATGATGTCCGGGTTGGCCGGGTCGACCGCGACATCGATCGCGCCTGTGGTGGCGTTCGCCGGTGCGAGCGCGAGCTTCCAGTCCTTGCCGCCGTTGGTGAGGTGATATAGCCCGCGCTGGCTGGAGATCGGCGAGAGCCAGCCCGAGGCAGCCGCCCACACCTCATTCGGGTTGTCGGGATTGACGACGATCCGGCCGAACGCCCCGCTGTCCGGCAGTCCCCGCAGGTGCCAGGTCCGGCCGCCGTCGGCGGAGCTGTAGATGCCGTTTCCCAGGAACGTGTCACCGCCGCCGGACGGGTTCGCCTCGCCGGTGCCGGCCCACAGCGTTCCGTCCGAGCCCCGCGCCAGCGCCCCCATCGCCTGCGTGTTCGAGCTCGGCCACGCGGGGACCCAGGTCATGCCGCCGTCGGTGCTCTTCATGATCCCGCCGCTGGAGACCGCGGCGTAGACCGTGGTTGGCGACGCGGTCGGATCCAGGGCCAGGTCCACCACCCGCCCGCCGATGTTGGTCGGACCGACGAACCGCCAGGGCGCGTGGTCGCCGATGGGGATGCGTGTCGCCTGCCGCTGGGCCAGCGTCACCTGGGCTGCGCTGACCGGCTGCCCGTTATCGAGGTTCAGCGGCGGCGCATCGGCCGCCTCGCCCGCGTCCGCCCGGGGCGGAGCGGCAGCAGAGTTCATGAGGGCGGCGGTGCCTCCCCCGATTGCTACCGCTAAAGCCACCAGAATGATCAGGATCTTCGGCCGACTGACTCGCTTCATCGCGTCTTGCCTCCCTGGCTACGATCCGTATCCCCACTAACCCCGGACACCATAGGCAACGCACATTGCACGCATAACGCACCTTCCATCATCCTGGGAGGCCCACCCGGCCGTGTCAATGGCCGGCCCGCACGCCGGCCTGTCATCCGCCAGCGTCATGGGACCAGGTTGAGGGGTTTCCCGCCATGAGCATGGGACCACCCGGTCGCCAGTAGCTGGACCAGCGGCGTGGTGTGCTGCTTGTCCGGCTTCATCCCGGTGTGATCTTCCCAGTCGAGCGA
>DASXZD010000010.1:0-5482 GCA_036502085.1 Streptosporangiaceae bacterium
CCCGACAGGTTGGTGTCGAGGAAGCGCTCGTAGTGCCCGACGTCGAGGTCGGTCTCCGTGCCGTCGTCGGTCACGAACACCTCGCCGTGCTGGAAGGGGTTCATGGTGCCCGGGTCGACGTTGAGGTAGGGGTCGAGCTTCTGCATCACGACCCGCAGGCCGCGCAGTTTCAGCAGGCGGCCCAGGCTGGATGCGGTCAGTCCCTTGCCGAGGCTGGAGGCCACGCCGCCAGTGACGAAGAGATGTCTGGTTTGCGCCGGCCGTGGATGAAGTGATGATGCGGCCACTATGAGGCTCCCGTGGTGTCCGGTACGGCGGTGCCCAATAGGGCATTGAAAAACTGCAGGTCCACGGGCCACCAGGATAACAGGCCGGCGGCTGCAGGCCCGGCATTTGCCTGCCGTCGGGCGGCCGCGTCGGCCATCGCCACGTCTTCTGTCTGGTGCGCCTCGCCGAATCTGGCCAGCATGACGGCCGAAGCGACGGCGATGAAGAAGCCGCCCCAGGCGACCACGGACAGGCCCGGGCGTGTCTGGTCACCGAGGAAGATCACGCCGATGACGGCCGGCGGGATCGTCTCGGCCAGCACCACGGCCGCGGTGGCGACGGTGACGCTGCCGCTCTCCAGCGCGGTGGCGTAGAACATGAACGAGATGATGCCGGCCGCGGCGACCGCGTAGGCGGCCGGGTCACGGGCCAGTTCGAGCGGCGAGAACCCGGTCAGCACGCGGGCCGCGATGCTGAGCACCCCGTAGCCGAACCCGGCGGTGACGCCGAGCGCGGTGGTCCGGTAGGGCTCGTTGAGCTTGGCCGCGGCCAGGCCCAGCACGGCCAGGCCCGCGATGGCCACGATGAGCGCCAGCTTGAACATCGCACCCACCTGCGCGGCGCCCTCAGCGCCCGCCGAGGAGCCGAGCAGGCCGACGCCGGCCACCACGCCGAGCACCGCCGCCCACTCCCGCCAGGACAGGGTCACCCTGATCACCCGGGAGGCCACCACCGCGGTCACCGCGAGGTTCGACGCCACGAACGCCTGGACGGCGAAGAGCGGCAGCCGGTGCAGGGCGACGAGCTGGGCCACGAAGCCGAGCGCGTCCAGGCC
Source organism: Streptosporangiaceae bacterium (assembly GCA_036502085.1). Taxonomy (GTDB): domain Bacteria; phylum Actinomycetota; class Actinomycetes; order Streptosporangiales; family Streptosporangiaceae; genus PALSA-505. The sequence goes on from DASXZD010000010.1 coordinate 1,103, forward strand.
CATGCTGACGACGAACCGCCATTGACCCAGCAGCCGGACGACCAGGCCTGGGTCGACGCCCCCGGAACCGGCCTCGGCCGGCTTGTTGCTGGCTGCGCGCACCGCGATCGCCTGCATCACCGCGGCGATCCCGTAGAGCAACGCCGCTACGATGGCCGCGATCAGGCTGACTAGCACCGCACACCTCCCCCGGTATTTCTGCTAGCCGGCTGTCTTGGAGAGGAAACCGTAAGCAGATCTTCAGCATTCCGCCTCACCGCAGCGATGCGGCCGGCCGCACCTCCCACCCGGTCCACAGCGGACGGTAGCCCAGCCGGTTCCAGAACGGCGCGGACAGCGGGTTCAGCTGCGCGTAGTGCAGCAGCGTGGTGTCCACGCCGCGGGCGTCGAGCACCGCGTGCAAATGCCTGACCAGGGCCGTTCCGACCCCGCCGCCGCGCTGGCCGGGCCGGACGAACAAGGTCGGCAGGTAGGCCGTCACGCCGGCCCGCGTCATGCCGGCGATCCAGCCCGACTGCTCGGGCGGCTGGACGTGGATCAGGCCGATGGGCTCGCCGTCCCGTTCGGCCAGCCAGGCCCGGGCCGGGCGGGCGGCCAGGGCCGCCTGGGTCTCGGCGCGGACGAGCGCCTCGGTGGCCGGGCGGAGGATGGCCATGCCGAACTGCACGTCGTAGCGGATCACGGCCATCTCGAGCTCGGTCACGGCGTCGAGGTCCGCGGGCCTCGCCTCGCGGACGACCAGGCTCTCGTCCCCGGTCGGGCCGGGGCCGGCGGGCACGCCGGGTTCGGGCCGGGCGGGACGCACGGCGATCACGGTGATCGGCTGCAGTCCGTGCCGCAGCAGCGTGTTCACCCCGCTGACGTCACGGGCCGGCCAGGTGATCATCGCCGCGGTGTCGTCGGCGCCGGCCCCCGGCAGGCCGGCCAGGTGATCGCGCCACTGCCCCAGCAGGTCACCGAGGGCGGCGGACGTGTCGGCCTCGCGCAGCCGCGCGATCAGCGAGAACCGGTGCGTCGTGCCCCAGGTCTGGTTCAGCGTGCCATCCGGGACGTGCTGGTGACGGCAGGCGGCCAGCCCGGCCGGGCGGCCGTTGGCTCCGGGGGCCACGAACGGCGCCGCGCAGCCCTCGGGGAGCTCGGCTCGGGGCGGCAGCAGCCGGTCCAGGCCCTGCCAGCGGCGGCCCACCGTCCGGCTGATCTCGTCGACCGCGTCCCTGACCACCCAGGGCATTGTCGCGCCTCCGTCATTTCACGGCCCCCGCCGCACGGAGCGACCGCGCTCCCCCGCTTCGCCACGCACTATACCCTGCCGGGAAATGATCATTAAAGCGGTTAATGGGCGCACCGCGACCGCTGGTAACCAGGTGAGTTGTGAGGCAATTAGAAAAACGATATCGGCAGCCATACTCGCCGGCACGATCTGACAACGTGCCGGCTATAGCTCAGACGCCTGCCCGCGTGAACAACAGCGGCCGTACCAGCCGCCCCCAGGCACCCATCAGCCGCGGGCCCGGCGGAACTCCCGTCAGTTGCGGGTCGAACAGCAGGAACGCATAGCCCAGCCGCCGCGCCAGGATTCCGTCCGTGGCGACCTGATCCCCGATCACCATTCCCGGCCGGGGGAAATGCCGATACGCCGCGGTCTGCACCGGCTTACCCGCCGATGCCAGGTAGACCACCTGTACGGCCGCCTGGTTGGGCACCGCCGACGGGCGGCGCGGTGAGTTGGTGGCAAAGCACACCACGTGCACGGCTGACAGCACGGCGACCTTGCCGAGCACCCGGGCAATCCCCTCGTCGAGGGCCGCCTGGCCGCCATCCCAGTAAGCCACCAGCGGCTCCACGTCGAAGACCAGCGTCCGCGCCGACAGCTCGGCGGCATGGCGTACCACATCATCCAGCCCGGTGACGCGCTCAAATTCGGCTCTCACGTCGCCACCTCAGCACGCTTACGGTGGATGCCTGCCAGGTGCCATAGCCTGGCCCAGTTGATAGGGGGCTTCGGCGGAGTGATGCCCGGGCGGTCTCGTGGCACCCAGACGCGGAGCGCGCCCGGGGAGATCGTGCAGACCACTGGTGTCGACATAAATAGCGCCTCGCCGTCGACGCCGACCGGGATCTGGGGCGCGTCGGCGGTGATTTCGATCTTCTTCGCGCTCAGCACCCGCATGCCGACGGCCCTCCGGCCGCGGAGCAGATCGACGGCCTGCTGGACGTTGCGCACCTTGACACCGACCACACCGAGCAGGCCGGCATCCAGCCGTGCGCGGCGGCTCAGCCCGGCGATGTCCCCGGTTCCGTACGGATTGTTGGCCACCAGCAAGGCCTGCGGCGATCTGATCTCCGTGTCGTCCGCCCGCGCGAGGAGCCGTGCCCCGCGTTGGCCTTGCAGCAGGTCCGGAAGCATGTTCAGCGTCGTATTGAGCTTGTCGCCGCGGTAGGCCGGGGTCTCGACGACCTCGGCGTAGGCGCCGAACGACGCGTTGTTGACAAATACCTGACCGTTGATGTTCCCGAGGTCGACCCGCAATTCGACGCCATCTGACAGGGCGCCAAGGCAAGCCGAGGGGTCGTCTCGGTTCAGCCCGAGGTCGAGGGCAAAGTGATTACGCGTGCCGGCGCTGATCACCACGAACGGTATGCCGTGCTGAGCGGCGATGCCGGCCACCAGGGCCTGGGTACCGTCGCCGCCGGCGACGCCAAGCAGATCGGCACCCTGGGCCACGGCCTCACGAGCTACCTTGGCGACGTCGACGGGCTCGGATCCGCCGATGAGAAACACCTCGGCGCCAAGATCTTCGGCCTTGCGCTTCAGATCGAACCTCTCGACCTTCCCGCCGCCGGACTTCGGATTCATGATCAGGTACGGGTGCCGGGTCGGCGGTTCCGCGGGATACTCGGGCATGCGCCAGTCCTTATGATCCCGGGCCAGCGCCAAGCGCGCGGTCATGCTCGCGAGCAGCCAGATGGCGGCCGCCACGATGGCCACCCACAGCAGGTTCCTGAACGCGAAAACGGCGATCACGGCGATCGGCGTCAGGACGAAGATCGCCAGCGACAGCCAGCGCCACACGCCTCGCCGGGAAAGGAAGAAGAACGCGGCGGCCAGGCTCACGGCCGCGCCCGCTAGGCCCACGGCGAGCATCGTGAGGCTCTTCAGCTCGGCAAAGACCGCCACAAAGACAACCGCCAGGCCGACGAGAACGAAGCTAAGACGCGCGAACCAGTGCTGCCCGGGCGTGCTGTGCGGACTTACCACAGACGTCACGCCCGCCGCCTGCGCCGAATCCCGGCCTGGTCCATAGCCTGAGCGTAAAGAGGCCGCCGGACCCGCGCCTCACCCATCAGGGATTACTCGTAAGTCAGACGCCGGCCGCGTGCATGCCGCGGAGCTCGGACTTGAGCTCGCGGATCTCGTCGCGGAGCCGGGCCGCCACCTCGAAATGCAGCTCGGCGGCTGCGGCGTGCATCTGCTCGGTGAGCTCGCTGATCAGGCCGACGAGCTCGGCGCGGGCGGCGCTGGCTTCCTTGGTCGGCTCGCCTTCCGTAGTGCGCCCGCCCGCCTGCGCGGCGACCGTGCGGGCGCGTGAGGACAGCCCGGGCACGGGTGCCTTGCCGCGGGACTGCTGCCGCCCGCCGCCGCCGATCAGCTGCTCGGTGTCGGCGTCCTCGCGGACGATCTGGTCCAGGATGTCGGCGATCCGCTTGCGCAGCGGTTGCGGGTTGATGCCGTTGGCCTCGTTGTAGGCGACCTGCTTGGCCCGCCGCCGGTTGGTCTCCTCGATCGCCCGCTCCATCGACGGCGTGACCCGGTCGGCGTACATGTGCACCTCGCCGGACACGTTCCTGGCCGCGCGGCCGATGGTCTGGATCAGCGACGTGCCCGAGCGCAGGAAGCCTTCCTTGTCCGCGTCCAGGATGGCCACGAGCGACACCTCGGGGAGGTCGAGGCCCTCGCGGAGCAGGTTGATCCCGACCAGCACGTCGTACTCGCCGACGCGCAGCTCGCGCAGCAGCTCGACCCGGCGCAGCGTGTCGACCTCGCTGTGCAGGTACCTGGCCCGGACCCCGTTCTCCAGCAGGTAGTCGGTCAGGTCCTCGGCCATCCGCTTGGTCAGCGTGGTGACCAGCACCCGCTCGTCGCGCTCGGCCCGCACCCTGATCTCGTGCAGCAGGTCGTCGATCTGGCCCTTGGTCGGCTTGATGACCACCTCGGGGTCGACCAGCCCGGTCGGCCGAATCACCTGCTCGACCACGTCGCCGCCGACGCGCTGCAGCTCGTACGGGCCCGGGGTGGCCGACAGGTAGATGGTCTGGCCGATCCGGTCGAGGAACTCGTCCCAGGTCAGCGGCCTGTTGTCGATCGCGCTCGGCAGCCGG
>DASXZD010000011.1:0-45418 GCA_036502085.1 Streptosporangiaceae bacterium
TGGTATGCCCGGCCGGATCGATGTCCGCTCTGAGGAGGTGATCAAGGTGTGCGACTCCGGAGAATGCCAGCCCGCGAGCGCGGGTGAGGCGCTGGCAATGATGGAGGCGGGCCTGGATTACCTTAACGGCGCCGATACCGCGTCGATGGGTGCCGCAGCCCAGGGGGAACTGCTGAAGGGGCTGGAGCGCGCTGAGTCCAAGCACGCGGCGGCGCGGGTGAATGTGCTGGCGGCGTTTGCTGCGGGGCGGGGGTTCGAGGCGGACGGGCAGTATTCGGCGCGGGCGTGGCTGATCGGGCAGACCCGCATCACGCGCGGGGCGGCGGGCGGGGCGGTGGGCTGGCTGAAGCGGGCCCGCGGCCACTGCGCGATCTGGGAGGCGCTGGCCGCCGGGCAGATCTCGGTGTCCTGGGCCCGGGAGATCTGCGCGTGGACGGACCGGCTGCCGGAGGATCAGCGCGACGATGCCGACCAGATCCTGCTGGCCGCCGCGGCGGGCGGCGCGGCGCTGGCGGATCTGGGGGCGCTGGCGTGGGAGATGTACCAGCGGTCCCGGGCCGGGCTGCCCGACACCGACCCCGATGACGGGTTCGCCGACCGGGGGCTGCAGCTGGGCCAGACGTTCGGCCAGACGGGCCGACTGGAGGGCGACCTGACCGCCGCCGCGACCGCCGCGCTGCGCACCGTCCTGGACGCCCTCGCTGGCGTCACCGGTCCCGAAGACACCCGCACCGCCGCGCAACGGCGCCATGACGCACTCGAAGAGGCCTGCCTGCGGCTGATCGCGGCCGGGATGCTGCCACAGCGGGCCGGCCAGCCGGTCCACCTGCAGGTGCAGGTCAGCCTGGACCAGCTCCGCGGCCTGCCCGGCGCCTCCCGCGCCGAAGCCGCCTGGACCACCAGCGCCGGGGGCGCCGGGGGCGGCCTGACTGCCGCTGAGGCGCAGGCGCTGGCGTGTGACGCGACGATCTATCCGATGGTCACCGGCACCGTGGACCACGCCGCCCTCGACACCCTGGTCCAGCTCTTCCTCACGCTCGCCAGCCATCAGCCCACCCCCGGCCTGGCATCCGGTCCCCAGCCGCCGCAGCCCACCGCCACAGCAGGCGACCGCCCGGTCGGACCGCCGAGGCCCGCCGGAGACCCGGGCCGTGACACCACCCCGGGTCCGGGAACAGCCGGCTCCCCGCGCACATCCGGTCCCGCCGGACCCTCGGGCCGCGACGGCCCGCCGGACCTGGCCAGGCCTGACGAGCTAGCCGCGCTGACCGCAGCGATCAGGGACGCCGCCGCCGCCGCACTCCGGCCCGGCACCGCCCTCCCGCCCGGCGCCATGATCCCGCTGGGCGACCGGTCGGCCCGGCAGCTGCGCCGCGCGCTGCTCGCCCTGGCCGCCAACGTCCTGTCCGGACCCGCCGGCCTGGCCGCCACCCTGCGCGCCGGCTTGCTCAGGCAGCCTTTCACCACCATCAGCCTGCCGCTGGACGTCGGCGCCGCGAGCGAGGTTATCCCCGGGCACCTGCGCCGGGCGGTAATCGCCCGTGACCGGCACTGCGCTTTCCCAGGCTGCACCCAGCCGCCGTCGGTCTGCCAGGTCCACCACCTGACCCACCGCGAACACGGCGGGCCGACCGCGCTGCCCAACCTCGCATTGACCTGCAGATTCCATCACCTGACCGTCCTGCACCGGTGGGGCTGGAAACTCACCCGCAACCCCGACGGAACCACCACCGCCACCAGCCCCAACGGGCACACCCTGCACAGCCATTCGCCTCCGAGCCGGGCCGCCTAGCCGGGCCGCCGAGCAGCGGAGTGCGGGACCTCCTCCCCCGCACTCCGCCCAGGCGCAGCTACAGGCCGCTGGGCCAGGTGATCGATACGGGGGCGACGAGCGGAGTGCCTACCTCGAGCTGGATCTGGGCGTGCTTGTCGAGCGGGATGTCGCTCGGGTTGCCCTGGTAGAGCTGGCCGTTGTAGATCGCGGTGACGTGTCCCCTGACCGGGCCGACCTGGTCCGGGCCCAAGGGCTGGCCCCATTCGTTGAAGAAGTCTCCCAGCGTGTAGGTGCGGTGGACGGGCGACTCGATGTGGATGATGCCGTCGGCGGCGTGGGTGTGCAGCCAGTAGAAGCAGTTGCCGCTGCCGATGAACGGTCCCTGCGCGGACTGCTGGGCACGCGCCCCGGGAATCCCGATGCCGGCCGGGACCTGGCGGGCCGAGCCGTTCACGAAGATGGTCAGGTGCGCGTGGATGTGGAACAGGGTCTGCTCGTTGGTCTGGCAGCTGATGCCGTCCACGGTCTGGCCTTGGGTTTTCGTAGCGGTGCCGGTGAGCGGGGCGGCAGTCGGGATGGGGGCGCCTTCCGGGCCGAGCGGGCCGGCCGCGGGGGCCGGGGTCAGCGTGCCCAGGGTGCTGAGCGAGGCGAGCTTCAGGTGCGGCGTGCCGCCACCCGCGCCGCCGCCCGGCGAGCTGCCCCCGGTGACCGCCAGCGTGATGCCGACGGCCGCGGCGGCCACCACGACCACGGCAGCGGCTCCGGCCAGCCAGTTGCGGCGGCGACGGCGGCGCGCCTCCTCGGCTCGCATCTGCGCGACCCGCTCGCGGGCGCTCTGCCGGTTTCTGCTGCCCTTGGACACGGCACCAATCTCCTCACCGGGGCGCGGCACATTACCTACTGTCTACGTACGTAGACAGTAACATGGACCGGGAGGCGTCCGCGGCAGCCGAGGGCGGAGGCCAGCGGGCACCGACGGCGGACGTTCAGGGAACGGGGAGGACATGTTCAGGGAGCGGGCGGGGAGCCGACGACAGTCGGAGAGGCAGGAGGAGAATTTCGTATGCTGACGGCGGGACGCAGGAGGTGTCGTGCGCGGGTTCGGTGACCTGGAAGCAGTGATCATGCACCTGGTGTGGGATCACGACAGCCCGGTGACCGTGCGGGAGCTGCTCGAAGAGCTGCAGCGGGACCGGGTGATCGCGTACACCACGGTCATGAGCACGATGGACAACCTGCACCGGAAGGGCTGGCTCGCCCGGGCCAAGGCCGGCAAGGCGTACCGCTATACGGCCACCGCCAGCCGGGAGGAGTACAGCGCCCGGCTGATGAGCGAAGCGCTGGCCGGCGGCGGGGACACCGAGGTGGTGCTGAGCCACTTCGTCGCCGAGATGGGCGGCGCGGAATCCGAAGTCCTGCGCGACGTGGTGCGCCGGCTGACAGAACGAAACCCAGAGCGAAGCCCAGAACGAAGACCAGGATGAAACCCGCATTGCTCGTGTTCGCGTACGCGCTCGCGGTGGCCTGGTACGTGCCCGCGCTGCTGACCAGGCTGACCGCGCGCGGCATCAGCGCCCGGCTGGGGCTGGCCGCCTGGCTGACCGCGATGGCGAGCGTGCTGGCCTCGCTGCTGGTCGCGCTGCAGTTCCTGCTCAGGGCGGCCGTCACCGGCTGGTCCAGCCTGGCCGGGGCCGTCTGCCGCTCGGTGACCGGCGAAACCTGCTCCCCGGTGGTCTACCGCAGCGCGATCTTCGAGTTCTCCCTGGGCGTGGCGGCGACCGCCGCGGTCCTCGCGGCGGCCGCGCTGGCCTGGCGGTACGGGCGCGGCGTGCAGCGCGCCCAGCGGGTCGCCCGCGCGCACGCCGAGGCGGCCAGGATTACCGGGCGCCGGCTGCCTGGCACCGGGCCGGCCGTAGTGCTCGACGTACCGCAGCCGGCCGCCTACTGCGTGCCGGGCCGGCCCGCGACGATCGTGCTCACCAGCGGGGCCCTGGCCGTGCTGGACCCGGCGCAGCTCACGGCGGTGCTCGCGCACGAGCGGGCGCACCTGGCCGGCCGCCACCACCTGCTGGTCGCGCTCACCCGGGGGCTGGCGGCCAGCTACCCGGCCGTGCCGCTGTTCACCAGGGCGCCGGCCGAGGTGGCGCGGCTGGCCGAGATGTGCGCCGACGACGCGGCGGCGCGCCGCATCAGTCGCCGCGCGCTCGTCACCGCGCTGCTGGCTATGGGCACTGGGATGGCGGTGCCGGTGGCCGCGCTGGCCGCCACCGGCGGCGCGGTCACGGCCCGGGTGCAGCGGCTGATGGAGCCTCCGCGGCGCGGCTGCCTCGCGGGCTACGAGGTGGCGCTGACCAGCCTGATCCTGGGGCTGGCGCTGGCCACCGCCCTGGCCGGCCCGCTCGCCGCGGCGTAGCCGCAGGCTAAAGGTCGGCGGCGGCCGCGGCGGCGCGCAGGACGGTCGCGTCCGCCCAGCGGGCGCCGATGATCTGCAGGCCGACGGGCAGGCCAGAGCACAGGCCGGAGCCGATGGGCACCGATACCGCGGGCAGGCCCGCGAGGTTGGCGGGCAGAGCCAGCGCGCACCAGGCGTCGTAGGTGTCGGGCACCGCCACGCCGTTGATCGTCGGGGGCGCTAGGCGGCCGAGCTCGAACGCCCTGACCGGCATGGCCGGGGTGAGCAGCACGTCGTAGTCGTCGAAGAAGCTGAGCCAGGCCGTGGTGTACCGGGCGCGAGCGTCCTGGGCGTCCAGGTACTCCCGGGCCGAGATCCGCTGGCCGTCCCGGATGATCGCGGCGGCGTCGGCGCCGACGAGGTCGGGGTGCGCCTCCAGGATCGGGCCCTCGGAGGCCCAGCCTTCGGCGAGCGCGATCGGGTCCCACAGCGGGCTGGGATCGCACGGCGGCGGGTGCGCCGAGGTGAGCACGGCGCCGGCCGCGGCGCAGGCCGCACCGATGCGATTGATCGCAGCGGCGAAGACCGCGCGGACATCCGCGTCCAGGGCCGCGAAGCCAAGGTCAGCGGAGAAGGCGACCCGCAGCCCGGCCCAGCCGCTCTCCTCCAGGACCGAGAACCCCGACGGATAGCTCAGCGGGTCTTGAGGCGACGGTCCGGTCATGACGGAGGCGGCCAGGGCCAGGTCGCGGACGTCGGCGGCGATCGGGCCGGTGACCGACAGCGTCGGCCAGCCGCGGAAGCCCGGCATCTTCGGGACCAGCCCGAACGTCGGCTTGAGACCCACGGTGCCGCAGAACGCCGAAGGGATCCGGATCGAGCCGCCGCCATCGGTCCCGATCGCCAGCGGCACCATGCCGCTGGCCACCGAGGCCGCGGCGCCGCCGCTGGAGCCGCCGCAGGTGCGGCCGGGGTCGCGCGGGTTGCGCGTCTCGCCCCACAGGTCGTTGCGGGTGACACCGCGGTAGCAGAACTCCGGGTTGTTGGTCTTGCCCACGATGATTGCCCCGGCCGCCACCAGCCGGGCGACGCACGCGCAGTCGGCCGGGGCGACGAAGCCGGCCAGCGCGCGCGAGCCGTTGGTCGCGGGCAGCCCGCGCACCCAGACGTGATCCTTCACCGAGATCGGCACCCCGGCCAGCGGCCCGGACCGCGTCCCCCCGTCGACCTCGGCGGCCTGCGCCAGCGCCGCCTCGGCCGTGACGACCGTGAACGCGTTGATCCCGGGATCCAGCCGCCCGATCCGGTCCAGCGCGACGGAGACCGCGTCGACGGCGGCCAGCTCACCGGACCGGATCGCGGCCGCCGTCGACCAGGCCGAGCGGACCGGCGGCCAGGCAGAACGGGCCATGGTCAGACGGCCCCGACCTCCAGCTCGGCCGCCTCGGCGTCCGCCACCCGCCGCTCGGCCGCCACATCGATCGACCGGCTGAAGACGTAGTACAGGACGCCCGCCACCGGCAGCCCGATGAAGAACGAGATGTCCGCGCCGCCGAGCGCCTTGGCCGCGGCACCCTCGTACAGCGTGCCGACGTTGAAGAACGGGCTCATGGCCGCGAAGCCGATGGCGTACGCGGTGACGCCACGCCACCCCCAGCGGCCGTACAGCCCGTTGGGGTTGAAGATCTCGGCGATCGCGTAGTGCCCGCGCCGCACGATGTAGTAGTCGACGAGGTTGACCGCGGTCCACGGGATGAACAGGTAGAGGACGAGCAGCAGGAAGTTGTTGAAGTTGGCCAGGAAGTTGTGCGTCGCGGCCAGCGCGCCGACCAGCGAAAGCGCGGCCGTGAAGCCGACCGTGAGGATCCGCATGCTGAGCGTCGGCCGTACCTTCTTGACGGAGTCGATCGCGCTGATCAGCGTGAGCGAGCCGCCGTACATATTCAGCGCGGTGACCGAGACCAGGCCGAGCGCGGCGAGGATGAGCACGATCGCTCCGAACCCGTCGAAGACGTGGTCGCCGACCTGGTTGAGCTCGGCGATGCCGGTGCCGTCGAAGCTCTTGCCGGCCCAGGCGGCCAGCACGGCGCCTACGATCATCATCCAGGCACCGCCGATCGCCGATCCCCAGTAGGTCCAGAAGAACGTCTTGCGCACGGTCACGTCCGGCCGCATGTACCGCGAGTAGTCCGAGACGTAGATGGCCCAGCTGATCTGGTACCCGGCCACCACGCCGAACTGGCCGAAGAACGGCGATGCCTTGAACGTGCCGATGTCGAAGGTGCCCGCCGGGTAGTGGATCACGAACAGCGCGATCGTGAAGATGCCGAAGATGACGATCATGAGGTAGGTCAGCCCCTGCTCGGCCCGGTGGATGAGGTCATAACCCACCAGCGCGACCACCAGCGCCACCACGGTCACGATGACGATCCACAGCTTGGTCGAGCCGTGCGCCGTAGTGCTCATCGCCTCGCTGCCGAGGATCGTGTTGAACACGTTGAACCCGGCGTACTGCACGTAGGCGAACAGCCAGACGAGCAGCGCCCCGATGTAGCCGAACTGCGGGCGCGACTGGATCATCTGCGGCAGCCCGAGCTGCGGGCCCTGCGCCGAGTGGAACGCCATGAACAGCGTGCCGACCAGCACCCCGATCACGATGGCCAGCACCGACCAGAACAGCGAGGCGCCCTCGCCGATGCTGATCAGTCCGACCGCGAGCGTGGCAATCTGCGCGTTCGACATGAACCACAACGGGCCGAGGTGCCAGATCTTGCCGTGCCGCTCGCTCAGCGGCACGTAGTCGATCGAACGGACCTCAAGCCGTCCCGAGCGCTGGTGTGTAGTCGTCATGCCGATACTGTGGCGTGACTTGGCTCACAAGGGAACTACCTGTGATCATTAAATTCGGCACGCAGCCGGAACGTCACCATCCGCAGGCTTGCGCCAGCGCGTCGCGGCCCGCCAGCTTGACCCGGCCGCCGCGGCCGAGCGACTCGCCGAGATCCGCCTCGGCCTGCTCGATCCGCAGCCAATCCTGGTAGGCCACCGGGCGGATGCCGCGGTCGGCCAGCAGGCTGGCCAGCGGCGAGCTGCCCTCGGACTGGCCGGGCGGGTAGCGCAGCAGCCCGGCCCTGGGCAGCTGGCTCACGTCGCCGGCCAGATCCTCCAGCAGGCTGCGCACGGTCTGCGCGGCGTCGGACTTGTTCGTGCCGATCACCCCGGTCGGCCCGCGCTTCAGCCAGCCGGACACATACTCCCCCGGCAGCGGCTCGCCGTCCGCGCCGATGACCCGGCCCCCGACGTTCGGCACGACCGCGGCCCGCTCGTCGAACGGGACGCCGGCCAGCGGCACGCTCTGGTAGCCCACGCTGCGCAGCACCATCGACACCGGCAGGCTCTCCAGCTCCCCGGTCCCGGTGAAGGCACCCTCGTCGTCCAGCCGGGTGCGCTCCAGCGTCAGCCCCCGCACCCGGTCGGTGCCGTCGACCGACACCGGCCGCAGCCAGAACCGCAGCGTCAGCCTGCGGGGCCGCCCGGCGGGCGCGCGGCCCGCCCAGTCGCTGATCACCGTGTAGTTGCCGCGGACGTGGCGGTCGCTGACGGCCAGCTCGGCGCTGCCGCCGGTGGGGTCAAACGCGGCCAGATCCGCCTCGGCGGCCGGCACCACGACGTCCACGCCGGCCAGCTCGCCCAGCTCGCGCAGCTCCTTCGTGGTGAACTTGGCCTGCGCCGGCCCGCGCCGGCCGATCATGTGCACCTCGCGGACCTTGCTGGCCATCAGCGCCTCGAGTACCGGCTGCGGCACGTCGGTGCCGCGCAGCTCGGCCGGGTCCCTGACCAGGATGCGCGCCACGTCCACCGCGACGTTGCCCACCCCGATGACCGCGACCGACTCGGCGTCCAGGGTGAACGCCGCCGGGTCCATGTCGGGGTGCCCGCAGTACCAGTTGACGAAGTCGGTGGCCGCGAAGCTGCCGGGCAGGTCCTCGCCGGGGATGCCGAGGTGCCGGTCGCGCATCGCGCCGGTCGCGTACACCACCGCGTCGTAGCAGCCGAGCAGGTCGTCTCGGGTGATGTCGTCGCCGAGGTGCACGTCGCCGAGGAAGCCCACGTCCGGGTGCTCGAGCACCTTGCGCAGGTACTCGGCGATCGACTTGATCGACTTGTGGTCGGGCGCGACGCCGTAGCGGACCAGCCCGTAGGGCGTGGGCAGCCGGTCGATCACGTCCACTCGCAGCCGGGGCGGATCCGGCAGCGCGGCGGCCTGCTTGATCAGCGCCTCGGCCGTGTACAGCCCGGCCGGGCCGGATCCGACGACGGCTACCTGAAGGGTGCTCATGTCACCAGGTCACGGGAGCGCCCGGCGACTGCCTCGGTGATCTGCCGGGCCACGTGCTGCGGGGTCAGCCCGGCGTCGTCCAGGAGCTGGCCGCGCTCGCCGTGGGCGAGGAACTCCTGCGGCAACCCGAATGTCTTGGCCGGCGTCTCCACGTCGTGATCGCGCAGCAGCCGGCACACGGCGTCGCCGAAGCCGCCGGACCGCCCGTTGTCCTCGACCACCGCGACCAGGCGGTGCGCCCGCGCCGCCGCGACCAGCGCCTGGTCCAGCGGCTTGAGCCAGCGCGGGTCCAGCACGGTGACGCCGATGCCCTGGTCGGCCAGCCGCCGCGCGGCCTCGGTACACACCACCGCCATCGGCCCGGCGCCGACCAGCAGCACGTCCGGCTGGGCGTCGCCCGGCTCGTGCAGCACGTCCATCGAGCCGAGCTTCGCGACCGCCTCGACTTCGCCGCCGACCGTCCCCTTCGGGTAGCGCACCGCGGTGGGGCCGCTGCCGATCGCCACCGCCTCGTTCAGCAGCTCAGCCAGCCGGACGGCGTCCCGCGGGGCGGCGATCCGCAGCCCGGGCACCAGCTGCATGATCGAGCCGTCCCACATGCCGTTGTGGCTGGCGCCGTCGGGACCGGTAACGCCGGCCCGGTCCAGCGCGATCGTGACCGGCAGCTTGTGCAGCGCCACGTCCATCAGCATCTGGTCGAAGGCCCGGTTGAGGAACGTCGAGTAGAGCGCGACCACCGGGTGCATCCCGCCCATGGCCAGGCCGGCCGCCATCGTCATCGCGTGCTGCTCGGCGATGCCGACGTCGTACACCCGGTCGGGGAACGCCGCCGCGAACGGGCCGAGGCCGGTCGGGTGCAGCATCGCCGCGGTGATCGCCACCACGTCGGGCCGCCGGGCGCCGATCGCCGCGATCTCGTCGCCGAAGACCTGGGACCAGGTCCGCTTGACCACGGCGGACGCAGCCGCGGCGGACGGCACCTGGTGCAGGCAGTCTTCCTCGTTCTGCTCGGCCAGCGGGTAGCCGAACCCCTTCCTGGTGATCACGTGCACCAGCACCGGGCCGCCGAAATCCCGGGCGTGCCGCAGCGCGCTCTCCACCATCTCCGGGTTGTGCCCGTCGATCGGGCCGACGTACTTGAGGCCGAGGTCCTCGAAGAGCACCTGCGGCTGCAGGACGTCCTTGATGCCCTTCTTGATCCCGTGCAGCGTCTCGTACAGCGGTGGCCCGACCAGCGGCGTGCGGGTGACCGTGGTCTTGATGTAGTCGAGCACGTGCTCGTACCGCTGGGTCATCCTGACCGCGGCCAGGTGGTTGGCCAGCCCGCCGATCGTCGGCTGGTAGGACCGGCCGTTGTCGTTGACCACGATGACCAGCCTGCTGTCCTTGGCCACCGCGATGTTGTTCAGCGCCTCCCAGGCCATGCCGCCGGTCAGCGCGCCGTCGCCGATGACGGCGACCACGGTGCGCCCGGTCTCGCCGCGCAGCGCGTACGCCTTGGCCAGGCCGTCCGCGTAGGCCAGGCTGGTCGAGGCGTGCGAGTTCTCCACGATGTCGTGCTCGGACTCGGCCTGGCTGGGATAGCCCGACACGCCGCCGGGCTGGCGCAGCGTGTCGAAGGCCGCCTGCCGGCCGGTCAGCAGCTTGTGCACGTAGGCCTGGTGGCCGGTGTCGAACACGATCCGGTCCATCGGCGAGTCGAAGGCCCGGTGCAGCGCGATGGTCAGCTCCACCACGCCCAGGTTGGGGCCAAGGTGGCCGCTGGTCCGCGAGACCACGTCGATGAGGACGTCCCGGATCTCGCTGGCCAGCAGCGGAAGCTGGTCCGGGCTGAGCTTCCTGAGGTCATGCGGACCGCCGATCGATTCCAGCAGGCTCAATTCGTGCCCTCCCTCATCCGATGGCTCCCCCGAGTGTATTTCGCACCGCACACCGATCTCCGGTGACCTGCCACACTATCCAGCATGCAGACGCTGGTGGCCGATCATCCGCTCGTTGCGCACAAGCTGACCGCCCTGCGCGACACCCGCACCGAAGCCCCGACCTTCCGCAGGCTCGCCGACGAGCTGGTCACCCTGCTGGCCTACGAGGCGACCCGCGAGATCCGGGTGCAGCCGACCACCGTGACCACTCCGGTCGCCGAGGCGCGCGGCGTCAAGCTGGCCCGGCCGGTCCCGCTGGTCGTGCCGATCCTGCGGGCGGGCATCGGGATGCTGGACGGGATGGCGCGGCTGCTGCCGGTCGCCGACGTCGGCTTCGTCGGCCTGGTCAGGGACGAGGAGTCGCTGATCGCCTCGGCCTACGCGGACCGGCTGCCGGCCGACCTGACCGGCCGCGACACGTTCGTGCTCGACCCGATGCTGGCCACCGGCGGCACGCTGGCGACCGTCATCGGCATGCTGGCCGAGCGGGGGGCGGCCACGGTCACCGCGATCTGCCTGCTGGCCGCGCCCGAGGGCATCGCCCGGCTCGCCGCCGCGTTCCCGAACGACGAGCCCGTCCCGGTCCGCGTGGTCACCGCGACGATCGACGAGCGGCTGAACGAGCGCGGCTACATCGTGCCTGGCCTCGGCGACGCCGGCGACCGGCTGTTCGGCACGATCTGAGCCCGGCAAGCCGGCCTGGCCGGCCAACTGGCGAAAATTCACGCCTACACAAGGCGACTTTACGGCGTTAAGTTACATGTATGCCAGCTGACTTCCGCCCGTCACGCCGCAGCCTGCTCATCGCCGGAGGCGCGGGGGCGCTCGGACTCGCCGCCGCACCGCAGGCCGCCAGGGCGGCGGGCGCGCGGGTGCCGGGCAACCCGCCGCGCGACTCGCGGGTGCAGTTCCACCGCTGGACCACCCAGCAGGACTTCGAGGCGGGCCGGGGCGACGGGATCGCCGTGCTGTCCGGCTGGCGGCTCGGCGTGACGATCTCCCATCCGGCGGGCAGGACCAGTTACCGCGACCCGTACCTGAAGACCGCCAAGAGCTACGAATACAGCGTCTGGACCTCTCCGGTGCAGCCGCTCGGCTTCGGCGGCAACCAGCTGACCGCGCACTGGAACGCCGACACGCCCGAGGGCACGTTCGTCAAGGTGGAGATGCGGGCCATCATGGACGGCGGGCACAGCGACTGGTGGACGATGGGCATCTGGTCCCGCTACGACACCGAGCTGCGCCGCACCTCGGTCAACGGCCAGGCCAATGCCTACGGCGAGATCGACACCGACACCTGGAACACCCACGGCACGCACCGGATGCGGGCCTACCAGCTGCGGCTGACCCTGTACCGCCGCCCTGGCCTGGCGGCCGGCCCGCGGGTCTGGCAGCTCGGCGCGGTCGCCTCCTACGTCCCGGCCAGGACCACCGTCCCGGCCAGCCCGCCGGGGCCGGCCACCGGGCTGACGCTGACCGTGACGCCCTACGCGGAGAACATCCACGCCGGTCAGTACGACCAGTACGGCGGCGGCGGCGAGGCCTGGTGCAGCCCGTCCTCGACCGAGATGACCACCGAATACTGGGGGCAGCGGCCGACGCCGGCGCAGCTGTCCTGGGTGAATCCCGGCTACCAGGACCCGACAGTCGACTACGCCGCCCGCTACACCTACGACTGGGGCTACGGCGGGACCGGCAACTGGCCGTTCAACACCGCCTACGCCGCCAGCTACGGCCTGGACGCCATGGTCACCAGGCTCAACTCGCTGTGGGAGCTCGAGGTGCTGATCGCGGCCGGCTACCCGGTCATCACCTCGCAGTCGTTCACCAAGCAAGAGCTCGGCATCTACACGACCAACGGGCACCTGTGGGTGGTGATCGGCTTCACCGCCGACGGCACCGGCGTGATCGTGAACGACCCCGCGTCGGACAGCGACAGCAACGTCTACACGATCTACGACCGCCGCGAGTTCGAGATCGTCTGGCTGCGCACGGTCTACACCAAGCCGGACGGCAGGCCGGGCTCGGGCACCGGCGGCATCTGCTACATCATCAAGCCGCACTGGCGCGCCCTGCCGCCGGTGGTCGACCCGCGTAACCCCAGCTGGCCCGGCGGCCAGCCTTAGGCAAGCACAGAGCCCTAGGCAAGCACAGAACCTAAGCTAGGGCGGGTGAGCGGAGTCGTCCGGACGGCCGTCCGGGTAGAAGGCACGGTCCAGGGTGTCGGCTTCCGCCCGTTTGTCTATTCGCTGGCCAGCCGGCTCGGCCTGGGCGGGATAGTCGGCAACGACGTGAATGGCGTGTTCGCTGAAGTCGAAGGCCCGCCGGAGGCCGTTCGGAAATTTCTTGATGGGCTTGAAAGTGAAGCGCCGCCGCTCGCGAGAATCGAACGAATTACCACAAAAGATATTCTCCCTAACGGTGCCAAGGTGTTCTCGATTGCCCCTAGCGAATCCGGCGGCCGCCGCCGGGCGCTGGTGCCGGCCGACAGCGCGACCTGCGCCGACTGCCTGGCCGAGCTGGCCGACCCGGCGGACCGCAGGTACCGCTATCCGTTCATCAACTGCACCAACTGCGGGCCCCGGTTCACGATCGTCCGCGACGTGCCGTACGACCGGACGCTGACGACGATGGCCGGCTTCGCGATGTGCGAGCCGTGCGCGGCGGAGTATCACGACCCGGCGGACCGGCGGTTTCACGCGCAGCCGACCTGCTGCCCGGCGTGCGGCCCGGCCGTGCGCCTGCTCGGCGCGGCGGGAGATCCGCTCCCCGGGGACGCGCTGGCCGGGGCCGCGGCGGCGCTCAGGAACGGACAGGTGCTGGCGGTCAAGGGGCTCGGCGGCTATCACCTGGCCGTGGACGCGAGCTGCGAGGCGGCCGCCGAGGCGCTGCGCGGCCGCAAGCACCGCGAGGACAAGCCGTTCGCGGTGATGGCCGCGGACCTCGCCGCGGCGCGGCGGCTGTGCGAGGTGGACCAGACGTCGGCCGCGCTGCTGGCCGGCCCGCGGCGGCCGATCGTGCTGATGCCGCGCCGCGCGGACTCAGGCGTCGCGGCCTCGGTGGCGCCGGGCAACCGGCAGCTGGGCGTGATGCTGCCGTACACCCCGCTGCACCACCTGCTGCTCGAAGCCGTGGCCAGGCCCATCGCGGCTATCGTGCTGACCAGCGGGAACGTGTCCGACGAGCCGATCGCCTACCGGGACGACGACGCGCTGGACCGGCTCGGCGGCATCGCCGACGCGTTCCTGGCGCACGACCGGCCCATCCACATCAGGGCGGACGACTCGGTGGTGCGGGCTCACCGCGGGCGCCAGATGCTGATGCGGCGCTCGCGGGGCTACGCGCCCGAGCCAGTGCACGTCAGCGGCGGCTTCGGCCGGCCGGTGCTCGCCTGCGGCGCGGAGCTGAAAAGCACGTTCTGCCTGGCCAAGGAGGAGCACGCGTTCGTGTCGCAGCACATCGGCGATCTGGAGAACGCCGAGACGCTGCGTTCGTTCACCGAGGGGATCGAGCACTTCCGGCGGCTGTTCGACGTCGTCCCGCAGGTTGTCGCGCACGACCTGCACCCCGACTACCTGTCCACCAGGTACGCGCTGGAGCTGGACCTGCCGCTGGTCGGGGTGCAGCACCATCACGCGCACATCGCCTCCTGCCTGGCCGACAACGGCGAGGCCGGCCCGGTGATCGGGGTGGCCTTCGACGGGACCGGCTACGGCACCGACGGGACAATCTGGGGCGGCGAGTTCCTGGTCGCGGATCTGGCGGGCTTCACGCGCGGCGGCCACCTTGAACCGGTGCCGATGCCGGGCGGCGCCGCGGCGATCAGGCAGCCGTGGCGGATGGCGGCGGCGTACCTGGACGGTGCGGGCGCGGGCCTGGGCGTAGCCCAGCGCAACGAGCGGCAGTGGGACGCGGTGGTCGCGATGGCGCGCCGCGGGGTGAACGCGCCGCTGACCTCCAGCGCGGGGCGGCTGTTCGACGCGGTGTCCGCGCTGGCCGGTGTGCGGGACGCGGTGAACTACGAGGGCCAGGCCGCGATCGAGCTGGAGCAGCTGGCCGACGCCGGCGAGCGCGGGGCGTACCGGGCCGGGATCGAGGCGGGGGATCCGTTCCGCGTCCTGGGGCGCGACCTGATTGCGGCGGTGGCCGAAGACCTGCGGGCCGGGGTGCCGCGGGAAATCATTGCCGGGCGGTTTCACCATGCGGTCGCCGGACTGATCACAGGCGGCTGCGTGCTGCTGCGGGAGCGGCACGGGCTGGACACCGTGGCTTTGTCGGGCGGCGTGTTCCAGAATCTGCTGCTGCTCGACCGGACTGTACGGCGGCTCGAAGGCGCCGGATTCCGGGTGCTGGTGCACTCGCGGGTGCCGTGCAACGACGGCGGGATCAGCCTGGGGCAGGCGGCGGCGGCAGCCGTGGCCGGGACGGCGGCGCAGGCCTAGCCGCGGTTAGCCGCGCAGCCAGTCGTACCAGTCGGGCAGGCCGTCGCCGGTCACCGCCGAGATCTGGAGGATCCGGGCCGCCGGGCTGACCCGCTTGATGTCGGCCGCGTGCCGTTCGACGTCGAAGCTGACATAGGGCAGCAGGTCGGTCTTGCTGACCAGCACCAGGTCCGCCCGGCTGAACATGTGCGGGTACTTGGCCGGCTTGTCGGCGCCCTCGGTGACCGAGGAGATCACCACCCGGGCCGCCTCGCCGAGGTCGAACAGCGCCGGGCAGACCAGGTTCCCGACGTTCTCGATCACCACGACCGAGCCGTCCGGCGGGTCAAGCGCGCGCAGCCCCCTGGCCACCATGCCGGCGTCCAAGTGGCAGCCGACGCCGGTGTTGATCTGCACGACCTGGCAGCCGGCCTCGCGGATCCGGCTGGCGTCGAGCGCGGTCTCCTGGTCGCCCTCGATCACCGCCAGGGTCATCGCCTCGCTGGTGCGCTCCAGCAGCGTGGTCTTGCCCGCCCCCGGCGAGCTCATCAGGTTGATCGCGCGCACGCCGCGCCGGGCCAGCCAGTCCCGGTTTTGCCCGGCGAGCTCGTCGTTCTTGGCCAGCACCTTGCGCTGCAGCACGATCGTCCGGTCGTCGTGCTCGTGCTCGTGGGGGCTGCATCCGCATGTCGCGCACATATCAGGCCACCTGTACCGAAGTGATCATGAGTTCCTGGCCGGCCAGCACCTGCGCCTCGGCGCTGCCGCACGGGCACAGCAGGATCTGCCCGTCCGGCTCGTACTCGGCGCCGCAGGCGCGGCACTGGCAGCGCCCGGCCGTCTCGGTGATCTCCAGCCTGGCGCCCTGCATGTTCGTGCCCTCCGTCGCGAGATCGAAGCAGAACAGCAGCGCGTCGGGCACTACGCCGGACAGCGCGCCGATCTCCAGCCGGACGCAGGTGACCTTGGCGTCGGGCAGCCGCTGGGTCACCTGGTCCACGACGCCCTCGATGATGGCGAACTCGTGCACCGGCGTCAGCAGATGCGCGGCAGGGGGTCGCCGACCAGCAGGTCGACGATCCTGGTCCCGCCGAAGGCCGTCTTGAGCTGCACGACGCCCGGCGTGTCGTCGGTGACGTGGCCGATGACGGCCGCTTGCTCGCCCAGCGGGTGCGCTCGCAGCGCGGCGACCGCCTGGTCAGCCTGGCTGCCGTCGACGACGGCCACCAGGCGGCCTTCGCAGGCCACGTACATCGGGTCGATGCCGAGCAGTTCGGCGGCGCCGCGGACCACGGGGCGGACCGGGATCTCGCCCTCGCGGACCAGGACGCCGACGTCGGCGGACTTGGCGATCTCGTTGAGGATGGTGGCCACGCCGCCGCGGGTCGCGTCGCGCAGCGCCCTGACCCCGGAGACCTCGTCCAGCAGGCTGGCGACCAGCCCGTTCAGCGGCGCGGTGTCGGACTCCAGGTCGGCCTCGATGTCGAGCTCGCCGCGGGCCAGCATGATCGTGACGCCGTGGTCGCCGACCGGCCCGGACACGATGATCGCGTCGCCGGGCCTGGCGTTGGCCACGCCGAGGCGGATGTCGCGCTCGATGATGCCGACGCCCGCGGTGTTGATGTAGCAGCCGTCGGCCTTGCCCCGCTCGACCACCTTGGTGTCCCCGGTGACCACCTGGACCCCCGCGGCGGCGGCGGCCTCGCGCATGGAGTCGGTGATCCGGGTCAGGTCGGCGACCGGGAACCCCTCCTCGAGGATGAAGCCCGCCGACAGGTACAGCGGCGAGGCGCCCGCCATCGACAGGTCGTTGACCGTGCCGTTGATGGCCAGGTCGCCGATGTCGCCGCCGGGGAAGAACAGCGGCGAGACCACGTAGGAGTCGGTGGTGAGCGCGACCGTGGACCCGTTGACGTGCAGCCGGGCCGCGTCCTCGAGCGGCTCGAGCAGCGGGTTGCGGAACGCGTCGAGGAACACGGCCTCGATCAGCGTGTGGGTCGCCTTGCCGCCGGCCCCGTGCGACATCGTGATGCGTTCTTCCCTGACCTTCGGGCGGCGGCGCCTGGCCCGGTCGATCCGGTCGAGCACCTGCTGCTCGCGGTCGGCCATCGGCAGCTGGCGGCGGCCTGCGCGCGGGCCGGGCTCGGCGCGCTCGTGTTCCTCGTGCTCGCGCAGCGCCTCGGCGATCCAGCCGCCGGCGCCGGCGGCTTCCTTGGGCGGGGCCTGGTCCGCGGTCATGGCCTGCCCACCTGGAGAACCTCCTTGGCCTGGGCTTCTGCCACACGGTGACGGTTCATCCGGCCGAAGTTGTAGTACGCCGCGCAGGCCCCTTCCGGTGACACCATGCAGGTGCCGATCGGGGTCTCGGGCGTGCATGCGGTGCCGAACACCTTGCACTCCCACGGCTTGAGCACGCCCTTGAGCACCTCGCCGCACTGGCACGCCTTGGGGTCGGCGACCCGCACGCCGGGCACGTCGAACAGCAACTCGGCGTCGAAGGCGGCGTGCGACTCCTTCACCTTGAGCGCGGAGTGCGAGATGAAGCCGAGGCCGCGCCACTCGAAATAGGGCCGCAGTTCCATCGTCTGGCCGATGGCGCGCAGCGCCACCAGGTTGCCGTCCCACGGCACCACGCGCGAGTACTGGTTCTCGATCTCCGCCTTGCCCTGCGACAGCTGCAGCATCAGCATGTAGATCGACTGCAGGATGTCCAGCGGCTCGAAGCCGGCCACCACGACCGGCTTGCCGTACTCGCGGGCGATGAAGTCGTACGGCCGGCAGCCGATCACCGTGGACACGTGGCCGGGGCCGATGAACCCGTCGAGCCGCAGGTCGGGCGAGTCCAGGATGGCCTTGATGGCCGGGATTATCGTGACGTGGTTGCAGAACACCGAGAAGTTCGTGATGCCCGCGGCCTGCGCGCGCAGCAGCGTCATCGCCGTGGACGGCGCGGTGGTCTCGAAGCCGATGGCCATGAACACCACCCGCTTGTCCGGGTTGTTCTTGGCGATCTTGAGCGAGTCGAGCGGCGAGTACACCATCCGGATGTCGGTGCCGCGGGCCTTCGCGTCGAAGAACGACCCGGCGCTGCCCGGCACGCGCATCATGTCGCCGAACGAGGTCATGATGACGTCCGGGTTCGACGCGAGCGCGATCGCGTCATCCACCCGGCCCATCGGGATCACGCACACCGGGCAGCCGGGGCCGTGCACCAGCGTGACCGACTCCGGCAGGTAGTCCTCGAGGCCGTG
This sequence comes from Streptosporangiaceae bacterium, assembly GCA_036502085.1. Taxonomy (GTDB): domain Bacteria; phylum Actinomycetota; class Actinomycetes; order Streptosporangiales; family Streptosporangiaceae; genus PALSA-505. The sequence goes on from DASXZD010000011.1 coordinate 18,100, forward strand.
CTTGTAGATGGTGTGCGTGTGCCCGCCGCACACCTCCATCAGCTTGTACTGACGCCCGGGCTCGCACAGGGCCGCGATCTTCGCGGCGAGCGCATGGGCCTTGTCTGCGTCACGGAATTCGTCTACGAACCGCATATCCGTACGCTCCTTACTCGATCATGGATTGCTGGAGCGCGGCGAGCTCGTCCTCGTAGGCCTGGCCGATCCCCTCGAGGAACTGCAGGGCCTGCGCGGCCTCGTTCTCGTCGATCTTCGACAGGGCGAAGCCGACGTGGATGAGCACCCATTCGCCCGGCTTCGGCATGTCGTCGGCGAGCAGCCCCACGTTGATCAGCCGCCGCACGCCGCTCACGTCCACCTTCGCCAGGTCAGGCTGATCGGGCATGAACTCGATCACCTCACCCGGTATGCCAAGGCACATGCGCTTATCCCTTCACCATGTCCAGTACGACCCTGACCGCCTCGTCGACGGCGGCGGCGACCGGCTCGCTCAGTTCCATCCGGTACTCGACGCTGGCGGGCTCGCAGCCGACGACGAGAATCCGTCCCGCCTTCGCGCCGAGCGTGTCCAGCACCCCGAAGATCACGTCGGGCTGCATGCCGTGCGCGTTGAAGAGCTGGCTGCCCTCGGCTCCGGCTGGCGCCTGGTGCTCCTCGGGGTCTACCTCGACGACCGTGATCGTGCCCGGCTCGCCGCCGCGCGGGGCCGCGTCCACCAGGATCGTCGTCTCGTAGCCGTGGCCGGCTAGGTCGTAGGCGAGGTGCATGCCGCTGATCCCGTAGTCGGCCACCCGCACCCCGTCCGGGATGTCCGCGGTGGCCAGCCGCCTGGCCACCTCGACGCCGAACCCGTCGTCGCCGAGGAAGATGTTGCCGACGCAGGCCACCAGCGTGCGGGCGGTCATGGCCGGGCCCCGGCCAGCTCGGCGCGCGAAGCGAGCGTGAGTTCCCACAGCACCTGGTAGGTGGTGGTCTGTATTTCCTGGATCCGGTGCACGGAGGCGCTGGGCGCCACGAACAGGTAGTCGATGCTGTCCAGCTCGGCCATCTTCCCGCCGTCGTAGCCGGCCAGGCCGATGGTGAGCATGCCGCGGCGGCTCGCCTCGTCGAAGGCCCGCAGCAGGTTCTCCGAGTTCCCGCTGGTGGACATCCCGACCGCAATGTCGTTCCTGGTGCCGAACGCGGCGATCTGCCGGGCGAACACGACCTCCACGCCGACGTCGTTGCTGAGCGCGGTCAGCACCGATGTGTCGTTGGCCAAGCCGAGGGCCGGCAGCGGGGTCGCGTCTCCGGCCGGGTTGAGGAACAGGGTGGCCAGCTGCTGCGCGTCGGTGGCGCTGCCGCCGTTACCGAACGCGAGCAGCCTGCCTCCCGCGGCGAACCGGGCGGCGGCCTGCCGCGCGCACTCGGTCAGCCTGGCCGCGTCGCGCTGGCCGGCCAGCCGGCGAAGCTCGAGGATCTCCTGGGCCTTGGCCACGGTCGAGGCGCGCACCTGATCGAGCACGGCGGACAGGTCCGTCTTCTCGGCGTACAGGAACGGGTAGAGCGACTCCATCGCATCGGAGCGCTCTGTGCTCTGCTGCCCGCTGCTCTGCTGCCCGCCGCCCTCCGGCCCGTTCACCGGCTGGCCTCCACGACGGCGATGGCTTCCTTAGCGTGCACCAGGATCGTGTCGCCGACGCCGGCCGTGACCAGGGCCACGCTGACCTCTTCGGTGCCCTGGCCGGTGTCCACGACGGCGAGGTCATCCGGCAGCAGGCGCAGCACGGTGACCTGGACCGCGGTGTCCGAGCAGGTGATGCAGACCTCGCCGTGGCACTCGGGGACGGGCACGCTCATGTGACCACCCCGGGCGCGAGCACGCCCGGCTGCTCGAAGAACACGTGCACGAGTTCCCAGAGCACGTGATAGATCGTCACCTGGATTTCCTTGACCACGCACGGGTCGTCCGAGGCGGCGAGCAGCAGGTGATCAACGGCGGGCGAGCCGGCCAGCGCGCCGCCGTCGCCGCCAGCCAGCGCGATCGTGAGCAGGCCGCGCGCGCGGGCCGCGGTGAGCCCGGCGCGGACGCTGGGACAGTTCCCGTCGGCGGAGATCCCGAGCGCGATGTCCTGCGGCGCGGCGACGTAGCGGATCTGGTGCGCGAAGATCGCCGCCATGCCGTCCCGCGCGGCCACCCCGGTGACGGTGGCCACGTCCGTGGTCAGCGAGATGGCGGGCAGCGCGCGCTTGCCGACGATGACCGGGTGGACGAACTCCACCGCGACGTGCTGCGCGTCGGTGCTCGACCCGCCGGTGCCGAACACCACCAGCTTGCCGCCGCGGTGGAACCGCACGGCCATGGCGTGGCAGGCCGCGGCGACCGCGTCCGCCTGGCCGGCCAGCTCGCGCGCCGGAGCGCTGCGGCGCTCGAACAGGTCGGCGGCCGTAGGCGCGTGCTGGCCGGTGGCTGAGGTCATGAGCCGCCAGCCGACTGCGACAGGTCCACGTCGATCTCGAGGTCGACGGAGTCGCGCACCTTGAGCGCGCCGAAGAAACCGCTGTACGGCTTGATCCCGAACGCCGACTGGACCACCGACCCGGTCGCGCGGAACCGGTCGTCGCCGGCCGCGGTGACCGCCAGCCTGACGGGGCCGGACCGGCCGGCCAGGGTCAGCGTCCCGCTGATGACACCGCCGCCGCCGGCCGGCTCGAACTTCGCGTCGCTGAACGTCGCCTCCGGGTGCCGGTCGGCGCCGAGGACCTTGCGCGCGTTCGAGGTGATCTCGCGCTTGTCGCGGTCGGTGAGCGGCTTGAGCCCGCCGGTACCCGAGCGCACGGCCAGCGAGGTCATGTCGATCCGGACCTCGAGGGCGGTCGGGACGGAGTCCGCACCGACCGTCAGCTCGCCAGACCAGTGGGTCACGTCGATGGTCAGGTCATGGCCGGCCGACGCCGCCATGCCGTCCCTCCCGGTTCGCAGCACGAGCCGGTCACGGCCCGCACCGATTGTGTGACTCCCCGCCGGAACGGTCATGACAGCACCGTAGGACACATGTGGGGTGAGCGTCTACAGAAGGGCCGTCGGCGCCGCCGTTAGCACGGTCGTTAGCAGCGCCGCTAATGCAGCGGAACTTCGCCGAAAACTTCCCTGATCTTCTTGAGATCCCGCATCCGGGGCTGGGTGGCGCCGCCGACCCAGCGGCTGACGGTCTTGACCGACACACCGAGCTGGCGCGCGGCCGCCTCCTGGGTCATGCCCTCCCGGCGCAGGGCGCTGGACATCCACTCGGCGAACGATGCGGTGTGCTTCTCGGCAGCGGGGCGCTGGCCGGCGGACTCGGGCGCGAGCGGGGCTTGCGGGCGGGGCGCCTGCGCGGGCGGCATGCCCTGGCCGTCGGCCGACTGGGAATCCGAGTGCAGCACGTCCACCTCGACGTGCTCGGGGAAGATGCGGAATGCGACCTGGACGGACCCGGTCGGGCCCGCCGCGTCAAGCAGCGCGCGGAACACCGTCTCGCCGACCTCGCGGATGCCGTCCTCGTCCAGCGGGGAATCGGCCAGGCAGCGCCGTACGAAGTCCCTGATCTCAGGTATGTACGAGGGGCGCGCCGGGAAGGATTGCGAGATCACGACGACCGGCATGACCTCGATCAGGTCCCCCATGGGACCGCGGACGGGCTCAGTCACCGATCGATCTCCTCAGGCATTCCCGCGTCCCCCCGCGATTGCCCCAAGGGTACGTGGCCTGGGCTGGAATCTGAAACCGGACTGACACCACGGTCCGGACCGCGGCCCGGACATTGATGGACATCGCCCACCAAAAGCGTCATCTCCGAGCAGACATTACTGTCCGGTTAACTGACGCAACAGTCTTGTCGACGGCCCTCGGTAGGTCTAGCATTCGCGGTGTCTGCGCATCACAGAGGCCCACCCTGCCGTCGATGCAGAAGCGAGGAGGTGGCCTTCTGATGGCCACAGAGCCTGAAACCGCGGAGCCTGTCGTACATATCCTCTGGATGAACGGCGGGCTCGGCTGCGACGGGGACTCGGTCGCCCTCACCGCGGCGACCCAGCCGAGCATCGAGGAGATCGTGCTCGGCGCCCTGCCCGGGCTGCCGAAGATCCAGGTGCACTGGCCGCTCATCGACTATGAGTGCGGTCCGGAGACCGGTGCCGACACGTTCATCGAGTGGTGGCACAAGGCGGACCGCGGCGAGCTTGAGCCGTTCGTGCTCGTGGTCGAGGGCTCGATCCCGAACGAGGCGATCAAGGAAGAGGGCTACTGGTGCGGGTTCGGCAACAACCCGGCCACCGGCCAGCCGATGACCACGAACGAGTGGCTGGACCGGCTGTCGCCCAAGGCGACCGCGATCCTCGCCGTCGGCACCTGCGCCACCTACGGCGGGATCCACGCGATGGCGGGCAACCCGACCGGCGCGATGGGCGTTCCCGACTACCTCGGCTGGGACTGGCGGTCGAAGGCAGGCCTGCCGATCGTCTGCGTCCCCGGCTGCCCGATCCACCCGGACAACCTGTCCGAGACCATTCTCTACCTGCTCTATCAGGTAGCAGGCCAGGCGCCGATGATCCCGCTGGACGAGGCGCTCCGCCCGACCTGGCTGTTCGGCGCCACTGTGCACGAGGGCTGCGACCGGGCCGGCTACTACGAGCAGGGCGACTTCGCGACCGAGTACGGATCGCCCAAGTGCCTGGTCAAGCTGGGCTGCTGGGGGCCGGTGGTCAAGTGCAATGTGCCCAAGCGGGGCTGGATCAATGGCGTAGGCGGGTGCCCCAACGTGGGCGGCATCTGCATCGCCTGCACCATGCCGGGATTCCCCGACAAGTTCATGCCGTTCATGGACGAGCCGCCCGGCTCCCGGGTTTCGACCACGGCCAGCAGCATGTACGGCACCGTCATCCGCACCCTGCGCAGCTTCACCGCGAAGACGGCCGACGAAGAGCCCAAGTGGCGCAAGCGGGGCGATGAGCTCCTCACCGGCTTCAAGAAGACCTGGTAAGGGAGGGGCGACGTCAATGACCGCCACGCAGGACACCGGCATTGTGGAGATGGCCTGGGATCCGATCACTCGGATCGTCGGCAGCCTCGGCATCTACACCAAGATCGACTTCAACCAGAAGAGGGTCGTCGAGTGCCACAGCACCTCGTCGATCTTCCGCGGGTACAGCATTTTCATGAAGGGTAAGGACCCGCGGGACGCGCACTTCATCACCAGCCGCATCTGCGGGATCTGCGGTGACAACCACGCGACCTGCTCGGTCTACAACCAGAACATGGCCTACGGCGTGCGCCCGCCGCACCTCGGCGAGTGGATCATCAACCTCGGCGAGGCCGCCGAGTACATGTTCGACCACAACATCTTCCAGGAGAACCTGGTCGGGGTGGACTTCTGCGAGAAGATGGTCTCCGAGACCAACCCCGGCGTCCTGGAACTGGCCAACCGCACCGAGGCGCCGCACGCGGCCGAGCACGGCTACGCCACCATCGGCGACATCATGCGGACGCTGAACCCGCTGGAGGGCGAGTTCTACCGCGAGGCGCTGCAGGTCAGCAGGTACACCAGGGAGATGTTCTGCCTGATGGAAGGGCGGCACGTCCACCCCTCCACGCTGTACCCGGGCGGCGTGGGCACCACAGCCACGATCCAGCTGTTCACCGACTACCTCACCCGGCTGATGCGCTACGTGGAGTTCATGAAGCGCGTCGTGCCGCTGCACGACGACCTGTTCGACTTCTTCTACGAGGCGATGCCCGGCTACGAGGAGGTCGGCCGCCGCCGCGCCGACATGGTCTGCTGGGGCAGCCTGAATGACCCGGAGTACTGCGACTTCACCTACCGGAACATGACCAACTGGGGCCGGAAGATGTTCGTCAGCCCCGGCGTCATCCGGGACGGGCAACTGCTCACCAACGACCTGGTCGAGATCAACCTCGGCATCCGGATCCTGCTCGGCTCGTCGTACTACGAGTCGTGGGAAGACCAGGAAATGTTCGTGACCAACGACCCGCTGGGCAACCCGGTGGACCGCAATCACCCCTGGAACCAGCACACGATCCCGCGGCCGCAGAAGCGCAACTTCGACGACAAGTACAGCTGGGTCATGTCGCCGCGCTGGTTCGACGGCACCGATCACCTCGCGGCCGACACCGGCGGCGGGCCGCTGCCGCGGCTGTGGGCCACCGCGCTCGGCGGCCTGGTGGACTTCGGCTACATCAAGTCCACCGGTCACAGCGTGCAGATCAACCTGCCCCGCACGATCAGCAGGCCCGAGGTCACCTTCGAGTGGAAGATCCCCGCCGACAAGCAGGGCAGGCCGCTGTCCAACGCGATCGAGCGCGACCGCGCCCGTACCTACTTCCAGGCCTACGCGGCGGCGTGCGCGCTGCACTTCACCGAGAAGGCCCTCGCCGAGATCCGGTCCGGCAACACCAAGACCTGGGAGCCGTTCACGGTCCCCGACGAGGCGAACAGCTGCGGGTTCACCGAGGCGGTGCGCGGCGTGCTGTCGCACCACATGGTGATCCGCGGCGGGAAGATCGCGAACTACCACCCGTACCCGCCCACTCCGTGGAACGCCAGCGTGCGCGACGTCTACGGGACGCCGGGGCCCTACGAGGACGCCGTGCAGAACACTCCGATCTTCGAGGAGAACTCGCCGGAGAACTTCAAGGGCATCGACATCATGCGCGCCGTGCGCAGCTTCGACCCGTGCCTGCCCTGCGGCGTGCACATGTACCTCGGCCAGGGGAAGTCGCTGCAGAAGACGCACTCGCCGATGTCGGTCATCCTGCAGACCTGAGATCCTGCCTAGGATTCTGCGGGTATCTACAGTGGCCCCAGCTAACGGAGGCGAAACGGATGACCCGCGTCAAGCAGGCCGGAGAGCGGATCGAGGAGATCCTCGACTACCTGCGGTCGGGTGACAGCAAGGTTGCCGACGCCGCCGAGGAGCTGGTCGGGCTGCTGGTCGGGATCTACGGCGACGGGCTCAGCCACATCGTGGCCGCGCTCGGCGAGGCTGGGCCGGCCGGCACGGCGCTGCTGGCCCAGCTCGCCGACGACAAGCACGTCGAGAGCCTGCTGCTGCTGCATGACCTGCATCCGCTCGGTGTCGACGCCCGCATTCAGCGGGCGCTGGACGAGGTACGGCCCTACCTGGGCTCGCACGCGGGCGGGGTCGAATATGTGGGCGTGACCGGCGGCGTGGCGCAGCTGCGCCTGGAGGGCAGCTGCCACGGCTGCCCGTCCTCGACGGTCACCGTCCGGCTGGCCATCGAAGACGCGGTGAAGAACGCGGCCCCCGAGGTCACCGAGGTCGCGGTAGAGGGCATGACCGAGCCCCCGCCGCCATCGCCCGCGCTGCTCCAGATCGGTCTTCGCCCTGAGCCGTCCGCCGGCCCGGTCGGGGGGGTCGGACCGGAGGACGGCCAGGGCGGCTGGATCAACCTGCCGGACATCGGGCCGCCGAGCTCCCGGCCGGTCACCGCGTCGGCGGCCGGGATGGCCGTGCTGGTCTGCTCGGTCCGCGGCACGCTGTACGCCTACCGCGACGCGTGCGCGGCGTGCGGGTCATCGATGACGGACGGGCACCTGGACCGCGAGATCCTGACCTGTCCCTGCGGGTCCGGCTACGACGTACGCGCGGCCGGCCGCGGCATCGCCGATCCGGCCCTGCACCTTGAGCCACTGCCGCTGCTCGCCGACAGCCAGGGCGTGCGGGTCGCCGTCCCGGTGGCGGTCCGGTCGTGAGCGGGCCTTCGGGCCTGCGCCGGTTCGTCGCCGCCAGCGCTCAGCCCGCCGCTAAGCCCGAGGCGCTGGCCTCCGTGAGCCCCGCCTCCGTGAGCACTGCTGACTTGCTTCCTGGGGCGCCGGCCGCGGTGCTGGACAAGATCCGCGCCAACCAGGCCGCCAAGCCGGACGAGGCGTGCGAGATGTGCACGGCCGAGATCCTGCCCAGTCACAGCCACGTGGCGGATCTGGAGAAGTCCTCGCTGCTGTGCGTGTGCCGCCCCTGCTACCTGCTCTTCGAGCACACCGCGGCCGGCGGCGGGCGCTACCGCCGGGTGCCGGACCGCTACCTCCATGATCCGGCCCGGCCGATGACCGCGGCGGAGTGGGACGAGCTCGAAATCCCGGTCGGGCTGGCCTTCTTCCTGTACAGCTCGCGGGCCGGCCAGGTGGCCGGGTTCTACCCGAGCCCGGCCGGCTCCACCGAGTGCCGGCTCGACCTGAGCGCGTGGCAGCGGATAGCGCAGGCTCATCCGCTGCTCGCCGCCATCGAGCCGGACGTAGAAGCCGCCCTTATTACCCGGATGGACAACACCAGCGTCGTCGAGCACTTCATCGTCCCCATCGACGCCTGCTACGAGCTGGCCGGCCGGATGCGCATGCTCTGGAAGGGCTTCGACGGGGGCACCGAGGCACGGCAGAGCATCGCCGAGTTCCTGGACGGCATCCGTTCCCGCGCCCGCGAGTTCAGCCAGGAGCCATCCTGAAATGGCCGACCTGGTATTTGACTGCACCGGCGTAGCGCCGGACCGGTACGCGCTGGCCCCGTCGATGAACCTGAAACTGCGGATCAGCGAGACCAGCGGCGAGCGGGTGGAGGCCATCGCCCTGCGCTGCCAGATGAGGATCGAGCCGGCCAGGCGGCGATACACGCACGCCGAGGAAGCCAAGCTGAACGACCTATTCGGCGACACCGACCGGTGGGCCGACACGCTGAAGCCGATGCAGTTCACCACCGTGTCCGTCATGGTCCCGGCCTTCACGGGGAACACCGAGATCGACCTGCCTGTCCCGTTCACCTACGACCTCGATATCGCTTCGACCAGGTACTTCACCGGCCTGGAGTCCGGCGAGATCCCGCTGCTGCTGCTGTTCAGCGGGACGATCTTCGGACTGGCCGACGGCCGGATCTCGGTGCAGCTGGTGCCGTGGAGCAAGGAGGCACCGTGCCGGATCCCGGTCGCCGCGTGGCGGGAGGCGATAGACGTGCACTTCCCGGACAGCGCCTGGATCAAGATGAGCACGCGGACGCTGGATGACCTGCAACGGTTCAAGAACCGCCATGCCCTGCCCACCTGGGAGGCGACGCTCGTCACCCTGCTGGAGCGGGCGACCTCGGAGTGCCAGCCATGACCGTGAACCCGGCGCACCTCGAGCACACCCGCAAGGTGGCGGACGCCATCTTGTACGAGGGCTACCTGCTGTACCCGTACCGCCGGTCGTCGCAGAAGAACCAGGCCAGGTTCCAGTTCGGCGTGCTGATGCCGCCGGCCTACGCGGCGGTCGACTCCTGCGAGCCATCGGCCAGCCAGACCGAGTGCCTGCTCGAGTGCCGGGCCGGCGCCGAGATCTGGATCCTGGCCCGTTTCCTGCACCTGCGGCGGCGCGCCGTCCAGGACGTGGACCCCGGCACGGGCGGCTTCCGCGACACCGAGCGGCTGCTGGTGGACGGGGCCGAGTACGGCGCGTGGGATGAGGCCACCGATCGCGAGCACCGGGTGACCGTGCCGGTGGACAGCCTGCTGGCGGTCGACGCGGAGTTTGCTGTTCACTTCGACGCCGGGCAACAGAGCGAGGACCTGGTCGACTCCGGCGGCCGCCCGGCCGGACGGCTGATCCACCGCTGGGACGCGCTGGACGCGGTGATCAAGGTTCACGCGGATCAGATCCCCGGCCCCTACGGCGTCGTCCGGCTGCGGATCCGGATCGAGAACCGGACCGAGCCGCCGGCGCCGCCGCGGGGCCGGGAGGACGGCCTGCGGCACGCCCTGATCTCGGCGCACGCGCTGATCGGCGCGCAGGACGGCGCCTTCGTGTCGATGACCGACCCGCCCGAGTGGGCGTCGAAGCTGGTGGCGGAGTGCGCCAACACCGGCACCTGGCCCGTGCTGGGCGGCCCGGCGGAGTGCCGCAACCTGATGTTCGCCTCCCCCATCATCCTGTACGACCACCCCGAGATCGCGGCGGAGAGCGCGGGCAACCTGTTCGACTCCACCGAGATCGACGAGATTCTCACGCTGCGCACGCTCACGCTGACCGACGCGGAGAAGGCCGAAGTGCGCACGACCGACCCGCGCGCCGCCGCGCTGCTGGACCGGCTGGACGACCTGCCGTCCGAGATGCTGGAAAAGATGCACGGCGCGATCAGGTACCTGGAGCCGTCGGCCGGCCCGGTGTCGCGCCAGGTCGCGGAGCCACCCGAGTACCGCACGCCCGCGGTGGCCGGGGATGACGCTGCTGCGGATTACACAGTCGAGCGGCCGTCGACGCCGTGGTGGAACCCGGCCGCCGACAGCTCGGTCTCGCCAGAGACCGACCACGTGATGATCAAGGGCGTGCGCGTGGCCAAGGGCAGCCGGGTCATCATGCGGCCGGGACGGCCGGGACGGCCGGGCTCCCGGCGCGCCGATGCCCAGGATCTGTTCCTGGCCGGGCGCGAGGCCGCGGTGGAAGCCGTGCTGTTCGACGTCGACGGCCAGGTGCACATGGCCGTCAACCCGGCCGGCGACGACCTGGCCATGGACCTGCAGCGGGCGCACGGCAGGTTCCTGTATTTCTCCCCCGACGAGATCGAGCCGGCCGAGCCCGGCTCCGGTGAACACGATGCTGGCACCCACGACCGGGCCTCCGGTCAGAAGGAGGAGTACGCATGATCAGCAGCCTGGCGCGAAAGAGGGCAAGGGCGGGCTGGAGCGGCTGAAGGTCTCGCTGCGTGCCATTGCGTCCTCGCCGGTTCCCACGAGGATTCTCGCGCCGCCTAGATGCCGCCAGGATTTCCACTAGGGGCGGCAACCCCGCCTTTGGATCGCTAGGTCCCCATCGGGTGCCAGACCGTCTTCGTCTCGAGGAAGGCGAGCATCCGGCGGGGAGCGGGGGGCGCGGCCCAGTCCTCAGCCGCGCTGAACACGCGCTTGACGCTGGCTGCGGCCAGCCGCTCCAGCTCGGCGCGGGCGTCCGGATCCGCGCCGGTGATGTCGATGGCGTTCACGTCCATGTGGCCGGCCAGCACCGGGGCCAGCTCGGCCGTCACGCCGGTGAGCATGTTGACCACGCCGCCCGGCAGGTCCGAGGTGGCCAGCACCTCGGACAGGGTCACCGCGGGCAGCGGCCGCCGCTGGCTGGTCACGACGACCGCGGCGTTGCCAGTGGCGATGACCGGGGCGAGCACGCTGACCAGGCCGAGCAGGCTGGACTCCTGCGGGGCGAGCACCGCCACGACCCCGGTCGGCTCGGGGATGCTGAAGTTGAAGTACGGACCCGCCACCGCGTTGGCCCCGCCGGCCACCTGCGCGACCTTGTCCGGCCAGCCGGCGTACCAGACCCACCGGTCGATGGCCGCGTCCACCCGGCTGGCCGCTTCCGCCTCGCCGGCCCCCTCCGCCGCGGCGACCTCGGCGGCGAACTGGGCGGCCCGGCCCTCGAGCATCTCGGCCACCCGGTACAGCACCTGCCCGCGGTTGTACGCGGTCGCGCCGGACCACTTGCCGACCGCCGCGCGGGCGGCCGTGACCGCGTCCCGCGCGTCCTTGCGCGAGGCCTGCGCGGCGTGCGCGAGCGGCGCCCCGTCGTGGCCGGCCACCTGGTAGGTCCGGCCGGATTCCGAGCGCGGGAACGCCCCGCCGATGAAGAGCTTGTACGTCTTGCGCACCGCCAGCCGCCCGGCGCCCTGATCAGACATCGAGGTAGGCCTCCAGACCGTGCCGGCCGCCCTCGCGGCCGAAGCCGGACTCCCGGTAGCCGCCGAACGGGCTTGCCGGATCGAACCGGTTGTAGGTGTTAGCCCAGACCACGCCGGCCCGCAGCCGCTGCGCCATCCAGAGGATCCGGCTGCCCTTCTCCGTCCAGATCCCGGCCGACAGCCCGTACGGGGTGTTGTTCGCCTTCTGCACCGCCTCGGCGGGCGTGCGGAACGTGAGCACGGACAGCACCGGGCCGAAGATTTCCTCGCGGGCGATCCGGTGCGCCGGGCTGACCCCGGTGAACAGTGTCGGCGGGAACCAGTAGCCGCGGTCGGGCAGCGGGCACGGCGGCGACCAGCGCTGCGCTCCCTCGGTCTCGCCTGCGGCGGACAGCTCGCGGATCTTCTCCAGCTGCTCGCGCGAGTTGATCGCGCCGATGTCGGTGTTCTTGTCCAGCGGGTCGCCGAGCCGCAGCGTGCCGAGCCGCCCCTTGAGCCGGTCGAGCAGCGTGTCCGCGACCGACTCCTGCACCAGCAGCCGCGATCCGGCGCAGCAGACGTGCCCCTGGTTGAAGAAAATGCCGTTCACGATGCCCTCGACCGCGGCCTCCATCGGCGCGTCCTCGAACACCACGTTGGCCGCCTTGCCGCCGAGCTCCATCGTGAGCTTCTTGCCGGTTCCCGCGGCCGAGCCCAGGATCAGCTTGCCCACCTCGGTCGAGCCGGTGAACGCGATCTTGTCCACTCCCGGGTGGCCAGCCACCGCGGCGCCGGTCTCCCCCGCGCCGGTCACTATGTTCACCACGCCGGGCGGCAACCCGGCCTGCTGGCACACCTCGGCCAGCAGCAGCGCGGTCAGCGGCGTGGTCTCGGCCGGCTTGAGCACGCAGGTGTTCCCCGCCGCCAGCGCCGGCGCCAGCTTCCACGCCGCCATCAGCAGCGGGAAGTTCCACGGGATGATCTGCCCGGCCACGCCGACCGGCCCGGCGGCGCCGTATCCGGCGTACTCGAGCTTGTCCGCCCAGCCCGCATAGTAGAAGAAGTGCGCCGAGGCGAGCGGCACGTCGACGTCGCGCGATTCCCTGATCGGCTTGCCGTTGTCGATGCTTTCCAGCACCGCGAACTCACGGGCCCGCTCGGCGATGATCCGGGCGATGCGGTAGATGTACTTGGCCCGCTGGGCGCCCGGCATCGGCCCCCAGACGTTCTCGAATGCCGCGCGCGCAGCGCGCACCGCCCGGTCCACGTCCGCCTGGCCGGCCAGCGCCACCTGCGCCAGCGGCTCTTCGGAGGCCGGGTTGACCGTAGCGAAGGTCTGCTCATCCTCGGCCGGGGCAAACTCCCCGTCCACGAACAGGCCGTACGACGGCGCGATCGTGACGATCTCCCGCTCCTGCGGAGCGGGCGCATACTGCCAGACCGACTCAGCCACAGCTCCCTGACCTTCAGCCACGCGTGGAGGCTACCCCACCCAAGCCCCGCCACCACCGACCCGGGATCGCTTTAGCGGATGCTGGCTTCCCATTCTCCCTTGGTCATGTGACAGCTGCCGTCCGGGTCGATCCGCGCGACGGCGTCTCACATACTGGACGCGAGCATGCCGCCAAGGCCTCACTTCCGATGATCGTTTCGACTTTGCCCGGTGATCAGGGCTGACGTGCGAGCCAGGGAGAAGACCAGCCGCCCGCCGGGTCGCAGGGCGGCCAGCCAGCTGGTTGTGTTCAGCCACGGGGGCTGGTGGCGAGGGTGCGGGCGATGGCGTCGGCGGCGGCGTGGATGTCGTCTCGGGAGGCGATGGGCTCGGCGTGCGGCCACCAGAAATAGTCGGCCTGGGCGTAGATCCGGCAGGTGAGAGCGGGGGCCTGGGGGTTGAGGACATCGAGCTGGGGGATGCGGCCATCGCGGGTGGTGAGAATCGTCTTGCAGCCGCGCGGCCCGAGTTCCGTGGCGAGTTTCTCCAGGTCGGTGATCTCGGCGTCGGCGTCGGTGGTGTCGCCGGGCACCGCGCGGGCCAGATGAGGGTAGGTGAGCGGGTCGTACACTGTGGTTCTCCAATCGCCCTATGTGATCCTGACGGAAGTGCTGACGAGTTGACGCATCGTGTCCCTGCGGAAACAGCATGTGACCTGGGTCACGACAGATGCCACAACCTCGTGTATTCAGCCGTCTTCAATGAGCGCGCGGCCCTGATCAGATGACTGATACGGGTGCGATGCTGAGAGCCGCCCGCGAAGATGCGGGGCTGAGCCTGTCCGAGGTGGCGGCGCGGACGCATTACACCCGTGGCCACCTGAGCAATGTGGAGACCGGGAAGCGGGTCGCGAGCCCGGATGTCGTGCTGGCGTATGAGCGGGTGCTGGGAGAGGACATGGACCGAGGCCGGAGAGGGCTGCTCGCAGGTATCGCCGCGAGCGCGATAGCCCCCGCAGCGACGGCTGAGCTCATCCGGAAGGGCTTCGCTGCGGCGATCGGCGAGCGGCCCTCGCTGGAGGAGTGGCAACGGCGGGTTGAGGCGTACGGGCGCGACTACATGACCGTCGGCGCCGGGGAGCTGCAGGCGCGGCTGGCCGGCGATCTGGTCGTGCTTCAGCAGCAGCTAGACGGACCGGAGCGGTGGTCGCTGGCCGCGCGGCTGCTGGCGCTCTACGCCAAGACCACCCCAGGAGCTGAGAATTCGTCGCGGTGGTACAACCTGGCGGTCGTGGCGGCGGACCGGTCAGGCGATCCGTCGTCGCGGGTCTGGGTACGCGGGCGCGCGGCGCTGGCGATGGCTTATGAAGGCAAGGGGCTGTCCACGGCCGGGAGGCTGGCCCGCGAGGCCACGGCCCTGTCAGACCGGCCCTCGCTGGGGCGGCTGAACGCGGTCGTGGCCCTGGCCCACGTCAGCGGGGCACGGGGAGATCAGGAGACGGCCTACCAGATGCTCGAAGAGGCGAAGGGGCTCTTCGACACCGTGGGCTCGTCCGAGCAGATCTCCGACTATGCGATACCCGAATGGCGGATGAACACGTTCACCTCGATGCTGCTGTCCCGCATGGGCGACGAGCGCGGGGCTGTCGCAGCCCAGGAGGCGGCAGACCGGACCCGGCCGGCGACGCTGCCGCGTTTCGCCACGCACATCCAGATGCACCGAGGCCTGATGATGGCCAGGGCCGGAGATGTTAGCGGCGGGATCGCCTTCGCCCGCAAGGCGATGGCCAAGCTCCCGCCGAACCGCCAGAGCCTGACCCTGCAACTGCTCATGACCGAAGTAGAGCAGGCCGCTATGACTCGGCCGGACCGGTAATCACCGCCACGATCCGGGTTCCAGGCGGGAACGCCCGGCGGTGCGCCATCATCGCGCACCTGCTCCAGGGGTGACGGCAGGCGGAGATCCGGCGACGGAGATACTGGCGACTTCACAGGGTGAAGTAGTCGGGGCCGGCGTAGACGCCGGTCAACTGCTTGCTGCGCTGCATGAGCAGGTCGTTGAGAAGGCTGGAGGCGCCGATGCGGAACAGTGCGGGGCTGAGCCACTGCTCGCCCGCGGTCTCCTTGACCAGCACCAGGTAGCGGACCGCGTCCTTGGCCGTTCTGATCCCGCCGGCCACCTTGACGCCGACCCGGCGGCCGGTCGCCTCGGCGAAGTCGCGGGCGGCGGCCAGCATGACGTACGCGACGACCGGGGTGGCGGCCGGCGACACCTTGCCGGTGGAGGTCTTGATGAAGTCGGCCCCGGCCAGCATGGCCAGCCAGGAGGCGCGGGCGACGTTGTCCAGCGTGGCCAGCTCGCCGGTCTCCAGGATCACCTTCAGGTGGGCCGGCCCGCAGGCCGCGCGGACCGCGCGGACCTCGTCGTAGACCTGGCCGTACCGGCCGGCCAGGAACGCTCCGCGGTCGATGACCATGTCCACCTCGTCGGCGCCGGCGTTCACCGCGTCGGCCACGTCGGCGAGCTTGACCGCGAGCGAGGCGCGACCGGACGGGAACGCGGTCGCCACCGAGGCCACGGCGACCGGGCTGCCCGCCACCGCGGCGCGGGCCACGCCCACCAGGTCCGGGTAAATGCACACCGCAGCTACCGGCGGCACGCCCGGGGCGGGCAGGCATGCCTTGGCGCACAACTCGCGGACCTTACCGGGCGTATCCGCGCCCTCCAGGGTGGTGAGGTCCACCATCCGGACCGCCGTGTCCAGCGCCCACAGCTTGGCGTCCCGCTTGATCGACCTGGTGGCCAGGGCCGCGGTCCGCGCTCCCGCGGAGACCTCGTCGACGCCAGGCAGGCCGAGCAGGACCTGGCGGAGCGCGGCCGCCGGGATCTCGGTGCCGACCGCCCCGGCCAGCCACGGCGCGACCGCCCGCGGCATCGACTCAATCTCCACGGCCCCGACGTTACCTCCCCGGCCCGTCGGCGGCGGGCCCGGGCACCCGGCGCACCACCGCGTCGCTCGCCGCCCTGGCGATCGCGAAGCCCGGCTTGATCACCGTATTGATGATGTGCAGCCGCTGGTCGAAGTGCGCGAACGCGCTCTTCATCGCGTTGATCGTGAGCCATTCGAAGTCCGACCAGCCGTAGCCGAACGTCTCCGCCAGCCGGGTGAACTCCGACGTCAGGGTGACCGCGCTCATCAGCCGGTTGTCGGTGTTCAGCGTGATGCGAAACGACAGCTGGCGCAGCAGGCCGATCGGGTGCTCGGCGATCGAGGCCGCCGCCCCGGTCTGCACGTTCGACGTCGGGCACAGCTCGAGCGGGATCCGGCGGTCCCGCACGTAGCTTGCCAGCCGGCCGAGCGACACGCTGCCGTCGGAGGAGACCCTGATGTCGTCGACGATCCTGACCCCGTGGCCGAGCCGTTCGGCGCCGCACCACTGCAGCGCCTCCCAGATCGACGGCAGCCCGAAGCCCTCCCCCGCGTGGATCGTGATGTGAAAGTTCTCCCGCGCCACGTACTGGAACGCGTCCAGGTGCCTGCTCGGCGGGCTGCCCGCCTCCGCGCCGGCGATGTCGAAGCCGACGACCCCCTCGTCCCGGTACTTCACCGCCAGCTCGGCGATCTCCAGCGAGCGGGCCGCGGTGCGCATGGCGGTGAGCAGCGCGTAGACGACGATGCCCCGGCCTGCGCTGCCGCGGCGGAAGCCCTCGAGCACGGCCTCGACCACCTGGTCCAGGCTCAGCCCGCCGGCCACGTGCAGCTCGGGAGCGAACCTGACCTCGGCGTAGACCACGCCGTCGGCGGCGAGATCCTCGGCGCACTCGGCGGCCACCCGGATCAGCGCCTCGCGGGTCTGCATGACCGCGACGGTGTGCTGGAACGCGTCCAGGTAGTACTTCAGGTGACCGCGCCGCGCGCCGCGGGTCAGCCAGGCCGCCACCTCGCCGGGGTCGGCCGACGGCAGCTCGCCGTAGCCGATCTCGCGGGCCAGGTCGACGACAGTGGACGGCCGCAGCCCGCCGTCCAGATGGTCGTGCAGCAGTACCTTGGGCGCGGCTCTGATCTCGTCTGCGGTGGGCATCCGCCCATTATCCCGGTCCGGGGCCTATCCGCTCCAGGATGAGCGGGACCGGGCGCGGCGGCTGCGGGCCGATCTCGATCGCGCCGTCGAGCGCCTGGCGGGCCGCGCCGAACCGGCTGTCGTCGTTGCTGCGCAGATCCAGCACGGGCTGGCCCTTCGCCACCCGGTCCCCCGGCTTGGCCAGGCAGTAGATGCCCGCGGCCGGATCGACCCGGTCCTCCTTGCGGGCCCGGCCCGCGCCGAGGCGCCAGGCCGCGACCCCGACGGCGCGCGCGTCCAGCCCGCGCAGCCAGCCGTCGGACGCCGCGAGCACCGGCTGGGAGTGCGCGGCGCGCGGCAGTTCCGCGTCCGGGTCACCGCCTTGCGCGGCGATCATCGCGCGGTAGCGGTCCAGCGCTCGGCCGTCGGCCAGCGCCGCGGCCGGGTCGGCGTCGATCCCGGCCAGCGCCAGCATCTCGGCGGCCAGCGCCAGGGTCACCTCGGCCAGATCCGGCGGCCCCTGGCCGGCCAGGGTTGCCACCGCCTCCTGCACCTCGACCGCGTTGCCGACGGCCCGGCCGAGAGGAACGTCCATCGCGGTCAGCAGCGCCGAGGTGCGCACGCCGTGCTCGGCGCCGAGCGCCACCATCGTCTGGGCCAGCTCGCGCGCGTCGTCTCGGCTGCGCATGAACGCGCCGCTGCCCACCTTCACGTCCAGCACGAGCGCCCCAGTGCCTTCGGCGATCTTCTTGGACATGATCGAGCTGGCGATCAGCGGGATCGACTCGACCGTGCCGGTGACGTCGCGCAGCGCGTACATCCTGCGGTCGGCCGGAGCGAGCCCGGGGCCTGCCGCGCAGATGACGCAGCCGGCGTCGCGGAGCACCGCGAGCATCTCCGGCGGCGGCAGGCTGGCCCGCCAGCCGGGAATGGACTCCAGCTTGTCCAGCGTGCCGCCGGTGTGCCCGAGCCCGCGCCCGGACAGCTGCGGCACCGCCGCGCCGCAGCTGGCCACCAGCGGCGCCAGGATCAGCGACACCTTGTCGCCGACTCCGCCGGTGGAGTGCTTGTCCACGGTCGGCCACGGCACCGAGTCGAGGTCGAGCCGCTCGCCGGAGTCGACCATCGCGGCCGTCCAGGCGCGCAGCTCGGCCGGGTCCAGGCCGCGGAAGTAGACGGCCATCAGCAGCGCGGACATCTGCTCGTCCGCCACGTCGCCGCGAGCGTAGGCGGCGATCAGAGCGCGGATGTCGTCGTCGGCCAGCGGGCCGCCGTCCCGCTTGGCCAGGATCAGGTCGATGACCTCAGGCATGGCTGTCCCGCCTGGCGGCCAGATCCTCGGTGCCGAACGACGCGGGCAGCAGGAGGCTCAGCTGCTGCGGTCCGGACTCCGTCTCCACCAGCAGTCCGGGGCCGCCGGCCTCGAGCAGCAGCTGACGGCATCGCCCGCACGGCAGCAGCGGCTCGCCGTCGCCGGCCACGACGCTCACCGCGGCCAGGGTCCCGCCGCCGGACGCGTGCAGCGCAGACACCAGGCCGCACTCGGCGCACAGCGTGAGCCCGTAGGAAGCGTTCTCGACGTTGCAGCCCGTTATCACCCGGCCATCGGCCGTCACCCCCGCCGCCCCGACCCGCAGCCGGGAGTACGGGGCGTACGCCCGCTGGGCGGTCTCGGTCGCCGTGGCCCGCAGCGCGACCCAGTCAATAGCCATTGCAATCCCTCCGGTCGCCTATCACGGCACGGCAAAGCCGCACGTAAGCGCTGCATACGATAACAGCGCTGCAAAGCGGCCCGGAGAGCCCGCCGACGGCCGCGGCGCGGATCCCGGGCGGAATTTTCGGTTGCGATTTGGCAAAGGTGATGACCATCACTGCCAGCCGACTTTCCCGGATGACGGGTCAGGTCTAGCCTGCGATCATCCTCATGTCGGGACATCCCGGCTCTTTGGCACCCCTGCGTGGTCCGGGAAGAGGAGGGCCCCGCCAGCCCCTTGGGGGCCGCGAGGGCGTGAGATGCCTGGAATCGGAGGTATTTAGTGAAAAAAGTTACTAAGGCGGTCGCCGCGATGAGCGTGCTGGCTGTCATTGCCACCGGGTGCGCGAAGCCGGCCAAGTCGACAGGCTCGTCGACCGCGGCCAAGTTCAAGGCGTGCATGGTCACCGACACCGGCGGGATCAACGACAAGTCGTTCAACCAGGCGTCGTACGCCGGCATCAAGGCCGCCGCGGCCAAGTCGGGCAAGATCACGGCCACGTACCTGCCGTCCACGTCGTCGTCGGACTACGCCACGAACATCACCACGTTCATCCGCGACAAGTGCGGGATCATCGTGACCGTCGGCTTCCTGATGGGCCCGGCGACCGAAGCCGCGGCGAAGGCCAACCCGAAGCAGAAGTTCGCGATCGTGGACTGCTCGTACGCCTCGGCATGCCTGTCCAAGCCGGTAGAGCCCAACATCGACCAGCTGACCTACAACACAGTGCAGGACGGCTTCCTGGGCGGCTACCTGGCGGCGGCCATGAGCAAGACTCACGTGGTCGCCACCTACGGGGGTGAGGACTTCGGCACGGTCACGATCTACGAGGACGGATTCTGGGACGGCGTGCAGTACTACAACAGCCAGCACCACGCGAGCGTGAAGGTACTCGGCTGGAACGAGAAGACCCAGAAGGGCAGCTTCGTCAACAGCTTCACCGACCTCGGCGCCGCGCAGACCCTGACCAACACCTTCATCGGCGACGGGGCCGACATCATCTTCCCGGTGGCCGGCGGAGACGGACTCGGCAGCGCCGCCGCGGTCAAGTCGGCGGACGCGTCGGGCAAGCACGTCAACATGTTCTGGGTGGACACCGACGGCTGCGTCAGCGCGGCCCAGTACTGCCAGTACTTCATCACCAGCGTCGAGAAGGGGATCTCGACGTCAGTCGAGAACGCGGTATCGGAGGCGGCCTCCGGGAGCTTCCACGGCGGCACCTACGTCGGCACGCTGGCCAACGACGGTGCGGTGCTCGCACCGTTCCACGACTTCCAGGGCAAGGTCCCGGCTTCGGTGCAGAGCGAGCTGACGACGATCGGCCAGAAAATCGCCTCCGGCACGATCGTGCCTGCCACCAAGAGCCCGGTGTAAAGCGGGACGACCGGCACGCGCTAAGCAGGGTCAGCCGGGCCGGCGGCCTGTTCACTCAGGCCGCCGGCCCGGCTGCGCCAGGTACCACCTGAGGGGAGGCGCCGTTGAAACTCGAGCTGCGCGGCATCACCAAGCGGTTCGGTGATCTTGTGGCCAACGACCACATCGACCTGGTGGTCGAGCCGGGGGAGATCCGGGCGCTGCTCGGGGAAAATGGCGCCGGCAAGACCACGCTGATGAACGTGCTCTACGGGCTGATGCAGCCGGACGAGGGCGAGATCCTCCTCGACGGGAGCCAGGCGCGCATCAACTCGCCCGGGGATGCGATCAACGCCGGGATCGGGATGGTGCACCAGCACTTCATGCTGGTGCCGGTGTTCACCGTGGCCGAGAACGTCACGCTCGGCGCGGAGCGGGTACGCGGACTAGGCCTGCTCGACCGCCGCAGGACCCGCCGGGACGTGCGCGAGCTCTCCGAGCGGTATGGCCTGCGGGTCGATCCCGACGCCTTGATCGAGGACGTGCCGGTCGGCGTGCAGCAGCGAGTGGAGATCATCAAGGCCCTGTTCCGCGACGCGAGACTGCTAGTGCTGGACGAGCCGACCGCGGTGCTGACGCCGCAAGAGTCGCAGGACCTGTTCCGGATCATGCGCGAACTGCGCGCCGACGGCCGGTCCATCATCTTCATCTCGCACAAGCTCAAGGAAGTACAGGAGATCGCGGACACGATCACGGTCATCCGGCGCGGCGAGGTGGTCGGCGAGCGGCCGCCCAGCGCCAGCGACAACGAGCTCGCGGCCCTGATGGTGGGCCGGTCGGTGCAGCTGCGAGTCAGCAAGACCACGGCCAAGCCGGGCGATGTGGTGCTTGACGTCGACGGGCTGAGCGTCACCGGCGAACACGGCGAGGAGTCGGTGCGCGATGTCTCGTTCCAGGTCCGGGCGGGTGAGATCCTGGGCGTGGCCGGGGTCCAGGGCAACGGCCAGACCGAGCTGTGCGAGGCCCTGATGGGGCTGCGGCCCTCGACCGGGTCGGTGCGCCTGGCGGGCGCCGACCTCAGCCACTTGTCCACGCACGCCCGACTGCTGGCAGGCATCGGATACATCCCCGAGGACCGCCAGGAAGACGGCCTGGTCGGCGACTTCTCGGTGGCCGAGAACATGGTGCTCGACGTCTACGACCAGCCTCCCTATGCCTCTCGCTTCGCGCTGAACCTCGGCGCCATCCGCGACGCCGCCACCCGCCGGGTCAGCGAATTCGACGTGCGGACCAGCTCGATCACGGCTCCGGTGAGCACGTTGTCCGGCGGCAATCAGCAGAAGGTGATCGCGGCCAGGGAACTGGACCGCGAGGTGAAGCTGCTGCTGGCGAGCCAGCCCACCAGGGGCCTGGACGTCGGGTCGATCGAGTTCGTGCACCGCCGGATCGTGGCCCAGCGTGACCGCGGTCTCGCCGTGGTGATCGTGTCGTCGGAGCTCGACGAGATCTACGCGCTGGCCGACCGGATCGCGGTCATGTACGAAGGCAAGATCGTCGGATTCTGCCCGCCGGACACCCCGGAGGCCGAGCTCGGCCTGATGATGGCGGGCGCGGGCCGCCCCCAGGAGCGAGAGACATGAGCGATCAGGTCCCCCCGGGCGGGGCGGGCGAACCCGCGCCGTCCGCTACGACGCCTGAGCCGCAGGCGGCCGCCGAGCCGGCGGAGCCACCCAACCCGCGGGGCGCACTGACCGGCAACGTGATCATCCAGTCGATCATCCAGGGCAGCCCGGTGGTCGTCACCCTCCTGGCCATCCTCACCGCCCTGGTGATCGGCGGCATCCTCATCGCGGTAAGCGACCCGGTGGTGCTGCACGCCTGGAATTCGTTCAGTTACGCGCCGGGTGCGGCATTCTCGGCGACCTGGAACTCAGTGGCGGCGGCCTACTCGGCGATGTTCGAGGGTGCAATCTTCAGCCCGTCGACGGTCTCCGCTGCCTTCCACGGCGGTTCGATCGCGGCCATCTTCTACCCGCTGTCGCTGACCGTGTTCGCGGCGACCCCGCTGATCCTGACCGGCCTTTCGGTCGGGATCGCGTTCCGGGCGGGCCTGTTCAACATCGGCGCGCAGAGCCAGTTCATCGGGGGCTCGATCGTCGCCGCCTGGCTGGGCTTCGCGTACAACATGCCGTCGGTCATCCACATCGTTGTGTGCGTGCTCGGCGCTCTGGTCGGCGGCATGGCCATGGGCTGGCTGGTCGGCGTCCTCAAGGCCCGCACCGGCGCGCACGAGGTGATCGTCACGATCATGCTCAACTACGTGATGTATTACCTGCTGTTCTACCTGCTGTCCACGCCTCGCGCGCTGCAGCAGCCACACCAGAACAACCAGATCGCCCCGCCGGTCCGCCCGAGCGCCTACCTGTGGCACGTGGGCGGGCCGCCACCGCAAGCCAACGCGGGATTCCTGATCGCGCTGGCCGCCGCCGGGGCGGTGGCGTGGCTGCTGTCCCGCAGCCCGATCGGCTTCCAGTTCCGCACGGTCGGGGCCAACCCGAGCGCGGCCAAGACGGCCGGGATGAAGGTCGAGCGGGTCTGGATCCTGGTGATGGCGATCGCCGGCGGCCTCGCGGGCCTGGCCGCGCTGCCGGTGGTGCTGGGGGGCGGCATTCCGCCGCCACCGCTGACCACCAGCACCTACGGCACCTACGGAATCCAGGGCATCACGGTCGCGCTGCTCTGCCGGGCCAAGCCGTTCGGCATCGTGCTGGCCGCCCTGCTGTTCGGCGCGCTCGACACCGGCGGCACCGCGGTGGCGGCCACCACGACCGTGCCCGCCGACATCGTCGAGGTACTCGAGGGTCTCATCGTGCTGTTCGTCGCCGCTCCGCCGCTGATCCGGACCATCTTCCGGCTCCGGTCGGCGAGCGGGGGCCTTGAGACCGCCGGAAAGGGATGGAGCGGATGACCGCCATCGCCACGGTGCGCGTCCCGGCGACGGCGGCCAGCCGGCGCTATCTCGCCGCCGGCACGTTCATCGCCCTCGGCGTCCTCGAGATCGCCTTGTTCGGCCTGACCGCGCACGCCGGCGACGCGGTGTTCGCGCTGTCGGTGAGCGGCTCGGGCATCCGCGTGCCGAGCATCCAAGTGGCCGCCGCTCCCGCCTGCTTCGTGCTTGGCGCGCTCTCGATCGGCACAGGTGCGCTGCGCGTGGTTACCGACCCGAGCGCGCGGGTCAAGCAGACCACGATCGGCGTGGCGCTGGTGACTTTCGTCCTCGCGCTGCTGTGCTGGGCCGACGCGAGCAGTTCGGTGGGTCCGCTGAACGTCATCCTGCTGCTGCAGGGCACGATGCTCGCCGCGATCCCGCTGGTGCTCGGTGCGCTGTCCGGCTGCCTGTGCGAACGGTCCGGCGTGATCAACATCGCGATCGAGGGACAGCTCATCTGCGGAGCGTTCGCCGGCGCCGCGTTCGCCAGCCTGTTCAACGGCCTGTGGTGGGGGGTGATCGCCGGCTGCCTGGCCGGCGGGCTGGTCGGCGCGCTGCTCGGCGTCTTCGCCATCAAGTACCGGGCCAATCAGATCATCGTCGGCGTCGTGATCACCACGCTGGCCCTCGGCCTGACGGACTACCTCTACAACCGCGTGATGGCGGTGTACTCGACCACGCTCAACGCCGGGAACTTCTTCGGCACGACCAGGATCCCGCTGCTGGGCAGCATCCCGATCATCGGGCCGATCTTCTTCGACTCCTCGGTCTTCCTGTACCTCACCTACGCCCTGATCATCCTGATCCAGGTGGGGCTGTTCCACACCAGGTGGGGGCTGCGCGTCCGGGCCGTCGGCGAGCACCCCACCGCCGCGGACACGGTCGGGATCAAGGTGCTCTGGATCCGGTACCGCAACGTGATACTCGGCGGTATGGTCGCGGGCCTCGGCGGGGCGTACCTCACCGTCGGCTCGGTCGGCACGTTCACCCCCGGAATGAGCAATGGCTTCGGCTATATCGGGCTGGCCGCGATGATCTTCGGCCGGTGGACCCCGCTCGGCTCGGTGGCCGCGGCGCTGCTGTTCGGCTTCAGCAAGCAACTCGGATCGGTGCTCGGGCTGCTCAACGTGCCGGTGCCGACCGAGGTCCTGGCGATGACACCCTACGTGGCGACGATCCTCGCGGTGGTCGGCCTGGTCGGCAGGGTCAGGCCGCCGGCGGCCGACGGGCTGCCGTACGTGAAGTCATGACCAGTCCCCCGCAGGCCCCGGGGCAGGACCCTTACGCGACCGCGGCGGCGAGCGCGGCCAGGCTGGGCGAGCTCACCAGCCAGCCCCGGCACGACGCGGCGGTGGTGCTCGGCTCGGGCTGGGCCAGCGCCGCCGCCCTGGTCGGGGAGGTCACTGCGGAGGTTCCGCTGGCCGGCCTCGGCGGCTTCCCGCCGCCCAGCGTGGCCGGCCACGCCGGCCTGGTCCGCTCGGTGCGGGCCGGCCAGGCGCGGGTGCTGGTGTTCCTCGGCCGGGTACACCTGTACGAGGGGCACTCCCCCGCGACCGTGGTGCACGGCGTGCGCATCGCGATCGCCGCGGGCTGCCGGGTGATCGTGCTGACCAACGCGGCCGGCGGGATCAGCCCCGACTACGGGGTCGGCCAGCCGGTCCTGATCCGCGACCACCTCAACCTGACCGGCCGCTCGCCGCTGGCCGGGTCGCCGCCGCCTGACGGGCTTCCAGGCAGGTTCGCCGACCTCACCGGGGCGTACTCGGCGCGGCTGCGCGCGCTGGCCCGCGACGCCGACCCCGGCCTGCCCGAGGGGGTATACGCCGGGCTGCCGGGGCCGCATTACGAGACCCCGGCCGAGATCACGATGCTGCGCGCGCTCGGCGCCGACCTGGTGGGCATGTCCACCGTGCTGGAGGCGATCGCGGCCCGCCACCTCGGTGCCGAGGTGCTGGGCCTCTCGCTGGTCACCAACCCGGCGGCCGGCCTGGGCGGCCAGACGCTCAACCACGCGGAGGTCGTCGCCGCGGGCCAGGCGGCCGCGGACCGGATGGGCTCGCTGCTCGCCGCGATCCTGCCCCGGGCCTGCTGAGGTGATCTCCGCTGACCTGCGGGCGCGGGTCGAGGCGTGGATCGCCGACGATCCTGACCCCGGTGACCAGGCCGAGCTGCTCACCCTGCTGGCAGACGGTCGCCCGGCGGCCGCGGCCGAGCTGGCCGACAGGTTCGGCGGCCGGCTGGAGTTCGGCACCGCGGGACTGCGCGGCGCGGTCGCCGCGGGTCCGAACCGGATGAACCGGGCGGTGGTGCGGGCCGCCACCGCCGCGCTGGCCGGCTGGCTGCGCGACCGCGGGCCGGTGGCGGCCGGGGTCGTGGTCGGCTGCGATGCCCGGCACGGGTCGGCCGCGTTCGCCGACGAGGCGGCCCGCGTGCTAGCCGGGGCCGGCGTCCCGGTGTACCTGCTGCCGCGGCCGTGCCCGACGCCGCTGCTGGCGTTCTCCGTCCTGCGGCTGTCCGCCGTGGCCGGCGTGATGATCACCGCGAGCCACAACCCGGCCGCCGACAACGGCTACAAGCTGTACCTGGGCGACGGGGCGCAGATCGTGCCGCCCGCCGACGCCGAGATCGAGGCCGCGATCGAGGCGCTCGGCCCGCTGGCCGGGATCCCGCTCGGCCCGCTGGCCGGTCCGCTGGTCCGCCGGCCCGGCGACGAGCTGGCCGAGGCGTACCTGGCCGCGATCACCGCAGGCACAGGCACGGGGTCGGCCGCCCCCTTGCGGATCGTCTACACGCCGATGCACGGCGTGGCGGGCCCGCTCATGCTCCGGGCCATCGCGGCGGCCGGCTTCGCCGCCCCGCACGTGGTCGCCGCCCAGGCGGACCCCGATCCCGACTTCCCGACCGTCGCGTTCCCCAACCCCGAAGAGCCCGGCGCCCTCGACCTGGCGCTCGCCGAAGCCCGCCGGACCGGCGCCGACCTGGTGCTGGCCAGCGACCCCGACGGGGACAGGCTGGCGGTCGCGGTGCCGGGCCCCGGCGGTGACTGGCGGCGGCTGACCGGCGACCAGCTCGGCGCGCTGATCGGCAGCTACCTGCTGGACCAGACCGCGGCGGAGCCCGAGCCGGCCGACCGGCTGGTGGTGACCACGATCGTCTCGTCCACGCTGCTGTCCAGCATCGCCGCCGCGGCCGGCGCCAGGTACGCCGAGACGCTCACCGGCTTCAAGTGGATCGTCCGGGCCGGGCCCGGCCGGTTCGTGTTCGGCTACGAGGAGGCGCTCGGCTACGCGGCCGGCCGCGCCGTCCGCGACAAGGACGGCATGGGGGCTGCGGTGGCCGTGCTCGGACTGGCCGCCAGGGCCCGGCGGGAGGGCAGGTCGCTGCTTGACGTCTACGACGACCTCGAGGCGGCGCACGGGGTGCACCTGACCGCGCAGCTGACGCTGCGGACCACGGCGCCGGGCCAGGTCATGGCGGCGCTGCGCACCGCTCATCCGGCGGCGCTCGGCGGCCTGCCGGTACTCTCGGCCGCCGACCTCGCGGCCGCCGACCCCGCGGCCGGCGACCCCGGCGAGCTGGCGGCCGGCGGGCAGGGACTGCCGCCGTCGGACGTGATCATCTACCGGCTGGCCGGCGCGCGGATGGTGATCAGGCCCAGCGGGACCGAGCCAAAGCTCAAGGTCTACTTCGAGGTGGTCCGGCCTCCCGGCGGTGACCTGGCCAGCTCCCGGCAGGCCGCCGCGGACCGCCTCGGCGTACTGCGCGCCGCCGCCGAGGAACTGCTCGCGTCACGCGCTTGACCCGCCGGACTCAGGCCGCTCCGCGGGCTCAGCCGGCCAGGCGACCCCCAGCCGCCGGGCCCACGCCGCCAGCTCGGCCAGGGTTTCCTCGGCCACGGCCAGCGGCGCGGCCGGGTCCGGATGCAGGCTGCGCTGGCCGCCCGGCAGGCGGCCGCCGTGGCTGCGCACCGAGGCGGCCAGCCGGTCCAGGCGGTCGGGCGCGTCGCCCGGCTGCGCGCCGAAGCGGGCCGGGTCGATCATGATAAGCAGGTGGCCGAGCCCCT
>DASXZD010000012.1:0-16546 GCA_036502085.1 Streptosporangiaceae bacterium
CGCGCTCACGCTCGCGATCGTCGCCGCCTCCGCGCTCGTGCCAGCCTTCGCGGTCGCCGGAATCTGAGACATGCGGCCGGCGCATGCGCGTTGCATGAGACCACCTGGACCCGGCCAGTACCGGGATTATGAAACGCCTGCTTGATCACGACACGCTCGGCGCGATGGCGCGGGGCTGCGCTGTGCTCGGCGCGGGCGGGGGCGGGGACACGTATTACGGCCTGTTGCAGGCGCAGCAGGCGGCCGGGGACTTCGGTCCGGTTCCCCTCGTCGACGTGGACGAACTGCCCGACGATGCCCTGATCATGCCCTGCGGAGGGGTCGGCGCCCCGCTGGTCGGCCTGGAGAAAATCGAGGCCGGCGACGAAGGGGAGCGTCTGCGGGATCTGATGCAGCGCCACACCGGACGGACGGTGGCCGCGCTCATGGCGGGCGAGATCGGCGGCGGCAACGGCCTGATACCCGTTACCTGGGCCGCTCGGATGGGGCTTCCGGTGGTGGACGCCGACGGCATGGGCCGCGCCTTCCCCCTGGTCTCGCAGGTGACCATGGAACTGGCCGGGATCTCGCCGTGCCCGGCGGTGATGACCGACGAGCGCGGCAACGTGATCGTCTTCCAGGCGATCTCCGGCGACTGGGTCGAACGCCTGGAACGGGCGGCCGCCGCCGAATTCGGCGGGATCGGGTCAGCGGCCGACTTCCCGCTGACCGCGGCGCAGGCGCGTGCGGCGACGGTGCGCGGCTCGGTGTCGCAGGCGATCAGGATCGGCGAGGCGGTGGCGAACGCGGCGGGCACCCCCGTGGCGGCCGTGATCGCGGCGGCCGGCGCCTTCCGGCTGGTCGGCGGCAAGGTGCTAGATGTCCGCCGGGAGGTTGCCGACGGGTTCATGCGCGGCTCGGTGGTCATCGAGGGCCTGGGACAAGACGCGGGGCGGCTGATCCGGCTGGAACTGCAGAATGAGCACCTGGTCGCGCTCGAGGGCGGCCGGCTTCTGGCCTCGGTGCCCGACCTGATCACCATGCTGGACAGCGCGACCGCGGATGCGATCTCGGCCGATCGGGTCAGGTACGGCCAGCGGGTAGTGGTCATCGCATTCGGCTGCGACCCGGTCTGGCGTACCAAACGCGGGATCGTGGCGGCCGGCCCGCGGGCGTTCGGATACGACTTCGACTTCGTGCCGGTGGAGGAACTCGCCGCGGCCGCCCGCGACTAGCGACGATCCGGGCGTGAGCCGGCTAGGCGCGGAGGAACGTCAGCACGGCGAGCACCCGACGATGCTGGTCGGGTGATTCGGCCAGGCCGAGCTTGAGCAGGATCTGCGTGACGTGCGCCTCGACCGTGCGCTCGGTGACGAACAGCCGGGCGGCGATCGCGCGGTTCGACATGCCCTCGGCCACCAGCCCCAGGACTTCTCGTTCCCGGTCGGTGAGCGCGGTGAGCGGTCGTGTTGCTCCTGGCGGCGAGCCGCACCACCATCAGGCGCGATGTCGTCTGACGCAGGCGACCGTCTACGCGGACGGAAGCACGGCGATGGCGTCAATCGAGATAAGCAGGCCGCGGGGCAGCGCCACGTTGGCCGGCGCGGAGCGAGCTGGCGGCGGGTCGGGCATGAAGCGCGCGTAGACCGCGTTCATGGTCGCGAAGTCCTCCACGTTGGCGTAGAAGATCGTGGTCTTGACCAGGGCCTGCAACGACGTCCCGGCGGCGGTCAGGATGGCATCGAGATTGCGCAGCGCCAACTCGGTCTGCGCCTCGATGCCGTCGCCGGGCACGCCGGTGGCCGGGTCGATCCCGGCCGTGCCCGAGCAGAACACGAAGCCGTCGGCCACGATGGCCTGGCTGTAGGGTCCGAGCGCAGCCGGCGCGCTGTCGGTGGAGATTGCTTGCCTGGTCATCTGGTTCTGCCTCTCATCGGATTGGGCCGAGTCGGACGCGGGGCTGGCCGAGGAGCCGTTTTGCCTCGCGGATGCCGCTGGTCATCGCGCCGTCGGCGTAAGCCAGCCGCATGCTCTGGGTGTGCTCTCCGGCGAACAGCAAGCGGCCGCCGACCGGCTCGCCCAGCAGATCGGCGTCGGCCGGGTTTGCTCCCGGGGATGTGGGTGTAGGCGCCGCCGCTGTACCGATCGTTCGCCCACGAGGTCACGGCGATCGCGGCCGGGGCCGGGCACGACCTGCCGATCACGTCGGCGAGCAGGTCAAGGACCCACTGGGCGGCGTCGGCCGGGGCCGCGCCCAGGACGTGACGGGCCGCGCTGTGGAAGATCTGGAAGACCAGCACCGGGCCAGCGCCGAACGCGTCCTGGCCGATCACCCAGACGGCCGGGGCACCAGGGTCACGCGGGAAGATCATCGCGTGGGGGAAGCCCGCGGCGCGCCAGAATGGCTCGTCGAACCGCAGGGCCACCTTCTCGTAGCGCCCGAACCCGAGCCGCTCGATCGCCGCCAGCCGGCCGGGCGGCAGTGCGGGCCGGAACCGCGGCCCACCTCGCTTGAGCACACCCAGCGGCACCGTCACGACCACGTGCGAGCCTTCCTCGGACGTGCCGTCAGCGCCGCGCACCCGCACACCACCCGCCGAGCAGGCGACCTCGGCCACGTCAGCGCCCAGGCGCAGGTCAAGGCCGGCCGCCATCGTCTCCACCAGGCGGCCGTAGCCCCCGACCGGGGCGTCGCCGAAATAGTGCCCTTCGTATTCCGTCTCGTTCCACATCCAGCGCAGCGACTGGCGCTCGGTGAGGTCGGCCGACTCGGCCTCGACCAGCGCGCGCAGCGCCTGGCGCGCTCGCCGCGCCGGGCCCGGCGCCAGGCCGGCCCCGGCCACGAAGGCTTCGATCCCATCGGCCGCCGTCGCGTCCGGGCCGAGTCCGGCGAGCAGCCGGCCCGTCGCCTGAGGGAAGCCTTCCAGCTGCAGGCTGAGACTCTCCGCGACCTCAGCGGCCGACAGCCGTCGTCCCTCGCAGGAGTCGAAGCCGGCCAGCTCAGGCAGCGGGTTGGCGCTGCGGCAGCGGACGCCGGCCTGATCCGCGAAGGCGCGCATCGGGTTCCCGATGGGCGTATGTATCCACGACCCGCCCAGATCGACCGGGGAGCCCGCCAGGTTGACCGTGTGCAGCCGGCCGCCGATCCGGTCGCGGGCCTCCAGCACCACGCATTCCACCCCGCCGTGGGTGAGAGCGTTCGCGACCGTCAATCCGGCGATCCCCGCCCCGACCACCACCACCCGCTCGACCGGCCCCGCCGCCCCGGCGGGAACGTCGGCCCGCCCGTCGTCGAAGCCCTCAGCACTCAACGCGCCCACCCCCTGTCCGGCGAAGGGGCACATGCTACCGCCGCGGTGACGGCCGCGGTGATCATCACGACGATCCAGGCACCGTCGAACCCGGCACCGCCGAACCCGGCCGGGCCGCTGGCCGTGCGGTCGCCGAGCACGGCGACGAAGGTCGCCACCCCCAGCGCCGAACCGAGCTGGCGCGCCGCCGCCAGCATCGCTGATGCCGACGCCAGCTCGGCTCGCGGCGCGGCGTCGGCGCTGGCGAACAGCGAAGGCTGAATGAGCCCGTTGGCCACTCCCCAGAACAGCATGGCCGGCAGCACGACAGCGGCATAGGCGGGGCTGTCCCCGGCGCTGGCCAGCAGCCAGGCCCCGGCCGCGGCGAAGAACACGGCCCCCGCCGCGACCGCGCCCCGCACTCCGAAGCGGGCCGACAGCCGGCCCGAGAATGGTGAGACGATCCCCGCCGTGATCGGACCGGGTGCGATGCACACGGCCGCATGCAGGACCGAGAAGCGCCACTGCGCGGTCAGCAGCAGCGTCGTGCCCAAGAGCATGGCCGCGAAGCCGGTGTAGTAGGCGACGAGCCCGGCCGCGCCGGCCCGGAAGGCGCGCACCGAGAAGAGCTGGGGCGCGGCCAGGGGATCGGGGTGACGGCGGATGTGGGCCACGAACGCGGCGCCCAGCACCAGCCCGGCCGCCAGTACCTGCCCGGTGCGCGCCGGCGGCCACCGCGGGGCCTCGGTGAGCGCGACGCACACCAGCCCGACCGCGCCCAGCACCAGGACGGTTCCCGCGCCATCGACGCGCCGGCCGGGCCGCATACCGTCACGCCCGCGGGGGCGGCGCGGCAGGATCGCCACGCCCGCGGCAAGGGCGGTGAGGATGACCGGCAGGTTGATGAGGAAGATCCAGCGCCAGCTCGACTCGACCAGCAGCCCGCCTAGCACCGGGCCGCTGCCGGCGGCCACCGCCCCGACTCCAGCCCAGATCCCGACCGCGGTGCTCCGCTGATGTGCGGGGAACACTTGCAGTGCGAGCCCCAGCGAGGTGGGCATCAGCACTGCGGCCCCGGCCGCCTGCAGGGCGCGGCAGGCGATCAGCACCAGCAGATCCGGGGCCACCGCGCACCCCAGCGACGCGACACCGAATACCAGCAGACCGGCCAGGAAGCACTCCCGGCGGCCGATGCTGTCGGCCGCCCGCCCGGCCGGCAGCAACAGCGCGGCCAGGACGATGGCGTACCCATCGAGGATCCACGAGACATCCGGCAGCGTCGCGGGAGCGAAGTCGCGCTGCAGCGCCGGGAGCGCGATGTTGACGACCCACAGGTCCAAGACGACGAGGAACTGGGCCGCCGACACCACCGCCAGCACCGCCCACCGTGGCCGGCCAGTTCCCCGTTCGCCAGCGCACATCGCGCGCATCGTCATCACCGAGGCCCCGGCCGCTGCCCCGCCGTCTACGGGCGGATCTCGTAGATGATGTTGAAGGGCGTCTCGGCCACCCGGCGGAATCCGGTGTAGCCGGCGTCAGCGGCGAGCCGCCTTACCGGTTCCTCGCCGGCCTGAGCCCCAAGGGAGTAGCCGCCGTCCTGGGACAGCGCGTTCGGGACGCACAGGAAGGTGGAGAACGAGTAGTAGACCCGCCCGACCGGGTTGAGGTTGTCGGTGACGCTGCTGCCCGCGTAGGGCTCGACCACCATCCAGGTGCCGTCCGGCGCGAGCATCTCCCGGATGTGCCGGGCCGCGCCGAGCGGGTCACCCATATCGTGCAGGCTGTCGAAGGTGGTCACCAGGTCGTACGGGCCGCCGTCGAAGGTCTGCGCCGACGCGACCTCGAATCTCACCTGGTCGGCCAGGCCCGCGTCAGCGGTGCGCTTGCGCGCCTGGATGATCGACTCCTCGTGGTAGTCCGAGCCGGTGAAGCGCGACTTGCCGAACGCGCGTGCCATCAGCGTCGTCGACGCGCCGTGGCCGCACCCGATGTCGGCGACCGCGGCGCCCGCGTTGAGCTTGGCCTCGACGCCGTCGAGGGCCGGGATCCAGCTGGCGACCAGGTTGGCGGCGTACCCGGGCCGGAAGAAGCGCTCGCAACCCGAGAACACCTCGTCGTGGTGCTCGTGCCAGCCGACGCCCGCACCGGTGCGGAACGCCTCGGCGACCTTCTGCTCCGACCGCAGCGCACCGAGCGCGAGCTCGAATGCGCCGGGGGCGAAAACGGCCCCGTCGGGGTCGGTCAGGGCAAAGGCCTGCTCCGGTGTCAGGGAGTAGCTCCCGGTCTTCGGGTCGTACTCGACGTAGCCGCCAGCCGCCTGGCCGCGGAGCCATTCATCGACGTAGCGGGTGGCGGTGCCGGTGTGCTCGGCGAGCTCGTAGGGCAGCATCGGGTGCCCGGCGAGCGCACGGTAGAAGCCGAGCCGGTCGCCGACGAGCACATTGCCGGCGGCCATCGTCGCGCCGAGGTCTCCCACGAACTTGTGCAGGAATTCGGTCAGCTTGTCCTGGTCGATTGCCATTGTTCCTCCGTTGAGCGGCCTGACCAGGTGCCCGGTCAGGCCATGGTGTATTCGGCCTGACTCCAAGAGGTATGCCGCCGGGTGGCGGCCGGGCATCGGTAGCCGCTACCGAAGTCAGCCGGCTGGCTACCGGTTCTCGGCGTCCAGGACACCCAGCTCGGCCGCGCTGGCAGCGGCCTCGCGCCGGGTGGCCGCGCCGAGCTTGGCCAGCACGGCCGCGACGTGGCTGTCGACCGTGCGTACCGAAACCACGAGCTGGCTGGCGATCTCGGCGTTCGTGTAGCCCATGCCGAGCAAGCGCAGCACCTCGACCTGGCGGGCCGTCAGGCCGGCGGGATTGACCCTCGTCTCGCCGCGGGGCCCGCGCGGAATGCGGGTCGTGCCGAGCGCGCGCAGGCGCCCGCGGACCAGGGTGGCCAGCGGCGTGGCGCCCAGCTCATCCAGGATCCCCAGCGCGGCCAGCAGGTCGCCCGGTTCCGGGCTTTCCGCCAGCGCCGCGGCGTGTTCGTACGGGTATCCGGCGGCTTCCCAGAGCTCGGCGGCTTCCCGCCACCGGCCTGCCGCCTGCAGCGCGTAGGGGTGGCCGGAGCCCGTCTCGGCGGGCTGTCCCGCCTTGGTCAGCCAGTAGCCGAGTTCCGCTTGATAGGCCCGCTCACCCAGCCTCCTGGCTTCCTGGTAAACCGGCATGGCGATGTCGCGCACCCGGGCGTGGTCTCCGCGGAGCCAGGCATCCTCCGCGCGCGCGGCGGCGGCCGGGCCCAGTCGCTGCAGTTCGTCGAGCTGCACCGCCAGCTTCCACGCCGATGAGAGCAGCCGGGCGGCCCGCGGCTGCCCGCGCCGGACTTGCACCCGGCCGAGCACGATCAGCGCCGGGCACCTCGCCGGCAGGAACGCGTCTACCGCAGCTTCGGCCGCGCGGACAGCCTCGTCCCACGAGCCCCGCGCGAACTCCAGCCGCGCCCGCATGACCTGCATGTAGGAGAGGATTCCGAAGAACTCCGTCTCCTCGGCGAGCTTCATGGCCGCGGTCAGGTAGCGCTCGGCCTCCTCCAGGCGGCACCAGTCGAGCAGGTTCCGGACAAGGTTCACGTACGCACGGCAGGCGTCCTCGACGTCGCCCGCCTCCAGGGCGACCCGGAGCGCCTCATCCAGGGTGGGCTGACCAGCAGGATCGCCGAGACCCCAGCGGGAGACGCCGATGTTGGTCAGGGCGTGCGCCGTGACCGCCGCATCGCCCGCCTCACGGGCCAGCGCAGCGGCGCGCTCGCCGTACTCGATGCTCTCGGCGAAGCGACAGGCGGCCATGCACAGCTGGGATTCGTTGCTCAGGGCCAGCGCGAGCAGCCGGCTGTCACCGGCCCGCTCCAGCACGCTGATCGCCTCCCGGCCGGCCTGCTCGGCGTTCGCGCGGTTGCCTGCCATCCACCAGATCCGCGACAGCCAGCGCAGGCACGCGCCGAGCTGACGCAGATCCCCCAGCGAGCGGTTCTCCTCGACCGCGCGCTGCCCGGCTTTGACCGCCTTGTCGATCGCTCCGATCGTGTAGCACTCGATTGCGTACTGGGCCAGCAGGTCGGCCCGCTCACCCGGGGCGAACCGGCCTTGGTGCTCGAGCACGAGACCGAAGTGGGCGACCGCCTCGCGGTGGGCGCCGGCACCGGCTGCGTCTCGTCCGGCTGCCGGACCGTACCGGACGATGGCGTCTTCGTCGCCTGCTTGCGCGGCGTGATGGACGATCCGCGACACGTCCGATCCGTCATGGTCGATCAGGGCGTTGAGGACGCGCTGGTTCAAGGCCATGAGCCGTGCCGCTGGCACAGCATCGGCGATGGCACGGCGAGTCAGCTCGTGCCGGAATGCGATCTTGCGTATGGACACGGAGAGCAGTCCGCGTTCTTCGGCGGCCGCCAGCGCCGCCACCGCTCCCTGGCCGGCGCCGGGCACGAGCGCGTCCACGAGCCAGCGGTCCAGCGCGGACGGGACCACGGCCAGCTGCTCAAGCACCTCCTGCGTCGAAGGGTCCAGGCTCCGGACCCTCGCCAGTACGGCATCGGCGATCGTGGGCGGAACACGCTCGCCCTGCGCCGAGGCGAGCAGCTCATGCACGAAGAACGGGTTCCCTGATGTCAGCGCGAACAGGTCATTCGTGTCGACCGAGCTTCCCGCGCTGAGCTGCCGCACGGCTTGCTGCGACAGCCGGCGCAGCGGCAGATACCGCACGTGCTCGCTGCGGGATGCCTGGCCCAGCAGGCCGTGAAGCGGGTGCCCGCGGTTCAGTTCGTCGTCGCGATAGGTCAGGACGAGCACGACCGGCAGGTCGGCGATCCGCCGGACGAGGTAGCGCAGCGCGTCGAGCGTCGCGTCGTCAGCCCAGTGGACGTCCTCGATGACCAGCACGGTCGGATGGTCGGGCCAGGTCAGTTCCGTGCGGAGGGCGGTGAGCACGCGGTCGCGTTCGCTGCCGTCCGTCATGGCGCGGCTGAGCTCGGTTCCGACGCTGCCGACCAGGTCGCGGAACGGACCGAGGGTCCGCGGGGTGGCCAGGTCGTCGCAGTAGCCGATCAGCATCCTGCCTTTGGCGGGCAGGTGCGAGCGCAACGCCTCGACCAGGCTGGACTTGCCGATCCCGGCCTCGCCCATGACCAGCACCACAGACCCGTGCCTGTCTCCGGCCTCCCGCGCGGCATCGGCGAGCACTGACAGTTCGGCGTCGCGCTCCAGAATGCCCCGCCTCATGTGATGAGTGTAAAAGGATGGCAAGCCGGCCAGCGCGTCCCTGCTCAGCCGGGTGGCTGAGCCGATCCGGACGTGACTGCCGCTGGCACGGGATCCAGCTACCGAGTCCTGACTCAATGCCGCTCGGCTTAAGTCGATCATGGGCGAGGTCGGCGTGGTCTCTGGCGTCACTCCTGGTGCCCGTGCGTTGCCGGCACGCTCCAGTGACCCCCGACATCCGGCTCGCTGCCCCGTCCCGCCCGTTCATACTGCATGGTTGCCTCGTTCATGCAGCCCCAGCGACGTGGCCGCGGCATCCATGCAGTAAGCCTCCCGCCGCGGGTGATGCCACAGGGGGCGGAAGCGATTCCTGCGCCCATGCGTCGCTCCGCGACGCCCCCAGGGAACATATGGCTGAGCGGCATCGAGTCCTGAATCAGTAGCGCCACCCCCGGGATCGGTAGCCGCGGTCCCCGGAATCCGTGGCGGCCACCGATGTGCGGCTGCTGCCTCTCCCTGACTCTGGATCGAGCGGCACACCGGTGCCGAGCTGATCAACCATGAGAAAGCGATCCCATGCTGAGTCCCTATTTTCATGCGGCGCTGGCGCACGAGCGCCATCAGACACTCCTGGCTCAGGCGGAGGCCTACCGGCGGAACCGGCAGGCGCGGTTGGCCCGGCGGCAGGATGGCGCAGGTTCCGCCCGCAGATCGCCGCGGCGCTGGCACCCGGCCTGGCTGGGGTCTGCGGTTCCCGAGGGGGAGGCCGGATCATGATGCCCTACGACACCTGCCGGCTCTACCAGATCGAGCGGGCTAAGAGCCCCGCCGAAATCCGCCGCGCCGACGAGCAGGCGGCCCGGCTGGCATCCGCCGTGTCATCGCTGTTCCGTGGCATCACGCGGCCCTCTCGCCTGTCCACATCAGGCTCGCGGCGGCCGCGAGGATGGCCGCGAACATGGCGACGCCGGGCCAGCCCCAGCGCTGGCTGACGACCCCGGTGACGGCCGACGACGCGGCACCTCCGACGAAGACGCAGGTCATGTACACGGAGTTCATCCGGACGCGGGCCTCGGGCCTCGGGCCGCCACGCCCGGCTTGCGTGGCGGTCGTTGCGCGTCCGCCAGGGCGCCGCGGTGCAGCCGGTCGCCGATGATCAGGCCAGCTCGCATCATGCTCCAGTTCGCCCCGCCCGCACGCTGCCATAGTTGATTTCTAGAAATCCATTGCTAGTTTCTGGTTGCAGCCGTAGCGTGGAAACAGCGTCTTGAGGCGGCCCAGGGAGGAGTCGGCCTCATGTCTGCGGGCCGGTCCTCCATCGTGGCATCGGCTGGGGGACGACCATCAACGCAGCGCCTGGCCGGGCTCGGTTATCTATGACTGCCGCCGGGAACGGCTCCATGCCGTCGTGAGGAGCGCACGATGCCTGACGCTTCGGCACCCGGGGGTAGCACCCCCGCCGCCGGCTCATTTCTGCCTCCCACGGCCCGGCTGGACGGATTGGAGTACCGAACGGTAGCCGAGGCTGCGCTGGAGCCCGAGCCGCCCGCGGCGCACCGGGTCGGATGGGGTTTCATCTCGCTGTACACATTGGCGTACATGAGCACCTGCCTGCTGTTCCTCGCGCCCCTGCTGGTCACCTTGGCCTTGAAGGTGAACTCGCTCGTCGGGATCGATCGGGCACCGGACAGCCTGGCGCTTGTCACCGGGATCGGCGCCTTGCTGGCCATGGTCGGTAATCCGTTCTTCGGCCGGATGAGCGATCGCACCGCGTCGCCGCTGGGCATGCGAAGGCCATGGATGGTCGCCGGCCTGGCGGGCGGTTCCCTCGGCGTCCTCATCGTCGCGTTGGCGCCGAGCATCCCGGTCGTCCTGGCCGGCTGGTGTATCGCCCAGTTGTTCTTTAACGCGCTGCTCGCCGCGATGGTGGCAGTGCTGCCGGACCAGGTCCCGTCTGTCCAGCGCGGCCTGGTCTCCGGTGTCCTGGGTGTCTGCCTGCCCATCGCGTCGGTGTGCGGCACGTTCCTGGTCAAGCTGTTCGCCGGCAACCTGCTCGCCATGTTCCTGGCCCCCTGCGCTATCGGCGGACTCTTCGTTCTCCTTTTCGCGGTCACCCTGAACGACCGCCGGCTGGTACGGGCGGATAAACCGAAATGGTCGCTGCGAGAATTCGCCAGCACGTTCTACCTCAACCCGGGGAAGGACCGGGACTTCTCCTGGGCTTTCGCCAGCCGCTTCATGTTCGTTCTGGCTTATGCCTTCCTGGCGACCTACCAGGCCTACTACCTGCTGCACAAGCTGGGCACCGCCAAGGCCGATGTGCCGCAGCAGATATTCCTGGGCACACTCACCCAGTCCGCCGTCCTCGTCGCGGCTTCTCTGCTCGGCGGGAAGCTCTCTGACCGGACGGGCCGGCGGAAGATTTTCGTCCTGACCGCGTCGATCGTGTACGGCCTGGCGTTGTTCGTGGTCGCCATCGCCAGCAACTTCAGCGGTTTCCTCGTCGGCATGGCCATCAGCGGCCTCGGCTTCGGTGTGTATGTGGCCGTTGATCTTGCGCTCGTGGTGGACGTGCTGCACGACAAGCGCAACGCCGCCAAGGATCTCGGGGTGTTCAACATCGCCGGCGCTCTTCCCTTTGCCATCGCGCCGGCGATCGCGCCGGTCATCCTGGTGCTGGGCGGCGGCAGCTACGGCGTGCTGTACGAGGTCGCCGGACTCTGTGCCATCATCGGAGCCGCCGCGATCCTGCCCGTGAGGGGTGTCCGATGAGCATCCACGCCGACGAAGCGCGACCCGCGGGCCCGGCCGGACCGCACATACAGCGGCCGGGCCCCCTCTTGGCGGGCCCGGCCGTGTTGCCGACGGGTTAGACAGCGACATCGTGGTAGGCGAGCGGCGTGCTGGCCGCGGTCATCTCAGCGGTGATCGGGGAGGGCTTGAAGCCCTTGACGACCAGCCACACGCCCAGCGAGAACTCCCAGGCCGCTACCGGAAGCGCGGCGAGCGCGGCCACGGCCGAGATCTGCCCGGTGCCGCCGAACAGCGTTGCGAATACGGCCGCGATGAGCAGCGGAGCTCCGATGAGCCCGACGATCGGGAGGATCCGCGGCACGAGCCGGGACCGGTACAGCAAGGAGCCCAGCAGCAGCGCGTTGATGGCCGGCATGAGGCTCTGTCCGAGCAGGAACGTCCCGTTGTAGATCGCGACATGCGACGCGCCGGTGGTGACGAGCGAGGCCGCATCGGCTCCGGCCGCTCCACCCAGGCTCTGTCGCATGCTCACTAGCGAAAGGAGGCTGACGACGCCCGTGAAGATCATGGCGCCTTCCAGGACGCGAGCGGCGACAAAGCCAAGCGCGATGCCTTCGTGCTGCCGCCTGACCACCGGGTACAGCGTGACGGCGGTGCCGATGCCGGCCAGCGCGACGATCACCTCCAGGAGGCAGCCCACGAGCACGCCCGTGTGGGTGCCGGAGCTGAGGATCCAGTCCCGGTGGTTCTTCACCGGGCCGTAGAGGACGAGTGTGGGGATCGAGATGAAGGTGATCAAGTAGAAGATGCCCGCGACGAGCGCCGTCTTCCTGGTTGAGGTCATCGGGGTTCCTTTCGCTGCTTTCGTGGCCGGGGTTTGAACGGTGGTCGCCATGTCGGTCTCCATTTCGCGGATTGCTGAGTTACCGGGTCTCGATGGTGGGCATAGGGGGGCGGCCGGGTTCGACGTGATTGACCGAGATCAGGGGCAGGCCCAGGTCGCGCGTTTTCTGGAGCAGGCCGTAGAGCGCGGCCTGGTCGGCTACGAGGCCACCGATGACGGTGGTGCCGTCACTGTCGCGAGTGAGGGTCAGCCCGTCGAACCAGGCGGCCCAACGGCTGTCGAGGTGCCCCTTGAGGCGGATCTCGTACCGTCCCGGGTTGTCATGGTGGCCGGTCGATAGTGCGCTCATGGTGCTCCTTTTGCTGCGGCTTTTCCGGCGGCGCCGGGAACGTTTCGCAGGTCTGATCGAAAGCTAGAAGCCGACGTGGTGAGGCGGCATCACCACATGTGGTGATTGATGTGATGATCCGAGCGACGGCGGCCGACCCCGCGTGCTCCGGGGGGCCCGTTAACGACGGGTCAGGGTTGCCGGTTGCGGGTTCGCGGCAAGTCGAGTTCTGCGGCCCGCCGGACCGCGGCCCGGCGGTTGGTCACCGCGAGCTTGGCGTAGATGTGCTGGGTGTGAGTCCGCACGGTGTTCAGGGACACCATGAGCTCGCGGGCGATGGCCGGGCCGTCCAGCTCGGTTCCGAGCAGCCGGAGCACGTCCAGCTCGCGTTCGCTCAGTGGCTCGATCAAGGCCTGTTTGACGGGACTGTCGGGCTCGGTCACGCTGATGGCCGCCAGCAGCCGACGGACATAGTTCCCGGCCGTCTGAAGTTTCGCGGCGGCTCTCAGCAGGGAAGCCATCGGCGGGCCCTCATCGGCGAAGACCCGGACGTAACCCTCAGGCTCGGCCAGCGTCACCGCCCGTTGCAGGCAGGAAAGCGCAGCCGGGATGTCCCCATGCCGCTGGTGCGCGAGCGCCCGCAGCATCAGGATCTCGATGACGCTTCCCCCCCTCTCGCCCTCTTCGGCCGCTCGCAGAAGGCGCTCCAGGAGCCGGGCCGCCTCGGGAACGGAGCCCCCGGCCCGCTCACCCTGATATCGCGCCAAGAGCAACCGGGCCAGGGTGATGTGCTCGAACTCGCGTAGGTAACTGAGGTCGTCATCGACGGACAGGCCCTGCTCACGCGCCCAGCCGAGGGCTTCACCGAAGCTGCCCTGGGCGATCCATACCCTGGCCTTCAACGCCGGGACCGGCCGAACATTGGGGAAGAAGTCGCCCACATACACCCGCTCCGCCTCGCTGAGCAGGTCGAGTGCGCCGTCCAGATCCCCCTCGGCCTGGCGTATCCGAGCCATCGCGACCTGCCAGCGATACCGGTTCTGCGGCAACCCGGTGTGCTCGCCCAGCTCCTGGCTCCGCAGCAGCTGCTGTATGGCAGCATGCAAGTCGTTGCGCTCGCGGTGGATCCCGCTCATCCCCACGTACATGTCTGCCGTTCCCCGCAGAACCGACCCGTCTTGTTCGGGTGCACGCAGCAATGCCTGCTCGTAGGTGCGCATCGCCTCGCCGAGGCGACCTTGCACCAGCCGGATGTCCGCCAGCGCTATCGCGCAGCCGAAGGTATCGGCGATGTGCCCGGCCCGCCGCAGTCCCGCCATGCATTCGGCGTACGCCGAATGCCCGGCATCGAGATCCCCGCTCGTCCAGGACGCGAGCCCCGACAGGCCCGCCGCGGCGGCCCGGCAGAGGTGGTCCTCCGCAAGCGCAAGGTCGAGCGCCCGCCGGGCGTGCCTGACGGTGCCGGGCACATCGCCCTGGGCCAGGGCCAGGGCGGCCAGGTACAGCTCGATCATCCCCGGGAGGCGGCGATATTCGTCCTGGTCGGCAACGACCATTTCTGCCGAACGGGCCTGGGATCTCGCATCGATACCGGTTGTCACGTCCAGCCATCGCTCGGCGTCCCGCAGTCGGCTCTCAACTCCCTCGAGCTCGCCGCCGGACAGCAGTGCCCCGGCAAACCCGACGCTGAGCACGGGCCTGACGCGGACAACCTCGTCGGGGATCACCTTGAGCCACTCGCGCACCATGGCTTCCTGTCTCGTCCGGCGCATGGCCGGGATCTCCAGCTCGGCCAGGTCCGCGGCCCGCTCGAAATCCTCGGCGGCCAGCGCGTGGCCGATGGCCACGGCCGGCTCGCCGTTCTGCTGGTACCACGCGCTCGCCCGCCGGTGCAGGTCCGGCACCTGGCCGGGCTGCTCGTCGTGCAGGCGCGCCTGCAGCACGTCGGCAAAGAGATGGTGGTAGCGATACCACCGGCGACGGTCATCCAGCGGGACCAGGAACAGGTTTCCTCGCTCCAGCGCCTCCAGCACGGCCTTGCCGCCCCCCTGCCCGGTGACCGCATCGCACAGTGGGCCGCACAGCCGCTCCAGGATGGAGGTCTGCTGCAGGAACTGCTGGACATGCTCGGGCTGGCGCTGGAGCACCTCCTCCGCTAGGTAGTCGACGACGTAACGATCATCGCCCGCGAAGCCGGCAATGAAGCCGGCGACGTCGTCTCGCCCCTGCATCGACAGCGCCGCCAGCTGGAGCGCGGCGATCCAGCCCTCGGTCCGTCCCTCCAGCGCGGCCACATCCCGCGCTGTCAGCTGCAGGCCCATCATCTCGTTGAGGTACGCCGCGGCCTCATCAAGCGTGAAGCGCAGGTCGGCCGCGCGGGTCTCGACCAGCTCGCCGCGCGCGCGCAACCGTGCCAGCGGCAGCGCGGGATCGGTCCGGCTGGCGATCACCACGTGCAGCCGCGGAGGCAGATGGTCGAGCAGGAACGCCAGCCCGTTCTGCACATCACGCGCATCGACAACGTGGTAGTCGTCGAGCACCAGCACGATGTCGCCCGTGATGGCGCCCAGGTCGTTGAGTAGCGCGGTAAGCACCGTTTCGATCGGAGGCGGCTGGGGTGTCTGCAAGAGGGTCATGGCACTCTCGCCGACCCCGGATGCCACCGTTCGCAGTGCGGCGATCACATAGGTCCAGAAGGACGCGGGATCGTTGTCGGCCCGGTCGAGCGACAGCCACGCCACCAGCCGCTCATCGGCCGGCCCGTCCGATCGCGCCGCAAGCCACTCGGTGAGCAGCGTCGTCTTGCCGAAGCCAGCGGGTGCGGAGATGAGCATCAACTTCGACGCGGTCCCGCGATCCAGCCGTTCGCTCAGTCGCGGACGCGACACCAGGCCACGCCGCGACCTCGGGACATACAACTTCGTCTCGAGCAAAGGGGCTGGCACCAGACCATCTCCTTTAAGTCCCGTCATGAGCAAGGCTACAGTCAGCGTCCGGCAACGCCTCTCAGAATCCGCCAGCGATGCAGGCCAGGGCCTCCGCTGTAGTGATCCGCTGGTGCACCTCGATGAGTTCGCCAGGACGCACCCGCCTCGAGCAACGAGACTGGCTGAGAGGCAGCCACCCGCACTTCCTTCCGGGGCGGCCAGAAGTCGAAATAACTGAAGTCGCCGTGCGGGCCGCCGACGTGAAAGAGGTAGATCTCCGGATACACCCGGTGAATCTTGACATTGCACTCCTCCAAGGGGCTGGTTAGTCACTACGACGGCATTACGCAGCCCGGCCCGTTACTGGTTCTCGGCACATGACAGCGCGATCACCCCTATGCCCGCTCGATCGGCCCGGTCGCAGGCGCACGCCAAGGCGCCTAGGGTGAGCGTCATGCTCTCGTGGTGGCACCGCGACGTGATCGCGGCCGGCAAGCTGCCCCTGATGCTGTGCTTTGTCTCCTTCGTCGTCACGTTCGTGTCGACGCGGACGATCACCCGGCTGATCCGCGACGGGCGGGGCCCGTTCCGCAATGTCACGGCAGGCGGGACGCATGTTCACCACTCCGTGCCCGGCATCATCCTGCTGATGACCGGCGCCTTCACGGCGGTCGGCGGGCCCGGCACGACGAGATGGCTCTCGTTCTCCGCGATCGCGGTCGGGATCGGGACGTCGCTGGTGCTGGACGAGTTCGCGCTGATCTTGCACC
Organism: Streptosporangiaceae bacterium; assembly: GCA_036502085.1. Lineage (GTDB taxonomy): Bacteria > Actinomycetota > Actinomycetes > Streptosporangiales > Streptosporangiaceae > PALSA-505. The sequence continues at coordinate 16,129 of DASXZD010000012.1, forward strand.
TGCAGGATGTCTACTGGAGCGGCGAGGGGCAGCTCTCAGTCGAGGCGGTCAGCCTGGTCGCCGCCTGCCTGGGGCTGGCCCTGGCCGGGTTCAGCCCGCTGCGGGTGCCCGACATCGGCAGCGCCGAACTCTCGCTGCGGATCAGCGCCACCAGCATCCTGGTCATCGACGCCTGCCTGGCGCTGGTCTGCATCCTCAAGGGCAAGTACCGGTCGGGGCTGTTCGGCCTGTTCCTGCCGCCGGTCGGGCTCATAGGCGCGGTGCGGCTGGCCCGGCCGAACTCGATCTGGGCCCGGCGCCGCTACCGCGGCAAGCGGCTGGAGCATGCCACCCGCCGGGCCGCGGACTTCGACCGCCGCTGGAAACCGGTGCAGACGGACTGGGAGGACTTCATCGGCGGCCGGCCGTCGCAGCCGAA
>DASXZD010000013.1:0-12417 GCA_036502085.1 Streptosporangiaceae bacterium
GGTGAAGAACCGGGTGCACTGGGACGTCACGGTGACCGACCCGCAGCGGCTGATCGACGCCGGCGCCACCGTGCTCAGGAAGCCGGACGCCGAGGTCAGGTGGCACGTCATGGCCGATCCTGAGGGTAACGAATTCTGCGCCTTCGTCCCGTCCGGGTGAACCAGGCCGCCCGACGCTGGCGCCGGGCACCGGCAGGCTTGCGCCCGTCCCGCGCTCGGCTCGCGGCGCGCGGCTGACCGCGCTATGGTCCCCTGGTGGCGACCTTCACCGGTCCGCCCGGAAGCGGCGAGGCCCGGTCGCCGCAGCCGAGGGCGCTGATCGTAACGATCTATGGGCTGTACGCGCGCGAGACGGACGGATGGCTCAGCGTCGCGTCGCTCATCCGGCTGATGGCCGAGCTCGGCGCCGACGAGCCCGCGATCAGGTCCTCGATCTCCCGGCTCAAGCGGCGCGGCATCCTCGACGCACGCAGGGTGAACGGCGCCGCCGGATACGGGCTGTCGGAGTCGGGACGGCAGACGCTAGCCGAGGGCGATCGCCGGATCTTCGAGCGGCCGCGCGCCCGGCCGTCCGACGGCTGGCTGCTCGCGGTGTTCAGCGTGCCCGAGTCGCAGCGCCAGCAACGGCACGCGCTGCGTTCGCGGCTGGCCTGGCTCGGCTTCGGCACGGTCAGCGCTGGGGTCTGGATTGCGCCGGGCAACCTCGCGCACGAGACCACCGGCGTTCTGCAGCGCTGCGGCCTGGTCGGCTACGTCACCCTGTTCCGCGCCGAATACCTCGCCTTCGGCGACATGGCCGACCGAGTCGGCCAGTGGTGGGACCTGGACCGCCTGCAGCGCATGTACCTCGACTTCCGCCAGGCGCACGAACCCCTGCTCGCCCGCTGGCCCGACCCCGGCTCACCCCCCGCGCCCGGCTCATCCCCGGGGCCCGGCGAGAGCAACGGCGCGGGGGACGGGAGCGACGGGGAAGCGTTCGCGGCCTACGTGACCGCGCTGACCGACTGGCGGCGGCTGCCGTACCTGGACCCCGGGCTGCCCGAGGAGCTGCTGCCCCCGCAATGGCACGGCTGCCGGGCCGCCGACCTGTTCGGAGCGCTGCAGGCCCGCCTAGCCGGCCCGGCCCGCCGCTACGCCCTGACCGTCACCGGCGAGCAACCCCCGGTCGCCTAGTCGCACTTCCCAACAAGCCCATGGTGGTCGATCCGCGGTTTGCATCCCTCTGGCGGGGATCGATCCGCGGTTTGAGTCCCTTCGGTCCGGGCCGGGCTAGCTGCTAGCGGATCCGCCGGACGGCTTCACGAGGCGATGACGGCGTAGCCCTGGAGTTCGATGAGGGCGGCCGGGTCCCAGAGCCTGGTGATGCCGACGGCGGCCATCGCGGGGTACTCGGTTCCGGCTAGCCGACGCCATACCGCCCCGATCTCGCGCGCGCGGGCCCGGTACTCCACCAGATCCACCGAGTAGATGGTCAGGCTGGCCAGGTCCGCGGGCGTTCCGCCGGCCGCGTCCAGCGCCAGCAGCAGGTTGGCCAGCGCCTGCTCGAACTGCTCGGTCACCGTCTGGCCGGTGATCAGGCCGTCGGGGCCGAGTGCCGTCTGGCCGGCCAGGAACACCAGCCGGCCACCGGTCGCCACCACGGCGTGCGAGAACCCCGATGGCCGGGCCAGCGCCGGCGGATTCACCCGCTCAATGCTCAAGATTCCTCCGTTGGTCTGGCAGGGCTGGGTCCGGGTGGTAGTCGGGCGGCGGGGCGGTGGCGTGGTCTGGCCGGCCGGGGTCTGCGTGGTCGGGCGGCGGGGCGGTGGCGTGGTCTGGCCGGCCGGGGTGCGCGTGGTCTGGCAGGTGGGTGGCGGCGCTCGCGTGATTGCCCGGTGGGGCGGCGTGGTCGGGCGCCGCGCCGGCTGGGTACGACTTGTCGGCTGGCGGGGTGGCAGCGGTTAGCGACTCCCCGTTCGGAAGCCATCTTTGATGCCTCGTGCCGGGAGTGCCCTCCATGATCAGCTGCAGCCGGGGGCGCGGACCGTCGGTGCGGCCCGATTGCGGGCGGCGGCTGCCGGCCTGCCAGGGCTGCGGCCAGGTCACCCCGGGGCCGGAGTAGTCCTGCTCGGCGGCGGCGTGCAGCGTCCAGTTCGGGTCGTACAGGTGCGCGCGGCCGATCGCGCACAGGTCGGCGCGGCCGGCCAGGATCAGCGAGTTCACGTCGTCGTATGAGGAGATGACGCCGACCGCGATCGTGGCGATGCCGGCCTGGTTGCGGATCGCGTCGGCGAACGGGGCCTGGTACGACCGGCCGAAGGCGGGCTGCTCGGCCGGCGTCACCTGGCCGGTGGACACGTCGATGGCGTCCGCGCCCGCCGACCGCAGCGCGCGGGCCATGGCCACCGCGTCGGCGGCCGTCGTACCTCCCGCGCACCAGTCCGTCGCCGAAATCCGCACCGTGATCGGCTTGCCGGCCGGCCAGACCGCGCGGATCGCGGCCAGCACCTCCAGCGGGTAGCGCAGCCGGTTCGCCAGCGAGCCGCCGTAGCGGTCGGTGCGGTGGTTGGCGAGCGGCGAGATGAACGAAGACAGCAGGTACCCGTGCGCGCAGTGCAGCTCGATCAGGTCGAAGCCGCAGCGGTCCGCGGCCTGGGCGGCGGCCACGAACTGCCGCAGGATGCCGGCCATCCCGGCCGCGTCCAGCTCGTGCGGGACCTGGCTGACACCGGGCAGGTAGGGCAGCGGCGACGGCGCGCAGACCGGCCAGTTGCCGTCATCCAGCGGCTGGTCGATGCCGTCCCACATGAGTTTCGTGGATCCCTTGCGGCCCGAATGGCCGAGCTGGATCCCGAGCTTGGCCGGCGACTCGGCGTGCACGAACTCCGCAATGCGCCGCCAGGCGGCCTCCTGCTCCGGCGTGTAGATGCCGGTGCAGCCGGGCGTGATCCGGCCCTCAGGGGAAACGCACACCATCTCGGTCATCACCAGGCCGGCCCCGCCGAGCGCCTTGCCGCCGAGGTGGACCAGGTGAAAGTCGGGCGGCACTCCGTCCACGGCGCGGTACATGTCCATCGCGGACACGACGACCCGGTTGGCCAGCTCGAGGTCGCGCAGCTGCAGCGGCTGGAACATCGGCGGCCGCACGTCGCCCGGCGCCATGCCGCGGGCCTTCTCGTGGCCGGCGAACCAGCGGTCCATCCGCTCGGTGAATTCGGGGTCCCTGACCTGCAGGTTCCCGTAGGTCACGCGGCGGCTGCGGGTGATGATGTTGAACGCGAACTGCTCGGGCTCCTGGTGCACGTACTGGTCCAGGTTCTCGAACCACTCCAGGCTCGCCTGCGCGGCGCGCTGCAGCGAGGCGACGACGGGCCTGCGCTCGGCCTCGTAGGCGGCCAGCGCGCCGTCCAGATCCGGCTGCTCGTGCAGGCAGGCGGCCAGCGCGAGCGCGTCCTCCATGGCCAGCTTGGTGCCCGAGCCGATGGAAAAGTGCGCCGTGTGCGCGGCGTCGCCGAGCAGCACGACGTTGCCGCGCCGCCAGCTCTGGCAGCGGATCGTGCCGAAGCTCAGCCAGCGGGAGTTGTTGGCCCGCAGCCCGCACCCGGCCAGCGGTCCGGGCAGCAGCTCGCGGATCCGGGCGATCGAGGCCTCGTCCGACCGGCCCGGCGGCAGCCCGCGCACCGCCGCATCGGCCTGGCCGAAGCCGGCCGCCTGCCAGACGGATTCGTGCATCTCCACGATGATCGTGCTGCCGGTCGCGTCGTACGGGTAGCCGTGCACCTGCATGATCCCGTACGGCGTGCGCTCGATGTAGAACTTGAACGCGTCGAATACCCGGTCGGTGCCCAGCCACATGTACTTGCAGCGCCCGACGTCGCGGGTCGGCGCGAACGCGTCCGCGCCCCAGGCTCGCACGGCCGAGTTCGCCCCGTCGGCCGCGATCACCAGGTCGTAGCCGGCCGCCAGCTCGGCGGGCGGCGGGGCCTCGGTGCCGAACAGCAGCCGGACGTCCAGCTCGCGGCAGCGGTCCTGCAGGATGCGCAGCAGCCGGCGGCGGTTCATCGCGGCGAACCCGTGCCCGCCGCTGGTGATCGTCTCGCCCTTGACGTGCACGTCGATGTCGTCCCAGCGGGCGAACTCGCGCTCCATGGACTGGTAGATCACCGGGTCGGCGGACGCGATTCCCTCTAGAGTCTCGTCGGAGAAGACGACGCCGAACCCGAAGGTGTCGTCGGGCGCGTTCCGCTCCCAGACGGTGATCTCGTGCTGCGCGCCGAGTCGCTTGGCGAGGGCCGAAAGGTACAGCCCGCCAGGCCCGCCGCCGATGATCGCGATGCGCACGCTGCCACTGTATGCCGCTTCTGGGACGATCGTCCATCATTCGGCATAGTCGGCCGTCGGCGACACGCCCGCCCGCCTGCGCCGCCGGGTGCGGAATGCTCGGTACCGTGGGCATCATGGCCACACGTGCGCCCAAGGGCACTGTCGACCGCACTGTCGACCGCCCGAGGGGCGGCCGGGCCGAGCCTGTGCCGCGCGGCCGCGGAGGCGCGTCGTCGGCCAGGAGCGGCGGCCAGGCCAGGAGCGGCGGCCAGGCCAAGCGGTCGGGCACGACCGGCGGCCGCAAGGGCACGGCTCGGCCGAAAGGCGGGTCTAAAGGCGGGTCTAAGGGTCGCCAGTCGGCCAGCCGCAGGGACGCGCGGCCTTCGGTCTCGGCGCATCCGGTCCTGATCCTGCTCAACTGGATCGCCAGCGCCGTCGTCAGCCTGTGGATGCTGCTCGCGCACGGCCTCGGCGCGGCGGCCCGCGGCATCGGCCGCAGCGCCCGCGGCCTCGAGCCCGCGCATCGCAGGGACGGCATCGGCCTGACCGCGATCGGCGCCGCGATCATCGTGGCCAGCGCCACCTGGTGGCACCTGGACAACCCGGTCGGCCGGCTGATGACGGCGGTCATCCGCGGCTCGTTCGGCTGGGCCTCCTGGGCGATACCGCTGCTGCTCGCCCTCCTCGGCTGGCGGTTCCTGCGCCATCCGGACCGCAACGCCGAGACCGGCCGCATGATCATCGGCTGGCTGGCGCTGCTCGTCGGCGCGCTCGGCCTCGTGCACATCGCGAACGGCACCCCGTCGCCGACCGCGGGCGCGACCGCGATGCGGCAGGCCGGCGGCCTGATCGGCTTCTTCGCGTCGGCGCCGCTGGTCTCCGCGCTCTCCCCATGGGTGGCCGCGCCGCTGCTGGCCCTGGTGGCCGGCTTCGGCGTGCTGGTGATCACCGCCACGCCGGTGCACACGATCCCGGCCCGGCTGTCCAGCCTGCTCCACGGCAGGCCGGAGCCGGGCGACGGCGAGGCGGGCACCACCGCAGACGGTAAAAACGATTATTCCGAACGGAGCGGCGTCGGCCGCCTGACCAGGGGCGGCCGACGCCAGCAGCAGGCCATCGAAGCGGGCGAGCACGAGCGCCCGTACGATTCACCGCTGATCGCGGAGCGCGGGACGCGGCTCAGGCCGCGCAGCGCCGGTTCTGCCAGTTCTGCCGGTGCGGCCGGATCTGCCGGTGCGGCCGGGGCTGGCGGCGGGCGGGGGAGTGCGGCCCGCGGCGGCGCGGGCAGCGACGACGGGCTACTCGAGGTGCTCGGCTTCGCGCCCGTCGACCCGGCCGGGCCTGGCGCGGGCGCGGGTCACGGCGCTGCGGCGGCGGCGCATCCCGAGCCGGAGCGGCTGCGCGCCCACCCCGAGCAGCTCACGCTGGCCGGCGCGACGGACGCCAGCTACACGCTGCCGCCGGCCGCGCTGCTCAAGCCGGGGTCGGCGCCGAAGGCACGCACCCGGGCCAACGACTTCATGGTCGAGGCGCTGACCGGGGTGCTCGAGCAGTTCGAGGTGGACGCGCAGGTCACCGGGTTCACCCGGGGGCCGACGGTGACCAGGTACGAGATCGAGATCGGCCAGGCGGTCAAGGTCGAGCGGGTCACCGCGCTGTCGAAGAACATCGCCTACGCGGTCAAGAGCGCGGACGTGCGGATCCTGTCGCCCATCCCGGGCAAATCGGCGATCGGCGTGGAGATCCCCAACACCGACCGGGAGATCGTCAGCCTGGGCGACGTGCTCCGCTCTCCGGTGGCGGTCTCCGACCATCACCCGATGGTGGTCGGGCTGGGCAAGGACGTCGAGGGCCACACCGTGGTGGCCAACCTCGCGAAGATGCCCCATATGTTGATAGCCGGTGCGACAGGTGCAGGCAAATCGACGTGTATCAACGGGCTGATCGCCTCGATCCTGCTGCGGGCGACGCCGGATGAGGTGCGGATGATCCTGATCGACCCGAAGCGGGTCGAGCTGGCGTCCTATGAGGGCGTGCCGCACCTGATCACGCCGATCATCACCAACCCGAAGAAAGCGTCGGAGTCGCTGCAGTGGGTGGTCGGCGAGATGGACCGGCGGTACGACGACCTGGCCGCGTCGGGGTTCCGGCACCTGGATGACTTCAACAAGGCGGTCAGGGCGGGCAAGCTGGTCCCCCCGCCGGGCAGCGAGCGGGTGTACCTGCCGTACCCGTACCTGCTGGTGATCGTGGACGAGCTCGCCGACCTGATGATGGTGGCCCCGCGCGACGTCGAGGACGCCGTGGTGCGGATCACCCAGCTGGCTCGCGCCGCCGGAATCCACCTGGTGCTGGCCACCCAGCGGCCGAGCGTGGACGTGGTGACCGGCCTGATCAAGGCCAACGTGCCGTCCCGGCTCGCGTTCGCCACCTCCAGCCTGACCGACAGCCGGGTCATCCTGGACCAGCCCGGCGCCGAGAAGCTGGTTGGCCAGGGCGACTCGCTGTTCCTGCCGATGGGCGCGAGCAAGCCGATCAGGCTGCAGAACGCCTTCGTCACCGAGAAGGAAATCCGCGAGGTCGTCGCGCACTGCAAGAAGCAGGCCGAGCCGGACTACCGCGAGGACGTCGCGGCGCCGGAGGGCAGGCAGCGCGAGGTCGACGCGGAGATCGGCGACGACCTTGACCTGCTGATCCAGGCGGCCGAACTGGTGATCAGCACGCAGTTCGGCTCCACCTCCATGCTGCAGCGCAAGCTGCGCGTCGGCTTCGCCAAGGCCGGCAGGCTGATGGACCTGATGGAGAGCCGCGGCATCGTCGGGCCCAGTGAGGGTTCCAAGGCCAGGGACGTGCTGATCAGGCCCGACGACATGGACGAGGTGCTCGGCTCGCTGCGCGGCTGATCGGCGCGGGGTGGCCGGCATTCCTCGCAGCCTGCTGGCATCGTGTCTACAATTGGTAACCAACGGCAGCGCCCATTGCGCAGTGCCAATTACACCAGGGAGGAGCGGCTTGAGCATCGGTGACACCCTGGCGGAAGCGCGGCGCCAGGCCGGTCTCACCATCACCCAGGTCAGCCAGCAGACGCGGATCAGGGAGACCATCATCCGCGGCATCGAGCGCGGTGACTTCTCGGCCTGCGGCGGCGACTTCTACGCGCGCGGGCACATCAGGAGCATCGCGAAGGTCACCGGGATCGACCCCGACGCCCTGATCATGGAGTACGACGCCGCGCACGGCGCCCCGCACGCGATCAGGGCGGCCGAGGTCTTCGAGCCGTCCACCCCCATCAAGATCAAAGAGCGGCGGCCGCTGAACTGGAGCGCCGCCATGATCGTCGCGCTGGCCGTCATCGTCGGCTACGTGATCTTCCACGTGGTGTCGACGGGCTCGCACACGCCGATCACCCCGGCGGCGGCGCTGCATCCCACCACCGCCCCGGCGCATCCGCACCCCAGCCCCAGCCCCAGCACCACTCCCGCGGCCAGCCCCGCGCCGCCCCGCGAGCTCGTGATCAAGCTGGTGGTCAAGTCCGAGCCGTGCTGGGTCGAGTTCACCTCGCTCAGCGGCGTGTACCTGACCCAGGTGACGCTGCCTTCCGGCGCCACCAAGACCTGGACCTTCAAGCACGCGGTCCACATGCAGCTGGGTAACCCAGGTGCGGTCGTGCTGACCGTGAACGGCAAGGACCGCGGCTCACCCGGCACCGCGGGCAACCCGATCACCCTGAGCTTCCGCCCCGGCAAGCAACTCACCGGCTAGAGCTGCCGGGCGGCCGCAGGGGCGCAGGTACCGTAGTCTGCCGGTGTGTCGCCGAACCAGAATCTTCGCACCGTCCGCCTGGTCACGCTGGGGTGCGCGCGCAACGAGGTTGACTCCGAAGAACTCGCGGCGCGGCTCGAATCCGGCGGCTGGCGGCTGACCGACGAGGCCGAAGCCGACGTGACCGTGGTCAACACCTGCGGGTTCATCGAAGCGGCCAAGCAGGAGTCCATCGACCAGCTGCTCGATGCCTCGTCCGCCGGGGCCAACGTGGTGGCGGCCGGCTGCCTGGCCGAGCGCTACGGCGCCGACCTGGCCGACGCGCTGCCTGAGGCGCAGGTGGTCAGCTTCGACGACTATCCCGACATCGCCGCCCGGCTCGACGCGGTGGTCGCGGGGGAGCGCTGGACGGCGCACCAGCCGCGGGACCGCCGCCGCCTGCTGCCGCTCGCGCCCGCCGACAGGGCCCGCGCCGTGCCCGCCCGCCGACCGGACGACAAGATTCCCGATCTGCCGCAGGGGCTGGCGCCGCCGTCCGGGCCCGCCCCGGTCCAGGTGCTCCGGCGGCGGCTCGACAAGGGCGTGACCGCCCCGCTCAAGATCGCGTCGGGCTGCGACCGCCGGTGCAGCTTCTGCGCGATCCCCTCGTTCCGCGGCGCGTTCCTGTCCCGGCCCGCCGAGGACCTGATCGCCGAAGCACACTGGCTGGCCGACCACGGCGTGCGCGAGCTGCTGCTGGTCAGCGAGAACTCCACGTCGTACGGCAAGGATCTGGGCAACCTGCGGCTGCTCGAGGAGATGCTTCCCGAGCTGGCGGCCGTGCCCGGCATCGCCGTCGTCAGGGTCAGCTACCTGCAGCCCGCCGAGCTGCGCCCCGGGCTGATCGACGCGCTGGCCGCGACCCCGGGCGTCGCTCCGTACTTCGACCTGTCGTTCCAGCACGCCAGCGGCTCGGTGCTGCGGGCGATGCGCCGGTTCGGCGACGCGCAGCGGTTCGGCGAGCTGTTGCGCCGGGTGCGCGAGGCCTGCCCCGAGGCGGGGGTCAGATCCAACTTCATCGTCGGGTTCCCGGGCGAGACCGAGGACGACCTGGCCATCCTGGAAGGCTTCCTGGAGGACGCCAGGCTGGATGCCATCGGCGTCTTCGGCTACTCCGACGAGGACGGCACGGAGGCCGAATCGCTGCCCGGCAAGGTCGACCCGGCCGAGGTCGCCCGGCGGGTCGAGGAGGTCACCTCGCTGGCCGATGAGCTGATGGCGCAGCGTTCGGCGGACCGCATCGGGGAGACGGTCGCCGTGCTGCTCGAACGCCGGGTCGGCGACGGCCGCTTCGAGGGCCGGGCGGCGCACCAGGCACCGGAGGTGGACGGGGTGACGGTCGTGGACGGCTGCGCCGGCCGCCAGGCCGGCGACCTGGTGACTGCGGAGATCGTCGGCGCTGAGGGCGTGGACCTGGCGGCGCAGGCCGTCCAGGTCGCTCCCGCGGAGGCGCGTTGAGCGGGCTGCCGGGATTCCCTCCCGACCCCGTCACACCTGGTCCCCCCGCCGCAGCGGGCGCGACCGCCGATGGCTGCGCCGCAGTCGGCGCGCCGCGGGCCGGGATCGTCAACCCGGCGAACGGGCTGACGGTACTGCGGCTGATCCTGGTGCCGTTCTTTGTCATCCTGCTGACCGACGGCGGCACCGGATCCAGGATCGCCGCGTTCGTGCTGTTCGGCATCGCATCGCTGACCGACCTGCTGGACGGCCGGCTGGCCCGGCAGCGCGGCCTGATCACCGACTTCGGCAAGATCGCCGATCCGGTCGCCGACAAGGCGCTGACCGGCGCGGCGTTCGTCGCGCTCTCCGCGCTCGGCGAGCTGTCCTGGTGGGTGACCGGGGTGGTCCTGGTCAGGGAGCTTGGCGTCACCGTGCTGCGGATGATGGTGATCCGCCGTAAGGTGATCGCGGCCAGCCGGGGCGGCAAGCTGAAGACCCTGCTGCAGGTGATCGCGATCAGCCTGTACGTGCTGCCCGGCCCGTTCGGGGCGGCCCGCCCGGCGGTCATGGCGGTCGCGGTGGCGGTCACGCTGCTCACCGGGGCTGACTACGTACTCGGGGCGCGGCGGAAGGGCCCATGAACGACGATCAGGCCGGGCTGGCCCGGCAGATCGTGACGTCGCTGACCGGGCGGGCGCAGACCGTCGCGGTGGCCGAATCGCTGACCGGCGGCCTGCTCACCGCCGCGCTGGTGGACATCCCGGGCGCGTCGCTCGTGCTGCGCGGCGGCATCGTCGCCTACGCCACCGACCTGAAGCACGCGCTGCTCGACGTGCCCGCGACGCTGCTGGACCAGTTCGGCCCGGTGCACCCCGACGTGGCCGCCGCGATGGCCGACGGCGCCCGGCGGCGGCTGGATGCCACGTTCGGGATGGCCACCACCGGGGTCGCCGGGCCCGATCCGGCCGACGGCCTGCCGCCTGGCACCGTGCACATCGCGGTGAGCTCGCAGCGCGGCGACCGGCGGCGGAGCCTGGCGCTGTCCGGCGACCGCCGTTCGGTCCGGCAGCAGACCGTGATGGCCGCGCTGAGGCTGCTTCAGGGGATGCTCGATGCGTAAAATACGTAACTTTAACGACACGACGCGGGTAGACCGGGCAGCCCGCGGGAAGATGACCGGCGATTACAGCGTTACGTCAGCAGCGAACACGCAGTGAACCGGTCTCGCAGACTGTCCGTTAGGACGGGTACGGTGGAAGCATAAGCACACACAGGCCGGCGGAAAGGAGTGCGGCGATGGTCCTGCTTCGTCACTTGCTCGGTGACGTGCTGCGGCGGCTGCGTCTGCGGCAGGGTCGCACCCTCCGCGAGGTGTCCGCATCCGCGCGGGTTTCCCTTGGGTACCTGTCCGAGGTCGAGCGCGGCCAAAAGGAAGCCTCCTCCGAGCTGCTCTCCGCGATCTGCACGGCCCTTGAGACACCGCTCTCGCACGTGCTGCGAGAGGTGTCCGACAACTTCGCCCTGGCCGAGCTGCAGAACAGCCCCGTGCTGGCCGGCCCGCGAGAGCCTGTGCTGCGGTCCGCGCGCAAGCCCCAGCTCGAAGGACGAGTCGAGCCCGCGCTCGACGCCCGGCGCGAGCAGGTTCTCAGCACCATGCGGCTGCGGCCAGGTCGCACCGAGCTGCGGCCTGAGGCCGGGCCGCTGTCGGCGGGGGACGGGCCGTTTGACGAGCTGGGACGGTGCGACGACCTCACCAGCATGGTGCCGGTCTAGACGTTCGGTTCATCGCACATCCGGCACCGCCCGCGCAGAGCCTTCGGTCAGTACCCCTAGGTATCCTCGCGCGCTTCGGTCATGTCGGCGTGGTAGGCGTCCCGGGGCCACTTACGGTAGATCATCCGTACCGTGTCCGGGCCCGGCACCGCGGGAAGGGCCCGGGGCGGAAAAGCGTTAGGTTGCTGGGGACTTCCCCGCCATCCTTGAGCGTGTTCCGTGCCGCCGTGGAGACTGCCGACTTGACGACCTCACTCGCTGAGCTGCGCGAGCTGCTGCCGACGCTGATGCTCCGCGATCAGCACCGGCTGGGCCGCCGCATCGAGCGGGCTGCCGCGGCGCGTGACGGGGCCGGGCGCGAGCGGGCCCTGGGCCAGGTGCAGGCGGAGCTGACGGCGGCCGCGGCCAGGGCCGCGGCGCGGGCGAGCGCGGTCCCGGTGGTCTCGTACCCGCCCGGGCTTCCGATCAGCGCGCGCAAGGACGAGATCGCCGCCGCGATCCGCGATCACCAGGTGGTGATCGTCGCGGGCGAGACCGGCTCCGGCAAGACCACGCAGCTGCCCAAGATCTGCCTGGAACTCGGCCGCGGCGTCACCGGCCAGATCGGCCACACTCAGCCGCGGCGGATCGCCGCCCGCACGGTCGCGGACCGGATCGCCGCCGAGCTGGGCACCAAGCCCGGCGAGGCCGTCGGCTACAAGGTGCGCTTCACCGACACCTCCAGCGACAGCACGCTGGTCAAGGTAATGACCGACGGGATCCTGCTCGCCGAGCTGCAGCACGACCGGGAGCTGCTGCGCTACGACACGCTGATCATCGACGAGGCGCACGAGCGCAGCCTGAACATCGACTTCATCCTCGGCTATCTCAAGCGCCTGCTGCCCAGCCGCCCCGACCTCAAGGTCATCATCACCTCGGCGACCATCGACCCGCAGCGGTTCAGTGCTCATTTCGCCGGAGGCGAATCAAGCCAGCACCGTGCCGGAGGCGAATCAAGCCAGCACCGTGCCGGAGGCGAATCAAGCCAGCACCGTGCCGGAGGCGAATCAAGCCAGCACCGTGCCGGAGGCGAATCAAGCCAGCACCGTGCCGGAGGCGAAT
>DASXZD010000014.1:0-10638 GCA_036502085.1 Streptosporangiaceae bacterium
GCTGCAGACGATCATCGCCGTGCTCTGCGTGGCCAACCGGCCCGACGCGATGACGTTCGTGCTCATCGACTACAAGGGCGGAAGCGCGTTCAAGGACTGCGCGCGGCTGCCGCACACCGTCGGCATGGTCAGCGACCTCGATGGTCACCTGACCGTGCGCGCGCTCGACTCGCTCGGCGCCGAGCTCAAGCGGCGCGAAGAGATGCTGCTGCACTCCGGGGCCAAGGACATCGAGGACTACTGGGACACCAAGCGGCTCCGGCCTGAGCTGAACCTGGAGCCGATGCCGCGGCTCGTGCTGATCATCGACGAGTTCGCGGCCATGGTCGCGGAGCTGCCGGACTTCGTCAACGGGCTCATCGACATCGCCCGCCGCGGCCGCTCGCTCGGCGTCCACCTGATCCTCGCCACGCAGCGCCCGGCCGGCGTGGTCAGCGCGGACATCCGGGCCAACACGAACCTGCGGATCGCGCTGCGGGTCACGAGCAGCGACGAATCGGCCGACGTCATCGACGCGCCGGATTCCGCGTACATCGCGAAGACCACGCCCGGCCGGTGCTACGTGCGATCGGGCGCGTCGAACCTGGTCGCCGTCCAGTCGGCTCGCATCGGCGGCCGGCGGCCCGGCACCGGGCCGGTCACGGCCAGCGCCCAGGTCATGCCGGTTCCCTGGCGCGGCCTCGGCCGGGCGCTGCCCGCCGCCAAGGCCGGCGGCTCGGACGAGGAGACGATGGAGACCGACCTGTCGGTGCTCGTCGACGCGATTGCCACCGCCAACGTCAAGGCCGGCCTCGGCCAGCAGCGCAGGCCGTGGCTCGAGCCCTTGCCCGAGATCATCACGCTCGGCGAGTTGCCCGCATCGGCCCCCGGCTCCGGTAAAGATGCCGACATCCCGCCGATCCCCTACGGGCTCACCGACCTGCCGCACCGGCAGGCCCGGGCGCCGCTCACGCTGGACTTCCCGTCCGCCGGGCACACCGTGGTGGCCGGCGCGGCCCGCAGCGGGCGGTCCAGCCTGCTGCGCACGCTGGCCGGCGCGGTGGCCTCGCAAACCTCGCCCGCTGACGTGCACATCTACGGGATCGACTGCGGGGCCGGCGCGCTGCTGCCGGTGAGCGAGCTCCCGCACTGCGGCGCCGTGGTGGCCAGGGAGCAGACCGACCGGGTGGAGCGGCTGCTCAGCAAGCTCCGCAACGAGATCGCGCGACGCCAGCAGCTGCTCGCCGCGCAAGGGTTCGCCGGGCTCGCCGAGCAGCGGGCGGCGACCTCGGGCGAGGAACGACTTCCGTGGATGCTCCTGCTGCTCGACTGGTGGGAGGGCTACTACGCCGCCTTCGGCGAGTACGACATGGGACGGCTGGTCGAGAGCCTGCTCCAGGTGCTCCGCGAGGGCAGCGCGGTCGGGCTGCGCGCCGTCGTCACCACCGACCGGGCGGCACTGCTCGGCCAGGTCGGCACCGTGTTCGGCCACCGGATGATCTTCCGGCTGACCGACAGGAGCGACTCCTCGCTGGCCGAGATCAGGGAGCGCGCCCTGCCCGCGCACCAGCCCGACGGGCGGCTCATGTTCGGTGCCAAGCCGAATCCGCTGGAGGCCCAGGTCGCGCTGCTCGACCCAGATCCGACCGGGCTCGCGCAGGTGAGCGCGCTGCGGCAGATAGCCGACGCCGCGCGCCAGCGGTACGGGCGCCAGCCGTCTGGGGCACTGCCGCGGGGGCACCGCCCGCTGCGGGTCGACGCGCTCCCGCCGCGGATCACCGTGGCCGAGACCTACCGGCTGGACCCGGATTTCGTGCCGCCGTCGCCGCTGTGGGCGATGGTCGGCGCCGGCGGGGACGAACTGTCGCCGCAGGGCCTCGACGTGGCCGAGGAAGGACCGGGCATCGTGGTCGCGGGACCGCCGCGGAGCGGGCGGTCCACCACGCTCATCACGATGGCGCGGTCGTTGATCGCCCAGCAGACGCCGATCCTGGTGATCGCCCCGCGACGCTCCCCGCTGCGCTCCCTGGAGGGCACGCCGGGGGTGCTCGCCGTGCTCGGCTCGGAGCTCGATGTCGAGTACCTGCGGGCGGCGCTCAACCCGCTGGACCGCTACGTGGTGCTCGTCGATGACGCCGAGATGCTGTACAACGCGCCGAACTCGGAGATCCTCGAACGGATCATCGTCTCCGGCCGGGACGCCGATCACGGCCTGATCCTGGCCGGCAGCACCGGGGACCTGAGCAGCTGCTACTCGGGCTTCATCGCCTCGGCACGGAAGTCAAGGTGCGGCGTCCTGGTGGCGGTGGACACGCCTGATGACGGCGACCTGTTCGGCGTCAGGCTGCCGCGCAACGCCGGGCCGGGTCCGCTCGGCCGCGGCCTGCTGTTTCGCAGCGGGCGGGCCGCGCCGATCCAGCTCGCGGTCGAGGAGAACGCCATCTGAGCGAGCCGGAGGCCGCCGACCGTGACCGGGCGGTACGCGCGGCGAGGGCTGGCAGCGGGCCGGGACCTTTCACGCTGCTCATGCCGCGCCGCTGGCTGAAAGAAAGGTGAAAGTCAGCATCGTTAGCCTCTCTGCATGAAAGTTCCTGCCCTGCTAAATCGCCGTCGTTTCCGGTATTGCGCCAGCGCCGCGGACGTGCCGCTCGCGGTTACCGTGACCGGATGGGCGTCGCCCGCCCAGGCCACCACGGCCAGCTACCCGAATCCGGCTTGCACGATCCCGCAGGGTGATTACTACGATTTCTACGACGACTGCGCGGCGTACATGAAATGGGGAAAGTACATTCCCGACGGCTTCATCAAGTCGGGCTCGTGGTTCGTTGACCTGCCGACCGCGCTCGGCGACACGATTTCCGCGCTCAGCTATGACGAGAAGACCTATATCCAGGGCGTAGCCCACGGCACGGAGATGGACTTCAACTTCCACGAAGGCCAGGCCGACTGCTACAACCCGACCGAGCCAGGCGCCTGGGACGACGACATCACGGCCAAATGGGGCGCCGGCTGGAATCAGTTCCCTGGCTGGGACCGAGCACCACGGCGATCCTCGCCGCGCCGTCGTACCCGTCCGCGACCTCGGTGACCACGAAGACCCGGCTGGCGATGTGGCTGGCGACCTGCTGACCAAGACGGTCGCCGTCGGCCCGCTGCCCGAACTCCCCGGGCTGCCGAACGTGCTGCGGATCAACGCCGGCCTGACGGTCGAGAGCACGCCCGGCGCCAACCCCGCGGACGGCGTGTTCGTCACGTACCTGCGCTGCAACTTCACCTCCTGGTACAAGCTCCCCGCCGGATCGGACACGTTCGTCGCCGAGTCCGGCCGCGCCAGCCAGCGCATCGCTGCTTGATAGCATGGGCGGATCGTGTCCTAGCGAGGTGCCCCCTGGTCGGCCCGTTTGCCACCGCGACGGCGGTCCAGCCCGCTGCGGCTGGCGAGTGGGTAGCCTCCATCGATGCGGGCTGGGAAATCGCGGGCAACGCCAACGGCGGCTACCTGCTCGTCATGGCCACACGCGCCCTGGTCGCCGCCGCCGGGCGGCCGGACCCTGTCACGGTCACCGCGCACTACCTGTCCCCTGGCCGACCAGGCAGCGTCCGGATCGCCACCCAGATCCTCAAGGAGGGAAAGCGCTTCGCCACGGGTACCGCGACGATGTTCTCCGGTACCCGCCCGCTGCTGGCCGTGCTCGGGACGCTCGGCGATCTGTCGCAAGCCGAAGGACCCGAGCTCATCGAAGGCGCGCCCCCTGAACTGCCCTCACCCGAGCGATGTGTCCGCGTGAAGCCGAGCGGCACCTTCCCGCCCCCGTTCATGGGCCAAGTCGACCTGCGCCTGCATCCCGAAGACGCCGCCTTCGCCACGGGGCGCCAATCCGGGCAGCCGCTGATGCGGGGCTGGTTCCGGCTCCCGGGCGACGAGCCCGTCGACAGCCTCGCCCTGTTGTGCGCGGTCGACGCCTTCCCGCCGACCGCCTTCAACGCCCGGCTGCCGATCGCATGGACGCCGACGGTCGAGCTCACCGCCCATATCCGGGCCAACCCGGCGCCAGGCTGGCTCCGCTGCCGCTTTTCGACCCGGTTCGTCACCGCCGGTTTCCTCGAGGAGGACGGCGAGGTCTGGGACAGCAGCGGGCGCCTGGTCGGGCAGTCGCGTCAGCTCGCCCTCGTCCCCCGGAGCTGAGATCCGCCTGCCCGCCACGACGGGAAGAGCGATGCGAGCTGAGGAGCCGCTCTTGCAGCGGCCACTCGGATGGGCCGACTATGGCTGGAGCTGGTACGGCTGTCATGCTGGGGCCATGGCCGCTGAGACCGGGAGATGCGCGCCAGGCGCCGTCACCGGCGGGTGCTGTTTGATGGTGTCGCAGACCGCTACCGAGGCTCCCGGCGCGGGTACCCGACCCAGCAGACATCGCTGGCCATGGCGCAGGTCCTGCCGCGCACATGAGGCGCGGGCCGACGGCCGGTTCTGCCGCCACCGCTGTCAGCAAAGGGCTTCGGGCCCGGGGGTGCCATGCCATGTCGTCAGGTGCCGGGTGCCGGTGAACACGTCTCGCAGCCAGAGGGTCTGGTCGGCGTCCCAGCCTGCCAGCAGCGTCGCGGCCGCGCCCCCGGTGTCTACCGCCATCCCGGCGGTGCTTAGGTAGCCTGCCACGCTGACGTGCACGCCATCCCACTGAGCGGCCACCGACCGCCAGTCCGGCAGGATCCACCGTCCTTCGCGCCCGGTCCAGCGGCTCCAGTCATGCCATCGCGAGGCTGTGACGTCCTTCGGGTGGGTGGCGGCCAGCCGCCCCCAGTCGCCGGGTTCGTGCACCTCATACACCCGGGCGGCGGGGTCTATCCCCACCGCCCAGATCTCGAACTCTTCTTCTCCCAGCGGATCCTCGGCGCAGGCGAGCCCGACCGCGGGCAGGTCACCGATGTTCCCCCGGCTGGTCCAGATCGTGCCGCCGAGGGGGCCCGACCACCAGGTCCCGGAAACCGCCACCTCGACGTTGTCCCGCCGTCGGCGCGGCTTCCGCCGCGCCGCCAGCGCCCGCTCCCGCATCATGGCCGCTTCTTCGGCCGCTGCATCTTCCTCCGCCGCCTCGACAGCACGTGCGACATCGGCGCCACGCGTCAGCGTCCTGTGGTGATCGCACCCCACCCAGCGCTGATGCCGAAGGTCAGCCGGCTCCCACCACCAACTGGCGGCTGGCGCGCTGGCCACCGCTTCGGCCAGCGGTCTCAACAGCCCGGCTTGACCATCCGGTAGTGGCGGTTCCCACTCAGCCGCCCGTGCCACTGATACCAGCAGGGTGGGCGGATCGGTGAACCAGGGCTGTTCCGCCGGTGCCTGGACCGCGTTCGCCACGGCTGCCTCGATAATCGTGGCGGCATCGTTCCCGCCCGGGTTCATCCACTCCGGCCAGGTTCCCGCGTCGCGGTGAGCGCGGCGCGGGCGAAGCGGCCTGCGCAGCCGCGACCTGAGCCCGCTGGATGAAGAGGACTTCAGGAAGGTCACTCCTTCCGGGGGAGGCTTGCCCTCCGCGGCCAGCAACGTGAGCGTATCCAGCCCGGCCAGATCGGCGAGCGTCGCCCGTCCAAGCCGACCGCCAAGCAGAACGTCCGCACGAGATTCCACCGAACCGCTCACGCCTCTAGTCTGCGCACGGCCAGGCCCACCGCCGCAAAGCCTTTTCTTGCCAGCACAAGCCTGTCCGAGGGCGGGAACCCACGACGCGACGGCAACGTCTCAGCCACCTCCGCTTGCCGTCCTTCAGGCGTTTACGTAGGAGAGGACGACCACGCCGTTGCGGCGCTCGGTGACCGAGGTCAGGCGCAGGTTGGTGCGCTTGCCCGGGCGGAACAGCGTGGTCCCGCTGCCCGCCATGACCGGGTTGACGACGAAGTTCAGCTGGTCGACGAGGCCGTGCTCGAGTAGCGTCTGGGCCAGCTGGCCGTAGCCGTAGATCACCAGGTGCCGGTCCCCCTGCTCCTTGAGCTCCCGCACGGCGGCGGCGGGATCGCCGGGGATGATCGTCGTGTTGTTCCAGCTCGCCGCAGCCAGGGTCGAGGAGAAGACGTACTTGCGCATCGCGTTGATCCGCTCCAGGTACGGCCCTTGCGGCGAGGACCAGGCGGGGGCGAAGTAGTCGTAGGTGTTCCTGCCCATCAGCATCGCGTCGCTGCCGAGCAGCACAGCGAGCGACTCTTCCGCAGCCTGTGCGTCGAAGTAGTCTCCGATCCAGGACTGCGGATCACCGTGGATCCCGTCGAGTGAGACCAGGCTGCTTACGATCAGCTTGCGCATATCGCCTCCCGTGGCTGCGGCGGGCTGGTTCCCGGGTCTGGGTCTGCCCGCCGATATGAAGACCGGCCGGCCCGCCTAAAGTAATCGCGGCCCGACCTGCCGCCGGGACGAGGCGAGGCCGCCTGGTCACTGTCCTCACAAGCCGGGCCCTGGAGCCCGCAGCCCTGGCCGTCCGGCGCTGCGCGCGCTCGTTGACGGCTTTCAGGACCGGCACGACGCCGCCCCCCCGAGGGGGTGACGAATGGCATCACTGCACCGGGCCGAGGCCGGCGGCGGTGAGCAGGTAGGCGTCCTGGTCGTCGCCAGGGCCGGTGGCAATGCCGGCGATCGCGGTGCCCACCTGCTCCGGGGTGAGCGTCCGGCCGAAGCCGTCGAGGAAGGCGGGAATATCGACGCCCTGCCTGGCGGCGTAGGCGGCGACTCCTGCCGCGCCCAGGTCTGTCTCCGGGGTGAGCTGCGGCAGCACGGAGGTGAACATGATGCCAAGCGCGTTCCGGCCGGACTCCGCCGCGGCATAGGAGGCGATGAACCGGATGGTGGCCTTGGCGCCGGCGTAGCCGCCGCTGAGCGGCGAGCCGTTGACTGCGGCTGCGCTGGAGAAGGCGATGACTACGCTGCCTGGCTCCAGCGGAAGCAATAGCGCCTCGCGGGTCCAGTTGAACACGTGCTGTACGTCGACTTCCCAGTTGCGGCTGAAGGTCTGCCAGGTTTGCCGGTGGACCGGCCGCGTCAGGGGGGCCGCCCCGGCATTGAGGACCAGTGTGCGGGGGCGGTGCTTGTCGAGGAGCTGGCCTGCGACCACCGGGTCGGTGGCGTCAGCGGAGACTGGGGTGAAGGTGTCGCCGAGTTGTGCGTGTAGTTCCTCGAGCCGGGCGCGGTCGCGGGCGACCCCGACGACATGCGCGCCGTGCTTGGCCAGGGCAAGGGCGATGGCGCGTCCGAATCCCCGGCTGGCGCCGGTGACTAGTGCGGTCGTTCCGGACAGTTCTTGCGTTGGCATGCTGGACTCCCTGGTTGCGTACGAGGGGCGGCTGGGTTATACCTCGGCGGGTGCGGGCTGGGGTTTGGCAGATGTGCTGGCAACCGCTGTGGCTAGCTCGTCGCGGCGGACCAGGAGGAAGGTGACCGGGACCGCGGCCAGGCCGATTGCGCCGCAGGCCCAGAATGCCCACTGGAAGCCGCTGGTGAGTGCCGCGGCTGGGATGGCGCCCTGGTGAAGCAGGGTGCTGGCGTGGGTGGCGGCAATCGTGGATGCGATCGCGACGCCGATCGCTCCGCCGAGCTGCTGAGAGGTGTTGAGGAGCCCGGAGGCCAGGCCGGCCTCGTGCTTGGCGATCCCGGCCAGAGCGGCGATGGAGACCGGGATGAAGGCAAATGCGGTACCGATTCCGGTGACTATGAACGGTCCGGCCAGGCTGGACCAGAAGTTCCCGTGCACGGGCACCTGGGTGGCCCACAGCACGCCGCCGCCGATCATGGCCATGCCGGCCGCCATCACGAGCTTGGCCGAGCCGCGGGTGACCAGCGCCTGCGACAGGCCGGCGAAGGCGACCGAGGTGAGCGAGGCCGCCAGCCAGGCCAGCCCGGCCTTGAGCGCGGAGTAGCCGAGCACCTGCTGCATGTACAGGGTGCCGATGAAGATGAACGCGAAGAAGCTGCCGCCTAGCAGCACGCTGACCGCGTTCGCGCCCGCCAGCGTCGTGCTCCGGAAGATCCGCAGCGGCATCAGCGGCGCCTCGACGCGTGTCTCGATGACCACGAAGGCGGTGAGCAGGGCGGCGGACGCCGCGAGCAGCGTCACCGTCCTGGCGCTAGCCCAGCCGGCCTGCGGGGCGGTCGAGACCGCGTAGACGAGCAGCGACAGGCCGCCGGTCACGGTGACCGCGCCGAACGGGTCGTAGCGCCGGCGTTCCGTGGTGAGCCGGCTCTCCGGCACGATGCGCGGAGCGAGCAGCAGCGCCGCCGCACCGACCGGGACGTTGAGGAAGAAGATGTACTGCCAGCCGGCGTAGCGGGTGAGCAGGCCGCCGGCGATCACCCCGACGGTCGCGCCGCTCGCCCCGATGGCGCCCCACAGGCCCAGTGCCTTGTTCCGCTCGGCGCCCTCGGGGAACATGTTCATCACGATCGACAGCGCCGCCGGGAGCACGATCGCCGCGCCGAGCCCCTGCAGGCAGCGCATCGGGATCAGGACCGAGTCTGCTGTCGCCAGCCCGCAGCCCAGCGACGACACGGTGAACAGGGCCAGGCCGGCCATCAGGATGCGGCGGCGGCCCAGCAGGTCCGCGGCGCGGCCGCCGAGCAGCAGGAAGCCGCCGAAGGTAAGCGCATAGCCGGTGACGACCCACTGCAGGCTTGATTCGGGCATGTGCAGCTCGCGGCCGATGGTCGGCAGCGCGACGTTGACGATCGCGAGGTCCGCGACCGTCATGAAGAACGAGACCGCCAGCACGGCGAACGCGCGCCAGCGACGGACCTGATTCATTCCTGGACCCCCGGGGTTGCGGTAGCCGGTCTCGCCGGCGAGTTGATGCCTTGACATGCGGGCTCCCTGATGTAGGTGAGGCGGGCCTGACCCGCGTTCACCTCTACAGATCCGGGACGCACGGGAAACTGACCGGGAACCCGCGGGGCAGATAATTCGCCGCCGGCCGGTGACTTTCGCGGCCGGGCCGGATCTGTACCAGTGACGGCGCAGCACGCGACGACGAGAGGCAGCAGCGATGGCAGTCAGCGAGGAGTTCGCGCGTCTCACCGACCCGTTCCGGCCTGAATTGCTGGCGCACTGCTACCGCATGCTGGGCTCGGTTCACGATGCTGAGGACCAGGTGCAGGAGACCATGATCCGTGCCTGGCGGTCCTACGGGGAATTCGAGGGGCGGGCGTCGCTGCGGACCTGGCTGTACCGGATCGCGACCAACGCCTGCCTGCGCGCGCTGGAGAACAACAGCCGCAAGCCATTGCCGTCCGGCCTCGGCGGCCCGAGCGAGTACCCGGAAGCTCCGCTGGCCGCGGCGCGGCCGGAGGTTCCGTGGCTGCAGCCCATTCCCGACGTGCTGGTGAGTGCCGGGTCCGCCGATCCAGCCGAGGTCGTCGCGTCCCGGCAGAGCGTGCGGCTGGCCCTGATCGCCGCCTTGCAGTACCTGCCCGCCCGGCAGCGCGCGGTACTGATCCTGCGCGACGTGCTGCGCTGGCGGGCAGCGGAGGTCGCTGACCTGCTCGGCACCACCAGCACCGCGGTGAACGGCATGCTACAGCGCGCCCGGGCGCGGCTCGAGCAGGCGGCTCCCGACGAGGACGAGATTCACGAGCCTGGCGACCCGGCTGACCGCGACCTGCTCGACAAGTACGCCACGGCGTTCCAGAACGCCGACATCCCGGCGGTCATGCAACTGCTGCGCGATGATGCCGTGTTCGAGATGCCGCCGGAGCCGACCTGGTTCACCGGCCGTGAGCTGATCGGGCGCTTCCTGCAGACCCGGGTCCTCAGCGAACCCGGCCGCTTCCAGATGATCCCCACGGCTGCCAACGGCCAGCCCGCGCTCGCTGCCTACCTGCGCGACCACGACGGCGTGTACCGGGCACACTCGATATGTGTGCTAACCATCGCCGCCTCGCGCGTCACGCGGGTCACCTCGTTCAACGACCCGGGCCTATTCCCGGCCTTCGGCCTGCCGCAGGCCGCCCCCGCTGCCGCGGCCCCGGTACCGGGCCGATGACCCAGGCAGCCCCGACGGCATGGCCGGCTGAAGGCGCCCGGCTGCTTGAACCGTCGATCAGCTACGCTCTCGGCGCGGTCCTGGCCGTCACGCCGGAACTGCTGTCGCGCCCGACACCGTGCCGGGGGTGGGACCTGCGGATGCTGCTCCGGCACGCCAGCGAATCCCTGGCCGCGATCGGTGAGGGCATCGAAGCCGGACGCGTTGGCCTGGACCCCGCCGCTGAGGACGGCGACCTGGCGGCTGACCCAGCCCGGGCGTTCCGCGATCGCGCCGGCCGACTGCTCGATGCCTGGACCAGCCCCGGCCACCAGCGCCAGGTCGTGGAGATCGCCGGCTGCCCGCTTGGGGCTAGCGTCATGGCCGCTGCGGCCGCCCTCGAGGTCGCCGTCCACGGGTGGGACATATCCCGGGCGTGCGGGCAGCACCAGCCGGTCCCGCGCGCCCTGGCCACCAGCCTGCTGGTGATAGCCCCGGCGCTCGTCCCGCGCACCGGCCGGCACCCCCTGTTCGCGGCGCCAGTCACCGTGCCGGCCACAGCCGACCCCAGCGACCGGCTCGCCGCCTTCCTCGGGCGCACTCCCCGGCCGTAGCACACAACGCAAGGCCACCACCGACCGGCCAGACCCCCGACAGCCGGCC
>DASXZD010000015.1:0-44532 GCA_036502085.1 Streptosporangiaceae bacterium
GGGAGAACGGCGGACCAACCGCCCTGCCCAACCTGACGCTGGTCTGCCGCTTCCACCACCTGACCGTCCTGCACCGGTGGGGCTGGACCCTGGTCCTTAACCTCGACGGCACCACCACCGCTACCAGCCCCGCCGGACACATCTTGCACAGCCACTCACCCCCGAGCCAGGCCGCCTGACGGCCGCCCAGCAGCGGAGTGCGGGACTCCTCCCCCGCACTCCGCCCGGCGCCGACCCTTCGACGAGACGTGTCCCGACTCGCCTTGCCCGCCACCAGGCCCCGGCGCAGACGAGCCGACTGCGCGTGGTTCGCTGCGCTAGCCTCTGCGCGGCAGGTGCCGTGCGGGCGCCGACCAGAAGGGAGTCATGATGGCAAGTGGGCACACGGCGATCGTGACGGGCGCCAATCACGGCATCGGTGCGGCGACCGCCGAGTCCCTGGCCGGGCGCGGGTGCGCGGTCCTGTGCACGTTCCTACGGGTCGATGACCCGGACGATCCCGGTACCCCGCAGGCATACCGCGACCGTCGGGCGCAGGGCGCCGCAGCCGTCATCGCCCGCATCCGTGACGGCGGCGGGAGGGCAGCCGCCGTGGAGGCTGACCTGTCCGACCCGGCCACGCCTGCGCTGCTGTTCGACACCGCCGAAGAGCAGTTCGGGCCGGTCGATGTCCTGGTCAACAACGCGACCGGATGGCTGGCCGACACCTTCGCGGCCACCCCGGCCACCACAGCCGACCGGCTCGGCCGGTCCCTCCAGCCTGTCACGGCCGGGACCTGGACCCGGCAGTTCAGCGTCGACGCAATGGCCGCGGCCCTGATGATCAGCGAGTTCGCCCGCCGCCACATTGCCCGCCGGGCAACCTGGGGCCGGATCATCGGGCTGACTTCCGGCGGCGACCTCGGCTTCCCCGAGGAAGTCTCCTACGGGGCAGCCAAGGCCGCCCAGGCGAATTACACGATGTCGGCAGCACTCGAGCTCGCCCCATTCGGGATAACGGCCAATATGATCCATCCGCCCGTCACCGACACCGGCTGGGTCACCGATGCCGTCCGCGAGCACGTCGCCGCAAGCCCCGGGCTCATCCACATCGCGACACCCGGCGAGGTGGCCGAAGTGATCGCCTATCTCGCTTCCGACGCCGCCGCCCTGATCACCGCAAACGTGATCACTCTGCGCTGACGGCCCGCCTCGAACTCACAGGCAAGCGCGGTTACCTCCTGCGAACAAAATCTCCCGCATGTACAAGATGTCGCGCGCAGATGACAATCGGCGTGATCAGCAGGTAATGCCGCTCTGCGAGTGCCCCTTTGGCCAGCGAGTGCCTGTCCCGGTCCTGCGGGCTGTCGCCTGTGCGGCGGGAACGTCGGCCTGCCGTGCGGTCGGGTCAAGCTCGATCGTCGCGGCCGGGTCGTAGCCGCCAGAGGCGAAGGGGGCGGCGGCAGAGCCGCAGCCGTAGCCAGGTCAGCGGGACGGCGGCGATGAGGCCGCCGGCCAGCGGCAGGAGCGGCGCAGGTGCGGCCGCGATGCCGCGCTGGGCAAACGTCGAGGGTATCGGCAGCACGCGCCACCGCGACGGCGGCCACACGATCAGGAACGCCCGCCCGATCACCTCGTTCTCGGGGACCGTCCCGCCGTAGGGATCGGTGATATGCAGCCGCGAGTCGTCCGACACCGCGCGGTTGTCGCCCATCACCCACAGGCGGCCGGACGGGACGGTGATGCTGAACTGCCCGGAATACCCGGACGGCGCGTCACCGGGCTTCTCGCCGGGGAACAGGTACGACTGCTCGTGCAGCGGCACCCCGTTGACCGTCACCAGCCCCTGGGCGTTGCAGCACGCCACCTGATCCCCGGGAAGGCCGATGACCCGCTTGATGAAATCGGTTTGGCCTGGGTTCGTGCCGAACAGCCCGGTGACCAGATGGAACAGCCAGCCCAGCGTCGCGTTGTACAGCCGCGCCACCGGGTTGGCGGTTCCCTTCGACGACGGCTGCGGCGGATTCCACGAGCCCGCGCCGCTGAACACCACGATGTCGCCGGGCTCGATGCTCCTGAAGTGATACACGAGCTTGTTCACGAGCACCTTGTCGCCGACCAGCAGCGTGTCTTCCATTGAGGACGACGGGATGAAGAACGCCTGCACCACGAATGTCTTGAGCAGCAGGGCGATCACCAGCGCCACGGCCACCAGCACCGGCAGCTCGCGCCAGAACGAGCGGCGCTTGCCCTTCCGCCCCGCGTCAGGCCCGGTGGCAGGCTCAGCAGCAGCGGCAGGCTTGGCAGCAGACGCTGCCGGGCCGTCCTGATCTGCTTCGTCGCTCATCGAGATCGAGGGTAGCCCCGCCAGGGGCCTCAGCTGACCGACGTGTGGGCGACCACGCCGCGGCGCATCGCCGCGACGGCGGCGCGGGCCGTGACGGCGACGTCGCCGCCGGCCGCCGCCGCTACCTGATCGAGCAGGTCGATGACCTGCTTGGCCGAGCGCACGAAGTCCCCGGGCGCCAGGTGCGGCGCATCGGCCAGCACCGACTCCAGGACGTCTCCGCGGGCCCATCGGCTGGCCGTCCAGCAGAAGCCGAAATCGGGCTCGCGCAGGAACGCGAGCCCGTTGTCCTTCTCCAGCTGATCGAGCTCGCCCCAGGCCCGGACCATGGATCCGAATACCTCGCGGACCCGGCCCGGTGGCAGCCGCGGCGAGCTCGCGTCGTCGGACTGCCGCGACTCGAACGACAGCGCGGACACGCAGGCCGCCAGATCCGGCGCGGACAGGCCGTCCCACAGGCCCCGGCGCAGGCATTCGGCAGCGAGCAGGTCCAGCTCGGTATACAGGGCAGCCAGTCGGCGACCCTCGGCGGTGACCGTGTCGGCGTGCAGGTAGCCGAGCCGCTCCAGCACGGCGCACACCCGCTCGAAGGTGCGCGCGATGACGTGCGTCCGGCCCGCGATCCGGCGTTCCAGGCCCTCGATCTCCCGTTCCTGGCGCCGGTACCGCTCCGCCTGCCGGACATGCTGCTCGCGGTCGGGGCAGCGATGGCAGGGGTGTGCGCGCAGCTTGGCGCGCAGCGCGTCCACGTCGGCGTCCTCGGGGTGCTCCCTGGCCGGCTTGCCGAGGTCCCGCCCGGCGACCCGGTCCCGCACGACCGTGCTCAGGTCCCTGCGGTGCTTGGGCGACCGCTCGCTGAACCAGCTGGGCACCCGGATCCGGTCGATGGGCAGCACCGGGCCGGTGAAGTCGGCCACGGTCAGCCGCCTGACCTGCCGGCCGGCGGTGAGCACGAGCAGCATCGCCTCGGGCCGGTGGTCGAGCACCACGGCGATCCCCGCCCGGCGGCCGGCCGGCACCCGGATGATGTCGCCGCGGCGCAGCTGCTCCAGCGAGCGCGCTGCATCGGCCCGCCGCGCCGCGGCCCGCGCCCGCGACAGTCCGCGCTCGCGCTCGGTCAGCTCGGCGCGCAGCCGGGCGTACTCCGCGGCGTCGCCGAGGTCGCAGTGCGCCCGGCCGGCCAGCCGGGCGAGCTCCTCGCGCCCCAGCCGCGCCTGGCGGGCGATGCCGACGACCGCCGCGTCCGCCTGGAACTGGGCGAAGGACGACTCCAGCAGCGCGGCGGCCCGCGCCCGGCCGAACTGACCGGTCAGGTTGACGGCCATGTTGTAGGACGGCCGGAAGCTGGAGGTCAGCGGGTAGGTCCTGGTCCCGGCCAGGCCGCCCACGGTCACCGGGTCGACGCCGCGCTGCCAGAGCACCACGGCGTGCCCTTCGACATCGATGCCGCGCCGACCTGCCCTGCCCGTGAGCTGGGTGTACTCGCCGGGCGTGAGGTTCGCGTGCGTCTCGCCGTTCCACTTGTCCAGCCGCTCGATGACGACCGTCCTGGCCGGCATGTTAATGCCTAGCGCGAGGGTCTCGGTCGCGAACACCGCCCGGATGAGGCCGGCTGAGAAGAGCTCCTCCACCACTTCCTTGAAGGTCGGCAGCATGCCGGCGTGGTGGGCGGCGATCCCCCGCTGCAGCGCGCTGAGCCATTCGCCGTAGCCGAGCACGCGCAGATCCTCGTCGGGAATGTCCTTGGTGCGCCGCTCCGCGACGTCACGGATCTCGGCCGCCTCCTGCGGGGTGGTCAGCCGCAGGCCCGCGGCCAGGCACTGCCCCGCGGCGGCGTCACAGCCCGCGCGGCTGAAGATGAACGTGATCGCGGGCAGCAGGCCGGCCGCGTCCAGCAGGCCGATCACCTCGGGCCGCCGCGGCACCATCGACCGGCGCGGCCGGTGGCCGCCGCGGCCCGGCCGGTTCGGCGCCTTCCTGGCGGCCCATTCGTCCCGCTCGGCGATCCGGATGAGCTCGGGGTTGACCCTGGCCTGGCTGCCGCCCAGGTCGACGAACAGGTCGTGCAGCCGGCCGCCGGCCAGCATGTGCTGCCAGAGCGGGACCGGGCGCTGCTCGTCCACGATCACGGCCGTGCCGCCGCGGACCTGATCCAGCCACTGGCCAAATTCCTCGGCGTTGCTCACGGTGGCCGACAGGGCCACCACCTGGACCGACTCGGGCAGGTGGATGATCACCTCCTCCCAGACCGCGCCGCGGGACCGGTCCGCCAGGTAGTGCACCTCGTCGAGCACCACGTAGCCGAGGCCGGCCAGCGTGGCCGAGCCCGCGTACAGCATGTTCCGCAGCACCTCGGTGGTCATCACGACCACGGGGGCGTCGCCGTTCACGCTGTTGTCGCCGGTCAGCAGGCCGACGCTGGCGGGCCCGTAGCGGCTGACCAGGTCCGCGTACTTCTGGTTGGACAGCGCCTTGATCGGGGTGGTGTAGAAGCACTTGCGGCCGGCCGCCAGCGCCAGGTGCACGGCGAACTCGCCGACCACAGTCTTGCCCGAGCCAGTGGGCGCGGCCACCAGCACACCGTCGCCGCCGTGCAGCGCCTCGCACGCCTGCATCTGGAACTCGTCGAACTCGAAGTCATACAGCGACTGGAAGGCGGTCAGCCAGGCCGGACGAGCGCGAAACGCCGCGTACCGCTGCGCCGGTGTCGCCATGGGTCAAGATTAGGCGGTCAGGAGCGCGGATCGTCGTCCAGGTCGTCCAGGTGATCCATGTCGTCGAGCGGCGCCGCCTCGTCGTCCCTCAGGTTGGCGTAGGGCGAGGACCGGGCCAGGCTGCGGTCGTGACCCCAGATGATCAGCTCGGCCACCTCGACCAGGATCACGCAGGGCGCGGCCAGCAGCAGCATCGTGATCGGATCCGGGCTCGGCGTGGCGATGCCGGCGAACACGAACACCGCGAAGATCATCACCCGCCGCCACTTGCGGAACCGCTCGTGCGTCAGCACCCGGGCAAAGTTCAGCACCACCAGCGCCAGCGGCAGCTCGAACGTCAGCCCGAACCCCAGGATCATCGCGGTCACGTACCCGATATACGTGCCGATCTGCGGCAGCACCGTCACGTGCGCCGGCGCGATGCCCAGGAAAAATCGCAGCCCCCGGCTCATCACCAGGTAGGACAGCGCCGCGCCGATCGCGAACAGCGGCGCGGCCGCGCCGACGAACGCGTACGTCCAGCGCTTCTCCCGGCTGTACAGGCCGGGCGCGATGAACGCCCACAGCTGGTACAGCCAGACCGGCGAGGTCACGATCAGCGCGAAGTAGAACGCGACCTCGATCCGGATCGTGAACGAGTCCAGGATCCCGTTGACCACCAGCTGGTAATCCAGCCTGCCGCAGCCGGCCGTCTTCGGCTTGCTCGCGCAGATGCTCGTCACCGCCGACACGTACGGGTGGACGGTGAAATTCCAGATCCGGTCGAACACCCACGGGATCAGCCCGATGCCGGTGCCGATGATCAAGGCGAACAGTGCCCGCATGATCCGCGACCGCAGCTCGCGGATATGCTCCATCAGCGGCATCCGGCCCTCAGGGTTGGACGCCCGCCCGATGGCCAGCATGCGGCTGCCTAGCATCCGCGCGCCGGTGACGGTGTCAGGCAGCTTGGTCATGGCCGGGTGGGATCAGGCTCAGCTGGCCTGCGTGTGCTGCGCTTCGGCCGCCGGCGCCTGCTGCTTGCGCAGCTCGTCTAGCTGCTGCTGCAGCTGCTCGACCTGCTGCTGTTGCTGGGTGATCTGCGGCGGCGCCTGCGGCACGGGGGTGGTCTGCGCGGTGGTGGTCACGGTGCTCGCGGCGGGCTCTTCGTCGTGGAGTTCGTGAATCTCCGTCTTGAGGATGCGCATCGACTTGCCGAGCGACCGCGCGGCATCGGGCAGCTTGCGCGACCCGAACAGCACCAGGATCACCACAGCCAGGATGAGCACCTTCCACGGGCTGTCAAACAAGTCGCCAATCATGTCGCCCTCTTCAGCGGGAGGAAATGTCTCCGAGCGGTTGCGTCTTCTCACGCCGAGTGTACAGGCCGCACTTGCGGACGAGTAGGACACCCGATGCCGGGTATGCGGCGAAGGGCGGTTGTGCGGCGAGGAGCGCTATGTGGCGTAGAGCACCAGCGCCGCGGCCGCTTCCTCGCGGACCTGCGCGGCGAGCCCGGCCGGCGCGATGGCCCGGCCGTCCTCGCCCAGCCGCAGCATCAGCCTGCGCACCCACCGCAGGTCCGGCGTCCGCAGCGTGACCTGCAGGTCGTCACCGTGACGCTCGACCCGCTCGCAGGGGTAGTACTCGGCCACCCAGTGGCCGCCCGGGCGCAGCTCGAGCACCACGCTGACGTCCTCGGCCGAGGGGCGGAAGAGGCCCTGGTCGACGTCGACGGGCTCGGCTTCCGGCGGCACCTGCGCCGCCGCCTCGAGGATCTCCATGCCGAGGACCCGGTCCAGCCGGAAGAGCCTTACCCCCTCGGCGCTGCGGCACCAGCCCTCGAGATAGGTACGGCCCTCCACCACGAGCAGCCGCATCGGATCCACGTCCCGTTCGGTGGCCTCGTCCCGGCCCGGCACGTAGTAGCGCAGGTGGATCCGCCGGCCCGAGCCGAGCGCTTCCTGCATCCGGCCGAGCATGCCGTCGGCGTGCCCCTTGTCCACCTGCACCTGGACCTGCGCGCTGATCGCGGCGGCCTCCCCCGCCGCCGCCTCGAGCTTGGCGATCGTGCGGCTCAGCGCCGACGAGCCGGCCGGGCTGACCTCGGCGAGCATCCGCAGGGCGATGAGCAGCGCGCTGGCCTCATCCACGGCGAGCCGCAGCGGCCGGCCGATCGACTCGGCCTCGGTGACCATGATCTCGCCGCCCTCGTAGGACAGGTCGATCGGGCAGTACGGGTCCGGCGATCGCAGCTCCACGCACCACAGCATGTTCAGGTCGTCGACGAGCTCGCGCTCGGTCACCCCGAACGCGGCCGCCGTCTCGGCCAGGCTCACCACGTTCCTGCTGACCACGTAGGGAACCAGCGCCAGCAGCCGGGCCAGCCGCTGGCTGCCGGTCGGTGCGGCGGTCACGCGAGCACCCCCTTGAGCTGCCGGATGACGGCCTCGCGCAGGTCGGGCGGGTCGGTCACGACCACGTCGGCGCCGAACGAGGCGAGGTAATCCCCGAACCACCCGACCTCGCTGAACGAGACCTGGACGGTATCCCAGCCGGCGCAGTCAGGGCTCTCGGCGATCGCGCCGCGGCGCAGCCCGTAGCCGGCACCGGCGCGCACCTTCAGCGTGGCGGTGCGGTGCCGCGGCGGGCTGGAGTCCCAGTCCCGCACCAGCACGCGCACGTCCGTGCCGTCCGGCACGGTGACGCTGCCTGGCGGCCCGCTGAACGTCACGGCTCCCTCGATCCGGCTCAGCCTGAACACCCGCACGTCGTCGCGACCGGTGTCGAACCCCGCGACGTACCAGCGGCCGTGCCGGTTCACCACCCCCCAGGGCTCGAGGGTGCGCTGCGAGCCGCTCCGGCCCGGGGCCCGGTAGGAGAAGGTGACCGGCCTGGCGTCCCTGACCGCTTCCCACAGCGGCCCGAACGCGGCTTCGCCGGTCTGCACTCTGGGCTCGATGCCGGGCTGCGTGGTGTCCTCGGCATCAATGCCCGCCGCGCGCAGCTTCAGCAGCGCCCCGGCCACCGCCCCGGACAGCTCGGCCCGGTGCCAGACCCGCGCGGCCAGGCCCAGCACGGCCGCCTCGTCCGGCTCCAGGGTGATCTCGGGCAGCTCATAGGCCTCCCGCTGGATCCGGTAGCCGGCCTCCTCGTCGCCGGGGCCGGACAGGTCGGTTTCCAGCGGGATGCCGAGCTCCCTGAGCTCCTCCTTGTCGCGTTCGAACATTCGCTTGAACGCGTCGAACGATTCGGGGTATCCTGGAACAGCTTCACGGATCTGGGCTGCGGTCAGGGAGCGCCTGGTCGACAGCAGGCAGACGACGAGACTCAGCAGCCTCTCGGTCTTGCGCCGCGACATCGTGATCCCTCTCTGCGCCGGGGAACGTCCCTGAGGAGCGGGAAACGCCCCTGAGAAGTATTGTCCACGGCCGGCCGACGGTCTGCTCGGATTGACGCAGGCGCCACGCTACCCTGCCTCAATGATCAGGTGGCGCGATGGCGTGGTGGCCGCGGTCCGCCGGGAGTGGCCGGGAGCGGTCGAGCTCGACGTGACGGTCGGGATGCAGACCTGCCGCGCGCTGGCCTACCCGGCGTTGACCGGCCGGCCGCAGGCGGGCGACCGGGTGCTGCTGAACACGACCGCGCTCGCCCTCGGCCTTGGCACCGGCGGCTACGCGTTCGTGGTGGCGGTCCCCGACCGGCTGCCGCCCGACCCGCCTGCCGGCGGGCACATCGTCAAGGCCCGCTACACGCCGCTGCAGGCGACCGTGCTCGGCGTCGACGAGCAGGACTCGCCGCACCATGCGGTGCTGCGCGACGCCGACGACCTCGGCGCGATGCCGGTGGTCGTCGCCGACCTTCACTCGGCGCTGCCCGCCATCCTCGCGGCGGCCAGGGCAGCGTTGGCCGGCACGGCGTCGGCCAGCACGGCGTCGGCCGGCACGGCGTCAGCCGGCACGGGCCGCTCGGCGTCGCCGCGCGCTGCCTACGTGATGCTGGACGGCGGCGCGCTGCCGGCCTGGTTCTCCCGGGCCGCCGCAGCGCTGCGCGAGGCCGGCTGGCTGGCCGGCACGGTCAGCGTCGGCCAGTCCCTCGGCGGCGACCTCGAGGCGGTCACGCTGCACACCGGCCTGCTGGCCGCGCGGCACGTGCTCGGCGCGGACCTCGCCGTAGTGGCGCAGGGGCCTGGCAACCTGGGCACCGGCACCCGGTGGGGGTTCTCCGGCGTCGCCTGCGGTGAGGCCGTCAACGCCGCGGCGGTGCTGAACGGCCGGCCGGTCGCCTCGCTGCGGGTGAGCGAGGCCGACACCAGGCCGCGGCACCGCGGCGTCTCCCATCACAGCCTGACCGCCTACGGCCGGGTCGCGCTGGCCGCGGCGGACGTGGTGGTGCCCGACCTGCCCGGCGAGCTCGGCGCGCTGGTGAGCCGGCAGGCGGCCCCGCTCGCGGAGCGCCACCGGCTGGTCCGGGTGCCGGTCGACGGACTGCACGAGATCTTGCGAGCCTGCCCGGTGCCGCTGTCCACGATGGGCCGCGGCCTCGACCAGGATCTGGGCTACTTCCTGGCCGCGGCGGCGGCGGGCCGGCACGCCGCGGCCCTGCTGCAGGCCTAGGTGGCCTCTAGGTGGCCTCTAGGTGGCCTCTAGGTGGCTAGGAGCCGGCCCGGCGGTAGGCCCGGACGGCGAGCGGCACGAACACGACGAAGATGCCGGCCAGCCACACCAGCCCCTTCCACAGGCTGGGCTCGAGCGGCCCGCCGTTCTTCGGCCCGACCGCCAGCGTGCGCATCGCGTTGATCACGTACGTGACCGGCTGGTTATTGGCGAACGCCTGCAGCCAGCCCGGCATGGTCGAGATCGGCACGAACGCTGAACTGAGGAAGGTAACGGGAAAAAGCCAGATCATTCCGAACGCTTGCACAGACTCTTCATCGCCGATCGCCAGTCCGGTGTAGGCGGCAATGCAGCAGATGGCCAGCCCGAAGACCGTGGAGAGCACGACCATGGACACGGCCGCGCCGACCCCGTTACTGAACCGGAAGCCGACCGCGTAGCCCACGCCGATCACGATCAGGATCGTCACCAGCATCCGGCCGCCGTCGGCGACCAGCCGGCCGGCCAGCACGGCGGAGCGGGCCATCGGCATCGATCGCAGCCGGTCGATCACGCCCTTCTTGAGTTCCTGGGCCAGCGCGATGGCCGTGCCGAACGTCGCGAACGCCGCGGTCTGCCCGATGATCCCCGGCATCAGGAAGTTGACGTAATTTCCCGGGACCCTGATCGCCCCGCCGAAGACGTAGCGGAACATCAGCACGAACATCACCGGCTGGATCACGGTGAACACGATGTAGGCAGGCACGCGCACCCAGACCAGCAGGTTCCGCTTGGTGATGATGAGCGTGTCGGACACCGCCCAGCGGGCCTGCACGAACGGGCTGGGCGAACCGCCGGACGCGGGCGCGGCGGTGGGTATCGTGACGGCGGTCATGATGCCGCCTTCGCGTCGGCCTTGCCGGACCTGCGGCGACCGCGCTTTCCGTTGCCCGGCTGCTCTTCCTCGGCCGCGTGCCCGGTCAGGGCGAGGAACACATCGTCCAGCGACGGCCGGCGCAGCGCCAGGCCGTGCGTCGCGATGCCGGCGCCGTCCAGGCCGCGCACCACCTCGATCAGCGCGTCCGAACCGCGGCCGCCGACGCCCACACCAACCACTCCTGTCTCTTTATCGACATGCGGCTCACCCTCGCCAATGTGGGCGATCGCCGTGACCGCATCGGGTATCCGGTCCCGGTCGGGCACGGTGAACTCGACCACGTCCCCGCCGACCCTGCCCTTGAGCTCTTCCGCGGTGCCCGCGGCGATGACCAGGCCGTGGTCGATGACCACGATCTCGTCAGCCAGCTCGTCCGCCTCGTCCAGGTACTGCGTGGTCAGCAGCAGCGTGGTGCCGCCGGCCACCAGCGACCTGATCGTGTCCCACATGCCCAGCCGGGAGCGCGGATCCAGGCCGGTGGTCGGCTCGTCGAGGAACAGCACCTGGGGCTGGCCGACCAGGCTGGCGGCGAGATCCAGGCGGCGCTGCATGCCGCCGGAGAAGTGCTTGGCGGCCCGGTCGGCCGCATCCACCAGCTCGAACTGCTCCAGCAGCTCGGCGGCACGGCTGCGCGACCGGGGCCGGCTCAGGTGATAAAGCCGCCCGATGATCTCCAGGTTCTCCCGGCCGGTGAGCTCCTCCTGGATGGCCGCCGACTGCCCGGCCAGCCCGATCGAGCGGCGGACCGCGGCCGCCTCGCGCACCACGTCGTGACCCTCCACCAGCGCGCGCCCCTTGTCGGGCAGCAGCAGCGTGGTCAGGATGCGCACGGCGGTCGTCTTGCCGGCGCCGTTCGGGCCGAGCACGCCGAGCACGGTCCCGCGCGGTACCGACAGGTCGATGCCGCGCAGCGCATGCACCTCGCCGAACGACTTGGCCAGATCCTCCACCAAGATCGCCGGTCCTGACGTGGTCTGTGACACGCAATCCTCCCCAGCAGCCGACCCTGGCCACCAAACTTACCGGCCAGGCGGGCGTGACCGCGAACGAGTAACCGGCGCGCCGCGGAAGCGGCCAGCGGCGGCGGGCATCCGGATGGAGGCCGGCCGTTATCCTCAGGCAATGACCGATATGGCGGAGGTCTCCGGCCTCGACGGCGAGGTCCTGCTGGTCCGTGACGGCTACGGCATACCGCACATCCGGGCCGGCTCGGCCGCCGACGCCTGGTTCGCGATGGGCTTCGCCTGCGCGCAGGACCGGCTGCCGCAGATGGACTACGACCGCCGCCGGGCGGCCGGGCGGTGGGCCGAGGTGGCAGGCCCGGCCGCCGTGCCCGGCGACGTGCTGGCCCGCCGGCTGAACATCACCGCGGCCGCGCACGCCGACGTAGCGGTCATGTCCGCTCCGGTCCGCGCGATGTTCGAGGCGTACGCCCGCGGTGTCAATGCGGTCATCGGCGCGGGTGAGGAAGGGCAGGAGCCCTGGCAGGCGTGGCATTCGGTGGCCGCGTTCAAGGTCCGGCACATCCTGATGGGGCAGTGGCAGCACAAGCTGGCCGAGGCCATGGTGCTGGCCAGGGCGGGCGCCGAGGCGTTCAGCCTGCTGGACACCGGCTCGCCGGCCGGCTCGCCGCTGACCGTGCCGCCGGGCGGCAGGCTGTCGCGGGTGATCGACGAGGCGGCCGGCGACGTGATCCGCGCCGCGGCGCACCTAGGCTTCCTGGCCGAGGCCGAGCCCGGCTCGAACGCCTGGGCCGTCAGCGGCCGCCGGACTGCGCACGGCGGCGCGGTGCTGTGCAACGACTCGCACCGCGCGCTGGAGTCCCCCAACGTCTACTGGCAGTGCCACCTGTCCAGCCCGGACTTCGACGTGATCGGGGCCGCCTTCCCCGGCGTGCCCGGGTTCCCGCACTTCGGCCACAACGGGCAGGTGGCCTGGGCGATCACCCACGCCAGCGCCGACACCCAGGATCTCTACCTGGAGTGGTTCGATGAGAAGCGGCCCGGCTGGTACCGCACCGAGGACGGCTGGGCGCAGGCCAGCCGGCAAACAGAGACGATCTGCGTCCGCGGCGGCGAGCCGGCCGAAGTGCAGGTGTGGGCCACCCGGCACGGCCCGGTCGTGCACGGGGACCCGCTGGCCGGGATGGCGATCGCGCTGAAGTACACCGCGACCTGCCGGGCCGGCCGGGGCTTCGAGCCGCTGCTGCCGATGCTCGCGGCGCGGGACGCCGTCGAGCTGATCAACGCCCAACGGGACTGGGTGGACCCGGTGAACAATCTCGTCGCCGCCGACACCGGCGGCCGGATCGCCTACCAGGCCCGCGGCGAGCTGCCGGTCCGCTCCTCGGCGGCGCACCGGAGGCTTCCGGTGGCTGGCTGGGACGGCCAGTGTGAATGGACCGGCACCGTACCGTTCGGAAAAATGCCAAGAATCGTCGATCCCGAGGCCGGCTTCGTGATGACCGCCAACAACGTCATCACCGACGGCGACGAGCCGTATATCAGCCACACGTTCAGCCACCCGTTCCGGGCCGAGCGGCTGCGCGAATGCCTGACGGGCGCCGGGCGGCACACCACCGCCGGGCTCGCCGCGCTGCAGGCGGACGTGGTCTCCTGGGCGGCCCGCGGCTGGGGCCGGCTGCTCAGCGGCCTGGCCCCGCTGACGGACGCCGGCGCGGAGCGAGCCAGGCTGATGCTGGCGGACTGGGGCGGCGAACTGCGCGCCGACTCCCCCGCCACCCTGCTCTACGGCCGCTTCAAGCGGGCCCTGGCCGAGGCCCTCTACCGACCGCTGGTCGGCGACGCCACCTGGCGCTGGCTGGCTTCGGGCGAGCTGATCGCCACCAATTCGCTCATCGTGCGCTGGCTGGCCAGCGACACCTGGGAGCTGCTCGGCGCGCCGATTGGAAGCGAGAAGGACCCGGCGCGAGGGGAAAGGGTGCTCAGCGTCGTGCCGACTGCGCTCGCCGCCGCCTGGCAGGGCGAGGGCCCCGGCGGGGAGAGCTGGGGTGATGTCCATCAGGCCGTCGCGGCGTGCCCGCTGCCAGGCAGGCCGGGGCCGCCGCCGGTTGCGATGGGCGGTGACTCCGACACCATCCAGGCCGCCCCGGCCGGCTGGCGGGCCGGGACGCCGTTCGGCGTGGCCGCGCTGTCGGTCTACCGGCAGGTGGCGGACATGGCCGAGCCCGCCGCCGCCAGCTTCGTCATCCCGGGCGGCGCCTCCGCGGATCCGGCCAGCCCGCACTTCGCCGACCAGCTTGCGCAGTGGGCCGAGCACCGGCGCGTCCCGATGCTCACCCGGTGGCCTGACGTCGAGGCGGCGGCTACCTCCAGAACGGTGCTGCGGCCTGCCGCCGGGTCCGCCCCGCCGACAGGCCGCAGCGCGAACGAAGGGCCAAGCGCCTGACCTACGCGCCCACGCAGTTCACCTTTCCGCCGTCGAACTGCGATGCGATGCAGACGCTCATGTCGACCACGCCTGCCCCGGTGTATCTCGTCTTGACCGGGAACGCCCCTCCAGCCGCCCAGTGACCCGCCGTCCCGTGGACGTCCTCTACGCCGAAGAACAGGGGGCCCTGAACGGATTTCACCGTGACGTTCGCTGACTTGCTGAAGGTCTTGGTGAAGAAGAGGCTGACGTCGATGGTTCCGATACAGACGCTGCCCGGGTTGAACCTGGTCTCCCAGAATTGCCCCTTGGCGTGCGAATTCGGGTGCGCACCGATGCCCACACGGTTCGTGCCGGTGCAGGTGTCCGGGTGCACCCGGATGCCGACGCCGTGCATCGAGACGGTCTTGCCGTGCGTTGTGCTCGGTGCCGCAGTGGTGGTGGCGGCCTGTGCTGCAGCGGGCATGGCCAGGGCGACCGGCGTGAGCATGACCGCGCCTGCTGCGTACTTCACCCGCTTCATGACGCCCGCGCTGAGTTGAGAGCTAACCGGAATGACTCCACAGGATCTCCTTCGCCTCCGTGGACGTGACGGCGATAGCCCGTCACGTACAGGGATTTATGGGATATTTCCCGCACAGCATGGCACCCCGGCAATGCCTCGTCCACACCATAAAGCGCAGGGTGGACCAGGAGTCAGCCTAGGCTCAGATCGTGCCGGCCTTGATCGCGTCGGAGATCCAGGGGATGACCTCGTCCATCATCGTGTCCAGCGAGGTGGTCGCCTCGAAGCCGAGCACGCGCTTGGCCTTCTCGGTGGCGGGAACCCGCCGCTGCACGTCGTACTCGAACGGGTCGTCGTGGGTGATCCGCAGCGGCTCGCCGTCGCCCTTGACCTTCCGCCAGATCAGCTCGGCGAGCTGCAGGACGGTGGTGCTCTCGGCGGTGGACAGGTTGAAGTCGTCGTTGGTCGCGTCCGCGTGCTCCATAGCGGTCACCACGCCCTCGGCCAAGTCGCCGCCGTAGGTGTAGTGCCGGATCTGCTCGCCGGAGCCGAGGATGTGCAGCGGGTCCTGGCCCTTGAGCACCTTCTGCACGAGGTCGGGCACCACGTGGCTCATCGCGAGCTTGACGTTGCCGGACAGGATCTCCTCGTCGCCGAGGGCGCGGCTCTCGCCGATGCCAACGCAGTTGAACGGCCGCAGGATGGTGTACGGCAGGCCGTACTGGTCGTAGGCGGCGTGCGCGAAGTACTCCACGGCCAGCTTCTGGAAGCCGTAGGAGGACAGCGGCGGCGGGATCTCGCGCTCCTGGCCCTCATGCGACGGCCACGTGTCGGCGCTCTCGAACACCATCGACGAAGACAGGTACGTGACCTTGCGCAGCTTGCCCTCGCGGTTCGCCTTGATCGCGGCGTCACAGGACGCGGCGATGATCCGCTCGTTGGCGGCCAGCAGGTCGTAGGCGTAAGTGTGAAAGTAGGAGATGCCGCCGATCATCGCCGCGCCGGCGATGAAGTGCTCGCAGTCGGCGAGCAGGCCGGACATCAGCTCGACGTCCCTGGCGTCGCCCTCTACCAGCGTGTACGAGGGGTGGTCGTCGTAGGACTTCCTGACCTTCCCGTACTTGGAGAAGTTATCCACGCCGGTTACCGCGTAACCGCGGCGCAGCAGCTCCTCGACGACATAACCGCCGATAAAGCCGGCCGACCCGCTGACAAGGACCCTCTCCATAACCGTGATTCACCCTTCGTTCTCAGGTTGTGAAAGTTCAGTGCGTGACAGTTCAGTGCGTGACAGTTCACTGCGGGAAAGCTTGCCCTTGGCCGGGGCGCGACCGCGGATCTGGTCCGCGCTCAGTCGCGGCCCGAAGGCGAAACGGTACCAGTGCAGGTACTTGGGTATCCACTTGGCTACCTTGAAGTTGGACATCCCGGCCTGCCGGTCCAGCCATATTGTCGGAATCTCGGCCACCGGGCGGTGCATTCGCTTCGCCTTCGCGGTGAGCTCGATCCCGATCTCGAAACCGTCACGCGAGTCAATGCCGACGTCCCTGACGAATTCGGTGGAATACGCCTTGAAGGAGTTGGTGGCGTCCCTGGTGCCGGTGTGCGCGAGCACTCGCAGCGAGCGGCCGGCCAGCCTGGACAGCATGCCCTTAAGGTAGGGCCCGCCGACCTGCTGGCCGCCGGCCATGTAGCGGGAGGCCGCGGCCACCGCGACGCCGCGCTCGACCAGCCGGGCCAGGTCGTCGATCTGCCGGGCGTCGTCGCAGCCGTCGGCCATCGTGACGACGGCCACCGGCGCGGCGGCGGCGTCGATGCCGTACCTGATCGCGTTGGCCGGCCCGGGGCCGTAGGTGTTGACCAGGAACCGGAGCCTCGGCTCCTTCTGCGCGTACTCGGTGACCAGGGGGATGGTGCCGTCGTCCTCGGAATCCACCACCACGAGCACCTCGCAGGACAGCTTGACCGACTCGAACAGCCGGTCAAGCACCTCGATGATCTGCTCGCCCTCGTTGTAGGCGGGCATGACCACCGATACGCGCGGTTCCCCCACGGTCACACCAGCACGCCCTTCCCGAGCAGGTTCCACATGTCCGCCACCGGCTTGTCCGTCACCAGGTCGCGGTACTCCGGGTGCGGGGCGGCGATGACCAGGATGTCGGACCCGGCGATCACCTCGTCCAGCGGCAGCAGGCTGTCGTCTACCGTGACGTACGGGTCGGTGCACAGCACGCCCGCGGACTTGAAAGCCAGGATCCTCTTGAGCTTGTAGGACAGGCTCGACCTGATGTCGTCGCTGCCGCCCTTGAACGCCATGCCGAGGATGCCGACCTTCATCGAGCGCAGGTTGAACCGCTGCTCCAGCCGACCGGTCAGGTACAGCGGCAGGCCCTCGTTGATGGTCATCGCGGTGTGGCCGAGCGCGAAGTTATTGTTGTTGTACGCGGCCAGCTGCATGGTGTCCTTGAACAGGCACGGGCCTGCGGCGAAGCCGGGCCCCGGCATGTCGGCCGCCCGCGGGTAGTCGGCGGCCAGCCCCTTCCTGATGCGCTCGAAGTCCAGGCCCCGGTCGTTAGCCATCATGTACAGCTGGTTCGCCGTGGCGAACTTGATGTACCGCCACACGTTGGTGAACAGCTTGGCCAGCTCCGCCTCTTCCGGCGACAGCGGGACCAGGCTGTCGGTCAGCCGGGAGAACAGCTTGCTGGCCCGCTCCTCGCCACGGGCGGTCCGGCTGGACACGATCTGCGGCAGCTCGAACAGCTCGGTCATCGCCTTGCCCTCGGCGATCCGCTCCGGGCAGAACGCGACGTCCATCTGCACGCCGAGGCCCGCGATCATCTTCTCGACCAGCGCGGTCACGCCCGGGTAGACGGTGCTGCGCAGGATCAGGATCTGCCCGTCCCGCAGGTAAGGGGCGCAGCCGCCGAGCGCGTTCGGTATGGCGGCCTGGTCGGGGTTGAGGTGCTCGTCGACCGGCGTGCCGATCACCACGATCACGTGCTCGGCCGTCGCGACGATGCTCGGATCGGCCGAGGCATGCAGCCGTCCCGCGGCGAGCACCCGCTCCAGCACGGGCGGCGCGTCCGGCTCGTTGAACGGCATCTGGCCGGAGTTGACGCCCGCGACCGCCTCGGCGCTCACGTCGTAGATGCCGACGCTGGCGCCACGGTCCGCCAGCGCGATCGCGAGCGGCAGCCCCACGTGCCCGCAGCCGCCGATCACCACCACATCGCGCTCGAAGCCAGCACTGCGCTCGCCAGCACTGCGCTCGCCAGCACTGGGCAGGTCAGCACTGGGCAGGTCAGCACTGTCGGAGCCGGCCGGCCGATCGTTCACGGCAGATACCTCCACGCCTTTATTTATTCAGTAACGGTCATGGGAAAGCGACGAGCATACCTGCGCGAGCCTTCCAGCATCAGGAACCTTGGCCCGAAGGCAGGTATGGTCATCACGATCTCAGACGCCGAACGCCCCGAGTACGTCAACGACGAAAACGAGCGTGTCGGTTCCCTTGATCCCGGCCTGCGTGCTGCCGGTCTTCCCGTATCCGTCAGCGGGCGGGATGACGAGCATGACCCGGCTGCCCACCCGCTGGCCGAGCAGTCCCAGGTTCCATCCGGTGATCACCTGGGCCGGCTGCGAATCCAGCGTGAACCCGAACGGCTGGTTGCGGGACCACGAGGAGTCGAAGACCTTGCTGTTGCGCCAGATGGCCCCGACGTACTGCACGACCAGGTACTGGCCCTTGCCGACCATCGGGCCGGTGCCCTGGATCAGCGTCTTGGTGACCAGCTTGGTGGGCGGATTCTGGTGCGGCATCGTTATCTTGGGCAGCGTGCCGGTAGCGGCCGAAACCGTCGGCAGGCTGCCGCCGCCGCTGGACAGCTTCTGCCCGGAGGCTGAGGCGTTGCCGGTGAAGGTCTTGATCATGTCGATGATGAAGACCAGCGTGTCGGTCGGCTTCACCCCGCCCTGGGAGTTGCCCGCCGAGCCGTAGCCTTCCTTGGGCGGGATGACCGCGAGCACCCGGCTGCCGACCTTCTGGCCGATCAGCGCGGTCTCCAGGCCGGGCAGCAGTTGCCCGGCGAACAGTTGCGGGGCGGTCTTGAACGTGCTGGTGGCCAGCTTGTGGCCGGTACCGCTCCAGATGTAGACGGCGTAGTTGCCGACCAGCGCGTCGGTCTTGGCCATGGCCGGCCCGGATCCCTTGATGACGGCCTTGACGAACAGCTTGCTGCTCGCCTTCGCCTTCGGGATCGTGACCGTGGGGTCGTGGCCGAACGTGCCGGTCGCCGTCACGGCGGCGTTGGCGTTCGACGGGCTGGACGGACTCGACGAGCCACAGGCGGTCAGCGCCAGGGCGGCAAGCAGCAGCGGGACAATGACAACGGTAATGC
This sequence comes from Streptosporangiaceae bacterium, assembly GCA_036502085.1. Classification (GTDB taxonomy): domain Bacteria; phylum Actinomycetota; class Actinomycetes; order Streptosporangiales; family Streptosporangiaceae; genus PALSA-505. Next base: position 18,847 of record DASXZD010000015.1, read on the forward strand.
GACGCATGGTCACCCCGGGTTAGACGACATAAGCGCGGCCAGCCTACCGGTGTTGAGAGACCGGCGTGGCCCGCCCGTCAAGCCGGTGTCATCGTCGAGGCCAGCGTCACGGTCGGGGCCGGCGGTACGTCACATGCCGGCGATGAGCTTCTCCACCCGCTCGTCGGTCGAGCGGAACGGATCTTTGCACAGCACGGTCCGCTGCGCCTGGTCGTTCAGCTTCAGGTGCACCCAGTCCACGGTGAAGTCCCTGCGCCGCTCCTGCGCCCGCTTGATGAACTCGCCGCGCAGCCGGGCGCGGGTGGTCTGCGGCGGCACCGACTTGGCCTGGAAGATATCCAGGTCCCTGACCGCCCGCTCGACCGCGCCGCGGCGCTGCAGCAGGTAATACAGCCCGCGGCCGCGGTGCACATCGTGATAGGCCAGGTCGAGCTGGGCTACCCGGGGGGCGGACAGCGGCAGGTCATGCTTGGCCCGGTAACGCTCGATCAGCTGGTACTTAGTGATCCAGTCAATCTCCCGGGCGACCAGGCCCAGGTCGCCCGACTCGACCGCGTCCAGGGTGCGGCGCCACAGGCTCAGCACCCGGGCCGAGGTGGCGTCGCTGCCGCGCCGCTCGGTGAAGTCCGCGGCCTTCTGGTAGTACTCCCGCTGGATATCCAGCGCGCACACCTCGCGGCCGTTGGCCAGCCGCACCTTACGGCGGCCGGTCATGTCGTGGCTGACCTCCCTGATCGCCCTGATCGGGTTCTCCAGGCTCAGGTCGCGCATCACCGCGCCGGCCTCGATCATGCGCAGTACCAGGTCGGTCGAGCCGACCTTCAGCAGCATGGTGGTCTCGCTCATGTTCGAGTCGCCCACGATGACGTGCAGTCGGCGGAAGCGCTCTGCGTCGGCGTGCGGCTCGTCCCTGGTGTTGATGATCGGCCGGGACCTGGTGGTGGCCGACGACACGCCCTCCCAGATGTGCTCGGCCCGCTGGCTGACGCAGTACACGGCGCCGCGCGGCGTCTGCAGCACCTTGCCGGCCCCGCAGATGATCTGCCGGGTGACCAGGAACGGGATCAGGATGTCGGCCAGCCTGCCGAATTCGCCGTGCCGCCCGACCAGGTAGTTCTCGTGGCAGCCGTAGGAGTTTCCGGCCGAGTCCGTGTTGTTCTTGAACAGGTAGATGTCGCCGGCGATGCCTTCCTCGCGCAGCCGCCGGTCGGCGTCCAGCAGCAGCCCCTCGAGGATCCGCTCGCCCGCCTTGTCGTGCGCGACCAGATCCAGCACGTCGTCGCACTCCGGCGTGGCGTACTCCGGATGCGAGCCCACATCCAGGTACAGCCGCGCCCCGTTGCGCAGGAAGACGTTGCTGCTCCGGCCCCAGGAGACCACGCGGCGGAACAGGTACCTGGCTACCTCGTCCGGCGACAGCCGCCGCTGGCCGTGAAAAGTACAGGTAACGCCGTATTCATTCTCCAGGCCGAATATCCGTCTGTCCACGACCTCAGGCTACGGCCTCATCTGGGGTCACCAATCAACCGCCACGTACTTCGTCTCGCTGAATTCGAGCAGCCCGTCGTGGCCGCCCTCGCGTCCGATCCCGGACTGCTTCACGCCTCCGAACGGTGCCGCCGGGTCGGACACGATGCCGCGGTTGATGCCGACCATTCCGGCTTCCAGCGCGTCGGCGACTCGCAGCCCGCGGCGCAGGTCGCCGCTGTACAGGTAGGAGACCAGGCCGTATTCGGTGTCGTTGGCCAGGCCGACCACCTCGTCCTCGGTGCTGAAGCGCACCATCGGGGCGACCGGGCCGAAGATCTCCGCGCCCAGGATGCCCGCGTCCGCGGGCACGTCGCCCAGCACCGTCGGCAGGTAGTAGTAACCGCGCCGGTCCGGCGTGCTGCCGCCGACGAGCACCTTGCCGCCGCCCGACGCCGCCGCGTCCACCAGCTCGGCGACCTTGTCCCTGGTGTCGGCGTTCACCAGCGGCCCGATGTCGGTGCCGTCGTCCAGGCCTGGGCCTACGGTCATCGCGGCCAGCCGGGCGGCGAAGGCCGCAGTGAACTCATCGGCGATCGCGTCCTGCAGGTAGAACCGGTTGGCGGCGGTGCACGCCTCTCCCCCGTTTCGCATCTTGGCGATCAGCGCGCCCTGCACGGCGGCCTCGATGTCGGCATCGTCGAAGACGATGAACGGGGCGTTGCCGCCCAGTTCCATCGAGCAGTTCGTGATCGTCTCGCTGGCCTGGCGCAGCAGCAGCCGGCCCACCTCGGTCGAGCCGGTGAACGACAACTTCCTGACCCGCGGGTCGGCGAGCATCGCGGACACGGCCGGGCCGGGGGCCGATGTCGGCAGCACGTTGACCACGCCGGCCGGGACCCCGGCCTCGTGCAGGATCGACGCCACCGCCAGCGCGGTCAGCGGCGTCTCCTTGGCCGGCTTGAGCACCACCGTGCAGCCTGCCGCGAGCGCGGGCCCGATCTTCCTGGTGGCCATGGCCGCGGGGAAGTTCCACGGCGTGACCAGCACGCTGACCCCGACCGGCTGCAGCTGGACCAGGATCCGGTTGGCGCCGGACGGCGCGACCTGCAGCGAGCCCGCCATCCGGACCGCTTCCTCGGCGTACCAGCGGAAGAACTCGGCCGAGTACAGCGCCTCGGCGCGGGCGTCGCGCAGCGCCTTGCCGTTCTCCAGCACCATCAGCCGGGCCAGCGCGTCGGCGCGCTCGGTCATCAGCTGGTAGGCCCGGCGCAGGCATTCGGCCCGCTCCCGCGGCGGGGTCCTGGACCAGCCCGGCAGCGCCTGGTAGGCGGCGGCCACCGCGTCCAGCGCGTCCTCGGCGGTGCCGTCAGCCACCTGCGCCGCGGCGTCCTCGGTGGCCGGGTCGATCACCGGCAGCTGCCGTCCGCCGCGCCCGCCGGTCCACTCGCCGCCGATCAGCAGCCCGGTGGGGACGTCCAGGCCGGTCAGGGTAGAAATGCTGGCTGTCACGCCGCCTCCAGGGGACTGTCTCGACGGTAACCACGCTATCGCCCCCGCGCCGGCGCATTCCGGGCCGGGGCCAGCCCCGTTTGCCGTGCCCAGCACTGTTTGCCGTGGCCAGATCGTGTCCGGTGCGTGATCCTCGCGTGTCAGCGGCGCAACGCGGTCACGGAATCGTGGAGACGATGCGATCTTCCGGGCTGGCGCTCACCCTGCAGCGGATGGGCGCCTATCGGCTTGTGCTCGCGGCGGTGGCGCTCTTGACGCTGATCACGGCCGCGCTGCTCGCGACGCTCGCCACGTTCGCCGGCCAGGCCCTCAGCCAGGCCGTGCACCGCAGGCTCGCGACGGCGCCTGGCGCGTCGATAGCGATCAGCACCGCGGTGAACGCCAGCCAGGCGGCCGCCAGCACCAGGACTATCCGCGCCGCCATGCGATCGGCCTTCGGCCCGGCCGGCTACGCCCTGTACCGCGCGCAGTGGTCGGACCCGCTCAGCTTCCCCGCGCGGTACGCCGCCGTGAGCGTCCCGCTGACCCAGGCCGCCTCCTGGGACGGCATCAGCACGCACGCGGCGCTGGTCAGCGGAGGCTGGCCCGGCCCGCCGCGGCCGGGGCAGCCGGTCGCCGCCGCGCTGCCCACGTCGGCCGCCGCGCTGCTGCACCTGGCCATCGGCGACATCCTGGTGCTGCACGATCAGGCGTCCGGGCACCCGGTGCGGGTGAAGCTGGCCGGCCTGTTCCGGCCGCGCGCGCTGACCGGCCCGGCCGCGGCGTACTGGGGGCTTGACATCATCGGCTCGGGCGGCTCGGGCGCCTCGGGCGGCGGCTTCACGACCTACGGGCCGCTGATCGTGAACCCGGCGGCGTTCGGCTCCGCGGTCGCGGTCAGCCAGGCCTCCTGGGTGGCCGAGCCCGACACCGCGGGCATCGCCGACGGCCAGCTGGCCAGGACGGCGGCGAAGGTCAGTGCCGAGCTGCAGTTCCTGGGCAGCAACGGCTCGCTCAACGGCATGCAGGTGACCTCCGGGCTGCCCGCCCTGCTCAGCGGGGTCGGCAGCAACCTGCTGGTGGCCCGCTCGCTGCTGACCATCGGCGCCGTGCTGCTGGTGCTGCTGGCCGCGGTGGCGCTGGCCGGCGCGGCCCGGCTGCTGACCACCGACCGCGAAGGTGAGTCGGCCCTGCTGTCGGCGCGCGGCAGCTCGCGCTGGCAGCTGGCCGGGCTCGGCGTCGCGGAGGCGGCGCTGCTGGCCGCGGTCGCGGCCGCGGCCGGCGGCCTGGCCGGCGGCAGGCTGGCCGGGGTGCTGGCCCGCACCGGGCCGCTGCGGGCCGCCGGGCTGCGGCTGCCCTCGGTCACGCCGGCGGTGGGCGGCGCCATCGCGCTGACCGCCGTCTTCGCCGTGATCATCACGCTGGGGCCCACGCTGGCCGCGCCGGGCGCGGTCCGGATGCGGCGCGGCCGGCCGGCCGCGATCGCGGGCTTCGTGCGCAGCGGCGCCGACCTGGCGCTCGTCGTGCTGGCCGTGCTCGCCGCCTGGCAGCTGCGCCGCTACCTGATCGTCGCGCCATCGGCGAACGGCACGGCCGGCATCGACCCGGTGCTCGTGCTGGCGCCCGCCCTGGCGATCGTCGGCGGGACGGTTATCTTGCTGCGGCTGCTGCCCGCCCTGACCAGGGCGGGTGACCGGCTGGCCGCCCGCGGCAGCCGGCTGATCCTTTCGCTGGCCAGCTGGGAGGTCAGCAGGCACCCGATCCGGCAGGCCAGCGTCGCCTTGCTGGTCGTGATGGCCGTGGCCACCGGGGCGCTGACGCTGTCGGCGCATCAGAGCTGGGTGCGCTCGGCGCAGGACCAGGCGGCGTTCGCCGCGGGCGCCGACGTCCGGGTGGACACCCCGGCCGCGGTCACGCTGGGCCAGGCCGGGCGGATCGCTGGCACGCCCGCGGTGCGCTGCGCCGTGCCGGCCGCGCCGCTGACGCCGGTCGGCGCCAGTGAAGTGCTCGCGATCGACGCGCCGCAGGCAGCCGGCGCGGTCCTGCTGCGCCCCGGCGAGTCGACGCTGGCCGCGCCCGCGCTGTTCGGCGCGATCAGCCCGGCCGGCCCGGCACCCGGCATCGCGCTGCCGGGGCACCCGGCCGGGGTCTCGCTCACCGCCAGCCTCGGCCCGGCCGCGCTCCGCCTGGCGCCTGCCTCGGTCACCGTGACCGTGCAGGACTCGCGGGGCGACGCCTACCAGCTGGCGGCGGGCACCCTGCCGGCCGACGGGCGGGCTCATGTCCTGACGGCCGACTTCGGACCGGGCGGGCGGCCGCTGGGCGCGGCGTACCCCATCCGCCTGACCGGAGTGGCGGTCAGCTACACGATGCTGCCGGCCGCCACCCTCCGGCAGGCCGTGTTCACGGTGCACGGCGTCGCCGCCCCCGGGGCCGCGACGTCGTCGTCCGCCGGGCGCGCCCTGCTGGCCGTGCTCGGCGGGTGGACGCCCGCGGCGTCATCAGGGGAGCTGGCCAGCCTCCAGTCGGTCGGGGGCGGGCTGGCGGCGCCTTCCGCGGCACCCGGGATCACGTCATGGCAGGCGGTCGCGGGCGGTGCCAGGACGCTTTCCTTCAGCCCCGGATACGGGCTGGCCACGCCCCCGCCGCACCTGTTCGGCCCGCCGGGACCGCCGCTGCCCATCTACGGGCAGCTGACGCTGCTCCCCGACTACGCAGGGCGGCCCATCCCGGCCATCGCTACCAGCGCGTTCCTGACCGCGAAGAACACCGGCGTCGGCTCGGTCGTGCAGGTCCCGGTCGGCGGCGTCACGCTGCCGGTGAAGATCGTGACCGCCGTGACGCACTTCCCCACCGTCACCGGGAGCGACGGCGGGGTCATCGTGGATCTGGCCACGGTGCAGGCCGCCCTGGCCGGCAACTCGGCGGCCCCGCTGCCGGTGACCGAGTGGTGGCTGGCCACCGCCGGGTCAGGCGATCCGCCTGGCCTGGCGGGCCGCCTGCCGGCCGGCTCGGTGGTGACCAGCTCGGGCCGGCTGGCCGCCGCCCTGCTCGGCGACCCGCTGTCCGCCGTTCCGCAGCAGGGCCTGCTCGCGATCGCCGCCGCCACGGCGCTGCTGGCCATGGCCGGCTTCTGCGTGAGCATCGCCGCGAACATCAGCCGGCGCCGGCAGCAGAACGCGCTGCTGTCCGCGCTCGGCGTCACGCGCGGCAGCCAGGCCCGCCAGCTCTGCCTGGAGGAACTCATGCTCAGCCTGCCCTCGGCCCTGGTCGGCCTGGCACTGGGGGCCGCCATCAGCGGGCTGCTCGTGCCGGCCATCACGCTGACGACGAACGCCACCAGGCCCGTGCCGGCCGCGGTGGCCGAATTCGACTGGTCGCTCGCGCTGCCGCTGGCCCTGGCCGTGGCGGTGCTGCCGGTACTGGTAGCGGCGGCGACCGTGGCCCGGCGGCCCGATCCGGCGGCCGGCCTGCGCACGGCGGAGTCGCTATGAGGCGCAGAGGACCGCGTCCTGGCCTGCTCGGCGGCAACGGCGCAGCGGCGGCGGCCCTGGCGCTGCTGGTGCTCGGCTGCGTGTTCGTCGCCCTGGCCGGCCCGCGGGCCAGCCTGGACATCCGCACCCGGGCGCTGCGCAGCGACATCGCCGCGGCTCCGCAGGTCGACAAGACCGTCGTGGTGAACGGGGACTGGAACTCGTTCAGCGCATCGCTGCCGACCGGGGCGCAAGCTGCGCCGCTCAGCGATGTGAAGGCAGAGCTGGGCGACGACCTGGGTGCGGACAGCGTGCCGCTCAGTCCGCGGGCCGACGAATGGACCGGCCTGACCACGAAGCTCGCCCCGTACCCGGGGGCGGCGGCCAGCGCGCAGACCGCCGTGGCGCCGGTGATCGAGATCATCTACCGCGACGTGCTCGGCCGCTATTCACGGCTGATCGCGGGCAGTTATCCAGGTGACCGGCTGAGCCATGGCCGGATCCCGATCGCGGTGACCGAGCAGACCGCCTCGCGCTTCTCGCTCGCCCTGGGCTCCAGGCTCGCCATCACCACGCCCAACAGCGGTGCGCTCAACCTCGTCGTGACCGGCGTCATCAGCGTGCGGGACCCGCAGGCCACGTTCTGGACGGCCGACTCGCTCGCCGCGGCACCGCAGCTCAACCCTTCGCTGCGGCCGTACTGGGTGGGCGCGGTCTTCGCCGGCCCTGGCAGCACCGAAGCGCTGCAGAGCACCTTCGGCTCGACCGGCATGCAGGTGCAGTGGCAGTTCCCGCTCAGTCTCGGTCAGCTGACCGACGCCCAGGCCCCGGCCATGGCCGACCTGCTGAACCGGATCACCGTGCAGGCCCCGGCGCTGACGGGCTCGCTGGGCCCGGCCGCCCTGACGCTGACCGTCGCGACCTCCGCCCAGCAGGAGCTGGCCGCGTTCCTGGCCGCGCAGGGCGCGGTGCAGACCGTGCTGTCGCTGCTGTTCACGGGCCTGGCCGTGATCGGCGCGGTCGTGCTGCTGCTCGCGGCCAGGATGGTGACCGCGCGCCGGGCGGTCGAGTACGCGCTGCTGCGGGCGCGCGGCGCCTCGCTGCGCCAGCTGGCCGCGCTCACGCTGCGCGATACCGCGGTCGCTGTCGTCCCCGCCGCACTGCTCGGCGGCGTGGGCGCCGTGGTGCTGACCCCCGGCGGCTCGCCGCCGCTGGCCGGGTGGCTCACGGGCGCGACCGTGCTGATCGCGCTGGCCGGCCCGGCGCTGATCGTGGTCACCCAGTACCGTCCACTGCGCCCCGCGGTCCCGGCGGCGGAGCGGGCGGGCCGCAGTCCGCTGCGCCGCTGGGTGGCCGAGATCGCGGTGGTGGCTGCCGCGATCGGCGGGCTGATCGTGCTGCGCGCCCAGGGCCTGCCGGCGGCGGGCGGGTTCAACGCCTACACCAGCGCGGCCCCGGTGCTGGTGGCGATCCCGGCGGCGATCTGCATCATGCGGCTGTACCCGCTGGCGCTGGCGGGCGCGCTGCGGCTGTCCGCCCGGCGGGCGGGCGTGACGGGCTTCCTGGCCGCCGCCCGGGCCAGCCGCGGCGCCGCCGCCCTACCGCTGTTCGCCCTGGTGCTGGCGCTCAGCCTAGCCGCATTCGCGGGGATGGTCCGCGACACGGTGAACCGGGGCGAGGACGCGGCGGCCTGGCGGACCACCGGGGCGGACGCGGTCATCCAGGCCGGGAGCGCGCGCAACCCGATGACGCCGGCCGTCATCCGCGCGCTCAGCGGCGTGCCCGGGGTGCGGCACGCCGTCGCGGTACGCGTGCTGGCCTCCACCACGCCCGGCCTCCAGCCGGTCACGGTGATCGCCGCCGATCCGGCCAGCTACGCGGCGCTGGTGGCGAGCACGCCCTGGCCGGCGTTCCCCGCGGCCAGGCTGGCCGAGCGGGCCGGAGCCGCCTCGCGGGGCGCGCCAGTCCTCGCGTCGCCGGCCTCGGCCGCCCTGCTCGGCCTGGGCGGCCTGAGCGGCACGCAGCTGCACACGGGGCAGGGCAGCATCAGGGTGCGGGTGGCCGGCCTGCTCTCCGGCACCCCTGCGCTGCCGGCCGGCGGCCGGTTCGTCGTGCTGCCGTCCTGGGCCCTGCCCGCGACGGTGAAGGCGCAGCAGCCGCCCAGCCAACTGCTGATCACCGGCCCCCGGCTGGACGGCAAAAGGCTGACCGCGCTGGCGGGCCGGCTGATGCCGGGCGCGGTCACCCGGCTTCGTTCGGCGGAATTGAATGAACTGAGCGGCTCGCCGCTGCCGCGCGCGGCCTACCTGAGCTTCGGCGCCGGGCTGGCCGCCACGGCCGGGTTCAGCGTGGCGATCCTGCTGCTGGAGCTGGCGCTCGGAGCGGGCGAAAGGGAAAGGACGCTGGCCCGGCTGGCCACGATGGGGCTCGGGGCCGGGCAAGCCAGGCGGCTGACCATGCTGGAAACGCTGCCTGGCGTGCTCGCGGCGGCGGCGGCGGGAATGGGTTGTGCGCTCGCCCTGGCCCCGCTGACCGGGCCTATCCTGAACCTGACCGTCTTCACCGGATCGGGGGCCAGGGTGCCGGTCCGGCCGGATTTCGCGGCGCTGGGCCTGCCGGTGGCCGGCCTGATCCTGCTCGCCGTCGGCACGCTGCTCATCCAGATCCGGATGGCACGCCGCCGCGGTGTCACGAGCGCGCTGAGGCTGGGGCATTGACGCAACCGAGAGGGGCAACGCAGATGGCATCAGGGCTGGCCGGACTGGCCGAGCTGGGCGAGGAGGCCTCGCGGGCCCGTGCCTCCTACGGTGACGACGCGCTGATCGCCTGCGACCGGCTGGTGCGCATCTTCACCGCCGAGAAGATCGAGGTGCAGGCACTGCAGGGACTGGACCTGCTGGTGACGGCGGGTGAGCTCACCGCGATGGTCGGGGCGTCGGGCAGCGGCAAGTCGACGCTGATGAACATCCTGGCGGGCCTGGATACCCCGACCGCCGGGGCGGTGCGGGTGGCCGGCCACGATCTGGCCGTGATGAGCGCCAGGCAGCGGCTAGCGTACCGGCGCAGCACCGTGGGCTTCATCTGGCAGCAGACCTCGCGCAACCTGCTGCCGTACCTGACCGCCGAGCAGAACGTCACGCTGCCGATGCGGCTGGGCGGCACGCGGCGGCGGGCGCGGAACACGCGGGCGGGCGAGCTGCTCGACGTGCTGGGGGTCGCGCACTGCGCGGGCCGCAGGCCGGAGCAGATGTCCGGCGGAGAGCAGCAGCGGACCGCCATCGCGGTGGCGCTGGCCAACGACCCGCGGGTGCTGCTGGCCGACGAGCCGACCGGCGAGCTCGACTCGGCGACGGCGGCCGACGTGTTCGGCGCGCTGCAGACGGCCAACACTGAGCTCGGCGTGACCGTGCTGATCGTCACTCACGATCCGGCGGTCTCCTCGGTGGTCCGCCGGGTCATCGCGATCAGGGACGGCCGGACCAGCACCGAGACCCTCCGCCGGGAGACGACCGGGGCCGATGGCCAGATGTCCGATCACGCGGTCGAGTACGCGGTGCTCGACCGGGCCGGGCGGCTCCAGCTGCCCCGCGAAATGACCGAATCACTCGGCATGCGGGACCGGGTCAGGCTCGAGGCCGAACCCGATCACATCGGCGTATGGCCCGACGCTCCGGCACAGGCCGAGAACGGACAGGCCGAGAACGGGGAGAGCCAGTGAACGCTCCGGTGCAGGCTCCGGTCATCGAGATGGTGTCGGTGAGCGGCGTGACGCGCACCTTCGGCCATGGCTCGGCGGCGGCCCGCGCGCTACGCGGGGTGAACCTGAGCGTCGCCAAGGGCCAGCTCGTCGCGCTGCGCGGGCGGTCCGGATCCGGCAAGACCACCCTGCTCAACATCATCGGCGGGCTCGACTCGCCCGACGACGGCCGCGTGCAGGTCAGCGGCAGGGACATCACGGGGATGAGCGAGCGCGAGCGGATTGAGCTGCGCCGGGCCACGGTCGCGTTCATCTTCCAGTCGTTCGGCCTGATCCCGATCCTGTCGGCCGCGGAGAACGTCGGCATCCCGCTGCGCATCACCGGCATGGCGCCCAGGGAGCGGGACCAGCGGGTCCAGCTGATGCTCGACCTCGTCGGCCTGGCCGACCACGCCCGGCAGCGGCCGGGCGAGCTGTCCGGCGGCCAGCAGCAGCGGGTCGCCATCGCCAGGGCGCTGGCCGGGAGCCCGGAGCTGCTGATCGCCGACGAGCCCACCGGGCAGCTGGACTCCGAGACGGCCAAGCAGATCATGCGGCTGCTGCTCACCGTCGTCCGCTCCGAAGGGGTGACCGCGCTGGTGGCCACGCACGACCCGACCCTGATCGAGCTGGCCGACACGGTCCTGCTGCTCGAAGACGGCAAGATCGTAGAAGCGTGACCCCCGGGGGGCCCGCTCAGCTCTCGGCGGCGGGGCCTTCCGCGGCCTCAGGGCCGGAGCCGGCCTCAGAGTCGGAGTCGGGCGCGGCCTCGGGTGCCGGGCGGGCCTCGGCGAGCAGGGCCTCGATCCGCGCGGCGGTCAGCCGGCGGAACCTGCGGTGCTCGCCCGCCCGGTCCAGCAGCGCCACCTCAAGCTGGCTGGCCGAGATGTCGCCGACGCTGTCGCCCTGGTCGGCCAGCGCGGCCAGCGCCACGTCCAGCGCGGCCGCCAGCGTCAGGTCCGGTGCGTAGCGTTCCTTCAGCGCGGCGGCCACCCGGTCGGCCTGCCCGCCCATGGCGACGTAGCCGTGCTCGTCGGCCACCGAGCCGTCGAAGGTGATCCGGTACATCTGGTCCCGGTCGGCGCTGCGGCCCACCTCGGCCACGAGGATCTCGACCTCGTACGGCTTGTTGCTCTCGGTGAAGATCGTGCCGAGCGTCTGGGCGTAGGCGTTGGCCAGGCCGAGCGCGGTGACGTCGCTCTTGTCGTACAGGTACCCGTTGAAGTCGGCGTACCTGACGCCCGCCTTGCGCAGGTTCTCGAACTCGTTGTACATGCCGACCGCGGCGAACGCGATCCGGTCGTAGATCTCGCTGATCTTGTGCAGCGCGCGGGACGGGTTCGGCGCGACGAAGAGGATGCCGTCGGCGTACTGGATGACGATCGTGTTGCGGCCGCGCGCAATGTTTTTGCGCGCGTAGTCGGCCTTGTCCTTCATCGCCTGCTCAGGCGACACGTAGAACGGCATGCTCACCGCGGGCGTTCCTTTGCTCGTGAAACCGGGTGGGTGGCTGGCTGGCTAGGCGCGGTCGGCTGGCGTCCGCAGCGGGGCGGCCGGCCCGTCCGGCCGCCGCGTCCGCCCGTTCACCACGGTCTGCGCGTACTCCTGGGACTCGGCGTCGGTCAGCCGCCGGAAGCCCTCGCCGGTGACGGTTGCGATCACGGGGAAGATATTCCTGGTCAGGTCAGGCCCGCCGGTGGCGGAGTCGTCGTCGGCCGCGTCGTAGAGCGCCTGCATGCAAGCGAGCACGGCGTCGTCGGCCGGCATGTTCTCGGCGTAGAGCTTCTTCAGCGACCCCTTGGCGAAGACCGAGCCGGAGCCGATCGACTGGAACCGCTGCTCCTCGTACCGGCCGCCCGTCGGGTCATAGCTGAAGATCCGGCCGACCTCGCGGTCCTCGTCGTAGCCGGCGAAGAGCGGCACGACCACCAGTCCCTGCATGGCCGCGGCCAGGTTTCCCCTGACCATGGTGGCCAGCCGGTTCGCCTTGCCCTCCAGCGAGAGCGCCCGGCCTTCGAGCTTCTCGTAGTGCTCGAGCTCGACCTGGAACAGCCGGACGAGCTCCAGGGCGACGCCGGCCACGCCCGAGATGCCGACGCAGGAGAAGTTGTCGCAGCGGAACACCTTCTCGATGTCCCGCGAGGAGATCATGTTGCCGGAGGTCATCCTGCGGTCGCCGGCCATCACGATGCCGCCCTCGCACTCGACCGCCACGATCGTCGTGCCGTGCGGCAGGTCGGCCACCGGGCCGGGCTGACCCGTGCCTGGATGACCCATGCCCGGCTGACCCGGGCCGGCCGGCCCGGGCAGCAGCCCGGGTGCGTGACCGGCAAGAAAATCGGCGAACGACGACGTTCCCGGGCTCATGAAGGCCGCAGGGAGCCGCCCGCCGCTGGCGAAATCAGAACCCACCGGGGATCCTTCCCGTCCATCTGCTTGCAGTACCTGTCCAGACCCTACTGGGTGCCGGCGCCGCGGCGGCCGGCAGCCATCCCGCTCCGCTCAGGGCGAAACCCCCGGCGGTTACTGCCCGCCCTTCTGCACGTAAGACCGGACGAACTCCTCGGCGTTCTCCTCGAGCACCTCGTCGATCTCGTCGAGGATCGCGTCCACGTCGTCGGACAGCCGCTCGTGCCGCTCCCTGACTTCCTCAGGCGCCTGCGCGTCGGTCTCGTCCGTCTCCTCGGTGCGGCGGGTGGTCTGGCGCTGCCCGCCGGTGTCCTTAGTCGCCATACCGGTTACCTCCGTCTCCAGGTGCCGCGGGCGGCCCCGGCTCGCTAGGTTCGTCCCAGGCCTGCCGTCTCAACGCTATCCTCGCCCCGCCGCTTCCGGCGCAACCCTCCGGGACCGGATAAATACCCGTCCGCGTCCGCATCGTGACCATCCCGCCGTGCTGCCCCTCGGGCCACCTTGAGCCACCTCGAACAGACGGATCAGCTGTGACCGGTGAGCGCCGCCACCAGGTCGGCCGCGCTGTCGCAGCGGTCGAGCAGGCTGCCCACGTGTGCGCGGGTGCCGCGCAGCGGCTCGAGGGTCGGCACCCGCTGCAGCGACTCGCGGCCGGGGATGTCGAAGATGACCGAGTCCCAGGAGGCCGCGGCGACCGCGTCGGCGTACTTGAGCAGGCACCGGCCGCGGAAGTAGGCCCGGGTGTCGTCCGGCGGCTCTTCCACCGCCCTGGCCACCTCGGCGTCGCTGGTCAGCCGCATCATCCGGCCCCGGGCGGCCAGCCGGTTGTACAGCCCCCGGTCCGGCCTGATGTCGGAGTACTGCAGGTCGACGAGCTGCAGCCGGGGGTGCCCCCAGCCGATCCCGTCCCGCGTCCGGTAGCCCTCGAGCAGCTGGAGCTTGGCCACCCAGTCCAGCTCGCGGGCGAGCGACATCGGGTCCTCGGCCAGCCGGTTCAGCACCGACTCCCAGCGGTTGAGCACGTCGATGGTCATATCGTCCGCGTTGGTGCCGTACCGGTCCTCCACGTACTTCCTGGCGCGCTCCAGGTACTCCATCTGGAGCTGCACGGCGGTCATCCGGCGGCCGTCGCGCAGCGCCACCAGGTGCTTGCATTGCGGGTCGTGCGAAATCGCCCGCAGCTCGGCGACCGGCGCGTCCACGGCGAGGTCCCCGTCGAGGAACTTGTCCTCGATCATCGCGAGTACCAGCGCGGTGCTGCCGAGCTTGAGGTAGGAGGAGATCTCGCTCATGTTCGCGTCGCCGATGATCACGTGCAGGCGGCGGTACTTCTCCGGGTCGGCGTGCGGCTCGTCCCTGGTGTTGATGATCGGCCGCTTGAGCGTGGTCTCCAGCCCGACCTCGACCTCGAAGAAGTCGGCCCGCTGGCTGATCTGGAAGCCCTCGCCGCGGCCGTCCGCGCCGATACCCACCCGCCCGGCGCCGCAGACCACCTGCCGGGACACGAAGAACGGGGTGAGGTGGCGGACGATGTCGGCGAACGGCGTCGCGCGGCGCATCAGGTAGTTTTCGTGGCAGCCGTACGAGACGCCCTTGTTGTCGGTGTTGTTCTTGTACAGCTGGATGGCCGCCCCACCCGGCATCGTCGCGGCCCGGATGGCGGCCTCGGCCATCACCCGCTCCCCCGCCTTGTCCCAGATGACCGCGGCCAGTGGGTTCGTGCACTCTGGCGCGGAGTACTCCGGGTGCGCGTGATCGACGTAGAGCCGGGCGCCGTTGGTCAGGATGACATTGGCCAGCCCGAGATCCTCGTCGGTGAGCTGGGATGAGTCGGCTGCCTCCCTGGTCAGGTCGAACCCGCGCGCGTCCCGCAGCGGGTTCTCCTCCTCGAAGTCCCAGCGGGCCCGCCGCGCGCGGGCCGCGGTGGCGGCCTGGTACGCGTTCACCACCTGCGACGAGGTGACCATCGCGTTCGCGCCCGGCTGGCCGGGCACGGAGATGCCGTACTCGGTCTCCGTGCCCATCACCCGACGGACGCTCATGACACCACGCTCATGAGACAGAGCCTAGCCGGGCCGGCCGACAGCCGGCCGCAGTCCGGCGGTGTCCCGCTTGGCTACAGGTACTGGCCGGTGTTGGCCACCGTGTCGATCGAGCGGCCCGCCTCGGCACCGCTCTTGCCCGACACCAGCGTCCTGATGTAGACGATTCGCTCGCCCTTCTTGCCGGAGATGCGGGCCCAGTCGTCGGGGTTGGTGGTGTTGGGCAGGTCCTCGTTCTCTTTGAACTCATCGATGCAGGACGCCAGCAGATGCGCGACACGGAGCCCCTTCTGGCCGGTCTCGAGAAACTCCTTGATCGCCATCTTCTTTGCCCTGGCCACGATGTTCTCGATCATCGCGCCGGAGTTGAAGTCCTTGAAGTAGAGGACTTCCTTGTCGCCGTTCGCGTACGTCACCTCGAGGAACCTGTTGTCCTCGGTCTCGGTGTACATCCGCTCGACGACCCGCTGGATCATGCCATCCACCGCGGCCATCCGCGACCCGCCGTGCTCGGCCAGGTCGTCGGCGTGCAGCGGCAGCTCGGGCAGCACGTACTTGGAGAAGATGTCCTTGGCCGCTTCCGCGTCCGGCCGCTCGATCTTGATCTTGACGTCGAGCCGGCCGGGCCGCAGGATGGCCGGGTCGATCATGTCCTCCCGGTTCGAGGCCCCGATCACGATCACGTTCTCCAGGCCCTCGACGCCGTCGATCTCGCTGAGCAGCTGAGGCACGATCGTGTTCTCCACGTCGCTGGACACGCCCGAGCCGCGGGTGCGGAAGATCGAGTCCATCTCGTCGAAGAACACGATCACCGGCATGCCCTCGCTGGCCTTCTCCCTGGCCCGCTGGAACACCAGCCTGATGTGCCGCTCGGTCTCGCCGACGTACTTGTTCAGCAGCTCGGGACCCTTGATGTTCAGGAAGAAGCTCCGCGCCTCCTGGGCCTTGGGCGGCGGCCCAGACGGCTGCTTGCCCGCCTCGTCCTGCGCCCCGGCGGAGCCGCGTTCGGCCGCCAGCTTGTCGGCCGCGGCCGCAGACTTTCGCGCCACCTGCTTGGCCAGCGAGTTGGCGACGGCCTTGGCGATCAGGGTCTTGCCGCAGCCGGGCGGGCCGTACAGCAGGACGCCCTTGGGCGGCCGCAGCCGGTGCTCGCGGAACAGGTCGGCGTGCAGGTAGGGCAGCTCGACGGCGTCGCGGATCTGCTCGATCTGCGAGGAGAGCCCGCCGATGTCGGAGTAGGTGAGGTCGGGCACCTCCTCGAGGATCAGCTCCTCGACCTCGGCCTTGGGTATGCGCTCGTAGACGTAGCCGGAGCGCGACTCGAGCAGCAGCGAGTCGCCGGCCCGCAGGGTGGCGCCCAGCAGCGGCTCGGCCAGCCGCACCACGCGCTCCTCGTCGGCGTGCGCGATCACCAGCGCGCGGTCGCCGCCGTCCAGGATCTCCTTGAGCATGACGACCTCGCCGGCCGTCTCGTAGCCCTGCGCGATGACGACGTTGAGCGCCTCGTTGAGCACGACCTCCTGGCCGGGCTTGAGGTCATCGAGGTCAACCGCCGGGCTGACGTTGACCCGCATCTTGCGGCCGCCGGTGAACACGTCGGCCGAGCCGTCGTCGCAGGGGCCGAGGAAGACGCCGTAGGCCGACGGCGGCTGGGCCAGCCGGTCGACCTCCTCCTTGAGCGCGACGATCTGGTCCCGAGCCTCGCGCAGCGTGCCGGACAGCCGCTCGTTCTGCCCGGTCACCGTGGCCAGGCTGGCCTCGGCCTCGCGCAGCCGCTCCTCCAGCATCCGAACGTGGCGCGGTGAGTCTGAAAGCCTGCGGCGCAGCGCGGCGACCTCCTCCTCCAGGAAGGAGATCTGCGTCGTCAGGCCGCTGACCTCGTCGTCATGCCGCGAGCCGCGAGCACTGTCATCGCGAGCAGTCACGTCCCCACCCCCTCCCGTACCCTGCGTTCACTCATCACCTATGACCCTACCTATCCGGAGGGCGGTCGTAACATCGCCTGCCCCTCTGTTAGAACTTCTGGCGTCACGATAAGGCAACAACCGGCTCGGATCCGTGACCAAGATGAAACACCGTGCGATCGCGCCGGCTGGCTATGTCCCGCTCTCATCCGGCTCGCCTGGCTTATCTGCACCTTCGGCACCATCGGTCCCTTTTGCGGGCCTGCGCCGCCGCGGCGGCGGCGTCACACCGTCGGCGAGCCGCCGCGCCGTGACGACAAACCCGGTGTGCCCGATCATCCGGTGCTCGGGCCGGACGGCGAGCCCGTCCACGTGCCAGCCGCGCACCAGCGACTCCCAGGCGGACGGCTCGTCGAAGCTGCCCTGCCCGCGCAGCGCCTCAGTGATCCGGGACAGCTGCGTGGTGGTCGCGACGTAGCTGCAGACCAGGCCGCCGGGCTCGAGCAGCCGGGCGGCCAGGTCCGCGTACTCCCACGGCGCGAGCATGTCGAGCACCACCCGGTCGAAGACCTCGCCGACGCCGGCCGCCTCGGCCAGGTCGGCCACGGTCAGCTGCCAGGCCGGATGCGGCCCGCCGAAGAACCGCTCCACGTTCCGCCTGGCGATGTCGGCGAAGTCCGCCCGGCGCTCATAAGACGCGACAAAACCCTTTTCCCCTACCGAACGGAGCAGCCAGCACGATAGCGCGCCAGAGCCGGCCCCCGCCTCCAGCACCCTTGCCCCGGGGAACATGTCGGCGAACGCGATGATCTGCGCGGCATCCTTCGGGTACACCACGGCCGCGCCGCGGCCCATGGCCAGCGTGAAGTCGGCCAGCAGCGGCCGCAGCGCCACGTACGGGGTGCCGCCGGAGGAGTGCACCACGCTGCCGTCCGGCTGCCCGATCAAGTCGTCGTGCGCCAGCCGGCCGCGATGGGTGTGAAACTCCTGGCCTTCGGCCAGCGTGACCAGGTGCTTGCGCCCCTTGGGATCGGTCAGCTGTACCTGGTCGCCCGGCTGCAGCGGGCCGTGTGTGGTCACGCCCGTCAGGGTAGCGCCGGCCCGGGCCTGCTCGGCCAGCCCTGGCGACCCCGCTAGGTGCCAGCGAACGCGTGGTCGAGGTCGCTGGCCACCAGCACCCCGAACACCTTGCCGGACGGCTCCACCAGCAGGTACTCGGTGGCCGGCGCCTTGCGCACCGCCTCGAGCAGCTCCATGCCGGCCAGGTCGGCGGGCAGCACCAGGCTCTCGTCCAGGCTCCGGGCCAGCGAGCCGGCCTCGATCCACGGCCGACGCTGCTCCGGCGTGGCCATCACCGCGGACTCGTTCACGATCGCGATCGGCTTGTCCTCGTGGTCGACCACGACCAGCGCGCGGGCCTGCGCCGCGTCGGCTCGCCTGATCGCCTCGGCCAGCGGCAGGCTGGCCTGGATCGGGATCGCCCGCCTGGCCAGCAGCCGCGCCTGCAGCGCGGGCAGCCGACCGCGGATCTTGGTGACCCTGATCGCCTGGCCGGCGCCGAGCCACATGAAGGCCGCGATCACCGCCAGCCAGACGGCGTCGAACACCTGATTCTGGTTGCTGTCCCTGGCGAACAGCACGAAGGGGACGAGCAGCATGGCGGCGGCCAGTACCCGGCCGGTCCAGGCCGCGCCGAGCGTCGCGGTGTCAGGCTTATCGGTCGCCTTCCAGATCCCGGCACGCAGCATCCGGCCGCCGTCCAGCGGCAGGCCGGGCAGCAGGTTGAAGACGCCGACGATCAGGTTGGCCCACATCAGCTGGGCCAGCAAGATCTCGGTGGTGCCCGTGGTTACCACCCGGGTCAGCGCGTAGCCGATCGCGGCGAGCACCAGCGAGATGGCCGGGCCGGCCGCGGCGACCAGGAACTCCCTGGCCGGGGTGGGCGCCTCCTGCTCGATCTCGGAGAAGCCGCCGAGCGGGTAGAGCAGGATCCGGCGCACCGGCAGGTCGAACGCCCTCGCCACCACGCAGTGGCTCAGCTCGTGCACCAGCACGGACGCGTACAGCAGCACGACGAAGGCCGCAGCCACGAGGTAGCGCAGGCTGCCGTTCACCGACTGCTCCAGGCTGTTCGCGTAGAGCAGGATGAACACTCCGGCGATGAGGAACCAGTACGGCGAGATATAAACCGGGATCCCGAACGGGCGCGCGATAACTATTCCGGGCTGCGGATTGCGCTGCGGTGCTGGTCGATCGGGCGTCATGCCTGCCACACTTACGATGTTACGCGACGTGGTTGCCGGGACGGCAGCGCACGCGGCCGCCGCGAAAGGTGCGCGGTTGTCGGTGGCCTACCCTACGCTCCCAGTCGTGGCCTACCAGCAAGCAGCGCCGGAACACACGCCGCAGACGCCTGCGCCCGTGTCCGTCCCCTTGCCTGCAGCCGAGACCGAGGCTGGCGAGGCCGAGGACCGCGGGCCGGCGATCTCCCCGTCCCGGGCGGGTGACTTCATGACCTGCCCGCTGCTGTACCGCTTCCGGGTGATCGACCGGCTGCCCGAGCCGCCGAGCCAGGCCATGGCCCGCGGCACGCTGGTACACGCGGTGCTGGAGCGGCTCTTCGACTCCCCGGCCGCCGGCCGGACCCCGGCGGCCGCGCACGCGCTCGTCGGCCCGCAGTGGGAGCGTCTGGTCGCCGACGAGCCCGAGCTCGCGGAGCTGTTCGCCGACGACGCCGGCCGGGACGCCTGGACCGCCGAGGTGACCGAGATGCTCGACCGCTACTTCACGATGGAGGACCCGCAGCGGATCGAGCCCGCCGACCGCGAGCTGTACGTGGAGACCAGGCTGGAGTCCGGCCTGCGGCTGCGTGGCTACGTGGACCGGGTGGACGTGGCGCGCGACGGCGCGGTCCGGATCGTGGACTACAAGACCGGTACCGCGCCGCGGGAGGAGTTCGAGGCCCGCGCGCTGTTCCAGATGAAGTTCTACGCGCTGGTGCTGTGGCGCCTCAGGGGCGAGATCCCGCGGCTGCTGCAGCTGATGTACCTCGGCAACGGGGAGATCCTCAGGTACCAGCCGGACGAGGCCGACCTGCGGGCGACCGAGCGCAAGATCCAGGCGGTGTGGCAGGCGATCGAGCGGGCCAGGACGACCGCCGACTGGCGGCCGCGGCCGAGCCGGGTGTGCGACTGGTGCGCGCACAAGCCGATCTGCCCGGCGTTCGGCGGCACCCCGCCCGAGATTCCCGAGGTCTCCGCCGCTGCCGAGGTTCCCGCGGCTGCCGGGGCCCCCGCGCCCGCGGCGGGGACGTCAGGCGGGCCGACCGGTCACGACGAAATAGGATGAACTCGTGGATGATCATGAATTCTCCGCCTATGGCGTCGATCCGTCGCGACCCAACGTGGCCCGGGTGTACGACTACCTGCTCGGCGGCAAGGACAACTTCGCCGCCGACCGGGTTCTCGGTGATCAGATCATCGCGTCGCTGCCCACCGTGCAGACCGGGGTGGTGGCGCAGCGGGCCGTGCTGCGCCGGGTGGTCCGCTTCCTGGTGGCGGAGGCCGGCATCGACCAGCTGATTGACATCGGCTCCGGGCTGCCGACCGCGGACAACGTGCACGAGATCGCGCAGCGGGTCGACCCGCTGACCCGGGTGGTCTACGTGGACAACGACCCGGTCGTTCTCGCCCACGCCAGGGCCCTGCTCTGCGACGACCTGACCACGATCGCCGTCGACGCTGACCTGCGCCGGCCTGAGAGCATACTCGGGCACCCGGGCGTGGCCAGGCACCTGGACTGGGACCGGCCGGTCGGCCTGCTGCTGTGCGGCATCATGCACCACGTGCTGGACGAGGAGCAGCCGGGCCAGCTGACCGAAGCGCTGTGCCGCGCGCTGCCGCCGGGCAGCTACGTGTTCATCCACCACCTGCTCGACTCTGAGGATCCGGCCAGCGCCGGCCTCCAAGCCGAGATGCGCAAGGGGCTGGGCCGGAGCCAGTTCCGCACCTGGGATCAGATCCGGAGCCTGTTCTGCGGACTGGAGCTCATCGAGCCCGGGCTCGTGGTCGTCCCCGACTGGCGGCCCGACGCGGGCACGCCGAGCGCGCAGGACAACCCGGTGCTGCGGCTGGCCGCCGTCGGCGTCGCCAGGAAGCCCTAGCTGATGCCGCGGTTGCGCAGGATCTTCTCGATCTCGGCGAAGTCGTCATCGTCGGCGACGCTGGCCGCCCGCTGGGCCGCCTTCGGCGGGCGGCTCTCCAGCGCGGTGCCCGGCTTGTCGCCCTTGACCGCGCGTGCCTTGTCCTTGCGGCCCGGCTTGGCCGGGCGGCTGCGGCGCAGCAGGCCGGAGACGACGAACGCCAGGGCGGCGAGGACGGCCACGGCTACCCCGGACCACACCTTCGGCGAGAACACGAAGGACGAGGCGAAGTCGCCGATCGCGACCCCCATCTTCCAGATCATCTCGACCGCGCCGGTCAGGTAGGCGGCCAGCGGCAGCAGCGACCAGGCGACACCGCGCAGGCCGGCCGCGAAGCCGCGGCGGCGGAAGACGAACCAGCTCGCCACGAGGCCAAGGCCGGTGAGACCGCCGCAGAGCGGCAGCCAAGCAATCTGGCTATAGATCCCCATACCGTCCCTCCTCGTCCGGTCCCCTCACTTCATGGTCGCACACCCCGGCCGGTGCCCCACCCGCCTCCCCATCCCTCTTCACTGCGGCCAGCAGGCGAGTTCGCTCAGTTCCGCCAGCGTGATCCCGGCCAGCGAAGCCACGATCACGCGGCCCGGCGCGGGCGGCACCGGCGCCACGTTCGGCACCGCCACGACCCGGCAGCCGGCCGCCTCGGCGGCGGCCACGCCGTTGGGCGAGTCCTCCAGCACGACGCAGTGCGCGGGATCGGCGGCGAGCAGCTTGGTCGCGAGCAGGTAGGGCTCGGGGTCCGGCTTGATTCTGGTCACGTCCGCCGCGCACACGGTCACCTCGAAGCGCAGGCCGGTTCCGGCCAGCACTGCGTCCATGACCGCCCGCTCCGACGAGGTGACCAGCGCATGCGGCAGGCTGGCCGCCCGCACCTCGGCGAGCAGTTCGCCCGCTCCCGGCCGCAGCGGCACCGCGGACGCCGCCAGCCGGTCGATCATCCCGTTGATCAGCCAGCCGGCCACCTGCCGCTGCGGAACCGGCCGGCTGGCCTTGGCCAGCAGGTAGCCGAGCGTCCGCTCCAGCGAGCCGCCGACCAGCGCCACCTGGTCCGCGGGAGTCCAGCTGCCGCCGAGCCTGGCCATCACCTCAGTCTCGATCTCGTACCAGATCGGCTCGGTGTCAACCAGCAGGCCGTCCATGTCGAACAGGACGGCCTGCGGCGGATCGGCGTGGTGAGCGGTCACCAGCGAGCGGCCGCGACACGCTCGGCGATGACCAGCGGCTGTGATCGTCCAGAATGGCTCATCGTGCGCCTATTCTAGTGGCCGGCCACCTGCAGCCCGCCTGTGACGGGCGCGCGGGCGTGCCGTGGTCACCCAGAGATCATGGTTGACCACGTAACCTGGAGGCGTCCGGTCGAACCGAACAGCAAAAGGCACGGCGGCCGCCCCGCTCTGGCGACCTGGATCGCCTGGGCCAGGAGGAGGTGGTGGTGATCAGGTTTAACGGCGTGGGGGAGCTCACCGCACCGGTGCTCGTGGCCGCCTTCGAAGGCTGGAACGATGCGGGCGAGGCGGCCAGCGGGGTGATCAGCCACCTCGGCATCGAGTGGGACGCTACGCCGATCGCTGCCATGGATCCCGAGGACTTCTACGACTTCCAGGTGACGCGGCCCGTCGTCGAGTTCGCCGAGGGGCGGACCGAGCGGCTGGTCTGGCCGACCACGCGGTTTTCCATGGCCAAGCCGGAGGGCATCGACCGCGACATCGTGCTGGTGCACGGCATCGAGCCCAACATGCGCTGGCGGGCATTCAGCGATGAGCTGATCACCGGCTTCGCCGAGCTGCGGGTCGAGCTCGTCGTGCTGCTCGGCGCGTTGCTCGCCGACGCCCCGCACACCCGCCCCGTGCCGGTATCGGCGGCCGCCTCCGATCCCAAGCTGGCCGCCGAGCTGAACGCGTCCCCGGTCGACTACAAGGGGCCGACCGGCATCGTCGGCGTGCTCGCGCACGCCTGCGGTGACGCGGGCATCCCCGCGGTCTCGCTGTGGGCGTCGGTACCGCACTACGTGGCCCAGCCACCCAGCCCCAAGGCCACGCTCGCGCTGCTGCGCGGGGTGGAAGACGTGCTCGACCTGCCGCTCCCGCTCGCCGATCTCAGCGAGAAGGCGCGGGCCTGGGAGCGCGGCGTCGATGAGCTGGCCCAGCAGGACACCGAGGTTGCCGAGTACGTGCGGACGCTGGAGGAGTCGCAGGACGCGACGGACCTGCCCGAGGCCAGCGGAGACGCGATCGCGCGGGAGTTCGAGCGGTATCTGCGCCGCCGGGGCAAGCCCGGCCGCGGCGGGCCGGCCGCTCCCGGCGGCCCCGGCCGCTAGCAGCGGCCCCGGCCGCTAGCAGCGGCTCTAGGTGGCTCTAGGTGGCTCCAGATGGCTAGAGCGGCGGCCAGGGCACCGCAGGCCAGCCCTCCGGCGGATACGGGTGCACCCGGTGCTTGAGCAGCAGCTTCACCCGGCGCCTGGTCGCGCTCACCTCGTCGGGTGACAGCAGCGCGATGAGCTCGGCGGTGAGTTCGCCGTCCTCCAGCGCGTCCTCCAGCCGGTGCAGCGCCTCCAGCGCGGGGGCGGGCAGCCGCTTGCCGCTCCACTGCCACAGGACGGTGCGCAGCTTGTACTCCTCGGCAAAGCAGACGCCGTGGTCGCAGCCGTAAAGATGGCCGTCGGGGGCGGGCAGCAGGTGGCCGATCTTGCGGTCAGCATTGTTCACCACCGCGTCGAACACCGCCATGGCGCGCAGGCCGGGGTGATCGGGGCGGCGGGACAGCGCGACGATGTCCTCGCCGGTGTCGGCGTCGATCCACAGCTGGCACATGCCGGGCCCGAACGGCCCGTCCCGCAGCACGGTCGGCGGCACCACGTCCCAGCCCGCCGCCCGGGAGACCGCATAGGCGGCCACCTCGCGGCCGGCCAGCGTGCCCTCGGGGAAGTCCCACAGCGGCCGCTCCCCCGCCACCGGCTTGTACACGCAGGTGGCCTCGGCCTGCTCGCACCGCACCGTGCAGTAGAGCGTGGCGTTGGACGCGACGACCAGCCGACCCTCGATCTCGAGCGTGCCGTTGCTCAGCAGCTCGAGCGCGGCGTCCTCGCCCGGCCGGCCGCCTCCGCCGGCCGGCCGGCCCTTCTTCCGGTCTGATCGCCGACGGGTATCGGCCCGCCCGCGTGCGCTGCCCGCCCGTCCCCGACGTGAGGACGGTTCCGCGGACGGGTCAGTCATGACCCGCCCGGTATCCGTTCTGCCGCGGGCAGACGTGCCCGGTCGCGTCAAGCGGCAGGCCGCACAGCGGGCACGGCGGCCGGCCCTGCGCGACGATCCTCAGCGCGCGCTGGGCAAAGGCGCGGGCCGCTCCCGGGGTGAGCCTGACCCGCAGTACCCCGGGCCCGTCGGCCGGCACCTCTTCGGAGAGCGGCTCGACCGGCGACTCGGACTCTTCCTGCGCCTCGATCACCACCCGGTCGGTCTCGCCGTCCCAGGCCAGGGCGATCGCGCCCACCCGGAACTCCTCCATCAGCGGCAGGTCGAGCGGCGCGTCGTCGGCTAGGTCGGCCGGCGTCGCGGCGGGCACCGTAGCCGACCCGCCGGTACGCCTCAGCACCTCGTCCAGCAGTTCGTCGAGGCGTTCCGCGAGCTGGCTCACCTGGAACTTCTCCAGCGAGACGCTGGTGATCCTGCTGCCTTCACTGGCCTGCAGGTAGAAGCTTCGCTCACCGGGCTGGCCGACCGCGCCTGCCACGAACCTCTCCGGCGGATCGTACATGTAGAACGGCATGTCCCTATCCTTGTGCGTCCGCGGTTATCCGGCCGTCGCTCCCGCCGGCGCCGCCGCCCACCATCGCGTCGCTCTCGCCGCGAGCCGAGGCCGCAGCCGGGGTGCTGCGGCGGATGAGAGCGGTGACGTCACCGCCGTTGTCGTTCATCTTGATGACGAACGGGCGCAGCGGCGTGTACCTGATCACGGTCAGCGAGCAGGGGTCGGCCTGGATGCGCTGGCTGAGGTCGAGGTGCAGGCCGAGCGCGTCGGCCACGATCGCCTTGATCACGTCACCGTGCGAGCAGATGACGTAGGTAGCGCTGGGACCGAGCCTGGCATTCCAGTCCCTGACCGCGGTCACCGCCCGGTGCTGCATGTCGAGCATGGACTCGCCGTCCGGCCCGGGAAACCGGACGGCGCTGGGGTGCTGCTGGACGACCTGCCACAGCGGCTCCTTGGCCAGCCGCTTAAGCGGCTTGTTCGTCCAGTCGCCGTACTTGCACTCGCCCACCCGGTCGTCGCGCTGCACCGCAATGCCCCGGCCGTTCCTGACCGCGGCGATCGCTGCGGCGGTCTGGGTGCAGCGTTCCAGCGGGCTGGAAACGATCGCGTCGAGCGGCACCGGCGTCAGCCGGGCCGCCAGCGCCTCGGCCTGGCGGATCCCGCGGTCGTCCAGGGTCACCCCCGGCGTCCAGCCGGACAGCACGGAGCCGGTGACCGCCGTGAGGCCGTGCCGCACAAGAAGGACCAACGTCACGACCCTGACTCTACGGGGTCCCGGCCGGCCCCCGGTGACGTGGCGGGCACAGCTAGGCAGACAGCAGGCTGTCGCGCACCATCTGCAACGTGGGCGGCTGCGCTCCCTTCGTGTACACGCTGATGTCGATCTTGCTGAAGCCGCTGACCGTGTGCGGGTAGTTCGGCAGGAACGAGACGTTGTCGCCGCAGTACTGCCACAGCACGATGTCCTCCGGCGCCCATGTCTCCAGTCCGCTGGTCACCATCTGAGCGGTGTAGCTCGGATTCCATACGACGTCACAGCCCATGTGGTCGGTGATCTTAAGATCACGCATGACCCCCCGGCCGTAGAGCATGATGCGCTTGCCCGTGACCGCGCGGATGCGGTTCGCGCACTGCGTCGTGCAGTCGATAACCTGCTGGGCGGTCGCCTTGCCGTTCAGGTTGGCCGGGTTCTTCGTGTCGCCGAGTTCGACGT
>DASXZD010000016.1:0-4507 GCA_036502085.1 Streptosporangiaceae bacterium
GTGCACCATCAGGACCTGGATAAGGACCAGGTTCTGCCGGTCCACGCCCCCGTAGCCGCGGTCGAACACGAGCTCGCCGTCCTCCCGGGGCCGGAAGACCTGGAACTTGTCGTCCGCCGGGATCTCCAGCGCGTCGATGAAGGCCTGATGGATCTCGTCGCTGATCTGGGCTCGCTTCTCCGTGTAGAGCGGCCGGGGCAGATCGACCTGGACGAGCGGCATGGGCTTCCTCCGGTTTCCGGTTCCGTGACCTGATCTGTGTCCGGCGGCCGACCGGCGAACCGGCCATCTCGAAAATTTCGAGCTTCTGTTCCACCTGGTGCTGGACTGACCTCAGCATACAAAGCGGCCTACCCGTCAAGCAGAGCAGTGATTACAGCCACCTGCTTGACATCTGTAAAGGCCAGCGGTCTACTTGCGGCCAGGGAAGCATTTCCGATGCCTGGCCTTAATTTTCGGAGTTTTTCGGAAGGTTGCAGCCGAACAGCGCGCTCCCAGTCGACCTCGCGGGCAGCGCGACGAGCGTTCCCCCCGGAGGCATGCACATGATGAGATCACCTGACCCGCGCCGCCGGCGCCGGCTGCTGCCCGTCGCCGTGGCCGCGCTGGCCGCTGCCCTGACCGCGTGCGGGACGAGCAGTTCCTCGGCGGGTGCGGGTTCCGCCACGTCGGGCAGCATCACCTGGTGGGGCTGGACCCCCACCAATGAGGGCGCCGAGACCTATATCAAGGCCTTCAACAAGGCCTATCCCCACATCCACGTGACGTTCAAGGCGCTCACCATCGCCGGGTACGACGCGGCCATGCGCCCGGCTCTCGCGTCGTCGGTCGGGCCGGACGTCTTCGACATCGCACCCGGCGGCGGCATCGGATCCATCGCCGAGCTGGCTCCGGACACGACCAACATCGCGCCGGCCATCGCCAAGGCGCTGGGGCCCGGCTGGAAGTCGAAGATCGCGCCGATCGGGCCGGCCGGCCTGACCACGTCCAGCGGCAAGCTGGCCGCGCTGCCGATCGGCTCGACCTTCGCCGGCAACTTGTGGATCAACCAGGATCTGTTCGGCAAGTACGGACTGACCCCGCCGACCACCCTGGCCAGCTGGGCGCACGTCTGCTCGGTGTTCAAGCAGCACGGCGTCGGGTGCTTCGTGCAGGGCGCCGGGCAGGTGGCGTTCAACCAGGACACGCTGCAGGAGATCGCGGACAGCGTGCAGCCCGGCGTCTGGACCAAGGCGTCCAGGGGCCAGATGTCCTGGGACAACCCGACCATCGTCAAGGCCCTGACCATCTGGAAGCAGATGTTCACCGACGGGATCATGGAACCGGGCGCGCTCGGCGTGCAGCAATACCCGGACGCGAGCAACGACTTCATGTCGGGCAAGTACGCGATGGTCATGATGGGTACCTGGTACATGCAGTACGCCACCCAGGCAGGCATGCCCGCGGCGATCTCCGCGGCCGGGGTCGGCGATCCCAAGCCGTTCACGCTGGTCGCGATACCCTTCCCGGACGTGGCCGGCGCCGGGAACCCGGCCACCATGTTCGGCGACGCCGACTACGGCATCGCGGTGAACCGCAAGTCCAGCCATCAGGCGGCCGCCACGACCTTCGCCGCCTGGCTGACCACCTCGACGGCCGGCCAGCAGACGGTAGCGAACCTGCTGAACGACATCCCGTCGGTGAAGAGCATCCAGCCCGACTGGACGACGGTCAAGCTGGTCAGCGACGCGGTCGGGCGTCCCAATCTCCAGAAGCTGATCGCCTCCACCGCCACCAGTACCGAGCCGCGGCTTTCCCTGGTCAGCGCGACCCTCCAGCAGGCCATCGGCGTCGCATCGACCACGGTGGGAGCGGGCTCGGCCACGCCGGCGCAGGCGGCGGCCGCGCTGGAGAAGACAATGAAGTCGCAGTCATCGTGAGAACCGGACGGAAGTCAGTGAGGCGGAAAAGGTGACTCAACCCCAGCGGGACCTGAGCGTCCTGTTCATCGGCGGCACCGGCACGATCAGCGCGTCGTGCGTCCGGCGGTCCGTCGCCGCGGGCATGTCGGTCTACGTGCTGAACCGCGGGAACAACGTCCGGCAGCGCTCGCTGCCGGACTCGGTGACCTGGCTGCAAGCGGACATCAGGGACAGCGCGTCGGTCCGCAAGGCCATCTGCGACATGGAATTCGGCGCGGTCGCGAACTTCCTGTCCTACAACGCCGCCGACGCGGCGGAGGCGGTGGAGCTTTTCGGCGGCCGGACCCGGCAGTACGTGCACATCAGCACGGCGTCGCTGTACCGCAAGCCGGTACTCCAGTGGCCGATCGTGGAGTCCAACCTCCGGCTGAACCCGTTCGTCAGCTACTCCAGGGACAAGATCGCGGCCGAGGACGAGCTGATGCGCGCCTGCGTCACGACCGGGTTCCCGGTGACGATCGTGCGGCCGTCGCACACCTATGACGAGGCGAGCCCGCCGATCCCCGGCGACTGGACGGTCCTGGACCGGCTGGCCCGGGGGGCCGAGGTCATCGCCCCCGGCGACGGTACCTCGCTGTGGACCCTGACCCACGCCGACGACTTCGCGCAGGGCCTGGTCGGGCTGCTCGGCAACCCGCGCGCCATCGGCGAGGTGTTCCACATCACCTCGGACGACGTCTACACCTGGGACCAGATCTACTCGATCGTCGCCGACGCGCTCGGCGTCGAGGCGCGGATCGTGCACATTCCGTCCGAGGACATCCTGGCCGCCGCGCCGGACTGGTTCTGGTCCGAGCTGATCATCGGCGATCTGTCACACAGCGCCGTCTTCGATAACTCCAAGATCCGCCAGTTCGTACCGGATTTCGCGCCCCGCCTGACGTTCCACGCCGCCGCGGCGGACCTGGTCCGCTGGCGCGCCGAGCACGCCAGCGACTGCAGGCCGGCGGCCGCGGTGGATGCGGTCATGGACCGCCTGGTCGGCGGTCACCACGCGGCCCGCGACATCTTCACCGCGCTGGGCGCCGCGGCCCTCGACGCGGACGCGCGGGACGGCTGACGGGGCACGGCCGCCGCCCGTCCGGTCAGGCGCGAGCGCGCTTGCGCGCGGCCGGCCTGACCGTGGGCGGCCCGGGCGGCGGCTGGGTGCTTGACCGCACGATCAGCGTAGTCGCGAGCTCGACCCGGTTCTGCAGCCCCATCGTGCCGCCGGCCAGTAGGGTCCGGGTGGCTAGCGTCGCCATCTCCGCCAGCGGCTGGCGCAGCGTGGTCAGCGGCGGCGAGACCCACTGAGCCATCGGGATATCGTCGAAGCCGACCACGCTCAGGTCCTGCGGCAGCCTCAGGCCGCGCCGCCGTGCCGCCTCGTAGGCCCCCATCGCCTGCACGTCGCTCGCCGCGAAGATCGCCGTGGGCCGGTCGGGCAGGCGCAGCAGCGCCGAGGCAGCGGTGAGCGCGGACTCGTAGTGGAAGTCGCCGGTCCGGACGAGCTCGGGGTCCACCGCGATGCCCGCGCGCTCGAGCGCGGCCCGGTACCCGTCCAGCCGGGCCTGGCTGCACAGCACCGACGGGCTGCCGGTGATCGTGCCGATCCGGCGGTGCCCGAGGCCGAGCAGGTGCTCGGTCGCGGCCAGGCCCCCGGCCCAGTTGGCGGCGCCGATGGTCAGGACCTCGGGGTCCGGCTGGCCCGCCGGGTCCACGATGACCACGGGTACTCCGAGCGCGGCGAGCCGGCTGCGATGCTGCGGGGCCAGCTCGGTGAGCACCAGGATGACCCCGTCGGTCGGGCTGGCCCCCAGGCTTCTCAGCCAGTGGTCGACGTCCGTGCCGTCGCTGACCGCCGTGACGGCGATACGGCACCGGGCCGCCAGCGCGGCCGCGCTGGCCCCGCGGATGATCTCAGCCGCCCACGGGCTGAACTCGGTGCATACCAGGTCGATGATCCGGGCCGACTGGATCTTCCGCCGGGAGTTCCGGGCGTAACCCAGCTCGCCGAGCACCGATTCCACCCGGTTCCGGGTCTCGGCCGCCACGTCCGCCCGTCCGTTGAGCACCTTCGACACGGTCGGCACGGAGACGTCGGCCGCGGCGGCGATCGTCGCCATCGTGACTCGTTGCGGCGTGGCCGTCATCATGTCCCTTCCGGCAGCATGGCGCCGCCTGCATCCGACCAGGGCGCCGCGGTCCCGGTAGCGGCAACCCATCGCCAGCTAGGTCGATAGTAGCCGCCCCCGCCGGGTCGCCTCGGTCCTGGTCAGACCGCCTGTATCCCGAGCTCAGATCGTTGATCGGAGCTAGTCGCGCCGTTAATTTCCGAAACTATCGGCCGTGCATCGTTGCCGATATCATCCAACACTATCCTGTCGGCCGTCTAGCCCTGCCGCTACTGTCGGCCAGCACCGCCCGCTACGCGGCCCGAGCACATCCCTGCCGATTCCGCTAAAGCCCCCTCTTACCTCGGCTGTCGCGGTAAACGGACGTTGACTTGGCGAACCCGGGACACCTACCGTCTAACTATCGGCTGCGCGCCGGAATTTGACCGGCGC
>DASXZD010000017.1:0-17738 GCA_036502085.1 Streptosporangiaceae bacterium
TGCCTGCGGGCCGCCAGGTCGGCGTGCCGGAGGTGAAAGGGGACGCCGGCGTCCATCCGGTAGGCCTCGGCGATGAGCAGGTCGGCGCCGGCCGCGACGTCGAGCAGGGTGTCGGTCCACGCGGTGTCGCCGGTGTAGCCGATGACCCGGCCGCCCAGCCTGAGCTGCAGCGCTAGCGCCGGGGCGCCGCTGGGGTGATCGACCACCTGGCTCGTGACCTGCACTCCGGCCACGGTGCAAGCCACCGCCCCAGGCCCAGGCCCAGACCCAGGCCCAGGCCCAGGCCCGGGCGCAGGGGGCAGTTCGGTCACCTGAACGTCGAACTGGCGGGACACGGTGGACGACCCGGGGAACAGGCATTCCATCGCGTCGGTGAGCCTGCGGACGATCCCCGGCGGGCCGGCCACGGCCAGCGAGCGAGTGCGATGGGTGAACTGGCCGTCGAGGATGAGGAACGGCAGCCCGCCGAAATGGTCCCCGTGCAGATGCGACACGAAGACCGCGGCGATCTCGCCCGGGTCGAGGCCGAGGCTGCGCAGCGCCGTGAGCGACGTGGCGCCGCAGTCCAGCAGCACGGGCTCCTGGCCGCTGCCGGGGCCGCCGGCGAGTCCGCCCGAGCCGCCACCGCTGCCGCCGGGATTGTCGTCGCGGCCAGGGCGGCCAGGGCGGCCAGGGCGGAGGTGGATGCACGCCTGGTGACGGCCGCCGCTGCCGAACGCGTCGCCTGAGCCGGCGAAGGTGACCGTGACGCCCGCGGCTAGCCGCCTACGCGGAGGGCGTCCAGCGCGTCCCTGAGTCGGCCGACCCGGTGCTCCAGCCTGGCCGTGCAGTCGGTCATCACGGGGTCGTTGCCTGCGGCGGCCTGTCCCGAGACCACCGCGACCAGGTCCTCCACCGCGGCGAGCCGCCCGGACAGCTCGGTCAGCAGCGACTCCGCCGCGGAGTCCCCTGAAGCGTCGGCCGGCCCATCGGCGGCCCCGCCCCCGGCGGACGGGTTCCCGGCGGTCAGGCTCGGTACCGTGCCAAGCTGGGCGCGCATCAGCTCTGCTTGCTCGTGCAACTGCAGGTTCTTCAGGTACAGGTCCACGAATACCGACACCTTCGCCCGCAGCACCCACGGGTCGAAGGGCTTGGCGATGTAGTCCACCGCGCCGGCCGCGTAGCCGCGGAACGCGTAGTCGGGTTCCGCGCTGGCCGCAGTCAGGAAGATGATCGGGATGTCACGGGTCTTGGCGCGCCGCTTTATGTGTGCCGCGGTCTCGAAACCGTCCATGCCCGGCATCACCACATCAAGCAGGATGACGGCGAAGTCGCCGGTCAGCAGGGCCTTGAGCGCTGCGTCACCGGACCGGACGGGGACCAGGATCTGGTTCAGCGAGGACAGGATCGCCTCGAGCGCGGTCAGGTTCTCCGCGCGGTCGTCAACCAGCAGGATCCTGGGCTTGGTCGGCACGTCACAAGCTCCCTTCTGAGCGGACGTCCACGCGCCGACTTAGCGGGCGGCCGTGCGCTGCAGCCAGCTTCGCATGACACTGAGCAGATGTCCGGTGTCCACCGGCTTGGTGATGTAGTCCGAGGCGCCTGAGGCTATCGTCTTCTCCCGGTCGCCCTTCATCGCCTTCGCGGTGACCGCGATGATCGGCAGGTCGGCGAACTGCGGCATGCCGCGGATCGCCTCGGTGGTCGCGTAGCCGTCGAGTTCCGGCATCATCACGTCCATCAGGACCAGGGCGATGTCCTCGTTCTTCTCCAGCACGTCGATGCCCTCGCGGCCGTTCTCGGCGTACAGGACCTCGGCGCCGCAGCGTTCGAAGACGCTGGTTAGCGCGAAGACGTTACGCACGTCGTCGTCCACGATCAGCACCTTGATGCCCTCGAGCGCGTCATCGGGAATGGGCATCGAGTCCGGCGTTTCGACAACCGTCGCGGCGTCACCGTTCGGAATACTGCCTGAAGATCCGGACCGGATGGCTTCGTGGCCGGTCGGGCGATGCCGGATCGGCAGGTACAGGGTGAACGTGCTGCCGTGCTTCGGCAGGCTGTCCACCCGGATTTCGCCGCCGAGCACGCGGGCGATGTCCCGGCTGATCGACAGGCCCAGGCCGGTGCCGCCGTAGCGGCGGCTGGGGGTGCCGTCCGCCTGGCGGAACGCGTCGAAGATGAGCTTGAGCTGATCTTCGGCGATCCCGATGCCGGTGTCGGAGACCGAGAACGAGATCACTTCGGGCTCGGCGCGCAGCGGGCCGGTGAACTCGACGCCCTCTGGCCGCGAGATGCGCAGCAGCACGCCGCCGGTCGAGGTGAACTTGACCGCGTTGGACAGCAGGTTGCGGACGATCTGCTGCAGCCGCTGCTCGTCGGTGTACATCAGGGCCGGCACGTTCGAGGAGACCTCGACGTCGAACGTGAGACCCTTGTCCGCCGCCATCGGCCGGAACGTGGCGTGCACGTACTCCACCAGCGTGCTGAGCGCGAGCTCGGTCGGCTGGACGTCCATCTTGCCCGCCTCGACCTTGGACAGGTCGAGGATGTCGTTGATCAGCTGCAGCAGGTCCGAGCCTGCCTCGTGCACGGTCCTGGCGAACTCGACCTGCTTCGGCGTGAGGTTGCCGTCCGGGTTCTCCGACAGCAGTTTGGCCAGCACGAGCAGGCTGTTCAGCGGCGTGCGCAGCTCGTGCGACATGTTGGCGAGGAACTCCGACTTGTACCGCGACGAGGTGGCCAGCTGCTGCGCGCGTTCCTCCAGCGTTCGCCGGGCCTGCTCGATCTGGAAGTTCTGCACCTCGATGGCGCGGTTCTGCTTGGCCAGCAGCGCCGCCTTGTCCTCCAGCTCGGCGTTGGACCGGCGCAGCTCGGCCTGCTGGCGCTGCAGCTCGTCGGAACGCTCCTGGAGCTGGGTGGTGAGCCGCTGGGACTGGGTGAGCAGCGCCTCGGTGCGCGAGTTGGCCATGATCGTGTTGATCGTGACGCCGATCGTGGGCACGAACTGGTCGAAGAACGCCAGGTGCACCTCATCGAAGTGGTGCAGCGACGCGAGCTCGAGCACGCCGAGCACCCGGTCCTCGAAGGTGACCGGCAGCACCACGATGCTGACCGGCCCGGCCTCGCCGAGCCCGGAGCCGACGGTGAGATAGCCGGGCGGCGCGTCCTGGATGAAGATCCGCTTGCGCTCCAGGGCGGCCTGCCCGGCCAGTCCCTCGCCGAGCGTGAAGTGGGTGACGCCGCCCTGGCGGAAGCCGTAGGTGGCGATCCTGGTGAACTCCTGCTCGCCCTCGGCGACCGGCCGGCCCGGCTCCGTGGTGGCGGGCTCGGCGCTCTTGTGCCGGCCGGGAGCGGCCCCGGGCAGGTCGCTGCTCGGCGGGGCGGACAGGTAGAAGGCGCCGTACTGTGCCGACGTGATCGGGGTCAGCTCGCTCATGATCAGCCTGGCCACCTGGAGCAGGTCGCGGTGCCCCTGCATCAGGCCGGAGATCCGGGCCAGGTTGGTGTTCAGCCAGTCCTGCTGCTGGTTGGCGCTGGTGGTCTCGCGCAGGTTGGCGACCATCAGGTTGATGTTGTCCTTGAGCTCGGCCACCTCGCCGCGCGCCTCGACCGCGATCGCCTGGGTCAGGTCGCCTTCGGCCACCGCGCTGGCCACGGCGGCGATCGCTCGCACCTGCGTGGTCAGGTTGCTGGCCAGGCCGTTCACGCTCTCGGTCAGCCGCTGCCAGGTACCGGAGGCCCCCTCGACCTCGGCCTGGCCGCCGAGCATGCCCTCGGTGCCGACCTCGCGGGCCACCCTGGTCACCTCGTCGGCGAACGCGGAGAGTTGGTCGACCATCGTGTTGATGGTCGTCTTCAGCTCCAGGATCTCGCCGTGCGCGTCCACGTCGATCTTCTTGCTCAGGTCGCCGCCGGCCACCGCGGTGGTCACCTGGGCGATGTTGCGGACCTGGCTGGTCAGGTTGCTGGCCATGAAGTTGACGTTGTCGGTGAGGTCTTTCCACACGCCGGAGACGCCGCGGACGTGCGCCTGGCCGCCGAGTTCGCCCTCGGTGCCGACCTCGCGGGCCACCCGGGTCACCTCGTCGGCGAACGCGGAAAGCTGGTCGACCATCGTGTTCATGGTCTGCTTGAGCTCCAGCATCTCGCCCTGCGCATCCACGGTGACCTTGCGGGTCAGGTCGCCGCGGGCCACGGCGGTGGTCACCAGGGCGATGTCGCGGACCTGGGCTGCCTTCTGGGTGACTTCGGAGTTGAGCGAGGCGAGCTGGGCCGCGACCTCGTCCACCAGCTCGTTGATCTGGGCGAGCATCGCGCTTTCGCTGTTACGGAGATCCTCCGCGCGCCGGGCGCGCGGCCGGTAATTGCCGTCGCTGAGCGCGGTGAGCGCGGCGCGGACCGGCTCGAGGTCGGCATCGCCGTAACGCTCTTCGGGCGGCAGGGCGCGTCCTTCCGAACGTGCCTGTGGGGCGATCCTGGCCATCCCTGATCTCCCTCCACGCAACCTGGCCATGGCCTTAGGCTATGGGATGTCACAAGTCTGTCACGATGGATGCGTTGGTCGTGACCGAAGGCGACCATTCCGTGAACCGATAAGCCATCGAGGTCATGTGCAGGAGCGGGACGATCGGGTAGCCACCGCCACGTATGCGCCTGAGCCCTCCGCCGCCGCGGAGGCTCGCCGTTTCGTGCGCGAGACGCTGCGATCGTGGGGCGTGCCCGGGCCCGCGGCCGGGGCATCGGTCCTGGTGGACGACGCGGTGCTGCTCACCAGCGAGCTGGTCACCAATGCCGTCGTGCACGCCGGCACCCAGGTCCTGCTCAGCTGCCGGATGACCCAGGACACGGTCGAGGTCGCGGTCAGGGACCGGCATCCGTCCCGCACGCTGAGCAGCGAGCTTCCGCCGCCGGTCACCGACCCCGGCGAGAAGACGAGCGGCCGCGGGCTGATGCTGCCGTCCGCGCTGGCCTCGGCGTGGGGAGTGACGTACACGCAGAGCGCGAAGGCGGTCTGGTTCAGGATCGCGTTCGCCGACGACCCGGCCGACGCCCAGGCCGGCACCCCGGCGGGTGCCCCCGCAGGCGTCCCCGCGGATGACGGGCTGGCGGTCACCGGGGTCATGCCCGGCATTCCCGCAGCCGGCGGCGGCCTGCTGCGAGAGCCGGACGAGATGCCGGCCGCCGCCTCCGGGGCGGGTGACGCCTACGGCGTGCCGCTCGACGGGCATGCCGCGTCGCTGGCCGGCGGCCCGGCGGGCGGGCGGCTGGATCCCAGCGGGCTCAGCTACGACGAGCTGCTGCGGCACACGGTCGAGACTGCGCGCGACGCGGCGGACGCGGACGCCGCCTACGCCCTGGTCGCCGACGAGGACGGCGAGCTGCGGATGCGCGCCGCGGCCGGGCTCGGGCCGCCTGCGCTGCTGGAGGCGCTGGCCGATCCGGACAGGCACGCCCTCGGCGATGCCTCGCAATCGGTGATGACGGTCCCGCTCCTGGTCGAGGGCAGGGTGACCGGGATCCTGGCCGTAGCCTCGGGCGAGCTGGACCAGTTCAGCCCCGTCGACTCGGCCCGGCTGCAGCAGGTCGCCGACCGGATGGCACTGTCACTGGAGCGGGCCAGGCTGGGCGAGCTGGAGCGGGCCCGCAGGGGCCGGGTCAGCTTCCTGGCCGAGGCGAGCGACCTGCTGGCCGGGACGCTCGACCAGGAGAAGATCATCGCGCTCGCCGCGCAGCTGATCGTTCCCCGGCTGGCGACCTGGTGCGGCGTGCTGCTCGGTGACGACGACGGCTCGGTCCGCCCCGCGTACGTCTGGCACGCCGACGAGTCCCGGCTCGACGCGCTGACCCTGCTGCTCGGCAGCGTGCCGCTGCCCGCCCTGTCCGGCCCCGGCGGCGGGCACAGCTGGTCGCTCGCCCTGTCCGACCCCAACGGGCTGCCGGCCGAAGCGCTGGATCTGGCCGCCGATTCGGCGTGGTGCTTCCCGCTGACCGCCCGCGGCCGCAGCCTGGGCGTGCTGGCGATCGGCCGGCCGCGCGGCGGCAGCCTGCCGCGAGAGGTGGCCGAGCTGGCCGAGGACCTGACCCGCCGGACCGCGCTCGCGCTCGACAACGCGCAGCTGTACGAGCGGCAGCAGCAGACCAGCCAGGCCCTGCAGCGCAGCCTGCTGCCACCCGAAATCCCGCACATCCCCGGCCTCGACCTGGCCGTGGCGCACGAGGTAGCCGGCGAGGGCAACGAGGTCGGGGGCGACTTCTACGACGTCTTCGCCGTGGGGGAGGGCCGCTGGAGGTTCGCCATCGGCGACGTGTGCGGCACCGGCCCCGAAGCCGCCGCGGTGACCGGCCTGGCCCGGCACACCCTGCGCATCCTGGCCGGCGAGGGTTACGGCATCGACGCGGTGCTCGAGCGGCTCAACCGGCTGCTGCTGGCCGGCGGCGGCGGGCCATTCATCACGCTCATCCACGGCGAGGTGCGCGTCCTGTCCGCGGCCGAGCGGTCGGCCGGCGATGCTGATCCCGCAGTCCTGATCTCGCTGGTGTGCGCCGGGCACCCGCTGCCGCTGCTGCTGCGCGCGGCCGAGCCCGGCTCGGCTCCGGAAGCGGCCGTCAAGCCGCAGCCGCTGCTCGGGGTGATGGAAGAGCTGAAATTTGCCGCACAGGAGATCTCCCTATCTGCGGGTGATCTGCTGCTTTGCGTTACAGATGGAGTTACCGAACGCCGCAAGGGGGGCCGGCTGCTCGACGATGATGACGGGCTGGCTGGGTTGCTAACAGACTGCGGCGGGCTGAGCGCCGGTGCCGTCGCGGCCAGGATCCAGCGAGGCGTCAGCGAGTTCGGCAGCGGCCCGACGGCCGACGACATGGCGCTGCTGGTGCTGCGCGCGGTCTAGGCGGCTTCGCCGCGCGGTGCGGTCTAGGCGGCTTCGCCGCGTAGGGCCTGCTCCACGATGTCTACCGCGCGCGACGCGGCGACCAGCCGCTTGCCCTCCCGCCGGTAGGCGGCGAGCACCGCGTCGACCGCGTGCGGCGGCAGCGTGGTCAGTTCCGTCCGGGCTGTCCGGTAGCCCTCGCGTGCCCCCTGCACGGCCGCGGCCAGGTGATGGCGGGCCATCACGGCCAGCGCCAGCGGGTGCCTGCGCAGCACGCCGTAAAGCCGGTAATCCGGCGGGACGACGTCGAGCAGCCAGGCCACCGCGCTCGCCTCGAAGCCCTCGCTGCCAGGCGGATGCACCCCGGTCGGCCAGCCGGGCGGAAGATACGCAGGCATGGCCATAGGGTAGTAGTTATCGAACGAATATTCTAGTATCATCAGCGCCTGCGGACGCGCCGCCGGGCCGATATCATTCCGGTGCTATGGCCGGGAATCCTGCACCCGCCTGGTACCCCGATCCTGAGAACCCCGCCATCATGCGCTGGTGGGACGGGGCCAGGTGGTCGGGCGAGACCCGTTCCGCGGCTGGGGCCGGGGGCGGATCCGCCGATCTGCCGCGCGGCGGACAGGCGTTCATAGCTGACACCGGCCCCGCTCCGTTCGGCGGAATGAATTTTCCTGACGCCACGGTCACGGGGGAGAACTACCCCGGCCCGAGCGGACCTGGGACCGGCCCCAGGCCCGGCGATTCCCGCGAGGCGGCCGATGAGCACGCGTCGTGGCGCGAGCCCGCGGTGCAGGCGTGGACCGCTGCGTACCGCGCGGCCGAGCCCGCGACGCGGGAGGATGCCTTCCCGGTCAGGGCGTGGCTGATCGGCGGGGCGGTGGCGGTCGTGATCGCCGCGGTGGCAGCCTGGTTCCTCGTCGGGCTGCTGGGGCACTAAGCGCCGTCCGGCCCGCCGGGGTCGGGGCGGGTGCGGAGCGGGCCGCCAGGGTTGGGGTCGGCGGGCTGCATGGGCTCGGTGCCGACGACGATGCAGGGGGGCGTGGCCCGCAGGCGTTCGGCTAGCTCGGCGACGATGCGTTCGGCGGCGTGGGCCAGCCGCCTGTTCCAGGCTTCGAGATCCGAAGTCCACTCCTGGCCGGCATGACCCGTCCAGGTCTTGGGGTCCCTGGCCGTCCTGCGGGCGGGGTGCAGCGCGTGGGCCAGGCTCTCTTCTGCGCCGTAGACCTTGGCGTACAGGGTGAGCAGATCCTGGTAGGCCGGGTTGGGCTGGGTGCCGTGCGGAGGCGTTACGGGGGTGCCGATCCGCCGCATCGGGTCAGGGAAGGACGCGGGTGCGGGGTGGTTCACCGGGCGCTCCCCTCGCCGCCGGACGGCACCAGGCGCAGCCGGGGCTCGGCCGGCTCGCCGGCGGGCTCAGGGTCCGGCTGGAGATGGAGGGCCGGAGGCGTTCCCGCGGAAGCGCCGGGCGCAATTGCGTGGGACGTTCCCGCGGGAACGTCTGTGGCGGGGGCGCCGTAGTTCCCGGCGTTGCGCAGCAGCTCATCCAGCGCGGCCTGCCTGCGGTCCGCCTCCGCCCGGTCCTTGCTCTTCTTCCTGCTCCTGGCGATAGACGCGCCGAGCAGGGCGAGGCCCGCGGCGCCCAAGGCGGCCAGCAGCGCCCCCGCGTACTGCGGGTCAGCGGCGTTGCGCTCGATGTCGTCCCAGACACGCTCGGGCAGGCTCTGGCCGTGCTGTGCCGCGTGCGAGACGCGCTTCGCGTCCAGGGCGGCGTGCTGGCGCGCGTCGGCGGCGGGCTGATGGGCGGCGGCATGGGGCGCGGGGGCGTATGCGGCGGGTGCGCCGGCTCCTACATTGGGGTACCCGCCTGCGGCCGCCGCGCTGCCTCCTGTGTCCGTGCCGGTCCCGCTGGCGGCGGTCCCGTTTGTCCCGGTCCCGTGGGTTGCGGGCGGCCCTGCGTGACCGTGAGCCGCGGGAGTCGACTCGCTGGCGGGAGGACTGGCGGGAGGAGGAGCGCCCTGGCCGTTACCGCCCTGGCCGCCCTGGCCGGCCATCGGCGGGACCGTGTGGCCTGCCTCGTGCAGCTTCTGCAGGCGGTCGGTGAGCTTGGTCACCTGATCGGCCGTCCAGTGCTCGGCCTGGTGCACCGTGTTGAGGCTGATCCCCTGGGCCGACAGCGGCGCGGCAAACTCGGCGGTGAAGGCAGCGATCGCGTGCTGCGCGGACTTCAGCTCGTTGATGAGCGCCTGCATCTTGTCCGGATCCATCCCGACAAGGTCGTGATCTCGGCTGTCCTCCATATCGTGGCGACGATAGCATGATCCGCCGAGGTGGTCCCAAGATCACCCGAGCGTCTCGCGA
The DNA here is from genome assembly GCA_036502085.1 of Streptosporangiaceae bacterium. Lineage (GTDB taxonomy): Bacteria > Actinomycetota > Actinomycetes > Streptosporangiales > Streptosporangiaceae > PALSA-505. The sequence continues at coordinate 9,219 of DASXZD010000017.1, forward strand.
GGGCCGCGATGGACCGCTTAACATCGCCGGTGTGCCTCCATCAGATATCACTGGGACCAGCCTCAGGGCCAGGGCGGGCGCGGCGGTCGTGTGCGGCCTGCTCGCGTTCACTGCCGCCTGCAGCAGTTCGCCGAGTCACCCGCACGGCTCCGCGCCGAGCCATTCGGCCAGCGCGAGCAGCAGCCCGGCCGCCGCACCAGGGCCGGCTGCGGCCCAGCTGACCCAGGCCCAGGCCAAGCAGGCGTTCGGCGCCTTTCTGCTGCGCTACAACGCGATGGTGAAGGCGCACCAGGCGACGCTGGTGCCGCAGCTGACCCTGGACGCCGAGGAGCAAGTCAGGGCGTTCGGCACCAGGAACACGACGGGCCTGCCCGCGGCGGCCCAGGTGACCGAGCGGTTCTACGTCCCCCGGCTGGCGACCTATCCGCGGTGGTTCGTCGAGGTCGGCGGGACGGGGGCCGGCGGCACCAGCGGGGGAGACCTCTTCGTCATGGTCCAGTCGGCGCCGGGCGGCCCGTGGCGGGAGGCGGACGCGCTAACGTTCGGCACGCCGCCGGCCCAGCTCGCCGGGATCGAGCTCGACTCGGCCGGCTACGCGGCCGCTGTCGCGCCCGGCGACACATCGCTGGTCACGCCGCCGGGGCAGCTCCCGGGGCGCTACGTCCAGCTCCTCGGCGGAACCAGCGGAACCGGCGGGGCCGGCGGAACCGGGCTGTTCGCCGCAGGAGACGCGACGACCGGCTGGATCGCGAACGAGCAGAAGGTGCGCAGCGGCGCGCCATCCGACGGCTGGAACGTCAGCTTCGGCTACGCGGCCCTCGCCTTCCCCGTCTATGCGCTGCGCACCACCGGCGGCGGTGCGGTGGTGTTCTTCGCCTTCGACCAGGACAGCGCGTGGACCGCCACCTCGTCCTCGCCGCGGTTCTCCGCCAGCGTCAGCTCCATCGACGGCCGGATGCCGGTCGTCGTGGCCGTGGAGGCCGGGCTCAGCAGCATCCACCTCACGCCGGGCACGAAGATAAGCAGCACCTGGCTTTATGAAAGCGTGGCAGCCGACCCGGCCCGCGGTCAGGGGGAAGTCAGCCTGCTGCCGTCCGAGTTCAACGGCGGCGGCGTGACCCGCGCGATAAAGAGCTAGGAAAGGCGCCCGGACAGGATCAGGTCCTCGACCCTGGCCTCCTGCTGAGTGCAGGTCGCCGAGGTGGCGGCCAGCGCGCTCGCGACCTCGGCCACCGCGGAATTAATGCTGCCGGACAGGCTGCTGGAATAGCCGGTCAGCTGCGAGCTCCAGCCGGAGGCGGCGCTGCCGACCCACACCGAGCCGCCGCCCATCTGCTGGCAGGTGCTCTTCAGTGCGTTGGCCATCGTCGACTGGTCCGCCTGGATGCTGGCCAGGAGTTCGCTGAGCGCCTGGTGCATGGGACTGGCTACCTGCGGCTGAGGGGAACTGGTCAACGGAACCTCCGATCGTGGCGCGGCGCGCGGTTCAGGGGGACGGCAGCGGGCTTGGGTGCGGCAGGGTGGTGACCTGACTGCTGTGCCTGCTCAGACTGGCTGCGTCCGAGCCGGCGTCAAAGCAGGTGCTCTCGATCTCGATGAGGGCGGAGAACTTGTACGACCCGGTACGGCCCGGGGTACTGGACACCGAAACGTGACCGTCCAGCTGACCCTTTTCCATCTGATACGGGAAGATGTTCCCGTCGCGTGAGCCCTGGATATTTTTCTTGAACGTCCAGCCGTCGGCCTTGGCCGCGTTCACGACATCCTGGAGGTACGCGGCGGACGTGACCGAGCTGTTCAGCGGGTACAGGTAGTACACGATGCCGTGAAAATCCAGCTCATTGTGATTGCTGTTGGTCAGGCACTGCTCGTACTGTCCGCTTAGCGCCGTGGACCAGCCAACGTGGGAATTGTAAATCCGCTGGTAGAGCGCGCGGACCGCCGGCACCACCTGATTCTCCGCCGTGCTGGCAGCGTCGTGCGCGTTGCTGCCGGCCGAGCCGCCGCACCCGGCCATCAGGACGACCAGGGCGGCCGCAGCGCCCATGGTGCCCGCCTTGGCCGAGGAAAACGCAGAACGGAACCTCACGATCAGCCACCGTAGCCGTTCGCGTACTGGGACATGAGCTTGCCCAGCTGGGTGTCACCGAACTTCGCCTCGTTGGCGTTGACGATCGCCGGATCCTGCAGCCAGGCGTTGTAGGCGGCCAGCGCCGCGGGATTCTCCGCGATCTTGCCCGGATCCTCGATCTGCCCGTCCTTGATGAAGTACCCGCCGAATTGCTTCTCGTAGTACGTGGGGTCGCCGGTGTAGGCCTGGCCCATGTACTGGACCGGATCGATGGTCGGCGGCGGCAGCGGGTGGCCGGGCGGGCCGCTGTACCAGAGGTTGACCGTGCTGGACCAGGCCTGCTGGACGCCGGTCAGCTGGCTGAGCGCATCGTTGTTCTCCGACGGCTCGGGGTCGTTCGGCCAGACGCCCTTGATGGCGTTCTCCGCGGCGGTCTGGAACGCGTCCTTGCCGGCGTCAATGGCCAGATCCGCGAGCCCTGCCTCCGGGCCGAACACCAGGCCGGTGATGAACGAGGATCCGGCGGCCGCGACCACGTCCGCGATACTCGACGAGTCGGTGCCCGCCTGATGGCCCGCGGCCTGGTAGTTGTGCGCCATGAAGTCGTCGAGCAGGCCGATCGAGCTGTCGTTCCAGAAGCCCTGGTTGCGCGGGACCTGCTCTTGTCCCGAGCCCCTGTCGTCCTGCGGGAGGTTACCGGCCCACGCGCTGTAGAAGGTGAGCAGCTGCGCCGAGGTGGTCTTGTCCCGCATGGCCTCCTCGACGAAGTTGCCCCACTCCGACTCGGATGCGGTGATCATCCATCCCGGCATGTTCACCCCGTTCGAGCCGACGTAGGGCGCGGCGGCGCGGACGCTGTTGGCCAGGCTGTCGAAATAGTTCTCCGCGATCGCCCCGAATACCGCCCGTACCGGGTCCGAGGTCCGCGCGCCCGAATTGTCGCCAAAGTACTTGATGGTCATCTGGGCATTGGCGGCGAACGGACCGACCGGGGTGATCGCGTCGGGCGGGATGGTCGCCGACTTGACCATGCCCGCGAACGCGGAGTCGCAGATATTGCCGACCCCGTACATGGTGCTCATCAGCCCGCTGAGGCTGTCGTCCGGGTTGTCCTTGTTCTGGAAGTTCTTCTGGTAGAACTGCGCGTCCACGGCCGGGTTGTTCGACAGCGCGGTCCAGATGCCGTCCAGGCTCGGCCCGGGGCCCAGCATGCCGGGCTCCCGGGTCTGCATGTAGTCCTCCTGCAGCGCGTACTGGCCCAGCGGGTTCAGCCAGCTGGCGGAGTAGACGCCGTGCTCGAGGAACGGCTGGATCAGGTCCAGCTGCGGTGTGGCCGGATCACCGGCAATGTTGTTGGGCAGCTGGAGGCCGCCCAGCCACTTGTCCGAGTAGGGCATCTGGTAGGAAGCCGTGGCGAACGCGGTGCCGACCGTGCTGGCCCAGTCCTGGTACTGCTGCTTGTCGCCGCCCTGCTGGTAGCCGGTGACCTGCAGGCCGAGCGCGGTCAGCCCCTGCGGGCCGAGCGAGGAGAAGAACGCGGCCAGGTAGGCCGGGTCGTCGGAGTACTGCTTCAGCTCGCTCAGGATGAAGTCGTTGTTGCTGTGGTCCTCCAGCGACTGGAGGGCCTTCGTGCCGTCCGACTTGCCAGCCGCCTGCGCCGCCGAGTTCGTGGCGAAGTCGAGCGTGCCGGCGCCGCCGGACACCATCGGGCCGAGCGCGGGATCCTGCTGCTCCATCGCCTGGGCGAGCGATTGCCGGCGGTTCAGCATCGGCACCTGGTCCTGGGCCCAGGTGAGATCCTGCACCGCCTTCGACAGGCTGCTGGTGTCGATGCCGAACTCCGAGAACCGGCTGATGTACCCGTTCACCATCGTGAGCACTTCGCCCGCCGACGAGTTCATCGAGTTGATCATGCTCTGCAGCAGCTGCGGGTTGATCGCTACATAGTCTCCGCCGCCGCCCGATTCTGCCAACATGACTACCCTGCCCCACGTGTCCAGCCGACCAGACGCCGACATGAATAAGTTTCCGGCAATCCTATGATCATGGATGATAGCGTGACTCATTCACGGTTTACGCTACGATCACGGGCGAGTGCCCCGGCATCGAAAACAACGGAGGGTGACGTTCCATGGCAGGTGAACAGCGGTACAACACCGGGGGAATGGGCAGCGGTGCGTCAGCTCTCAGCGCCGACTCGCAGAACCTCGCGGACGTCTGGAACAAGGTGAACTCCGACATCAACGCGCTGTCGGGCAACTGGGTGGACGCCAGCTTCACCAAGCTCCAGGAGACCGTCCACCAGGCCACTCCCACGGTTAACAAGGTGGTCGAGCTTCTCCAGCAGGCCAGCAAGGCCACGTCCAACCAGCAGAACCTCGCGGAGCAGCTCAACACCACCGTCAGGTAGTACTCGCTGGCTTCTGAAGGCTCCGGCAGATGCTGCCGGGGCCTTCAGCGTGTTCCGAGGTGGCTTACTCGCTGATCGCCAGCTGGATCGGCGCGATGGCACCTGGCCTGATCAGCAGCCCGCGGCCGAGCGGCCCCGGGCCGGCGTTGCGCGGCAGCCGGACGCCGAACAGGTCGCCGTCGGCCGGCGAGGCGACCGCGACCATCACGCCGCACCGGGACTTCAGCGCCTGCGGGATGAAGCCCGAATACGCCCGGCCCAGGTCGCCGGTGGCGCCCGCCATGATCAGCCCGTGCTCGGCGTCGCGGCCGCTCAGCAGGATGTCATCGAGCGGCTGGGACAGCTGCCCGTTGAAGAGCAGCTCGGCGTCGTCCACCAGCGCGACGTAGCGCGGGTACTCGTCCAGCTTGTCCATCAGCGCGTTCGGATCCGCGTCGCCGCCGTACACGCCGATCACCCCGGCGGCGCCCTCGATGCCCCGCAGCGGCGACCGCCGCGGGGTGATCGCCACCACCGGCGTCCCCTGCGCCAGCAGCGACCGCGCCATGGTCAGCAGCGTGGTGGACTTGCCCGACCGCGGCGGCCCGGCGATCACCAGCCCTGGTCCCTCCTCGCACACGTCCAGGCCCTGCGGCACGAGCTCGTCGCCACCCACGCCGACCAGCGCCCACATCGGCGACGGCGGCGAGAAGTCGGAATCGAGCGCCATCGTCTGCGCCAGCGTGATCCTGGCCGGCAGCGTGTCCACCCGCAGCGGCCGCTGCGCCGCCGGCGGACGGCCGCAGCGCTCCAGCGCCGCGTCGGCCAGCCGCCGCAGCGCCGCCACCTGAGCCGGCCCGGACGGGTCAGGATCCAGCAGCGCGATCTGCGCCTCGAACGGCTGCGGCATCCCCTCGAACATGACCCGGCCCGGCGGCTGGTGCGTCGGCAGGCTGCGCTCGCGGATGCCCACCATCGTGGCGTCGGACCGGTCGGTGAGCCGTAGCACCATCCGTTGCCCGAACACCGTGCTCGCCTGCCCCACCAGCGCGGACCGGTCGGTGGTGACCACGGCCCGCAGCCCCACCGCAGCGCCTTCGCGCAGCGTCTGCAGCATCGTGTCGACCAGCCGCCCGTAGTCGTACTGCTCGTACGCCGCGAAGTAGCCCTCCCACCAGTCGAGCAGCAGCAGCATCCAGGGCAGCTTCTCGCCCCCGCCGACGCCGGCCGCGGCCCGCTGCTCGGCCGCGGCCCGCTGCTCGGCTGCGGCCCGCTGCTCGGCCACCCCGGCGAATCCGCCGGCGGCGAGCAACTGCTGGCGCCGGGTGATCTCGCCGCGCAGCTTGTCCAGCAGCCGCTCCACCCGGTCCGTCTGGTCGCGGGTGACCACCGCGCCGCAGTGCGGCAGCCCGGCCAGCGGCAGCAGCGCCCCCGTCCCGCAGTCGATGCCGTAGATGTGCACGTCGGCCGGCGAGGCATGCGCGGCCACCGAGCCGGCCATCGTGCGCAGCACGGTGGACCGGCCGGTCCGCGCGGCGCCCGCGATGACCAGGTGCCCGCCGTGCGACAGGTCGAGGGTGAGCGCCTCGCGGGACTGGCGGGCCGGCAGGTCGGTGAGCCCGTAAGGAATCGGAGCGATCTTGCTCCCTGCCTGGGCAGCCGGGGCCGGGAGGTCGTTCAGGGAAATAATGTCGGGCAGCGGAGGCAGCCATGGACTTGGCTGCTCCGGCACGCCGGTCTTGATGGCCGCCCCGGCGATCGCGTCCACCAGCACGGACAGGTCGGTGACCAGGGTCTCGTCGTCGCCCGAGGCGGGCCCTAGCGGCGGCAGCGGGCGGCCCAGGCCGCTCCACGGCACCGGGATGACCTGCGCGGACGCCTCGGCCGGCCCCGCGCCGGGGCGCCGCCCCCCGATCCTGGCCGACTGCACCGCGACCGGCGCCGCCGCGCCCGACCTGACGTAGCACCGGCCGGGGGTGGACTTGGCGATGTACGCGGCGTCGCGCACGTCGATGACGTCGGTGGACTCATCGGCGTCGGTCACCCGCAGCGCGATCCGCAGGTTGGTGTTGGCCCTGATGTCCGCGCTGACCACGCCGGCCGGCCGCTGGGTGGCCAGCATCAGGTGCACGCCGAGCGACCGGCCGCGCTGCGCGATGCCGACCAGCCCGGTGACGAACTCGGGCAGCTCGGCGACCAGCGAGGCGAACTCGTCGATGACCAGCACCAGCCGGGGCAGCGGCGACAGCGCGGGGTTGACCCGCCGCGTGTCCCAGTAGTCCTCGATATCCTTCGCCCCGGCGTGCAGCAGGATCTCCTCGCGCCGCTTCAGCTCGGCCGACAGCGAGGCGAGCGCGCGCTCGGTGAGATGCCCGTCCAGGTCGCTGACCATGCCGACGGTGTGCGGCAGCCGGGCGCAGTCCTTGAACGCGCTGCCGCCCTTGTAGTCGATCAGCACGAACGTCATCGAGTCGGGCCGGTTCACCACGGCCAGCGACGCAATCAGCGTCTGCAGCAGCTCCGATTTGCCCGCGCCTGTGGTTCCCGCGATCAGCCCGTGCGGACCGTCAGTTCTCAAATCGATTCCGAACGGTCCGTCGGCGGCCACTCCGATCGCAGCCGCCGTGGTGCGCCCGAACCGTTTCCAGGCCTTCGCCACCTCATCCGGCGCCGGGTCCGGCATCCCGATCAGGTCGAGCAGCCGGGCCGACGACGGGATGGCCGCGTCGGCGTCGTCGCGGCTGACGTCCCTGACCGGCGCCATCGCGCGCGACACCCGGTCCGCCCAGGCCACGCCCACCTGGTCGGCGAGCACCTCGCCGAGTACGTCGAAGCCGCTGCCGGCCATCGTGATCCGGCCCGGCCGGTCGGGATCCCAGGAGGCGACGGTGGCGCATTCCTCGGGCAGTACCCGCTGCGATTCGTCCAGGCAGATCGCGTAGATGCCGGTCTTGCGCGCGGTGGCCAGCACCTGCGGCATGCCGGGGATGCGGCGCAGCGCCCGGGCGCCGTCGAGCACGAGCAGGATCCGCGGGCCGAGGCCGGGATCGGCGGTCGGCTCCCTGCCGGTCCCGCCGAAGTTCACCCCGAAACCGCGGCTGTCGCTGGCCTGCTTCATCCGCTCGCTGACCTCGGCGACGAGCTCGGCCACCCGCCGCGCCGCCGAGTCGGGGTCGGTGCCCACCAGGGCCAGGCATTCCTCGCCGTTGCGCGGCGCGCAGTGCGGCAGCCAGCGGACCCAGTTCCACTGCGAGCCGGCCGACGCGCCGGCGGCGAGCACCACGATCTGCAGGTCACCCGGGCTGTGCAGCACCGCGGCCTGCGCGACCAGCCAGCGAGCCAGCGCGCGGGACGTCTGCGGCGGCCCGGCCAAGCCGATCACGCCGAGCTCGGGCAGCGGCAGCGCGACCGGCACGCTGCGCGCGGCCGGCACCGGGGGCAGCTCGGCGTCCTGAGAGGAGCCCTTCTCGGGCACGAACTCGATGTTGGCGGGCAGGTCGGTCAGGCCGATCCGCAGCGCGAGCGAGTCCGGGTCGGTCGCGCGCCGCTCCCACAGCCTGCGCCGCGGGCCGGTCGCGGTGAGCAGCACTTGGGCCGGGTCGGGCGCTGCATCCCGCCGCTGCGCTTCGTCGGCGGCGCGCTGCTGGCTGATCTCGCCGTCAAGGCCAGCCATCTTGGCCTTGTACTCCTTCATCGCGCGCTTGTAGGAGACCTTGCCGTGGCGGCGCTCGCTCATCCACTGCCCGACCACCATGATCGGGCTCATCAGCATGAACAGCGCGAAGATATAGGAGTGCAAGACCTCGATCATCACCGCGCCGAAGATCAGCGGCAGCAGCGCCGACAGCAGCTGCAGCCGCGCCTTGTCGGCCCGCTTCGGCTCGACCGGGATCGTGATCCGGCGCGGTCGGCTGGACGGCAGCAGCCGCGGCGGCCGGTTGAAGGCGAGCCCGCCGTCGCCGATCGGCGCCAGGTGCGCGTCCGGCTGCTCCGGGCTGGCCAGCGCGAGCACATGCGGCCCGATCTGCAGCAGCGAGCCGTGCGGCCACGGCCGCGGCCC
>DASXZD010000018.1:0-94376 GCA_036502085.1 Streptosporangiaceae bacterium
CGCCGGCGCCGATAACGGAAGCGCTCAGATGTGGGACGTCGCCGATGCCGAGCACCCTGCTCCCCTCGCCCATCTCGATGGCCCAGCCGGGACCGTCCAGTCGATCACCTTCAGCAACAGCGGGCGCCTGCTGGCCATCACAGGAAACAGCGACACCACCACGCTGTGGGATGTCAGCAACCCGCACCATCCCGTCTCAGACGCCCACCTCACCGGCCTGGCAAGTTACGGGCTGTCAGTCTCATTCAGCCCCGATGGCCAGCTTCTCGCCGTCGGATCCGCGGACAAACTCGTCCACCTGTGGGACATCGCGAATCCCCGCCGCCCCGTCCCGCTCCCCGCACTCGCCGGTGCCACGTCCTACGTGTACACGACCGCATTCAGCCCCGATGGCCGAGTCCTCGCCGAGGGCGGCGCCGACGACCACGTACGGCTCTGGGACATCACATCACCACGCCACGCGCACCGGCTGGTGACACTGACCGGACCCACCAACTACATATACTCCCTGGCCTTCAGCCCCAGCGGGGACACCCTCGCCGCCGCCACCGGCGGCGCCATCACCGGTTCGGCATGGCTATGGGACGTCACCAAACCCGCACAGCCCACACTGCTAGCTACCCTCACCGAGCCCGCAGGCTCTGTCTTCGCCGACGCGTTCGTCCCCGGACGTCAGGCGATCCTGGCCACCGGAACCCGAAGCGGCCTGCTTCGGCTATGGAACACCAGCACCGCCCAGGTAGCCGCGTGGGTGTGCTCCGTCGCCGGCGACCGCATCACCCGGGCTGAATGGGCCGAATACGTCCCTGGCTTCCCCTACCGGCCACCCTGTCGAAGACTGTCCGGTTAATGTGCCTATTTACCTCGGAAAATCTTCCCGTCGAAGATCCGTCCCACGGCGCGGGGATTTGCCCGGCTCCTAGCCGGGGCCGCGGGTTCATACATACACCCAGCATTCCGTACGTCGCGGCGCGTATCCACAGGCACCGTCGGCCCTTCTGGCCCAGGGCACACCCCTGAACCGATGGCCCCGGCTGACCGTAGTCTCCAGTAAAGGGCCCAGGCCGCCCTGACCCGAGTCGAGGAGCTCCGGTGACCGCTTCGCAAGTCCGGGTGCGATCCCGGGCGGCCGACGGCTCCTGGCCGCTGGCCGCTTCGCGCCAGGACCTGGCGATGCCGGACAGCCAGGCCGAAGCTCGCCTCGCCTGGTGGCGGCGCCTGTGCCTGCCTTCGCTGGTCCTGGCCGCGGTCACGGCCGCCGTGCTGTGGGCCGCCGTCGCCGATCTGCTCAGGCAGGGCCGCCTCGAGTCCGTGCTGTCGGCCGGCCGAGCCGAGCTGGCCGCTCCGCTGCTCGTGGCGCTCGTGGCCGTGACCGGGATCTGCGAGCGGATCTGGCCCGCCGAACGCCGTCCGGTCCTGGCCCGCGGCCACGTTCAGGATGCGTGCTACACGGTCCTGCACGCAGTCGTCGTGATCCCGCTGATGACGCTGCTCAGCGTCGGGGCGGCCGCGCTGATCGGCGATCACGCGGCCTGGATCGAGCTGCGGCCGGCGCAGCAGTGGCCCGGCTGGCTGCTGATCCCGCTCACGCTGGTGGCCATGGACGGCGCCAACTGGCTGGCGCACTACGCCGATCACCGGTTCGGCGCGCTCTGGCGCTTCCACGCCCTGCATCACAGCCAGGAAGAGCTGAGCGTGCTGACGTCCTTCCGTGCCCACCCGCTCATGCACACGACCGGGTTTCTCCTGGCGGCGGTCCCGGTCGCGATCCTGATGCCGACCCGCCCGATCGCCCCGGTGCTCATCACGATCTACGTGTGCATCGGGACGCTGCAGCACGCCAACCTGCGCTGGACCTTCGGCCCGGTCGGCCGGGTGCTGGTCAGCCCCGCATACCACCGGCTGCACCACGCGGCGGACACGCAGCGGCTCAACCTCAGCGTCGTGCTGACGGTCTGGGACGTGCTGGCGGGCTGCGCCGCGTTCCCGCGCCGCCGCGACGGCGCGGGGCGCACCGGCCTGGACGGCCGGCCGGTCCCGGTCGAGCAGGACAAGTCGATGACGCCCGCTCTGCTGCTTCTCGCCGAGCAGCTCATCGAGCCCTTCCAGGCCCAGCGCTGACCGGGATGGCGCAGCTCAGAGGGCGCTGAGCAGCTCGCGCTCGCGAGCCGGATCCAGGCCTACCGGGCAGGTCTGCGGCGTCGGGTGCGCCAGCTCGTGCTGGTGGACCTCGGCAATGGTCGGCCAGCGGCCGCACCCGCAGGCCTGCGGCGATGGCCCGGTCCGGTGCCGCCGCGCTGAGGTTCAGCCCCGGCCCGGTGCCAGCACACGGCCGCCCTTCGCGATCCGCTCGACCCACCAGGTGAACCGCCTGGTGGGGTCGAACGGCCCGGCCACGTAGGTGGGCCGGACGATGCTTACCGGCGCCCCGGCCGCGTCAGGAAGCCGGCCAGGCGCGCCGAACGTCTCCTGCGCCGCCTGCTCGCATAGCGCCTTCAGCCCGCCGTAGGTGACCTCGTTGACCACCTCGGTCGCCGGGTCATCCAGCACGGCCAGCGGGGCATCCTCGGTCATCCCCGGATACGTGGTCGCCTCCGCGTAGGCCGACACCGAGGAGATATGCACGTAACGGCCGCCCCGGCCGCCGAGCATCGCGGCCAGGCTGCGCACCTGGCGGGGAACATACGCCGAGCAGTCGATCGTCGCGTGCCACTCGCCATCGGCCAGCGCGGCTAGGTCCCCGTCGCGGTCGCCCAGCCGGTGCTCTGCCTCGGCGAACAGTCCCGGGTTCGTACGGCCCCGGTGGAACAGCGTCAGGTCGTCTCCGGCAGCCAGCGCCGCTTCGACGACGTGACGGCCGACGAACTGGGTCCCGCCGATGACCAGGATGCGCATCGGGCCATCCTCGCCGGCCGCCCGCCCAAGTCCAAAGCTAATAAGGCGGCTGCCAGCGTCAGGTGCTGACGTTGCCGGCGAACGCCCCCGTCGCGGCGAACGCCGCGTTGCGCCGGACCAGGTCGCCGCCGTATGTCGGGACTTGTCAGGGCGCGATCCGGGCGGTGATCGCCGGGTCCATCACCAGGCCCGACGTCGCCGCCGGGCGGCCCGGGCACCGGTCCGGCCTGATCGAGCACGCCCTCGCGCCGTTCGCCGCCACCGTGGCCGATCCCGGGGCGCTCGATCAGCTCAAGCGGGACCTGGCCATCGTAATGTGCGCCGAAGCCCTCTTCACGCTCACCGACCTGTGCGGGCTCGCCCCAGACGACCCCGTCGCCGGCGCTGTGCACACGGCCAGGACGCTCACCGCGGCCGCCGTGCAGGCCTCCCGCTGACCCGCGAGTATGCGACCATGGCGAGCATGATCGCTGCGTTCTCCATCACTCCGCTCGGCGGCGACGAGTCGGTCGGCGGGCAGGTCGCCGAGGCCGTGCGGCTGGTCCGCGGCAGCGGCCTGCCCAGCGAGACCAACGCCATGTTCACCAACGTCGAGGGTGACTGGGACGAGGTGATGAGCCTGATCAAGGCGTGCGTCCTGAAGGTCGGCGAGGCCGCGCCCCGGGTCAGCGTCGTCATCAAGATCGACCATCGTCCCGGCGTGACCGACGGCCTGCGGAGCAAGGTCGAAACGGTCGAGCGCTACCTGGCCGCACCGCAGGACGACGACGCCGGCTAGCACCGCAGGACGACGACGCCGGCTAGCCGGTGAAGGGCGCGACCAGGGCGAGGACGTCCGCGAGCCGCTGACGCAGCGCATCCCGATGCCGCAACGGCACCGGCGCACCCTCGGCCCATCCGGGTCGCACCCCCCGGTCGGCCAGCAGGTAGAGCACCCGCAGGGTCCGCATCGCGTTAGCCGCATGCGCGGGCACCGGGCCTGGCGTCCCGGCCGCGAAATCGGCGCTGACCGGGGCCAGCCAGTCCACGGCCTGGGCTTCGGACAGCTCAGGCCGGGTCAGGATCAGGCCGATCGCGTACCCGAGCCGGTCATCTTCCTGATGGGCGAAGACGTAGCTGGTGCGGGCCAGCAGGCGGGCGGCCGCCACGTCGAGCAGCGCCGTCGGCTCGACTCGACCGCAGCGGCCGAACGTGCCCAGCAGATCCGCGCCGTGCGCGACCGCGTGCAGCCAGCCCAGCGCCGGATCGTAACCGCGCAGGTCCGTCTCGGCGGGATACCAGGCCGTGAAGGCGGCCAGCCACGAGGCTTCGAAGTCGCCGTGCTCGACCAGCGCGGCGAGGATCAGCGCGGCGAAGCTGCGGGCCTGGATCTCGGGGTCGGCCAGCCGGGCGGCCATGTCGTCGCCGAGGCGGCGGCGCTGCTCGCCGTCCAGCTCGGGAATCCACCGGATGAGGATGAGGTAGGCCTGCTCGTCACGCAGCACCGGGTTGGGCGAGCGCAGCGCCTGGCTCAGCTCGTCGATTAGGTTGGCCCGCCGCCGTCCGCCCGGCACCGCGAAGTCAGCGTCGATCACTGCCTGCCAGTCCGTCATTCCCGAAAGGGTAGCTTCCGCGCCCGCCGCCCCGACGGTCAGCCGCCGCGCGCCAGGGCAAGGCCGCAGGGTCAGCGGGGGAGGCCCCGGCGCGGCAACGTACGGGCAGCGCGTCCGCGCGTACCGTTCGGGAAAAGTGCTTTTTATGATTCCTAACGGGGAGGCGCGGGCCTTCCGCCTACCGGTCGGCGCGCCGGGCGCCCGCCGGGCGCAACTCGCGCGGGAAGAGCCGATGGCAGGCCAGGCAGGCGAGGAGCCAGGCCAGGTCGGTCAGCCGCCACGCCGCGTAGCCGAGGAACGCGGCGGTGAGCGCGGTCACGATCAGCGGCAGCAAGACCAGGTAGCAGACCGGGCGCACCGAGTACGTCATCCCTGCACCAGGCCGCCCGCACAACGTATCTGCTCGCATCGCTGAAGCCCCCCGGCAGCGCCGATGATTCCCCTGTGAAATCAAACGATCACACTAAGTAGTGTAGGCTACGCCTTTTTCCTGTTCAAGAGGCAGCGTTCACTAAAAGAGATCAGCTTCGTCACCGAGAGCCACGAAGACCGGCTGCGGCTGTCAGGCGGGCGGGCTGGCCGTCGGGGACGCCCGGCTTATCACTCAGTCGGTGAGCACAAACCGGGGCAAACCGGGGCATGAAATGGCCAGAACGCATGCAAAGGCGGAACGATCAAGGAAAGCGCGGCGGCGCCGAGCCACGCCGAGCCCAGCCACGCCGCGCTGCGCCGAGCCCAGCCACGCCGCGCTGCGCCGAGCCCAGCCACGCCGCGCTGCGCCGAGCCCAGCCACGCTGCGCCGGGGCGCGAGCCGAGCCATGCCACGCTGCCCGAGCCGAGCCGAGCCGAGCCACGCTGCGCCGGGCAGTGCCGCGGTGAGCGAGCTTCAGACGGGACCGTACGAGGTCAGGTCGAGCAGGATGGGCAGCATGACGGTCAGCGTGCGCGCGGGATGCGAGACCGGGCCGGTGAACTTCACCTTGTAACGGTCGGCGGACCTGAACATCTCGCGGGTCAGCCCCGCCCAGGTCTTGCGGACCTGCGCGAACTCGCCGCCCGCCAGGTCATTGACGCAGAAGTGCTTGAGCGCCAGGTCGCCGGTCACCTTGCCGACGATCCGGTCCTGACCGTCCAGCAGCGTGTAGGTGCGCTTGGTGTCTCCGGTCCGCAGCCGGCCGATCAGCTCACCCGCCGGGTCCTGGAGGTCGGTACGCCATTCGCTGGCGTGCTTGACCAGGGACAGGACCGGCTCGCCGCCGGCCGTGGTGACCTCGACCACGCGGATGTCGGGCATCGACTTGCTGATCAGCTCGCGCCGGGTGTGCGCCTCGGTCTCGGTGGCGATGGCCACCAGTTGCGCCTTCGCGGTGAAGATCTTATAGCTCGCCCGGTTGGCTAACACCCCGCCCGGCTGCTGGACCCGCAGTTCGGTGAAGTCGAAAAGGCTGTCCACACCGGCGAGTATGCATTACCCGCCCGGGTCAAAGCGACGGGTCACTGCGACGGGTCACAGCGACGTCAATGCGACGCGTCAAGGAACCGGGCCAGCATCGGCAGCAGCAGGTCGGCTCGCCTGGTCACCTGCATGTGCGTGGTGCCAGGCAGCACGGCGAGCTGCGAACCGGGGATGAGCTGCAGCATCAGGGCGCCGTGCTCGACCGTGGTGAAGTCGTGGTCGCCTATCACGAGCAGGGTCGGCGCGCTGATCGCGGCCAGCTGCTCGTCGGACCAGCCAACCAGATCGGCGTTCGACTGGGACAGCGTCGTGAGGAACTCGAAGAAGTGGCCCGGATGCGGGGACAGCCGCTGGTATGCCTCCTGGAAGGAAGCGAAGTCCTGCTGGGTCGGCATCCGGGTCGAGGTGGCCTGCCGGGCCGGATCGATGAGATCTTCGTGCATCCCGTCCGGCCGCACCGAGGCCGAGATCGGGACCAGCGAGCGCACCCGGCCCGGATAGTTCACGCCGAGCTCCAGCGCCACCGCGCCGCCCATGCTGTGCCCGAGCACGTGCGCACGGTCGATGACGAGGTGGTCGAGCAGGCCGACGATATCGTTAGCCAGCGCGGCCGGCGTGAGCGGCCGGTCGATGTCCGCGGTGCGGCCGTGCCCCTGCATCTCGACGCCGATCACCTGATGCCGTCCGGCCAGGTCAGGGATGAGCGTCTCGAAGTTCAGGTCGATGGTCATCATCCCGCCGTGCAGCAGGAGAAGCGGTGTCCCCTCGCCGTAGCTCTCGTAGTACATGTGCAGGCCGTTAACGTCGGCGTATCCGGTCACGCGGGGCGCAAGGCGCTCAGTTGTCGTGTCCATGACACCTAAGACTGCCTGATCCGGGAAACTAACCGCCGCCCGCCCCGGCCGCCACGCCGCCCGGCCCGATGGCCCCGCCCCGGCCCGATGGCCCCGCCCCGGCCCGCCCGGGTCCCGCCCCGGCCGGCAGCCGAGTGCCGCCGCCCCGGCCGGGCCGGATAGGTTGCGGCAAGGTCATCGACGCGTTGAGGAGAACTCCATGGTGATGCCGCTGGCCGGCCGCTTGGTGGCGGCCGTGGCCGGGGCCCTGCTGGTGCTCACCGCCTGGGCCACCATGATCGGGACGGTCATGGTGCCGCGTCCGGTCACCAGCTGGCTGACCCGGTGGGTGGACACGAGCGTGGTCGGGGCGTTCCGGCTGGCCGCCGACTCGATCGCCGACGACCAGCGGCGGGACCGGGTGCTGGCCGCGCAAGCCTCGACGATCCTGCTCGGCCAGCTGGTGGCCTGGCTGGCCATCTTCTGCTCCGGATACGCGCTGCTGCTGTGGCCGTTCGACCACAGCGGGATAACGTCGGCCTTCACCTCGTCCGGGTCCTCGATGTTCACCCTCGGATTCGAGCTGCCGTCCGGCGCGGGCCCCGCGGTGATCGTGTTCATCGCCGCGGCGACCGGCCTGGTGGCGGTCGCCTTGCAGATTGCCTACCTGCCCGTCCTCTACGCGGCGTTCAACCGGCGGGAAACCGAGGTTGCACTGCTGAACGCGCGGGCCGGCGTACCGTCCTGGGGGCCGGAGCTGCTGGCCCGGACGCACTACGCGCTGGGCTCGGGGGTGTCGACGATCGACACGCTGCCGGATCTGTTCGCCCAGTGGGAACGCTGGGCCGCCGACGTGGCCGAAAGTCACACCACGTACCTGCCGCTGGTGCGGTTCCGCTCGCCCCGGCCGCTGTCGTCCTGGGTGACCGCGCTGCTGGCCGTGCTGGACTCCGCCGCGCTGATCCTTTCGCTGTCGCCGGGCGCCGCGCCGGTGGTGCCGGCCCGGCTGTGCCTGCGCAGCGGGTTCCTGTGCCTGTCCCAGATCGCGCAGGCGATGGGCCTCGACGTGCCCGGCCAGCTCAACCCGACCGGCAGGCCGGCCCCGGCCGGCGAGATCAGCCTGACCTACCAGGACTTCCTCGACGCGATCACCCGGCTGCGCAAGGTCGGCTTCCCGATCGAGCGCGAACCCGCCGAGGCCTGGGTGGATTTCGCCGGCTGGCGGGTCAACTACGAGCAGGCCGCCTACGCGGTCGCCTACGCGGTCGACGCCGTGCCCGCCCTGTGGTCAGGCCCCCGCCGCCGCCCCGTCCATCCCATCGACCCCATCCGGCCGCCGCTGGGGCGGCCCCCCGCCAAGTAGGCCAGCGGTGCCGAACAGCTCGGCGTTGTGCTCGCCCGCCGCGGGCGGCGGCGCGGTCGCGGCCGGGCCGAAGCTGTCGAACCTGGCCGGGGTGCGGACCAGCCGGACGCTGTCCGCCCCGGCGCCGACGGTCATCGCCAGCTCGTTCTCCTCGAACAGTGCCGTGCCGACCACCTGCTTCCAGCTGTACGCCAGCGTCGCCATCAGCCCGGCTGCCTGCAGCAGACCGACCCACTCCGCCGCCGGCCTGGCCGCCAGCGCCGACTCCAGCTCGGCCTTGAGCTCGTCGAAGTTGACCGACCGCAGCCGCTGATCGGCGAATCGCTCGTCGGCCGCCAGTTCCGGCCGGCCGATCACCTCGGTCAGCCGCTGCCAGTGCCTGGGCAGGTAGGCCGACAGCACCAGGAAGCCGTCGGCGGCGCGGAACGTCTCGGACGGCTGCGCCGCGAACGCCGTCCCCTTGCGCCTGCGCCGCGCCCCGCCGCCCTCCGTCCCGCTGCCCGCGGCTCCGGCAGGCTCCTTGTTCAAATGCAGCGTGAGCTGGTTCGCCTGCAAGCTGATCGCGACGTCGTACATCGCCACCCGGACGACGTCCGCGACCCCGTGCCGCTCCCGGTTGAGCACCGCGGCCAGCACCGCCTGGGCGAACACGTGCCCGCTAGCCCCGTCGACGAGCTGGAACGGGATCAGCTGCGGCCCGCCGTCGGCGGTGCGCAGCCCCGTCGTCATGCCTGCCTCGGCCTGCACCAGCAGGTCCAGCCCGGGCCGCCCGCTCGCAGGTCCGTTGCCGCCGTAGGCCGAAAGCCGCGCGTAGATCACCCGCGGATTGCGCTCGCGAACGACCTCCGGGCCCAGCCCGAGCTTCTCCATCACCCCCGGCCGGAACGCCTCGAGCAGCACGTCCGCGCCGTCGATCAGAGCCAGCACCTGCGCGACACCCTCGGCGGTGCCCAAGTCCACTACGACCGACTTCTTGCCCCGGTTGTTCGGCAGGAAGTAGGCCGCCAGCGGCTTGCGGCCCGGCAGCAGGGAGATCACCCGCCGCGCCTGCTCGCCGCCCGGCGCCTCGACCTTGATCACCTCGGCGCCCAGGTCGGCCAGCACCTGCGCCGCCAGCGGCCCCGCGACGTTCTGCGTGAAATCCAGTACCCGGTACCCGTCCATGGGCCGGGGAGCGTCCGGAGCCGGCATCGAACACCCTTCCCGCGGCGGAGTCCCTACCAGGCCAAGCAGACCGGCTGCACGCCGTAAAGGCAAGATTTTTCCGAACGGTTCCACCGGGACTCTCCCGCCACCCGCCCCGCTGCCCGGCCAGCCGCCGCCCAATCCCGCCGCGGCCGCCCCGGTGCGCCGGCCGGCCCTGCGGTCGTCAGCCGGCCCTGCGGGCAGCCGCCGGAAGGCTCCTGGGCCACAATGGGCGGGCCATGCAGGTTCAGCGAGGAGCGTGACGTGAGAGTTCTCGTGGTGGGAGCCGGAGCCACCGGCGGGTACTTCGGCGGCCGGCTGGCCGACGCGGGCCGGGACGTCACCTTCCTGGTCCGGCCCAAGCGCGCCGCGCAGCTCGGCGCCGACGGCCTGCAGATCGTCAGCGAGCACGGGGATCTCACGATTGCGCCGCGGCTGGTCGTGCCGGGAGAGGTCGGCGGCGGCTACGGCCTGGTGCTGCTCGCGGTCAAGTCCTACGCCCTGGCCCGCGCCATCGAAGACTTCGCCCCCGCCGTCGGCCCGGACACGCTGATCCTGCCGTTCCTGAACGGCATGGCGCACATCGATGTGCTGTCGGCCAGGTTCGGCACAGGCAGGGTGCTCGGCGGCACGTGCATCGTGGCCGCCACGCTGGACGAGACCGGCCGCGTGCTGCAGCTGGCCGGCTTCCAGGCCATCGGCTACGGCGACCGCGCCGACCCCGAATCCGCCGGTGTCCGCGCCCTCGACCCCGTCCTGCAGGGCGCCGGGTTCGACGCCAGGCGCTCGGCCGAGATCGACCTGGAAATGTGGGGGAAATGGGTCGCGCTGGCCGCGCTCGGCGCCACCACCTGCCTGATGCGGGGCACCGTCGGCCAGGTCATGGCCGCCCCCGGCGGCCAGCGCTTCACCGAAGACGTGCTGGCCGAATGCGCCGCCGTCGCCGCGGCATCCGGCTACCCGATGCGCGCGGCCTCGCTCGACTGGATGCGCGCCAGGATGACCGAGGCAGGCTCGTCGTTCGCCTCGTCCATGTACCGCGACCTCATCGCGGGCGGCCCGATCGAAGCCGACCAGATCATCGGCGACTTCGCCGCCCGCGGCCGGGCCGCCGGCGTGCCCGTGCCGCTCCTCAGCCTGGCCTACACCCACCTGTCGGTCTACCAGCAATCGCTGGCGTAGCTCTGTCGAGCCGGTCAGCCGCGGCCCGGCGTAAGGCCGAGCTCGCCGGCGGCCTGCTCGAGCGCGGCGAGATGCTCGCCCACGTCGGCGAACCCGGCGTCCATGGTGCTGACCGACACGTGGCTGGCCCCGGCCCGCCGCCAGCCGTCGGCCTTGGCCAAGAACCCGGCGGTGTCGGCTGTCCAGCTGATCCGGCCCTCCATGCCGATGGCGGCGGGATCGCGGCCCGCGGCCACCGCCGCCTCCTCGACGACGGCCCGGGCGGCGTCGAGCCGCGGCCCCGGCGGCACCTGCGGAAACCAGCCGTCACCGAGCCGCCCGGCCCGCTGGTAAGCGGCCGTCGAGTGCGCGCCAAACCAGACCGGGATCGGCCGCTGCACCGGCAGCGGGGCCAGGCCCGCGCCGGTGACCTGCTCGCTGTCGCCGTCGAAGGTGACGCTCCGCTCGGTCCACAGCCGGCGCAGCAGCGCGACCTGCTCGTCCGCGCGGCGCCCCCGGGTGCTGAAGTCCTTGCCCAGCGCCTCGTACTCGACCCGGTTCCAGCCGAGCCCGATGCCGAGCCGCAGCCTGCCGCCGCTGAGCAGATCTACCTCGGCGGCCTGCTTGGCGACCAGCGCGGTCTGCCGCTGCGGCAGGATGATGATCCCGGTGACCAGCTCCAGCCGGGTCAGCGCGGCCAGGTAGCCAAACAGCACCAGCGGCTCGTGGAACGCGGAGCTGATGTCGTACGGGCCGCTCCAGTCCTTGTGCACCGCCGGGTCCGCGCCCAGCACGTGGTCGTAGGCCATCACGTGGCGGTAGCCCAGCTCCTCGACCCGCTCCGCGTATGCTCGTACCGCGGCCGGGTCCGGGCCGATCTCGGTCTGCGGGAACACGACACCGACCTGCATGCGCTCACTCCCTGTTTCGCTGACGGTTGTTTCGCTGACGGTTCAGATCTGCAGATCGCCGACCGCCGCGGCTAGGCCGGCCAGCTCGTCGCGCCAGGAGCCCGGTACCGCCATCGGGCGGACGACGAACTTTGACATCCCGACGGCGATGAAGGCCGCCAACGCGGCGCGCAGCTCACCGTAGCCGACCGGCACCAGCGCGCGCGGGTCGACGCCGCGGCTGCGGGTCCGCGCGGTCAGCGCCGCCAGCTGCCGCTCGTCCAGCGGCCGGTGCGTGTACCCGATGCTGATGCCGAAGTGCTCAGGATCGACGCTCCGGCCCGCCTCCCGCGCGGCGTCGTTGATCGCCGACCGAGCCGCGCTGGCCTCGCCGGGAGTGCAGGCGGCGCCGAGCCAGCCGTCGGCCAGGCGGCCGCACCGGGCCAGCGACGCCGGGGCCAGGCCGCCGAGCCAGACCTCCAGCGGATCCTGGACCGGCCGCGGCGAGACCGTGATCCCGTCCACCGCCTCGCCCGCCCACCAGCGCCGCAGCCGGGGGAGGGTTTGCTCGATGGCGGCGCTCCGCTCGGCCACCGGGACGCCGATCGCGTCTCGTTCGGGTCCGTAGGCCAGGCCGGGCACGAAGGTGAGCAGCAGCCGCCCGCGCGAGGCGACGTCCAGGCTGGCGAGCGCCTTGGCCAGCCTGACCTCGTGCCGCCCGGGGATCAGCATCGTCGCGCCGAGCTTGATCTTCGGATTGAGCTGCGCCGCGGTCGCCAGCGCGATCAGCGGGTCGGGGCCAGGTCCGGTGAGCACTTCGGACACCCATAGCGAGTCGAAGCGCAGCTCGGCCAGCGCCGCGACGAGCGCCGCGAACTCGTCCGCGGGCAGACCGGCCTGCCCGGCGCCGACCGCGATGCGGATCTTCACCGGCCCGTCCGCCCGGCCATCAGGACGCCGCCGCCTCGGCCGCCTCGGCCCAGGCGCGCTCCAGCGTCTGCGCGATGAGCTCGGCCGACTGCGCGCCGGAGATCCCGTACCGGCGGTCGATTACGAACAGCGGCACCGCCTGGGCGCCCAGCATTCCGGCCATCGCCTCGTCGGTGTCGACCGCGTCGCCGTATTCCTCGCTGGCCAGCACCCGCTGAACGTCGTCGCGGTCAAGCCCCGCCTCGACGGCCAGCTCGGTCAGCGACGCGTGATCGAAGATCGAAGCCTGCTCGGTGAAGTAGCCGCGGTGCAGCCGCTCGGCCAGCTCGGCCTGCCGCCCGCGGTCCTTGGCCAGCTGCAGCAGCCGGTGCGCGTCCCGCGTGTTGCCGCTGCGCAGCCGGTCCAGCCGGAACTCCAGGCCGTCTTCGGCTGCCCGCTGCTCCATCTCCCGCTGCGCCTGGTCCGCCTGCGCGGCGGTCATCCCGTACTTGCTGGCCAGCAGCTCGACCGTCGGCGTCGTCACCCCGGACGCCGCGTCCGGATCGAGCTCGAACGAGCGGTACACCACGGTGACCTCATCACGGTGCCCGAACGACTCCAGCGCCCGCTCGAAGCGCCGCTTGCCGAGGTAACACCACGGGCACACCGGATCCGACCAGATCTCCACCTGCATACCCGCCCCAACACCCCGCCCGCCCGATCCCTTCCGCGCAAGCCCTTGCGCCCAGTCAGCCCTCGCCCGAAGGGCGTCGATGTGCGGTTTGCTGCCCTTCGACCGGGAGGGTCTCCCGCCGCTCGTGGACCGGCTGCTCCCGGCGGGCAGGCTGCTCGGGCGCGGCTCGCTGCGCCGGTGGACAATCGGAGGCGTGACCTCACGGATTCTGTTTCGCGGCGGGCTGGTGGCCGACGGGATCGGCAGCACGACCCGGCTCGCCGACGTGCTGATCGACGGGCCGCTGATCGCCTCGATTGACCAGCGCGCCCCGGTCCCGGCCGACGCCTCCCGCCCGTCCCCGGCCTCGTCTGACCCTGCCGTCCCGGCCGACTGCGAGGTGATTGACCTGGCCCCGGGCAGCGTGGTCTGCCCGGGTTTCATCGACGCGCACGCGCATGCCGAAGGCCAGCTGCTGACCGACGGCCGCCTCGACGGAGCGCTCGCCCAGGGCGTGACCACGCTGGTCGTCGGCCAGGACGGGCAGTCGTGGATCGGCGCCACCGAAGCCACTGCGGGCTACCTCAGCCGGTACTTCGCCCCGGTCAACGGCGCGCTCGAGCCGGCCCGTGACCTGAGCGTCGCCGCCTACTGTGCTGAAGTCTCCGGACGCCTGACGCAGAACGTCGCCGTCCTCGCCTCCCAGGGCACGATCAGGCACAACGTGGTCGGCATGAAGCCCGGTCCGCTCGACCCCGGGGAGCGGGCGGCCGCGCGGCGCCAGCTGGAAGAAGCGCTGGCGGACGGCGCGGTCGGGCTGTCCAGCGGCCTGGACTATCTGCCCAGCAGGCTCGGCAGCATCCCCGAAGTCGCCGACCTGGCCCGGCCGCTGGCCGCGGCGGGCCGCCCGTATGTGTCGCACCTGCGCGGCTACGGCCCGGATGTGCGGGCCGGCCTGGAGGAGCTGACGGCCGTCGGTCACCAGGCCGGCGTCCGGGTGCACGCCAGCCACCTGTGGGGCACGCCGGCCGACATCGAGGCGGGCTTCGGGTCGGCCGAAGCCGCGGGCGTCGCCATCACCTGCGACATGTATCCCTACCGCAAGTCCAGCACGATCATGGCGGCGCTGCTGCTCCCCGCCGAGCTGCAGGCGGCCGGGCTTGAGCACACGCTCGCCGCGCTGGCCGACCCCCGGTCGCGTGCCGAACTGCTGACGGGGCCGAAGCTCGCTGAGGACTACCTGCGCAACGTCTTCCTGGGCTGCCTGCCGGCCGGCTCCGCGCAGTTCGCCGGGCTCACGATCACCGAGGCGGCGCGGCGCAGCGGGCAGCCGGCCGGGGAGTGGCTGCTCGACCTGCTGGCCCGCGCCGAGCTCAACGTCGGCGGTCACCTCGACCGGCCCGAGCTCACCGATGCGGACCTGGCCTGGGTGACGTCCGACCACCGGCACTGCGCCGGCTCGGACGGCATCTACATGGGGCAGCACCCGCACCCCCGCGGTTACGGAGCGTTTGCCCGGCTCGCCGGGCAGTACGCCGCGGACGGATCCGGCGCCGGGTACCAGCGGCTGGCCCGGCACTGCGCGGCCAACGCGGCCGACGCTTACTCGCTGAGCGATCGCGGCCGGCTCGCGCCCGGCCTGGCCGCGGACATCTGCGTCATCGACCCCGGCGGGATAACCGCGCACGCCAGCTACGACGCCCCCCGCGAGCTAGCCACCGGCGTCACCCTGGTGATCGTGAACGGTGCCGTCGTCCATCGCCCCGGCCGCCCCTCGCCCACCCGCCACCCCGGCCGGATGGTCACCTAGCCGGCGTCTCCGCGGAAACGTTTCGCGCAATTGCGTGAGGGTGGGCTGGCCGCGGAAGGCGGTCGATGTGCGGATCAACGCCCTCAGGCGGGGGTCAATGTGCGGTTTGCCGCCCTTCCGGGCGGCAGCCCAGGGCGTCCAGCTCAGCGCGGCCTTCATCGGCCCGGCCGGACAGCAGCATCAGCGTGCAGGCGCGCTCGAACCGGGCGTCGATCCGTTCCCAGCCGGTGACGGACCGCTCGAGCGCGTCGCGGTCGCCGTGCAGCCGCCCGGCGGCGCGGGCCAGGCAGGCTGCGGCCCAGTAGTTCTCCTGGCCCGCCGGTGCCGCGGCCGTCAGCCGTGCCGCCGCGTCCGGCAGCCCGGCCACGACGGCGACCTCGGCCGCCACCGCCCAGGCGTACGGGCGCAGCGAATGCCAGTGCGGCACGTCGTACCAGCTCTCCGCCTCGGGGCGCAGCTCGGCGGTGGCGGCCACCGCGGCCTCGGTGCGGCCTTCGTGCAGGCAGATGCGCGCCTCGGTGAAGTCAGCGGCGGCGGCCAGGTACGTGCCGGACACCATCTCGGTGCCCTCGCCCATCAGCTCGCCGACCCGCTCCAGCCACTGCGCGTGGCCCGCCTCATCGCCGCGCAGCCCGTGCGCCAGCACCATGCCGTAGGCGGCCGAGCCCAGCCAGCGCGCGGGCGGCCGGCCGGCCCGCCGCCATGCCTCCCACATGATGGCGGCCTGCCTCACCGCATCGTCAAACCGCCCCTGCAGCACGAGCGGGAGAATGAGCTTGCTCGCCGCCACGTGCGGCTGGCCGCTGGCGATGTCGTCGTCGCGGGCCATCTGCGCGAACGACAGGGCGTCCGGCAGGTCGCCGGCGGTGACCGCGATCGCGGTCACCATGTGGAACGCGTCGGCGATCTCGTTTCCTGCTCGCGGGTCGTGCCGGGGCAGCTGCTCCAGCAGCTGGACCCGCTCCATGTTCGCCTGGTGTGCTTCCCTGATCCGGCCGCGGTGGTCGAGCCCGACGACCACGGCGTCCAGCGCGCCGCAGATCAGTACCGGATCCCCGGCCGCCCTGGCGGCCTCCAGGGCCACGCGGGACAGCACCGGGTCGGGGACGGTCTTCTCGGGCTGCGCGGTCCAGGCGTCGGCCGCCTTCACGTAGGCCATGCCGACCGCGTCGTCGACCGGGCAGTGGCGGGCCGCGTCCTCGACCAGATGGCGCAGCCGGTCGTGCCGGATCTCCTCGGGGAAGTCTTCGGCGAACCGGTCGGCGATGGTCGCGGCGTAGGCCAGCGCCGCGGCCCGGGTGAATTTGTCGCCCGCGATCCCGGCCTGTTCCGCCGAGTCCAGCAGCAGCGTGAAGGCCGCGGCGCGGTGTCCCGAGGCCATCGCGACATCGGCCGCGGTACGCAGATCCGCGGCCGCCTCGGCGGGTGATGACGCCAGCTCCGCGGCGGCTTCGTAGTGCTCCCGGGACTCGACCATGAACCGGTAGGCATAGGTGAGATGGCCCAGCGCCCGGGCCAGCCGGTGGCTCATCTCGCCCGGCGGGTTGACCAGCGCGGCCCGCAGGTCATCGGCAACCGGGTCGAAGTCGTCCCGCCACGGCCGGGACGTCTCGACCCGTTCCTCGAGATCCTCGGCGACGGACGTGGCCCATCGCAGGTGGGCCTCGCGGACCGCGCTCTCCTCGCCGCTGGCGGCCAGCCGGTCCAGCGCGTAGGCGCGGATGGTCTCCAGCATCTGCCACCGGCTGCCGTCCGGGTCAGGACGGGTCAGCAGGCTCTTGTCGGTCAGCCGGCCGATCAGGTCAGCGACCATGCCCCGGTTGCCGTCCGGCCAGACGGCCACGGCGGCGTCGAGGTCGAAGCCGCCGGTGAACGCGCCGGCCCGGCGGAACATCGCCCGCTCGTCGTCGTCGAGCAGGTCATGGCTCCAGTCGATGACCGCCCGCAGCGAGCGGTGCCGCTCGTGCGGGCCGCGGCTCCCGGCGAGCAGCCGCAGGTAGTCGTCCAGGCCGGCCAGCAGGCCGTCCGCGCCCAGCGACGCGCCGCGGGCCGCGGCCAGCTCGATCGCCAGCGGCACGCCGTCCAGCCGGGTGCACACCTCGCTGAGCACCTCGGGCGAGGCGGCGAAACCAGGGTCGCAGGCCCGGGCCCTGTCCATGAACAGGGCCTCTGCCTCCGAGCCGGCGGTGCCGGATCCGTTGCCGACCAGGGACAGCGGCCGCACGGGCACCGTGCGCTCGCCCGGGATGGCCAGCCGCTCGCGGCTGGTCGCCAGGACGGTCAGGCCGGCGCAGTCGGCCATCAGCTTCTCGACGAACGAGGCCACCACCTCGAGCAGGTGCTCGCAGTTGTCGAGCACCAGCAGCGACCGGCCGCGGGACAGGTACTCGTGCAATGCCGCGTCCAGCGACTGCCCCGGCCGTTCGGTAATCCCCAGTAAAGCCGCGACCGCCTGGGTGACAAAGTTCTCGCGTACCGGCACCAGGTCAACGAACACGCTGCCGAACGGGTACTCGCCGGCCGCCGCCTCGGCGGCCCTGGCGGCCAGCCGGGTCTTGCCCACTCCGCCCGGCCCGACCAGGCTCACCACCCGCCGGTCGGCCAGCGCGGCCAGGATCGTGGCCTGCTCTCTGTCGCGGCCGATGAAGCTGGTCCTGGCGGCCGGCAGGCCGGTCACCGGCCCGGTGCCGGTCCTGGCCGACGGGATCGCGGCCACGGCCGGGGCCAGGTCGGCTAGCGCACGGCGGTCGGCCACGCCGAACTTCCGCAGCAGGGATGAGACGTGGCTCTCCACCGTACGGACCGAGATGTGCAGCCGGGAGGCGATCTGGGCGTTGCTCAGATGCCCGCCAACGGCTTCGAGTACTTCAGCCTCTCGCTGAGACATACCTGCGGAATGAGTAGGCACCACGCTCACATGACTTCCGATCCGTGGCAGATCAGTATCCAATCCGTGCTGAATCCGTGGTAACCACGGATGTTCCGGCCGCATCGCAGGAGCAGGCTGCAATCACAAAGAACGTACCTGAAGGAGGACCAAATGAACCAGATGCAGATCACCGCAGCCAGGACTATCCGCTCCGCATTCACCCGCCGTGCCCTCCGGGCCGCCACCGTTGCCGGCGTGGCGGTCGTTGCCCTCGGCACGGCCGGCAGCTCCTTTGCCAGCACGAGCCACCACATGCGCACGAACGGCTTTGCGGCCACCGAGGAGTGCCTGAGCTGGTCGGGCACGATCCAGTACTTCCCGGCGCTGACCACCACGTCGCACGCCGTGACCGCCGTGCTGCACGGCACCCTGTCGAACTGCAGCTTTGACGGCATCGGCCAGACCTTCAGCGGCACCGTGTTCGGCGACCTG
This sequence comes from Streptosporangiaceae bacterium, assembly GCA_036502085.1. Lineage (GTDB taxonomy): Bacteria > Actinomycetota > Actinomycetes > Streptosporangiales > Streptosporangiaceae > PALSA-505. Next base: position 18,129 of record DASXZD010000018.1, read on the forward strand.
ACCGGCACCGCGATCAGGTCCGGCGGCTCGGTGAGCGGCACCGTGGCCATCACCTGGCCGCAGGACGCCAACCTCAACCCGACCATCTCGCCGATCTCGGTGTCCGGATCCGCGAACAAGTTCTCGTTCTCCGGCACGGTCAGCGCGGGTGCGGGTACCGGCCAGCAGCTGGAAGGCAGCTACGACACGATCAGCACCAAGAAGATCCCCGGCGGCTCGAGCCAGAGCATCCTCGGCAGCGCCCCGTTCGGCCTGTTCATCAACGAGGGCTGACCGCCCCACCGCTTAGCCCCCGCCGGCCGTAGCCGGCGGGGGCTAAGCCATGGCCGGTGACGGGCCATCAGGCGTGAGAAGCCCGGACGCTAACCGGCGCCGCCCAGTGCTGCCGGAGCCGGCGCCGTAGCGGCCATCGCGCCTAGCCGCCCGGAGAGCAGGTCCAGCTGATCGTGCGCGAGGGTGTAGCAGATCGTCGTTCCCTGCCGCCGGGTGGTGACCAGCCCGGCCTCGCGCAGCACCTTCAGGTGGGCGGAGATGGTCGGCTGGGACACGTCGAAGAACTCGGTGAAGTCGCAGGCGCAGATCCCCGGCTCGGCCGCCAGGCGCTGCAGGATGCCCCAGCGCACCGGGTGGGCAAGGGCACGCAAGACATCAATCTCGTCGGTCACCCTCTTAGTATATAGTCAGCAACTGATATAGTCTCTCTTCTATATAGAGTGGAGGCGATCATGCCCGACCGAAGCGAGTCCGATCGAAGCGAGTCCGATCGAAGCACACCCGACAGAAGCGACGCGCACCCGCACCCGCACGACGACGTGCTCGACGAGAGCCTGAGCAGGCTGGCCGTCACCGGTCCCGAATTCCGCGGCGGCCTGTCCAACCACGGCCCGATGGCCGCCGAGGCGATGATCCGGCTCGGCCACGCCGAGGCGATCGAGCCGTGGCTCGACGGCTACCTGCGCCGGCTCGAGGAGGCGCCCCGCGCCACCGGCCGCATCACCGACCAGACCTGGCGCGAGGCGCTCGGCGTGCCGGGCCGGGTCGCCGACTGGGAGCTGTACCTGCGCGACCAGTTCGAGACGGAGCCCTGGCCGCAGGTGCTGGCCCGCTGGTGGCCGCGGCTGGTGCCGGGCCTGGCCGCCGCGGCGACGCACGGCATCATCCGCACCTCGCACGCGGCCCGCAGCCTCGCCCAGGCGCCCACCGCCGAGCGGCTCGCCGAGCTCGCCCGCGGCCTCGCCTACTGGGCATCCGGCTATCTCGAGCTGCCCGGCTCGCCGCGCACCGCCGGCCGGCTGGACGTCGCCGCCGCCGTCAGCGGCCTGCCGGTCGCCCCCGGCCCGGTGCCGCCCGGCCTGATCACCACCCGGCTGCGGACCAGTCTGGCCGCCGAGCCGCGCTTCCCGGCGGCGGTCGGCGCGCTGCGCCCGCCCGCCGACGTCCCGGCCGGCCTGCTCGCCCTGTCCACTGCGTTCGCCCGGATCTTCCTGGTCTACGGCCGCACGCAGCCGATCGACTTCCTGCACGCGGTGACCGCCCCGGTCGCCGCGCGGTCCGCGCTCGGCCTGCTGCCCGCCGAAGTCGCCCGGCCCACCCACGACGCCCTCTGGCAGGTCGCCGCGGGACTGTACTCGGCCTACGCCGTCGACGCCGTGCCCGAGCCGCTGCCCGATGCCGACCCGCCCGCGCCCGGCACGCTGGCCGACCGCGCCGTCGCCACCGGCGACGTGCACGCCATCAAGCTGACCGAGGCCTGCCTGCGCCTGCACGCCGAGTCGCCTGACCCGCTGCTGCTGCACGCCGCCGCCCGCGTCAGCGACCTGCTCGGCTAACCCGGCCCCCTCAGCCGTCGCGGTGGACGGTGCCGGGGGAGAAGGCGGGCAGGCAGACGGCGATGTACTCCGCGCCGTCGGCGCCGGGCGAGCTGTAGCGCACCCACTCGCCCGGCGCGGTGTGCACCGCCTGGCCTGCCTGCACGGTCAGCTGGCCGCCGTCGAATTCGACCAGCAGGGCGCCGTTCAGCACGACCGTGAACTCGTCAAACTCGGGCCGCTGGCCAGGCTCGGACCAGCCGGACGGGCTGCGCATGTGAGCCACGCTGAGCCGGGCCTCGCCGGTGGCGACCCGCCCGATGTACTCGTCGATCAGCTTGGGCGGCTCACCCGCGGCCGTGACCCGGCTCGGTGCATCGATCAGTTCAGGCATTCCGCAAGTATTGCTCACGGCCCGTTCGGAGGGATCCGGCGTCAGCTCTCGTCGTGGACGGTCAGCGTGACCTTGTCCGGGTAGAAGCACAGCAAGCCGGTGATGCCCTCGGCCGCGGGGATCGGCGACTGGTAGCTCCACACCACGTCCTCGTGCACCTCGCCGCCGACTTCGGCCGACCAGTACGAGGCGTCACCCTTGAACGGGCAGGTGGTCGCCGTGCTCGTCGGCCGCAGCAGGTCGGTGCGGACGTCCTCGGGGTGCAGGTAGAAGCGGGTGGGCAGCCCGGTCTCGTCCAGCAGGACGGGCCGGTCCGTCTCGGCCAGCTTCTGCCCGTTGAGGCTGACCTCGACGTGCATGCTGGCCGGGGTGATCGTGATCGTGTGTCCTTTTGCCATGTGTGTGCCAACGGCCCGGCCGCCCCGCTGATTCCGCCGCCGACGGCGTTCCGGTCGTTGGCGGGGAGTTCACTGCTCCAGGCGCGGCTCGAGTGGCCGGAGCAGGGCCGTCGCGACCTGCACCGCGTCCTCGGTGAGGTCGTGAATGTCGCCGGAATCCTCCACGATCGTCGCGGTCAGCTCGCGGATGCCGCCGAGCAGGATGATCGCCAGCGGCCGGGTCATCGGCACGGTCCCGGCCCGCCGGAACTGCTCGTTGTCGGCCAGTCGCACGATCAGTTCGGCCAGCGCATCCATCGCCCGGCGCTGCACCTGGCGGCCCACGGCGCCGAGCGCCGGGAGCTCGCGGATCCAGCTCACGTTCAGGGCGGGCTCGGACGCGACGCTGTCCACATAGGCGACGACGGCCTGCCGGACCTGCACTTCCCAGGGCGCCGTGAGGTCAACCGCGGCCGCGATCTGCGCGCCGAGCGCCTCGTTCATCATCTCCAGGAGCGCTACGTAGCACTCCTCCCGGCTGGCGAACTCGGCGTAGAAGGTGCGGCGCGAGGTGCGGGCGTGCCGGACGATGTCGGCGATCTTGGTGTCCCGGAAGCCCTGCTCTTCGATGGACGCGGCCAGGCCGCGCATCAGCCGCTCGCGGAACGATGCGCCGTCCTCGACGTCGCCGGCCCGGCCGCCCTGGCGCGGCGCGGCGGTGTCGCGCAGGCCGGCGGCGGAGGTCATGGTCGCAACGTATCCAATCGGGGCTTGTGCTCGCCAGGGCTTGTGCTCGCCTGGTACTCCAGCGTACCATGATCTCTGGTACTCGCGAGTACCAGATCAGGGCCGGGCGCACCGGTGCCGCAGGGAGGCGAGATGGCCGTGAACACGCCGCAGGGGACCGCGCGGATCCCGCCCGGGCCGCGACTGCCCAGGCCGCTGCAGGGTCTGGCGTTCCTCGCCTCGCGCCGCAAAACCCTGCAGCTGCTGCGGCACCGCTACGGCCCGGCCTTTTCGATGGACATCCCGGTGTTCGGTCGGGTCGTGGCGATCAGCGACCCGGCGCTGGTCAAGCAGCTGTTCCTGACGTCGCCTGACGTTGCGGGCAACATTGAGGCCAACCTCGGCCGGGTGCTCGGCCGCGCCTCGCTGTTCAACCTGGAGGGCGCCGCGCACCACCGGCAGCGCAAGCTGCTCGTGCCGCCGTTCCACGGCAAGGCAATGCAGTCCTACGAGGCCATCATCGAGGAGGAGACGCGGCGCGAGGCCGCCTCCTGGCCGCAGGGCGTGCCGTTCGAGACGCTGGCGCCGATGATGCGGATCACGCTCAACGCGATCCTGCGCGCGGTATTCGGCGCCGAGGGTGACGAGTTCGAGGCGCTGCGCGAGCTGATGCCGCCGTGGGTGGCACTGGGATCCCGGCTGGCCGTGCTGCCGCTGCCGCGCACCGACCAGTGGCGCTGGACGCCCTGGGGCCGGTTCACTGCCCGCCGCCGCGACTTCGACGCGATCATCGACCGGCTCATCGCCAGGGCGCTGGCCGACCCCGCGCTCGCCGAGCGCGGCGACGTGCTGTCGGTCATGCTGCAGGCGCGCTACGACGACGGCGAGCGGATGACCAACCGCGAGATCGCCGACCAGCTGGTCACGCTGCTGGCGGCCGGTCACGAGACCACCGCGACCACGCTGGCCTGGGCGGTCGAGCGGCTGCGCCGCCACCCGTCGGTCCTGTCCCGCCTGGCCGAGGAGGCAGACAGCGGCGGCTCGGAGCTTCGCCAGGCCACGATCACCGAGATCCAGCGCGTCCGGCCGGTCATCGACATCACGGCCCGGCGGGTGAAGGCCGAGTCCCTGCGCCTGGGCGAGTGGGTGATCCCGCGGGGGTACACGGTCGTGATCGGGATCGGCCTCGTGCACGCCGACGACGCGGTCTTCCCCGACGCCGCGACGTTCTGTCCCGACCGGTTCGTCGGGGTCAAGCCCGGCCTTTACGAGTGGGTACCCTTCGGCGGCGGCAGCCGGCGCTGCCTCGGCGCGGCGTTCGCCAACATGGAGATGAACGTCGTGCTGCGCACCCTGCTGCGCGAGTTCGAGCTGAGCAGCACCGCCGAGCCCGGCGAGCGCTGGCATTCTCGCGGCGTCGCCTACGCGCCGGCCAAGGGCGGACTCGCGGTTGTGCGCCGCCGCCGCACCGTGGCCGCCGCCAGCCAGATCCAGCCGTCCGCCGCCCGCGCATAACCTCGCAAACTTCAAGGAGTCCCGACAATGCCCAGACTTCAGCGCCGCGTCATCAGCGGGCGCACCGTAATGATCTCCGGGGCCGGCTCCGGCATCGGCCGCAGCCTGGCCCGCCGGCTGTCCGCGGCGGGCTCGCCGGTCGCGATCGCCGACATCGACGAGCGCGGGCTCAAGGAGACCGAGGCCACGCTGCGCGGACCGGTGCTGGCCACCGTGCTGGACGTCCGCGACGCCGACGCGCAGCACGCGTTCGCCGCGGCCGTCCGCGAGTGGATGCCGCAGCCGCTCGGCGCGGTCTTCAACAACGCCGGCGTCGCGGTCGCCTCTTCGGTCATCGACGCGGTCCCCGAGGACGACGACTGGCTGCGGGAGATCAACTTTCACGGCGTGGTCAACGGCACCCGTGCGTTCCTGCCCATCCTGATCGAGCAGGACGAGGGTGTCATCGTGAACACCTCGAGCGTGTTCGGGCTGGTCGGCATGCCCTACCAGAGCGCCTACTGCGCCTCGAAGTTCGCGGTCCGCGGCTTCACCGACTCGCTGCGCCAGGAGCTGCGCGGGACCGGCGTGCACGCGGTCAACGTGCACCCCGGCGGCATCACCACCAACATCGCCCGCAACGCCCGCATCCGCAAGGACCCTGAGGGCCGCGGTCGCACCCGCGAGCAGATGGCCCGCGAGTTCGAGGCGCTCACGATGACCTCGCCGGACAAGGCGGCGCAGGTCATTCACAACGGAGTGGAACGCGGCCGTGCGCGGATCCTGGTCGGCCCGGACGCCTACCTCTTCGACGCGCTCGCCCGCGTCGCGCCGACGCGCTACTACGACGTCATATCCGTCTTGGAGGCGCGGATCCGCGCCCGCCGGGCGTCCGCCGCGACGAACTGAAGGGGACCGCTATGGCAACCGCACCCCAGGCCAACGGCCGCCCCGCCGCTGGCTTTCCTGCCGCTGGCCGCCCGGCGGCCGGGGCCGAGCATGTCGATGTGCTGATCATCGGCGCCGGGCTGTCCGGCATCGGCGCCGCGCACCACATCCAGGCCCGGTTCCCTGGCAAGTCGTACCTGATCCTGGAGGCCAGGGACGCGATCGGCGGCACCTGGGATCTGTTCCGCTACCCGGGCGTGCGGTCCGACTCCGACATGCAGACCCTGGGGTACCGCTTCCGGCCCTGGACCCAGGCCGAAGCGATCGCGGACGGGCCGTCCATCCTCAGCTACGTGCGCGCCACCGCTACCGAGGCAAGCATCGACGAGCACGTCAGGTTCGGCCACCGGGTCATCAGCGCGTCCTGGTCGACCGCCGACGCGCGGTGGACGGTCGAGGCCGCATTTGGTCAGGACGGCGAACCCGTCAGGTTCACCTGCGGCTTCCTGTACGGCTGCAGCGGCTACTACCGCTACGACCAGGGCTACTCGCCGCCGTTCGAAGGCGCGGAGCGGTTCGCCGGCCAGATCATCCACCCGCAGCACTGGCCCGAGGATCTCGACTACGCGGGCAAGCGCATCGTGGTGATCGGCAGCGGCGCCACCGCGGTGACGCTGGTCCCCGCGCTCACCGACCAGGCCGCGCACGTCACCATGCTGCAGCGCTCGCCGACCTACATCCTGTCGATACCGGGCAAGGACCCGATCGCCAACCGGCTGCGCAAGCTGCTCGGCAACCGCGCCAGCTACCCCATTACCCGGTGGAAGAACGTGGTGCTGGCCACCACGATCTTCCAGCTCAGCCGGCGGCGTCCCGAGCTGGTCAAGAAGCTGCTGCGGGCCGGGCTCAAGCGTCAGCTCCCGCCGGACTACGACATCGACACGCACTTCAAGCCGCGCTACAACCCCTGGGACCAGCGGCTCTGCCTGGTGCCCGACGGCGACCTGTTCAAGGCGCTCAGCGCCGGCCGCGCCTCGGTCGTCACCGGCCAGGTCAAGACCTTCACCGAGACCGGGATCGATCTGGCCACCGGCGAGCACCTGGACGCCGACATCATCATTACCGCGACCGGGCTGAACCTGCTGCTGTTCGGTGGGATGACGCTCAGCGTCGACGGGCAGCCGGTCGCCGCGCCGCAGACCATGGCGTACAAGGGCATGATGCTCAGCGGCGTGCCCAACTTCGCCTTCACCGTCGGCTACACGAATGCGTCCTGGACACTCAAGGCCGACCTGGTCAGCGAGTACGTCTGCCGGCTGCTCGCGCACATGGACGCCCGCGGCTACCGGCAGTGCGTGCCGGTGGACGACGACCCGACCATCACCCGGCGACCGCTGCTCGACTTCATGGCCGGCTACGTGCTTCGTTCGGTCGACCAGCTGCCCAAGACCGGGTCGAAGGCGCCGTGGCGGCTCGGCATGAACTACGCCCAGGACGTCCTTACGCTGCGCTACGGCCGGATCGGCGACTCGGTCATGCGCTTCTACGGCCCGGCCCCTGCCCGCCCGCAGCCCGCCGCCGACCTGCACCCGGTCGGCTAGCGGGCCGCCCGGTCGGCTGGGTCGGCTACAGCGGCGGCCCGGGCCCGGAACTCAGGCGGAGCGGGCGGGGTGAGCGTGTGCCGCGCCGAGCGCCTAACGGCTCGCCGCGCGGTACACGGTCTTGATGAACCGGTCGAAGCCGCGGTCGGTGAGGATCCGCTGGGTGAGCAGCACGCTGCGGGCGCCACCGCCCACGGCGTAGCGGGTCCGCGGCCGGCTGGACTGAACCGCCCGGCCGATCACCCGCGCGACGACCGAGGGCTCGGAGGTCAGCCGCGACGTGTCCGCGGTGCGCAGCGCGCCGCCTACGGTCTTGGCCAGGCCGGCGTACGGCGTGTCGGCCGACGTCGCTTGCAGGTTGTCGGCGGAGATGCCGGCCCACTCGGTGCGGATCGCGCCCGGCTCGATGATGACGACCTTGATCCCAAACTCCGCCACCTCGGCGCGCAGGCTGTCGCTCAGCCCTTCGACCGCGAACTTGGTCGCGTGATACCAGCTGCCCAGCGGCTCCCAGATCTTGCCGCCCACCGAAGAGACGTTGACGATGTGGCCGTCCCGCTGGGCGCGCATGTGCGGGAGCACGAGCTGGGTCAGCCGGGCCAGCCCGAATATGTTCACGTCGAACTGCCGCCGCGCCTCGGCGATCGGCACGTCTTCCAGCGCGCCGTATGAGCCGTAGCCGGCGTTGTTGACCAGCACGTCGATCCGGCCCGTCGCGGCGATGATCTTCTCGACCAGCGTGACCATGCTCGGGTCGTCGGTCACGTCGACCGGCTCGACCCTGATGCCGGCGTCGGCCAGCGCGGACATCCGGTCCACCCGGCGGGCGGCGGCATAGACCGTGTAGCCGAGCTGGGCCAGGTGGCGCGCGGTGGCGTCGCCGATCCCCGACGACGCTCCGGTGACAAGCGCGACTTTCACTGGCATGCGACTCTCCTCGACGATCCGTGCGGTCCGCGCCGTCCGTGCGACGCGGCCCTCACCGCGAGGCTAAACCAGGTCAGTCTTTGCGGCCGGTTAGGGCCAGGCTTACCCCGATGCCGATCATGACCAGGCCGCCGGTGCCGCCGATCAGCTCCAGCCGGCGCGGCGAGCGGGCCAGCCAGCCGCGGACCGTCCCGGCGGCCACCGCCCAGGCGCTGTCGGACAGCACCGCGATTGTGAGGAACACCGCGCCCAGCAGCAGCATCTGCATCGGCACATGCCCGGCGGACCTGTTCACGAACTGCGGCAGCACGGCGGCGAAGAACACGATCGACTTCGGGTTGCTCAGCCCGACCGCCACCCCGTCCCGCACGATCCGGCGCATGCTCTTCGCCTCGATGTCGCCGTCCAGCGCGGCCCGCAGCGAGCGACGGTGCCGTATCGCCTGCACGCCCAGGTAGATCAGGTAGGCGGCGCCGGCCAGCTTGATCGCCGTGAACAGCGCCATCGACCGCTCGACCAGGGCGCCGACGCCGAACGCCACCAGCGCAACCTGCGTATATACGCCGATCTGGCCGCCGACGGCCGTGCCCACGCCGGCCGCGCGGCCGAGCATCAGCGAGCGGCTGACCACGAACAGCACGTTCGGCCCCGGCACGACGATCAGCGCGAACGAGACCAGGGCAAACGCCAGCAGATGGCCGGTAGGGAGCATGTCGGCAGCTTATCCAGCGACCGCCCGGCACCCTTCATGAATTTTTGCCGCCGGGTCTGCTGGCCAGCACACCGTGGCCGGAGCGGGCCTGGCCGCTCGCGCCGCGGCCGTTCGCGCCCTGGCCGGAGCGGGCCTGGCCGGAGCGGCCCGCCCGCCGCCGTCAGCCGCCGGTGATCGCCGACGCCGCGTTCCCGCCGCCCCCCAGCCTGCGCTCGAACCCGGGCGGGATGACCAGATCGCCCCGGCTGAGCTCGTGCACCGAGCCGCGGCCGAGCGCGAGCAGCGCCGAGTCGATGCCGTTGCGCAGCACATCCAGCACGTTCTCCACGCCGGCCTGGCCGCCCGCCGCCAGCCCCCACAGCGAGGCGCGGCCGATCATCACCGCCCGCGCCCCGAACGCCACCGCCTTGACCACATCGCTGCCGCGCCGCACCCCGCCGTCGAGCAGCACCTCCAGTTGCCCGCCGACCGCGTCCGCGATGGCCGGCAGCGCGCGGATCGTGGCCGGCGTCCCGTCGAGGTTGTTGCCGCCGTGGTTCGACACCGAGATCGCGGTCACCCCGCAGTCGGCCGCGCGCCGCGCCTCGTCCACCCGGATGACCCCCTTGAGCATGAACGGCCCGCCCCACTGCTCCCGCAGCCAGCGCACGTCATCCCAGCCGGGCAGCGCCGATTGCATCCACTCGCCGTACGCGCCAAAGAACGTAGGCGCGGGCCCGCCGCCCACCGCCATGTTCGGCACGGTCAGGTCCGGCAGCCGCCCGGCCCGGGCGAAGTCGAGCAGCCAGCGCGGCCGCATGATGCCTTCGGGGGCGAACCGGATCAGCTCCCGCATGTCCAGCCGCTCCGGAATATGCGGGCTGCCCCAGTCCCGGCTGTGCGAGAACGACCAGTCGAGCGTGGCGATCAGCCCGGCCGCCCCGGCCGCGCGCGCCCGCTCGATCCGCGCCAGCATCTGATCTCGGCTGCCGGTCCAGTACACCTGGAAGAACGTCTGCGGGTTGGCCGCGACGACCTCCTCGACCGGCTTGCTGGCGAACGAGCTGAGCCCCATCGCCGTCCCGCGCGCCGCCGCCGCGCGGGCCATGGCGACCTCCCCGACCGGATGCACCGCCTGCACGCCGGTCGGCGAGATGATCACCGGCAGCGAGACCGGCTGGCCCATCACCGTCGTGGCCAGCTCCCGCTGGGCGTGCAGCCCCGCCGTCCGCGGCGCGAAGCCGAGCTCGTCGAAGGCCGCTACGTTGTCGCGCAGCGTCACGCCCTTCTCCGACCCGGCGATCAGCGCGCTGTATACCGACCGGGGCAGCCGCCGCTTCGCCCGCCGCTGCGCCTCGGCGACGCTCTCGAACCACTCACCGGCCATGGCGGACCTCCGTCTCGATGGTTCGGCGCAGCGGACGCCAGACGACCAGCGGGCGCAGCGGCCGGCTGGTCCGGTGCGCGGCGCAGCCCGCCAGCACCCCGCTGCCGTAAGCAATGTCGTCGGCCAGGTTGCCGAGCACGAACCGTACCGGGTCCAGCTCCGGTCGTCGCTTCGCCCATGCCGTGACCGGCGGGCCGGCCAGCAGCGTTCCGGCCGCGATCCGCCGGCCCCCGTGCCGCCCAGTGGCCAGCTTCGGCTGTCGCTTCGCCCATGCCGTGACCGGCGGGCCGGCCAGCAGCGTTCCGGCCGCGATCCGCCGGCCCCAGCGCTGCCCCGGCGTCCTGCCGCCCGGCGCCGCGATCGCCAGCGCGAGCAGCGGCGCGCCAAACCGCATCCCGTACCGGCCCGCGCCCAGCCAGGTCTGACCCACCCCGGCGAGCATCGCCCGCGCCGTGCCGCGCGTCGGAACGCGAGCCCGCCGCAGCGTCCTGTTCATGATCAAGACCGCGCTTCCGAACGATGCCGCCGCGACTCCCGGCCTTCGCATGAGCAGCGCTGCCACGGTCAGCGCAGGCGCCGGGTGCAAGACCAGCGGCGGCAGCGCGCCAGGATGCCTCAGCGCCAGCGGCGCCGCCGACGTGCCGTACCTGAACCGTCTGGCCAGCAGCCCCGCCCAGGTGCCAGGCTCACGGTGCCGCACCTGCACCGCGGGGTCGTACCTCACCCGCCAGCCCGCCCGGTCCAGCCGCCAGACCAGGTCGACGTCCTCTCCGGTGCGCAGAGCCGGGTCGAACACGTCCCCGCCGCGCGCCACGTCCAGCAGCGCGGCCCGGCGCGCCAGCAGCGCGGCGGTCGGCACGTGCGACACCCAGGTGCCCGGTGTCACCCGCGCCGCCCGGTCGCCCATGTCCAGGCACCCACTGGCCGCCGCGTACCGGCCCGCCCAGCTATCCGCCGCCAGCGCCGCGATCCGCGGCGCGACCGCGCCGACCAGCGGATCGGCGAAGTGCCCCGCCAGTCCCTCGATCCAGCCCGGGGCCGGCACGCAGTCGCTGTCCACGAATGCGATCAGCTCGGTGCGGGCGACCCGCACCGCAGCATTGCGAGCCGCGCCAGGCCCGCCGTTGACCTCAAGCCGGATCACCGAAGCACCGTGCCGCCCGGCCACCGTCGCCACCGCCCCCGCATCCCGCGACCCGTCGTCCACCACAACCACCGGATACCGCCGCCCCGCCCCCGCCAGGCACCCGTCCAGCAACTCCGTCCGGTCCCGCACCGGCACCACCACCGTCACCCCCAGCCCCTCTGCCGGCTCGCCCTCCTCCAGTGTCCCGGGAGACTCAGGCTCCGCGCCGGGACCCGGCGTCTGGGCGGGTTGCGCCAGGCCGCCGATCCCCGGCCCTCGGCCCAACTCCCGCAGGCCAGCAGCCTCAGTTGCCCCGTCCTGCTCCGGCGTCCTGTTCCGCCCTTGCGTCCTGTTCCGCTCTTGCGTCCTGTTCCGCTCCTGTGTCCCGCCCCGCTCTGGCGTCCCGCCCTGCTCCGGTGTCCTGTTCCGCTCTGGCGTCCCGCCCCGCTCTGGCGTCCCGCCCTGCTCCGGCGTCCCGCCCTGCTCTGGCGTCCCGCCCTGCTCTGGCGTCCCGCCCTGCTCCGGTGTCCTGTTCCGCTCTGGCGTCCCGCCCTGCTCTGGCGTCCCGCCCTGCTCTGGCGTCCCGCCCTGCTCCGGTGTCCTGTTCCGCTCTGGCGTCCCGCCCTGCTCTGGCGTCCTGCCCTGCTCCGGTGTCCTGCCCTGCTCCGGTGTCCTGCCCTGCTCCGGTGTCCTGCCCTGCTCCGGTGTCCTGCCCTGCTCCGGCGGGCGGGGGTATGCCAGGCTAGCGTCGGTGAGCCGCCGGGCCAGCAGCCCTCCCGCTCGCGAGACCACCGGACCCTCGCGCAACTCCTGCCACGCCGAACGCCCCGCCGCCGTCAGCCGTAGCACCCGCGCCGGCGACCCGCCGGCCACCAAGTCGTCCGTCAGCTGCCTGGTATCGCGATCCATCACGACCCGGAACCCGGCCGGCACCGGCACCGGCGCCCCCCTCCGCCGTGTTCCCGCTACTCTCCCCGACGGCTGCGATCCCGCCGCCCCCTCCGCCACTGTGCACACGGTGCGACCATGGAATCGGGACAAAACCCCCCAGACTTTGGCCGTAAAGTGTGCAAAGTCAAAGCGATCATGGTGGCGGGCCCCCCTTTTCACGCGTTCTGTCTCCACAAACCGGCACAAACTCGGGCAGGTTTTCGACAGAGCGCGTGAAAAGTCAAAGATGATCATGAATTTGCGGGGGCGGGTCACAGCGCCAGCCCGCCGTCAACCGGGATCACCGCGCCGGTCATGGCGCTGCTGCCTGGGCCGGCCAGGAACGCGAGCAGCGCGGCGACCTCGCCCGGGGCGACTAGCCGCTGCATCGGCTGCTGCGCCGCGAACGCCTGCGCACCGGCCAGCCCGTACAGCCGCGCGCTCTCGTCGAGCATCCTGGTCTGCGTGGACCCGGGGCTGACCGCGTTGGCCGTCACGCCGGTTCCGCCGAGCTCGGCACCCAGGGCGCGGATCAGCCCCGCCACCCCGGCCTTGGCCGCGCAGTACGCGGCGAGCTGCGGCAATCCCCGCGTCGCCGCAGCCGAAGCGACCGCGAGGAACCGCCCGGCCCGCGGCTCGGGCCTGCGCAGCAGGGCCGGGATGGCCGCCCGCGCCAGGTTGATCACCCCGCCAAGATCGACGTCGAGCACCGCCTGCTCCTGCTCGGCCGGGACCTCCCACAGCGGCCGCCCGCCAGCGATCACCCCGGCCGCCGCGATCGCCGCGTCCAGGCCGCCCCACCGGGATTCGGCCACTGCCACGGCCGCGGCCAGGGCGGAACGGTCACGCACATCGGCGACGTAAGAGCCGACCTGGCCCGGCCGCGCGCCGAGCTGGCCAGCGCGGTGCACCACGCCGGACAGGTCGGCCGCGCTACCCATCGGATAGGGGAGCGCCGGATCATCGGCAGCCAGATCGACCGCAAGCACCGACCACCCCAGCCCGGCGAGCGCCAGCACCGTAGCCGCGCCAATCCCCCGCGCCGCCCCGGTCACCAGCGCAACCCGTTCGCCGCTCAGCTCCCCGCCCCTTAGGTCCCCGCCGCCCCCGGCACCATCCCCAGTCACGCCGTCCGCCAGTCCTGTCGCCGGTCAGCCGGACCGCATACCGCACGGGGGTTGCGAGCCATGCCCAGGCTGCGGATCTGTCCAGGGCAGCATGATGCGCCAGGCGGCCTTAGGTCCCTGCCGATGTGGCCGCCCTCGTCAGTCACGCCGTCCGCCAGTCCTGTCGCCAATCAGCCGGTCGGCAAGTCTCACGCGGCCGGTGGACGCCTCCATGGCCGTGGGCCGCATCATGGCAGCCGGCATCATCCGGCCGGGAGGTGCCACCCGCAGCGCGGGCCCTAGGGAGACCGCGGGCCCCAAGGAGACCGCGGGCCTCACCCGGGCCGTGGGCGCTGGAAGCCAGACCTTGCTCCGTCTGGTCATTCGGCCGGCATGGTGAAGCCCGCCAGCGGGTTCTCGTCGCACGCTCGGTCCGGAGGCTGCCGCGGGCTGATCGCCACCGGACCGGAGCCAGTCGGCGTGACCGGGGCCCGGCCGATCGTGACCGGTACCGGACCGGGCCGCGTAGCCGGGCCTGCGGCGGGTTGCTCGGCCGGGCCGGCGACGGCTCCTGTACCTCCCGCCGGGGCCGGGCGGCGGGAGTGGTCTGGGGACGGCTGCGGCGTGCCGTCGGCGGTCACGGTCGCCAGGGCCGGCTCGGCCTGGCCGCGGACGCATTCGGGGTCGGGGCCGTCCAGCGGCAGCCCGGTGAAGAACTTCGCCGCCATGCAGCCGCCCCGGCAGGTGCCAAACGCAGCACACGACTCGCACGCCCCCCCAGCCTGCGGGCGGCGCAGGCCGGCGAACAGCTCAGACTCGCGCCACACCGCGGTGAAGCCGCCCGCGCCGGTGACGTTCCCGGCCAGGAAGCTCTCGTGGATCGCGAACGGGCAGGCGTAGACGTCGCCGACCGGGTCGATCAGGCAGACGACCCGGCCCGCGCCGCACAGGTTCAGGCCGGGCAGCGGCTCGCCGTAGGCGCTCAGGTGGAAGAACGAATCACCGGTGAGCACCCGCTCCCCGTGCGCGACCAGCCAGTCGTACAGCTCACGCTGCTGCTCCGCGGTCGGATGCAGCTCGCCCCATACGCTGGCACCGCGTCCCGAAGGCCGCAGCCTGGTCAGCCGCAGCTGCGCGCCGAACCGGTCCGCGATCGAAGCGAACGCGTCCAGCTGAGGGATGTTGTGCCGGGTCATCACCACGGAGATCTTGAAGCCGCGGAAGCCCGCATCGGCCAGGCGGCCCATGGCGCGCAGCGCCGTGCGGTACGACCCGGGGCCGCGGATCGCGTCGTTGACCTCTTCGGTCGCGCCGTCCAGCGAGATCTGCACGTCGATGTAGTCGCTGCCCGCCAGCCGTGCGGCGACCGGGGGAGTGATCTTGATGCCGTTGGTGGAGAACTTGACCCCGACGTGGTGCGCGGTGGCGTAGTCGACCAGCTCCCAGAAGTCGGGCCGCACGGTCGGCTCGCCGCCGCCGATGTTGACGTAGAAGACCTGCATCCGCTCGAACTCGTCGATCAGGCGCAGGCATTGCGCGGTGTCGAGCTCGCGCGGGTCGCGGCGGCCGGAGCTGGACAGGCAGTGCACGCAGGACAGGTTGCAGGCGTAGGTGAGCTCCCAGGTCAGGCAGATCGGCGCGTCCAGGCCGTACTCGAACTGCGAGACCAGCGAGGCCGGCTGGCTCAGCATGGGCTCTCCCGTCGGCAGATCAGCCGGGACGCGGCCAGGGTGGCGAGCGCGGCCTGGTAGCGGTTCAGCTCCGCGGCCGGGACGCCGGCCTGGGCACACGCCGCGCGGGCGGTCGGCTGCCCGGCGAGCGAGCCGACCACGGCCAGCAGTTCCGGGCTCTTCAGGAACGAAAGCCGCCTGGTGCCGAAGTGGTAGAGCAGCGCCCCGAACCGCTCCGGCCGGACCGACACGTGCGCATCCAGCTGCCAGGCGGCGTCGAGATCGAACGCCGCGGCAGGATCGTCAGTAGACGCCGCACATGCCGTCAATCGACACCTCCTCGACCAGCACGTCCTCGACCACGGACTCGTCAAGCACGCCTGCTGCCGGCTCGTCGGTCATCACAGCGCCTTCTGTCATCACAGCGCCTTCTGTCATCACAGCGGTCTCGTCACGCATCGCGGCTCCTCGGACGGGTGACCGGCCCGGGCGGGACCGGCTGGAGATATTCGGCACAGTGTGCCGTATATCTCCAGCACGGTAATGTCACCGTGTGACGAAATCAAGAGCCCGGATGCGCCCGGGGTCCCGGTGAGCGCCGGCGTCACCTCAGCGTCCCGGCCGCATCAGCCGTCCCGGAAGCCCCGGCAGTCACAGCCGGAACAGCCGGAACAGCCGGAACGACCGGAACGACCGGAACAGCCGGAACGGCCCCCCCGGCCCCGGCGCGGCCGCCCGCGCGAGACGAGCGCCCGCGCGCTCGAACTCGCCGCGCTCCGGCTGTTCACCGAGCACGGCTTCGACCGGACCACGGTCAACCAGATCGCCGCGGCGGCCGGGGTCAGCAGGCGCACGTTCTTCCGCTACTTCGACGCGAAGTCGAGCGTGCTGTGGAACGAGTTCGACGGCGAGGTCGCGGCGATCGCCGCGGAACTGGCCCGGATGCCCGGCGACGTGCCGGTGATGGAGGCGATCAGGCGGGCCGTCCTCGCAGCCAACCATTACCGCGCCGAAGACGTGCCCGAGCTGCGGATGCGGATGAACCTGATCGGCACGGTGCCCGAGCTCATCGCCAGCTCCGCCGTGCACTACGACGCATGGGAGCGCGCCGTCAGCGACTTCGCCGCCCGGCGCGCCGGGCTGGCGGCCGGCTCGCTCTACACGCTCGCGGTCGGCCGCGCCACGCTGGCCACCTGCCGGGCCGCTTACGAACGCTGGGCCGCGCGCGCCGACGCCGATCTCACCGTCTACCTCGACGCGGCCCTGCGCGCGCTCGCCGCCGGCTTCCGCGACGACACCCTCACCCCCGAGCCCTCAAGTCCCCGAGCCGGACCGCCGAGCCTCTAGCCGCTCAGCCGGCTGCAAAGCGGTGCCTCATCTCGCCGATGCCTTCGATCCGGCTGACCAGCTCGTCTCCGGGGGCCAGCCAGCGCGGCGGCGTCCGGCCCAGGCCGACCCCGGCGGGCGTCCCGGTGAAGATCACGTCACCGGGCAGCAGCGGCAGCGCCCCGGACAGCTTCACGATCAGCGCGGGTACCGAAAAGATCATCTCCCTGGTGTGCCCGCGCTGCATCTGCTCGCCGTTAACGGCGCAGCTCAGCTCCACATCGTTCGGATTACTGAATTCGTCCAGCGTCACCAGCCACGGGCCGATGGGAGCGAACCCGGGAAGCGACTTGCCCAGGCTGAACTGGGGCGGCGACGACGCCATCTGCAGCACGCGCTCGGAAATATCCTGCCCGACGGCGTAGCCGGCCACGTAGTCCAGCGCCTCGGAGAACCCGACGCGGCGGGCCAGCCGGCCCATGATGACGACCAGCTCGACCTCCCAGTCGGTGTGCCCGCCGGGCGGCAGCGTGATGTCGCCGCGCGGGCCGGTGACGCTGGAGGCAAACTTGGTGAACACCGGCGGCTCGCCGTCGGGCACGCCGAAGCCGGATTCGTCGGCGTGCGCGCGGTAGTTCAGCCCGATGCCGAATACCTGGCGCGGGACCGGCGCCGGCGAGCCGAGCTCGGCCGGGTCGACCGGCACGCCGTTCTCCCAGGCGGCCGTCGCCGCCCAGCTGGTGAACGCGTCCCATTCCTCGTAGACGGCCTGCGGATCGGCGCCGAACCGCCCGCCGCTGTTCTTCTGGACGTCGAAGGCAAGCTCGCCGCGGATGACGGTCAGGCGCCCGGAAAGGTTAGCGATTCGCACGAGGCAGCTCCCGGAGGTGAGGCATGGTCCCGCTCAAGTATGGACAGACGAGGCCGCCGGGCGCGGTACCGGGATGCGTAAAGGCAAGGTCAAGAGACCCGGACACCACGCGTCCCGCCCTATCGCGGCACCGGGCCGGCGCGCGAAGCTAGAGCCACGGCACCGTTCCGGCCCCCAGTCGAGGAGACCGCTCATGCCCCGCCGCTGGCTGAACCTCACCGTCATCACGTCGATCTCCGCGGTCACGCTGACCGCCTTCGGCGCCGCCTCCCCGGCCTCGGCGGCCGCCGCGCCAGGCCTCGCCGCGCCCGCGCCGTGCTCCGCGGGCGCCCGCACGCTCTCCCCGCACGGCGCGCACCTGTACCCGGACACAGGAAACGGCGGCTACACCAGCGTGCACACCGACGTGGACATGGTCTACAACGCGGGCACGAACACGTTCCTGCCGGGCAACCACGTCGTGCTCACCGACCAGGCGACGCAGTGCCTGACCAGCTTCAGCCTCGACTTCGAGCGCACGTCGGCCAACGCGAAGGCCGGCCCGGACCTGTCGGTCCGGTCGGTGACGGTCAACGGCCAGCCGGCCGCGTTCACGTTCGCCCGGCCCGCCTACCCGGGCGACCCGCACGGGCCCGGCGACCCCAACCCGCTCGCGCACGAGGCCTCGCAGGACAACCCGGTCGGCGGCCCGCAGCACAACCCGCTGCCGCCGGCCTGCTCGCCCGAGTTGCCGGCGCCCGATCCGGCCAGGCAGGACGCGCTGAACGGCACGCCGTGCCCGGCCAACAAGCTGGTGATCACGCCCGCGGCCCCGGTCAGCAACGGGGCGACGTTCACCGTCCGGGTCGATTACACCGGCCGGCCCGGGGTGCACAACGACGGCGACGGCACCACCGAGGGCTGGTTCCGCTCCGGCGACGGCGGCTTCGTCACCACCGAGCCGGTCGGCTCCGAAGACTGGATGCCGCTTAACGACTACCCGACGGCCAAGCCCACCTACGATTTCCACGACACCGTGAACGCCGGCAAGATGGCCCTCGCGAATGGCGTACTCGAGTCGACCAGAAGCAATAAGCCAAACCCTGAATTTCCGAACGGTTCCACCACGTATCACTGGCATTCGCGGGCCCCGATCGCCAGTTACCTGGTGGAAGACAGCGTCGGTGATTACGACCTGACCGAGCGCACCGCAGACAACGGCACCCGGTATTACGAAGCGCAGGACGCCGCGATCCCGGCCGCGCAGCGGGCAAAAAACCGGGCCATCATGAACCAGCAGGAAAACATCACCGAATTCGAGAGCCAGTTCAGCGGGACCTACCCGTTCACCTCCGACGGCGTCATCGTCGGCACCCCCTCGGCCAGCTTCGAGGAGGAGATGCAGACGATGATCACGTTCGCCGGCGGCCAGATCGGCCTGAGCGTCTTCTACCACGAGAACATGCACCAGTGGTGGGGCGACAACGTGACCGAAGGCGGCTATGACATGACCTTCTACAAGGAAGGCATGGCCACGCTCGCCCAGTACCTGTTCGCCGCGCGCCAGGCGGAGAAGGCGGCCGGCGGCCCAGCGTCGGCGAAGGGCCAGGCCGCGTTCCAGGCCAGCCTGGTCCACCAGTTCAAGGCGACCTACGGCAGCGTCGGCGACTTCTGGACGGCCGCGCCGTCGAACCCGACGCCGTTCGGGCTGTTCTCGGGCTCCAGCACCTACGCGCGCCCGGCGGCGGCCTACATCGCGCTGCGCCAGATCCTCGGCAGCACCGACTTCACCCAGGCGCTGCAGCAGGTCCAGCGCGTCTACGGCGGCAGCCACATCACCGAAGCCCAGTGGGAGGCCGCCTTCCACCGGTGGATGCCCAACCGGAGCACGGCCTGCCAGGCCAAGCTCAGCGAGTTCTTCACCCAGTGGTTCGACACGGCCTACCCGGCCGGCGGCGGCATAGACCGGCCGCGGATCACCGGCCCCGGCCTGGCCGGCCCCGGGTTCTACAACTCGGCCGGCGGCTGCACGCTCAGCTGACCCCGGCCGGCCCGTCGTCGGGCGGGGCCTCGCGGGGCACGATGAGGCGCGCCACCCGCACCCGTCTGCTGCCGGCCGGCCGCGCCCTCCGCCGCCGGTCCTCATACGGGCGCAGGACCTCGCGCAGCGCGCCGGCCACCTCGCGGGCTTCATCGGCGGTCAGCCAGTAGTCGCCGACGCCCAGATCGGCCAGGTCCCGCCACTGCGGCGGCTCGAGATCCCGGCGCTCGAAGAACTCATTGACGACGGCCCGGTTGCGCTCCAGGACCGTGCCCAGCACGGCGATCTCGGCGAGCGTCGTTTGCCCGGACGCGGATGAACCCACCTCCACCGACCGGCCGGTGGCCTTCCACGGGCGGTCCCTGCCGTCCGCGCGCGGCTGGCCGGGCTCGACGATGCCCCACCGCTCCAGCGCCTTCAGGTGGTAGTTCGTCGCGCTCGGGCTGAGCCCGGTCAGCGTGGCGCACTCGGTCGCGGTGAGCTCGTCGCCGGACGTCAGCGCCTCGATGATGGCCAGCCGTGCCGGGTGCGCCAGGGCCCGGATGGCCCGCGGATCGGTGAGCACGATCCGGTCACCGTCGATCTGCTGTTCTGGCATGCCGCCGATCGTACCGTTGACACCGAGACGTTAAGCAATCATTATATAGCAAATGCTAAATATCTTCGGGCCGCTGCCCGGCCGCAGGGATCTGCTCGTGGCGATAGCCGGGCGCTCCGTCTCCGTGCTGGGCGACGAGGTGGCGCTCGTGGCCCTGATGCTCCGGCTGCAGGCGGCACACGCGCGCCCGTATGAGATCGCGCTGCTGCTCGCCGCGGGCATGCTCCCCATCGTCCTGCTCTACGGGGTAGCCGGCCGGGTGGCCGACTCGGCCGACTCGCGGCACATACTCGTCACCGCCAGCGTGGCCCAGGCCTGCTGCTGCGTGCCGCTGATCTTCGCCCGCGACGTGCCGGAGATGATCATCCTGGTCGCCCTGCTCGGCACCGGGGGAGCGTTCGCGCAGGCGACCTGGCAAGCGCTCATGCCGCGGCTGGCGGGGGAGGACCGCATCGCGGCCGCGGTGTCGGCGCAGCAGAGCGGCTCATCTCTCGCCGCGGTGGCCGCGCCGGCGGCGGGGGGGCTGCTCTGCACATCCTTCGGCACCGGGGTCCCAGTCGCCGTCGACGGCGCCACGTTCGCGGTGATGGCCGTCGCCGCGCTGACCGTGCGGATCCGCCGGCGCGGCGCCGCCACAGCCGGTCTGGCTGGTCCGGGCGGCCCAGGCAGCAAGCGGGGCGGCTGGGCGATACTGCGGGCGGATGCCATCCTGGCGCCGCTCGTCGTCGGCCTGACCACGTTCGCGCTGCTCGCGATGATGGTGAACGTCGTGCTGGTCTTCCTCATCCGCGGCACGCTGCACGCGGCTCCGGCCTGGTACGGCGGCCTCGAGGCGATCTGGATGCTCGGGGTCATCGGCGGGGCGCTCGCGTCAGGCCGGATCCGCACCGACCATGTTCGCGCGCAGACCGCGTTCGCCGGGACCGGCCTGATAGCGCTGGCCTTCCTCGGCTATGGTCTCGCGCCGCGGGTGATCGCGCTCGTGCCGATAGCGGTGCTCGGCGGGCTGGGCAACGGCATGCTGAGCAGCTGCGTGGCCACGCTGGTGGTGACCCGCACCCCGGACGGCATGCGCGGCCGCGTCTCGGCCGCGCTGAACGGCGCGGTCAACAGCGCCTCGGTGGTCTCGCTCGCCGCCGGCGGCGGGCTGGCGCTGCTGCTGGATCCGCGGCAGATCTTCCTGGTCGCGGGGTCCCTGGGGCTGGCAGCTGGGGTGCTGGTCGCTATGCGCGTTAGGAAGCAAGGAACTTTGCCGGGACCAGCGCGAGTCCCCATGGCGGCTCAGACGGCCGAGCCTGACCTGGTCGGCGCGCGGCCGAGCCGCGGGAGCCGGGATACGGGAGGATAGGCCCGAGCGGGTTGCGCACCCGCCGCACCAGGCGCGTCCGGGGCGGCGGCAGGAGAGGGATCCAGGATGAACTACGTACTGATCATGAAGAAGGGCGACGGCGCGCTGGTGGCCATCGGCCCGGTGTCGATCGAGTACCAGGCTTCGATGATGCGCGACGAGATCGAGGAAAGCTCGGACTGGACCGGCGTCGGCATCGCCCGCTTCATGAGCGAGGCGCAGGCCCGCGACGCCCTCGGCATGCCGGCCGCGACCCCCGACACCCTCGCCACGCCGTAGCCCGGGGCGTTGCCCGCCGCAACTCCTGAGTGGTGCGGGAAAGGCGGCGGGGCCAGCCGCTGCCGGCGCGGTGGTGTTCTACTGGCGCACGGTGATCAAGCTCCTGATCATGGCCCTGGCGATAGCAATGATCTCGCTGCTGGGCTTCGGAATATTCGTGATCTTGGAGAGCATCCGCGGGTAGCGGGAGCCTGCCGATCGGCCGGCCTATCGCCGCTGATCGGCAGGACATGGAGTTGCCGGTCACCCGGCCGCGCCCAGTCGGCCGGCCTGCGGGGGCTACTCCTCGAGCACGCCGGGGCTGGCCGGAACGTCGACCGAGTGCTCCCTGAGCACGGCGAGCGGGACGATCTCGAGGGCTCGCTCATGCGTTGAGGCCAGCACGACCGGCGACGCGACCCCGTCCTGATGAGCGCGTAGCCAGTTCACCGCGGTCACGCACCAGCGGTCCCCCGGCACCAGCCCGGGGAAGTGAAACTGCGGCATCGGGGTGCTGAGGTCATTGCCGATGCTCCGTTGATGATCAAGGAAGTCGGCGGTCATCACTCCGCAGATCGTGTGGCTGCCCAGGTCGTCGGGACCGGTGTTGCAGCAGCCGTCCCGGTAGAACCCGGTCACCGGGTCGGTGCCGCACGGTTCGAGTTCGCCGCCAAGCACATTGCGATCCGCCATCTCAGCAGTATGAGCCCCGCCGATCCGCGCGACAACCGGACAAGGGCAGCCGCCGGGGGTCTTTTGCGGTGGCCCCCAGCGGCTGCCGTCACGGCGGGACTCGGCTTACGCGACGTCGATCGTCGCGTCGGCCACGTTGACCGTGAGTCCCACGCCCAGGCCGAGCGGGTTGCCCGGCACCGTCACCTTGATCTGCAGCATGATGACCTTGATGCTGTTCGCGCTCCTGATCACCTTGTGCAGGGTTAGCGTCCCGATCCCGGCCAGGGTCACCTTGGTGTTCGGGGCCGGATTGACCGTGATCGGCACCCCGGCCACGACGAGATCGAGGAAGGTCGAGTTGTCGCCGAACGTCGCGGGGTTACCGTCCGCGGTGACGTCCGCCTTGACTCCGGTGGCCGTCACCAGCCCGCCGAGCAGGCTCAGCCCCTCGATCGTGGACGTCACCTCGCCCGACACCGAGCTGGCCTTCGAGGTGCCTTCGGCGGTATCGGACACCGTTCCGCTGTCGATGACGCCGGGGACCGCCACGATCGCGCCCGCGTTGGTCCTGACCTTCCCGCCCGTGCCGAGGCACGCGAGCGGCTGCGGGAACAGCGGCCCGACGTTGAGCAGGCTGGCCAGGCTGGCCTTTGCCCCGTAGGCATCCCCGCTCAGCACGCCGGCCACCGGGCCGCCGAGGCTGCTGTGCGCGAACGACACCACGATCTGGGTCCCTGCCTTCGCCAGCGGCGTCGTGATCGTCACGTCGATGTGGATCGCGATCACGTTCAGGTTGGCCGTCTTCTTCGACACGTGCGACGTCTGCTGGTTGAGGATCACCGACCCGATGCCCGGCAGGGCGATCCCGGTGTTCGGCGCGGGCTGCAGCAGGATCGGCAGCCCGAGCACCGTGAGGTTGGCGAACTGCGTCCCCGCGGCGCTGACGCTGAACGCGCCCGTTGCGGTGTTCTGGCTGGTCGTGCTCTCCGAGGTCAGCGCGCCCACCGATACCAGGCCGCCGAGCAGGCTGATGTTCTGGACGGTAGAGGTAGCCGTCGAGGAGACGCCGGTGGCTGTCGCCTGCGTCGTCGTGCTGGTGGCGACCGTGCCGCTGGACAGCAGCGGCGGGGCGCTCACCGAGGCGATGGAGTTCGTGTGGTCAAGGCCGACCTGTGAGGTGCAGCCCAGCGTCGACAGTGCCGAGCGCCCCGAGGTGATCAGGCCCGCGACGTTGACCTCGGTGCCGTACGCGGTCGCGCCGAAGCCGTTCTCGGCCGCGCTCGTTGTGCCGGCCAGCGCGGCCGGCGAGCGGGCCACCACGATCCCCGTCACCACGAGGGCCGCGGCAAGCCCCAGCAAAGTGATTTTTCTTAACATATGCGCGCCTTCTCCCTGGAATAATGCTCCGAATAGGTCCTCGGCCGGACGTAGCGTATAACGGGATTTCTCCGAGGGGAATCATTTGCGGCGAGTCACTTATTGCGACTCCCGGGACTATGCTTTACAATTCTCGCAATAAGAGCTAATCCGGCACTTCGGGTGCCCGTTGTCCGCCGCCGGGAGAGAAGGCGCAGGTGAAACTCGGATGCGGCCCAGTCAATCGCGCTGGTTAACCCTTTCCCCGTGCACCTTTTATGCCGTTTTCCCGGCAGCCCAGAAGAGCTGAAATCTTTTGCCGCACGCCGTGCCGCCGGGAGCGGCTAGTCTCAGCCTCGGCCGATGAACGGCATCTCGGTGGCGGTGATGGTCAGGAACTGCACGTTCGCGTCCAGCGGCAGCGAGGCCATGTAGAGCACGGCGTCCGCGACGTGCCGCGGATCGAACATCGGCTCGGGCACCACCGACCCATTGGCCTGCACCGCGCCGCGGCTGATCCCGAGGGTCAGCTCGGTGGCGGCGTTGCCGATGTCGATCTGCCCGCAGGCGATGTCGAACCCCCGGCCGTCCAGCGAGATCGACTTCGTCAGACCGGTCATCGCGTGCTTGGTGGCCGCGTAGCCGATCGTCCTCGGCCGCGGCGTCTGGGCGGAGATCGAGCCGTTGTTGATGATCCGCCCGCCGCGCGGCGACTGGGCCTTCATCATCCGCACCGCGTGCTGGGCGCACAGGAACGCGCCGGTCAGGTTGGTGTCCACGATCATGCGCCAGTCGGCCAGCGGCAGCTCATCGACCGAGCCCGGCTTCCCGAACGTGCCCGCGTTGTTGACCAGCAGGTCGATCCGCCCCCAGCGTTGCCCGACGGCGGCAAACAGCGCGGCGACGGACTCAGGCTCGGTGACGTCGGCGGGGACGACCAGCGCCGCCTCGTCCGGCCACCCGCCGGCCGGGTCGCCGCCCGCCGTGCCGTCAGCTGCCCCGGCTCCCGCGCCGTCGGCCGACACCGTCGCGGTCTCACGCAGCGCATCCTCGCGGCGGCCGGCCAGTGCGACCCGCCATCCGGTGCCCAGCAGCGCACGGGAAATGTGCCGGCCGAGCCCCGAGCTTGCCCCGGTCACCACCGCCACGCGGTCCGCTGCCATCTCGCCCTCCATCTGCTCGGAAGCTCTGCTCATGACTCGCCCGCGTCGCGTCGCGCCCTGGCCCGCCGCTTGCCTTCGTGCATCGCCTGCACCCGGGCGATCGGAATCGCCCGGCCTTCGGTGACCAGATCCGCGCTCAACGGCTGCGGCGCCGGCATCATGTCGGCCCACAGGTCGCGCTCGGCGACCAGCGCGGCGGCGTTGTGCACGGTGAAGTCGGCCGGCCTGACGTTATCGAGATCATCCCAGCCGACCGGGAACGACACCGGCACTCCCGGCCGCAGCCGCGGGCTGTAGGCGGCCACCACGGTCGCCCCGCCGGCCCGGGTGGAGTCGAGGAACACCTTGCCCGCCCGGTCCTCCACGATGAACGCGGTGGTGGCCAGCGCCGGATCCAGCCGTTCTGCGCGGGCCGCGATCGCCCTGGTCGCGGCGGCCGCCTCCTCGCTGGTCACCTGCTCGGCGACCGGGACGAGCACGTGCACGCCCTTCGCGCCGCTGGTCTTGACCGCGCCGGTCAGGCCGAGGTCGGCCAGCGCCTGGCGGACCAGCCTGGCCGCCTGCACCGCGAGCCCGAACGCGTCGCCCGGGGGCGGGTCGATGTCCAGCACGAGATAGGTCGGGTGGTTCAGCTCGCCGGCCAGGGCCAGCGTCGGGTGGTACTCCACCGCGCGCTGGTTGGCGAACCACAGCAGCGTCCGGCGGTCGTTGCACAGCGCGTACGACACTTCGCGGTGCGAAGCCTCGGCCCACAGCGCCACCCGGCGCACCCACGGCGGGGTGTACTTGGGCAGGTTCTTCTGCATGAACGGGGCCTGCCCGCGCAGCACCCTGATCACCGACAGCGGCCGGTCCGCCAACGGCGGGATGATCCGGTCGCGCACCGCGTCGAGGTACTCCACCAGGTCGCGCTTGGTCGCGCCGGCCTCGTCGAACAGCGGCTGGTCGAGATTGGTCAGCGTGACCCCGTCGCGCGTCTCCTGTCCACTCACGTGATCACCTTCTCACCGATTCGCCCCGGTCCGCGAGGCCCGGCCCCAGTCGGCCCGCGGCCGGAGGCCTGGCGGCGGTCCGGGCGCGTACCGTTCGGAAAAAGTCATTTCTATTTCCGAACGGGGAAACCGGCTAGCATTCGCCGACACGCCCGTGCCCGCAGGCGACGCTCATCAGCGATCGCCCGCCGGGCCGCGGCCGTCCCGTCGCTCGCCGGCGGCCGCTAGCCGGGCGCGGCCTCGGCCGCGACCGCGTCGGCGAAGGCCCGCATGGACGGGAACTCCCAGTCCGGCGTGACGACCGCCGCGGGCGCCGGCGTCGCGCCCCAGCCCGGCCGGTCGTGCCGCCGGTTGATCCATACGGTCGGCAGCCCGGCCCGCCTGGCCGGCACGTGATCGTGGAACAGGCTCTGCGCCACGTGCAGCAGCCCGCCCTCCCGCACGCCCAGCCTGCGCACCTCGGCCAGCAGCGCCTCGAAGTTGCGCGGCGACGGCTTGTACGACCCGACGTCCTGCGCGGTGAGCACGCTGGCGAACTCCACGCCGAGGCGCCGTCGGCTCGCGGCGAACGAATCCCGGTCCACGTTGGACAAGATGACGAGCTTGTACCGCTGGCCCAGGGCGGTCAGCGCGTCGTGCGAGTCAGCGAACTCCGGCCAGTCCGGCACCGACCTGGCCAGTCGCTCCGCATCCTGATCGCTGACCTCGGCGCCGAGTTCCCGGCCGAGATCGCGCATGCTGCGGGCCAGGATCTGCGGGTACAGGTCGCCGGGCGACTCGGACTCGGCCAGTGCCTCATGCGTCGAATATTCCGCCAGCAGCGCCTCGTCATCGAGGTTGACCTGCCGGGACGCGGCCCACGGGGCGAGCACGGCGGCGATGCCGGTCTCCCAGTCGATGAGCGTCCCGTAGCAGTCAAAGCTCAGCGCATTGAAGTCGGTCAGCTTCACGGGCTTCAGCCTGCCAGACGCCGCCGGGGCGGTCTACGAGGCAGGCGGCCGGGCGGTAGCCTGCCGCTGCTCACGGCCGGCCGTCCTCGCTTGCGGCGGGGGACTGGGCGTCGGTCGGCGTCCGCTGCCGTTGCCGCGGACCGGGGGGCGGGTGCGACGGCCGACGCTGGTGCGGGGGCGGGTAGGTTCTGGGTCCATGGGTTCGGCTCCTCTTCTCGACCTGCTGGACCGCTACCGGCCCGAGGGCGAACCGGAGATCGCCGACGTGGGGCGGCTGCGGGCCCTGGTCCTGGCGGCGGATGACCCGTGGCTGCGGTCGATTCCGCTGCACGTCACCGCGTCCGCGCTGATCGTGCACCCGGCCAGCGGTGAAGTGCTGCTGCGCTGGCACCAGCGGCAGCAAGCCTGGCTCCAGGTCGGCGGGCACGGCGATCCGGGCGAGAGCGACCCGCTGGCCATCGCCCTGCGCGAGGCCCGCGAGGAGACCGGCCTGACTGACCTGGTGCCGTGGCCGGGCCCGGAGATTCGGCACGTGGCGATCGTCTCCGTGCCGGCGTCTGCGGCTGAGCCCGCGCACGAGCACGCCGACGTGCGGTTCGTCATGGCGACGCAGGCCCCGCAGGCGGCCAGGCCGGAGAACCCCGGCGCGCCGCTTCGCTGGCTGGCCCTGCCGGACGCCTACCAGGCCACCGCCGAAGCCAACCTCACCGAAACCCTCCGCCGCGCCGAGCGCCTGCTCCATCAGTCCCCGATCGTCTAGCCTGCTCTGCGTGTCCAGTCCGCTCGGCGACATCCTCGCCCGCGCCGCGGCCGGTGCCCCGCCGCCCGCGGACAGCGGGCTGACCGTCCTGGCCCAGCCGTCCGGGCGCTACGCCGGCGTGATCGCCTTCACCGCGCACAACATCGTCTTCGCCGACGTCGCGGCCGACTGAGTCCGCGCCAGGCTGCCGGCCGGCGACCTGGCCGCGCCGCTCAGCCCGCCGTTCCTGGTCGCGCTCTGCGAACGGCTGGGCCGCCGGGTCGGCTGCGCCGACGTGCTCACCGTGGCCACCGCGCTGCCCGGCCCGCCAGAGCTGCCGCTGGCCGAAGTCTCCGGCACCGGTCACCCGCGCGTCGAGCGTGCCCGGCGTTACCGCGACGAACTCACCGTGTGGGGCGCCGACGGCGTGGTCATCATGATTGGCCGCGGCGTGGCGGGACGCTACGAGGTCGCGGTCGAGGTAGATCCCGGCTGGCGTGGGAGAGGCCTGGGCCGTTCGGCCATGCTCGCGGCCCGCCACCTGGTGCCCGCCGGCCAGCCGCTCTGGGCGCAGATCTCGCCCGGCAACGCGGCCAGCGTCCGGACCTTCCTCGCCGCCGGCTACATCCCCATGGCCGCCGAAGCCCTCCTAACCTAACGGGCCCCGCCCGACCCTCAAGGGGAAGGATTTTGGTCGCTGGAGCGACCAAAATCCTTCCCGTACGTGGGTAACGCGCAGCCGAATGTATTTGCCCGCGCGCTGCCGGCTCTGACTAAAGACGCGGGAGGAAATCGGAGGCGGTCATGTCGCAATCGGCGATCGAAGGTCAGCTACAGGTAAGCGGCGGGGTCGGGCAGGCCCTGCTGGCCATGCTGGACACCATGGCCAGCCGGGTGCTGGGGCAGCAGCCGGTGGACAGCAAGGGAAATCCCACCGGTCAGGTCATGTACCTGCAGACGCCCACCGGTCAGCCGATCGATCCGCAGCAGTACGCCAACCCGTGGACCCCGGCGGGCGGCGACACGATGGCGGCCATCACGGGCAAGTACCTGGCCCCGAACGCCCCGGCCAGCTCGACATCCTCATCCAGTTCCTCTGGTGCGGCCAGCACACCGCCGGCGCCTCAGCTGAACAGCCAGCTGCAAGCCTCGATAGAGGCCGCGTTCCAGACCTCGCTGCTGGTCGATGAGCTGTACGAGGTGACCGGGGACGGCACCCTGCAGGGCTATCCGACGTCACGGTCGCTGAGCTTCGCCTACGGCTCGATCATCAAGGGCATGCAGCCGCTGCCTGCGCCGCCTCCGTCGGCGCAGGTGGAGCAGGCGGTGCAGGCCGCCCTGCTGAAGCTCTACACCTACGACAGCAAGGGCAACATGATCGGCCAGACGCCCGAGTACCAGGCGTACCTGGCCAACCAGATGGCCTGGGCGCAGGCCAAGGCCAACTACGCGACCGACCAGGCGTACGCGATGGCCGATCCCATCCTGGGCAGCGCGTGGCCGGAGACCTCCGCGGTCGATCAGACCGCCGTGGATCAGGCGTACGACACCTGGATGGCGCAAGGCGCGGCCGACATCGAGCAGGCGCTGGCCACGGTCAGCAGCGTAGGACTTGACGTGCAGGCGGCCATGGTCACCCAGGCCCGCCAGCTGTTCGACGCGTGGAACCTGGGCATCGCCGGCCTGCCCAGCGAGACGGCCTACTCGATGATCACCCCGACAAACTGGTACGACAGCACGGACGAGAGCGTCGGCTTCGAGAAGCTCACCGTGTCGTCGAACGACTGGTCCGAGCAGTCGGCCACTGCGTCGAACAGCTACGCCAGCAACTGGTACAACGGGCAGTCGTCGTCTACCAGCGGCGAAGGCGGCGCGATGTTCATGGGCTTTATGATCGGCGGCGGCGCCTCGCACTCCGACTCCAGCGATGCGCAGGGCGCCTCCGGCGGCAGCGGCAGCGTCACCACGTTCGACGACCAGACCACCAACGTGACGATCACGTTCGAGTGGGGGCTCTGCCGCATCGAGCGGCCGTGGCTGGTCAGCGACCTATTCCACATGAGCGGCTGGTACCTGGTCAACGCGAAGAAGAACAGCATCAGCGACGGCACCATCGCCGGCCAGGTGAAAAACCAGCAGCAGCTGATGCCGATGATCCCGACCGCCTTCCTGGTCGTGCGCAACGTGACGATCAAGGCGGAGAACTGGGGACAGGCGGGCATCGCCCTGGCCCAGGCCAGCCGCCAGGAGCAGAGCAGCGATCAGAGCAGCTCGAACAGCGAAACCGTCTCGGCCGGCTACCTGTTCATCGGCGGGTCGGTCTCGCACAGCGACGCCCAGGACTCCGGCCAGGGCTCCAGCGGGGCGCAGAGCTCGGGCAGCTTCTCGTTCAGCGGCGGCTCGGCCGGCGGGACGCTGACCATCCACGGCAGCCAGATCCTCGGCTGGGTCGGCGAGATCGTCCCGGCCTGTCCGTCGATCGATGACCCCGGCCTGGCCTCGTCCAGCGGCTCGGGCCAGTCCGGCAGCAGCGCCTCGGGCCAGTCCGCCTCGGGCCAGTCCGGCTCGGGTCAGTCCGGCGGCAGCGGGTCAGGACAGTCGTCCGGCGACCCGGGCCAGTCCGGCGACGATTCGTCCGCGGACCCCGGCCCGGCGCCCAGCGGACCGACGACGCTGCCGGGTGTCCCGGCCGGCGGATCCACCCCGCCGGTGCAGGTGCCCTCGGCGCCGAGTTCGTGATCCAGGGAGCGCTGGCATGTCTCTCACCGACACGTTCGCTGTCCTCGGGCAGCAGTTTCAGCAGGCGCTCCTGAAGATCTACGAGCCCGAGGTCGGTGGCCAGACAAGCCTGATCTTCGTCCCCGGCGGCGTTCCGGTCTCGACGTCCGACGGCCTCGCCGAGCCCGACGCCACCGGGCAGCTCATGGTGAATCCGGCCCAGCTGACGGCATGGCTCGACACCGTGGTGGATTCACCCCTTCAAATCGATATCCCTAACGCAGCGCTGCTGGGCAGCACGGTCACGCTCGTCTCGATGACCGCGATCTTCCAGACCATTGCCCAGTTCGCCGTTCCGTCCGCCGATCTCGGCAGCCCCGCGGCGGTGCGCGTCGCGCAGGAGATCAGGTCAGCCGCCGCCGACATCGGCCCGGGAGTCCTGGCCATCTCGACGGTTCCGTCGGACTGGCCGCTGCCGGATTCGACCGGCTGGAACACGTTCGAGAGCCAGCAGTCCACGGACACCCAGTCTGAGTCCGGCGGGACGCCGCCGCCCAGGCCGAATCCCCGTATCTGGCAGCTTCGCCAGCTGCCGCAGGTGTACGAGGGAGTGCCCATCACGGCCGCCAGGCCTGCGCCGGGCGCCGGGCCTGCGCCGGGCGGCGGGCCTGCGCCGGGCGGCCCGGTCAGCGCCGCGGCCGTTCAGCAGGCCTCGTCGCTCGCCCAGGAGCTGGACACGGCCAGCCCCGGCCCGGCTGACCCCGGCCTGACGGTCGCGAATACCGTCGTGGAGCCTGTGTCAGCGGTCGCGAACGGGGCGACCCTCCAGCCGCTGGTCACCGCGCAGACCGGGCGGAGGTTCCTGGCCGTCGCCCGCGCCTTTGCCCTGGCTTCGGAGCAGTCGTCGCCGGTGACCACGACTCAGCAGAGTGTCACGGTCACGATGTCGGTGGACCACATGGTCGCGACGGTGGACCGCTCGGCCTGGTGGCAGGGCAATCTTGTGACCGATCCCGGCTGGTACATCCCCGGCGTTCCGCGCGGGCTGTATGTCGGCGAGCCCGCCGACCCGGTGAATCAGCCTTACGCGCTGCCAGTAGCGATCGTGCTGGCCAAGAACCTGTCGATCTCGGGCACGTGGAGCAGCGACGACGCCAGCAGCCTGGTCGGCAGCGGCGTGGCCTTCGGCCCGTTCGGGCTGGCCGCCGCGCAGGTCACCTCGGAGAACCAGGTGACCACGATCTCCGTGCCCGGCATTTCGCTGATCGCGATGTTCTGCGAGCCGCTGCCCGTGCTGCCGCCCAATGACCCGCCGGCACCGGCACCTTCAGGATCGGCAACAGACACAACCGAAAGCTCAGCCGGTTCCGGCTGAAAATAAGGGGGGACTCCCATGTACCAGAGCGTGAAAAATGTGTTCAACTCGTTCACCGGCCGGTTCGAGGGCCGAGTGCACTGGATGTACGTCGATGTGAAGGGGCTGATCACCACCGGGGTCGGTAACCTGATCGATCCGGTCAGCATGGCTGTCGTGTTGCCGTTCCAGCACGCCAACGGCGCGGCGGCAACCCAGGCTGAGATCACGGCCGCGTGGACGGATCTGAAGAACAACAGCATCGCTTTGGGGAAGGCGGGGTACCAGGCCTGCGCCTCCCATAACGACCTGCGGCTGTCTGACCCGGCGATCGACAATCTCGTCAGCTCGAAGCTGGCCAGCAACGAGATCACCTTCCTGCGGTCCTTTCCCGCCTTTGCGACTTGGCCCGCGGACGCCCAGCTCGCTGGGATGAGCATGTGCTGGGCGCTTGGCCCGGCGTTCGCCTCGCAATGGCCCAAGCTGGCCGCGGCGCTCAACGCGAAGGACTGGGCCACGGCCGCCGCCAACTGCAGCATTTCCACGACCGGAAACCCCGGTGTCGCGCCCCGCAATACCGCCGACATAGCGCTCTTCAACAATGCCGCCGCCGTGGCGAAGAACGGTGCGGACCCGTCGGTCGTCTACTACCCGGGAAGCGTGCCCGCGAGCTCCGCGGTCGGCCCCGGCAGCGGTTCGCCCGGCTCGACCAGCGGGGCGCCCAGCGGCAGCGGCAGCGGCACGTCCGGTTCGTCGCCCAGCGGATCCTCCGGCTCGAGCACCTCAAAGTCATCAACCCCCGGCAACACGGCCTCCAGCCCCACCTCCTCCAGTTCCAGCTCCGGCAGCGACCCCTCTGACGGCAGCACCGACTCCACCGACCCGTCCTCCGACGACACCGGCACCGGCAGCACGGCGGACGGCGCGGGCTCCGACTCGACCGATAGCACCGGCGACACCAGTGACGGCACTGACAGCGGCGATGGCTCGGCCGATGGCGGCGCGCCGGTACTGACGGTTCGGCCGATGGCAGCGACAGTTCGGCCGGAAGCGGTGCCACGACCGATGGCAGCGATGGCTCGACTGACGGCAGCGACGGCGCTGACAGCAGCGGCGACTCGCCGGACGGCAGCAGCGACTCCAGTTCCGACGGCACCGACGCGTCGGGCGACTCTACCGATGGCAGCGGCGACTCGTCCGGCGGCAGCGGCTCCGGCGGCACCGACGCGTCGGGCGACTCTACCGATGGCAGCGGCGACTCGTCCGGCGGCAGCGGCTCCGGCGACAGCGGTGGCTCGACCGATGGCAGCGGCGACTCGGGCGATGGAGGCGGTGCCTCAGCGGATAGCAGCGGCGATGGTTCCTAACCTGGCCGGCCCACCCTGGCCAGCGGCGGCACCGCCAGCGGAGGGTGGTGAATCCGCGCTTTGCTTCCCTTCGGTGGGATGCAAACCGCACATCGACCCCCATGGTCTGGCTGGCGTGGCCTCTGTGGCACTCGTCCAGCCGGGCGCTGGGGATGGCGGCTGAGCTGCGCTTCTGGAACGGATCGTGGCTGACGGGCTGGGGGAGGGACGGGCGGGGTTGGCGGGGGCGGGGCTATCGTCGCTGTCAGGCGGAGCTGACCGGAGGTCCCCATGCCCGCAGACATGAACGAGCTCGCCGATGACCTGGCGGCGGAGTCGGCCGTTGTCCGGGGGCTCGTCGCCGGGCTAGACGAACCGGGCTGGCGCCAGGACACCCCGGCGCCCGGCTGGAGCATTGCCGACCAGATCAGTCACCTGGCGCACTTCGACGACGCCGCGGTCAAGTCGGCGGCCGAGCCCGAGTCGTTCCGTGCCGATATGGTCGGCCTGGCCGAGATGGGCGGGCTCGACCCCGATACGATAGCCAAGCGGTACCGCGCGATCCCGCCGGCGGCGCTGCTCGACTGGTTCGATAGCGCCCGTGCCCGGCTGCTTGACACGTTCAGGCCCATGGACCCGTCGGCGCGGGTGCCGTGGTTTGGGGTGCAGATGAGCGCGGCCTCGTCGCTAACGGCCAGGATCATGGAAACCTGGGCGCACGGGCAGGACATCGCCGACACGCTTGGCGTCCGCCGGGAGCCGACCGCCCGGCTGCGGCACGTGGCGCATATCGGCATCTCGGCCCGGCCGTTCAGCTTCGCCGCCAACGGACTGCCCGTGCCCGAGCAGCCAGTGCGGATCGAACTGATCGCGCCCGGCGGGGGGGACATGTGGCTGTGGGGACCGCCTGGTGCCGCCGACCGGGTGGCCGGCAGCGCGCTGGACTTCTGCCTGGCCGTCACCCAGCGGCGGCACATCGACGACACCTCGCTGGTCATCTCCGGCCCGGTCGCCACCGAATGGATGTCGATCGCCCAGGCCTTCGCCGGCCCGCCCGGACCGGGCAGGCGGCCCGGGCAGTTCCGTCGCGGGCCAGCCGGGTGGTGACTCCAGGGATGTTGATCGCCCAGGCCTTCGCGGGGTTGCCCGGGCCGGGCAGGCGGCCCGGGCAGTTCCGTCGCGGGGCGGCTGGCCGGCCGCTCCGCTGGGTTGGTGGCCGGCCGGCCTTCGGGGTTGGTGGCCGGCCGGCCCGCGGGCTGGTGAGCAGCCAGCCCGCGGGGCTCGTGATGGGCGGACTGGGTTAGCCTGCCAGCACCTCCCTTATCCGGCCGTTGTCGGCGATCAGCAGGTTGCCGGCGCTGTCCGCCACGGCGCTCTGCGGCTGGTTGAGCTCGGCGGCGGTGGCCAGGCGGCCGTCGCCCGCGAATCCTGCGGTGCCGTTGCCCGCGACCAGGTAGATGTCGCCGACGATCATCGGCTTGCCGTAGAAGGTGCCGGCCCGCTCGGCCACCACCCGGATCCGCTGGTTGAACGAGTCGGCGATCACCAGGTTGCCTGCGTTGTCGATCGAGATGCCGCCCGGGAAGTTGAGCCCGGTCTCGGTGGCCGGGCCGACCTTGCCGGAGTAGCCGTGATGGCCGTTGTCGGCCACCGTGTAGATGTCGCCGGCCGTCATCGCCTGCCCGTACAGGGTGCCCGTGCTGGCGGCGACCAGCCGGATCCGGCTGTCGTCGGTGTCGGCGATCACCAGGTTGCCGGCGGCGTCCACGGCCACGGTATTCGGAAGGTTCAGGAACGCGCTGGTGGCCGGGCCGCCGTCGCCCAGCGTGCTTCCGTTGCTGCCTGCCACGGTGTAGATGTCGCCGGCGGTCATCGGCTGCCCGTAGAAGGTGCCGGTGCTGGCGGCGACCACTCGAATCCGGCTGTTCAGCGAGTCGGCGATCAGCAGGTTGCCTGCGTGGTCCACCGCGACCCCGGACGGGAACGACAGCTTGGCGCTGGTGGCCGGGCCGCCGTCGCCGGCGAACCCGCCGGTGCCGTTGCCGGCCACCGTGTAGATGTCGCCGGCCGTCATCGGCTTGCCGTAGAAGGTGCCGCTGCTCTCCGCGACGACCCGGATCCGCTGGTTGCGCGTGTCGGCGATCACCAGGTTGCCCGCGGCGTCCGCCGTCACGGCCTGCGGGCCGGCCAGTTCGGCGCTGGTGGCCGGGCTGCCGTTACCGGCGAACCCGCCGATGCCGTTGCCGCCCAGGGTGTAGATGTCACCAGCGGTCATGGCCCGACCGTAGAACGTGCCGGTCGTGCGCGCGGCGACCTCGATCCGGTTGAAGTCGGCACCGGCGATCAGCGCGTTGCCCGCCGCGTCGACGGCCACGGCGGTCGCGCCGGCCTGGGCCAGGGTGGCCGGGCCGCCGTCGCCGGAGAACGCGGCGTAGGTCACGCCGCAGATCTCGTCCTGAAGGTCCATCGCGGTGGCCGGGGCCGGGCCGCCGACACCGCCGGCGATCGTCGAGATATCCCCGGCCGCCGTGGCATGACCAGCTCTTAGCCCCGCGAAGCCGGTCGGCTGCGAGGCCGCGTGCGCCTGGCCGGAGCCGGTCAGGGCCGCCCCCGAGACCAGCATCGCCGCGGCCGCGGCGGCCACTGTCCGCCTGCCGCCGCGCAACTTGATGCCTCGCATGTGGCTCCTCCTGATCGCTGCTGATGGCGTCCCGCCTGCGGCCATGCCTCCTGAGACCTCCGGAGCGGCACACCATCTGTCATTGAGACGCCCGATTGACGCCACAGGATTACCTCATGCGCCGATAAGGGGGAATTTTCTGCCGGGCGGACGGGGTGGCCGGACCGGACAGCCGGAGTCCTCGCTCATCTCTGAAGGTCATACGGCATGACGAGAGGGCGACGTCGACCTGGTGCCGGCCCAGGAGCTTGCTAGCCGTTGCCGATGGCCGTTCAGCCAGGCCCGGCCGACTTGCTACATACCTGGCGGCGCCAGCCGGCTGGCTGAGCCTGGCCAGCCGATCTCTTCGAGGAACTCCTCCACGGCGACGACCCGGCCGAGCACCGCGATCGAGCTGGACCAGCATCGGCGTCAGCCATGCCCACGACCTTAACGCCGTCGACGCAGAACCCCTTCGCCAGCCAGACCGGATACGAACCGGTCGGACTCTCAAGGTATTCGACCCCACAGGCGGCCACCCTGTGCCGTCGGAGGGCAAGACGGCGGCGCGACGGCGCCGAATAGAAGGTGTGCGGACCAGGCAGCGCCACACCACGGCCATGCCCTGGCCGCGGGCTGTCGGCCGTCCCGGGAGCGGGAGAAAACCATGGAATCTGACGGTGCGAAGAGACTGGGCATGAATCTGCATCGGGCGGGGCGGGTCGTCGCGGTGCTGGCGGCGGTGTGCGGGGCCGGGCTGGGTACGGCCGGAGCCGCGACAGCGGCGGCGGCGCAGACGGCGGCGGCGCAGACGGCGGCGGCGCAGACGGTGGCCTGGGGTACGACCAGCAGCGCCCCGGCGGGCGCACGAGGGGAACTGTTCGGCGTGGCCGCGGCGTCAACGGCCGATGTTCTTGCCGTCGGCGGGTACAACCCGGGGGCGCCCCCGACGGCGGTGCTGACCAAGCCATACGCGGAGCACTGGGACGGCGCCGGGTGGAGTGCCGCGCGGGTGCCGCTGGGGCCGGTGTACCCGGCAGGCGAGCAGGCCGCCCAGCTCAACGGCGTGGCCGAGGCCGGCCCAAGTGATGGTTGGGCGGTCGGGACGGTCTCTGATACCTCGTCGCTGGCCAGCCGGACCCTCGCGTACCACTGGGACGGGACGGCCTGGACGCGCAGTCCGACCCCCAACCCAGCCGGCCCGGCGCTGGGCAACCAGCTCGACGCGATCGCGGCCAGGGCCACCGATGACGTGTGGGCGGCCGGCGGCGACAGCTTCCCGGCCGTTTCGCTGCTGCTGCACTGGAACGGCAGCACCTGGAGGCGGGTGAGCGTTCCCGATGCCGGCACGCTGAACGCCGTCGCGGTCGCGCCGGGACATGTCTGGGTCGCCGGCGGCAACCAGGTAGAACAGTCCGACGGGACGACCTGGGCCGCGCTGCCGCCCCTGCCGGTCCCGGCACAGTCCTCGCTGGTCATCGCGGGCCTCGCCGACACCGGCGCCGGGCTGTGGGCGGTGGGCACGCTGGAGAGCTCGTGCGGCGAGGGAGGGATCTGCCCCCGCTCCTACGCGGCATTGTGGAACGGCGCCACCTGGACCGCAGCACCAGCCGGCGCGGGCGACGACGGGCTCACGGGGGTAGTCGCCGCCGGGTCGACGGTGCTGGCCACCTCCGGGCCTGGGGTTCTGCGGCTCAGCCTGGCCGGCTCCACGGCGCAGGTCACTCCCGTGCCCGGTCCGGCGCAGCTCACCGCCATCGCCGCCGACCCGGCGGGGAACCCGTGGGCGGTCGGCTGGACGGCCACCCGCACCAAGGTCACGCCCGCGATCATCAACGCGCCTGGCATCGGGCAGGGCGGCATCATCGTGACTACCGGTGCGTCCGGCGCCACGGTCACCTGGACCGGCCCGGCCGCCGGGGCCGCCAGCACAGATCCGGGCGGACGGCTCGCCGTCGGCGGCCTGCCTGACGGCAGCTACACGATCACCGCCGGCCTGCCCGGCTGCCCGCCCCGCACCGTACCCGCCACGGTAACCGCCGGAGTCGCCACTGCCGTCCGCGCTCGCATCAGCTGCCCAGCGTGATCCGCAATCGGTCGGCCGGGGCGTGATGCGGGTGCGGTCACCGCCGCCAGGCGGGCGGGCGGCGCTCGAGG
Organism: Streptosporangiaceae bacterium; assembly: GCA_036502085.1. Lineage (GTDB taxonomy): Bacteria > Actinomycetota > Actinomycetes > Streptosporangiales > Streptosporangiaceae > PALSA-505. The sequence continues at coordinate 55,784 of DASXZD010000018.1, forward strand.
AACGCGCGGATGCCCTCTTGCGCCTCGTCGCTGGCGAACAGCCGGGCCGACAGGGCGGCCATGACGGCAGCGTCGGCGGCGAGCCGGGCCCGGCGCGGGCCGGTGAGCAGCTTCTTGGTCTCCGCCGCGCCCTGCGGCGAGGTCTGCAAAAGCTGGTCGAGCAGTCCGGCGGTCACCCCGTCGAGTTCGTCCGCGCTGGTCGCGACCGTGATCAGGCCGATCTCGGCCGCGGTCGCGGCGTCGAACGTCTCGCCGGTCAGGTAATACCTGGCGGCGGCGCGCGGCGGCATCAGGTCCAGTGTGGTCAGCGAGATGATCGCGGGCGCGAGACCGATCCTGGCCTCGGTGAACGCGAACGACGCGGCCTGCGAGGCGACGGCCAGGTCGCAGGCGCCGACGATGCCCATGCCGCCCGCCCGCACGTGCCCGCCGACCTTGGCGATCACCGGCTTGTCCAGCTCGATGATCGCGGTCATCATGCTCATCATCGCGCTGGTGGCGCCCGAGCTAGGCGATCCGGCGGTTGCGTCCGAGCCGCCGGCCGCATCCGAGCCGGGCGAGGTGCTGCTGGCCTCGGACAGGTCCGCGCCGGAGCAGAAGACCTTGCCGGTGTGCGTGAGCAGGACCGCGCGGACGGCCGGGTCGGCCGCGGCCGCGGCCAGGTGCCCGCCGAGCTCGGCGACCAGCGCCCGGGACAGGGCGTTCCGGTTCTTCGGCGAGTCGAGGGTGATGCTGGCGACCTGGTCGCCGACGTCGTACTGCACGAGGGAAGTCACCGCAACGAGCGTAGCCTGACCCGCCGCGGCCCGGTCTTCAGCCCGCGATCCCCGCGATCACCAGCCGCGGTCCTCACCCCGCGGCCAGCAGCCCGCAATCCTCAGTCCTCCGTGACCAGCATCTCGCCGAGCCGGGACCAGTCGTCCTGCGGGACCTCGAAGTTCACGATCCTGGGCGTCTCGGCCAGGTGCGGCGGCAGCCATTGCTGCGCCTTCTTGAAGTGCTCGGACTGAACGTGCGCGGTCCCGGCCGCGCCGTCGCGGAACGCCTCGACCAGGACGTACTCGTTCGGGTCATCGACGCTGCGGGACCAGTCGAACCACAGGCAGCCGGGCTCGGCCCGGCAGGCCTGAGTGAACTCGCGGGTGATCTCGGGCCACCGGTCGGCATGCTCGGGGCGGATCAGGAACTTGGCGGTGATGAAGATCATCGGTCTCTCTCGTCCGGTCGGGACCAGGTCTCACTCGTGATCTTAGATGGCGGGCGGCGGATGGCCTGTGCCAAAATTTGACGCCGCCCGGCGGGCTGCCGGCCTGCGCGGTCACGATCCTGGCACCCGCGGACGCCCGCCGCGCGGGCGGCGGCGTACCGCGATACCGGTCAGCATCCCGGTGTGACCGAGCAGGAGGTTCCCCCCGGCGGCGAACTCGTCGGCGATGACGTGCCGTGGCAGGCGTGGTCGCCGGCCGAGGCCGCGGAGCGGCTGGCCGGGGTGCCGGTGCCGTGGGCGGTCGCGGGCGGCTGGGCCGTCGACCTGTTCTGTGGCCAGACGACGCGCGAGCACGACGACCTGGAGATCGCCATCCCGGCGGCAGGCTTCCCGGCCGTCCGCGCCGCGCTCAGCGACCTGGAGTTCGACGTGATCGGGGACGGCTGGCGCTGGCCGGCCGACAGCGAGGCCTTTGGCCTGCACCACCAGACCTGGGGCCGGGAGCCTGGCACCGGGATCTACCGGATCGACGTGTTCCGCGAGCCGCACGACGCCGGGAGCTGCCGCGACGCCGGGATCCGGAACGACGACGGGATCCGGAACGACGACGGGATCTGGATCTGCCGCCGCGACGAGAGCATCAGGCGGCCGTACGACGAAGTGATCCTGCGGTCCGCCGACGGCATCCCCTACGTCGCACCGGAGATCGTGCTGCTGTTCAAGGCCAAGCACGCCCGGCCGAAGGACGAGGCCGACTTCGCCGGCCTGCTGCCGCTGATCGGCCCGGACCGCCGGGACTGGCTGACGGCGGCCCTGCGCCAGGTGCACCCCGGCCACCACTGGCTGGCCTCGCTCTGACCGGCGCGGGCCGAGCCTGGCCCGGCTATCGATAGCCGGGCCGAGACCAAATAGCAGGCGTGAAGCAGGGCACCCGAAACTGACCTCAGCTTCGGGTGTTACCATCTCCGACGGGTATTGAACCGCGGCGCGGAATGCTGACCTAACCTGACCGCTGGCTACTCTTGGGTGACGCCGAGCTTTTCCGGGTGGGCCTCGCGATAGTGCTGGGTCAGCACTTCGCTCACCTTGCCGGGCCGGTGCGCGATCGTGCGCTCACAGATCTGACATCGCACGGTCGGCAAATGCGTGACCGTCACCGGGAAGCGGCGCGAACGTGAATTATTCATCACCGCCAATTATGCCACCTGCCGGCGAGTCAGCGATACTAGGTCGGCCACATCCGCGCCACATCCGTGTCACACCCGCACCGCATCCGAATGGCCCCGCAGGATTTGTCGGCCTACCACATGGAACGACCGGATGTTTCCGTCTAGATCCGTGATCCATGTGATATATAACACTCTGCTCCCACTGGTCCCTTTACGTCCGGGTGGGCCCTTCTCCGCGCCCTAACGCCGCGGTTCGTACCGGCCTGGCCGTCGGCGACCTCGTCAAATGCACCCGTCTGACCGCCCGGCTACCACCGGTCCGACCCGCCCAAGCCGCCGGACGTTTTTCGCAGATGCCACTAATCCGGACCACGGCTTCGTCGCGGCCAGGACGCGGAAGGCTGATGCCGCGGCCTTTCCTGATCAGTCGCCGGCCGCCGGACCTGGCCGGAACGGCCGGCCGCGGCGGCATACCTTTCCGCGGCCGGTCGCCGGCCATTCTGCCGTCGTCGCCGCGGCCCTTTCGCGCGCGCCGGAGCGGAGGTCCCTGTCGCCGCCGGGGCCGGCCGCGACACAATGAGCAGACCTCCCAACGGGGGAACTGACAAGGAGGCTGAGCCGTCATGAAGCCATGCGCGGTGGTCACTGGAGGAGCCGGCTTCCTCGGCTCCCACCTGTGCGAACGGCTGCTCGCCGACGGTTACGACGTGATCTGCCTGGATAACTTCTGCACCGGATCACCCGCCAACGTCGAGCACCTGATCGGAACCGGATCCTTCCGGCTGATCAAGGCGGACGTCACCGATTTCATTCACGTCGGCACCAAGGTTGACGTCGTGTTCCACTTCGCGTCGCCCGCCTCGCCGATCGACTACATGCAGCTGCCGGTCGAGACGCTGAAAGTCGGCTCGATCGGCACTCTGCACACGCTGGGCCTGGCCAGGGAATGGAAGGCCCGCTACCTGCTCGCCTCCACCTCGGAGGTGTACGGCGATCCGCGGGTGCATCCGCAGCCCGAGACCTACTGGGGGCACGTGAACACCGTCGGCCCGCGCGGCGTCTACGACGAGGCCAAGCGGTTCGGCGAGGCCATGACGATGGCCTACCGGCGGACGCACGGCGTGAACACGGCCATCATGCGGATCTTCAACACGCACGGGCCGCGGATGCGGCCGAGCGATGGCCGGGCCATCCCCACGTTCATCCGCCAGGCGCTGAACGGCGAGCCGATCACCGTGACCGGGGACGGCAGCCAGACGCGATCGATCCAGTACGTCGACGACCTCATCGAAGGGTGCATGCGGCTCGTGCGGTCGGGGCATCCCGGGCCGGTCAACATCGGCAACCCGCAGGAGATCAGCATGACCGGCCTGGCCGAGACAATCCGCGACCTGACCGGCTCGCGCAGCCCGATCAGCTACGTGCCCCGGCCGGTGGACGACCCGTCGGTTCGTCAGCCGGACACCACGCTGGCCCGCGAGGCACTCGGCTGGCAGCCCGCCGTCGGCCTCGAAGAGGGCCTGCGGCGGACGATCGACTACTTCCGGGCCGTCCGAGCCCGGCCGGCCAGCACGCCCTAGGTCACCGCGTGGTGGCTCGCACCGCGGGCCCGCGCAGCGACTCGGCCAGGCAGTACCGTACGGCCAGCACGATCCGTTCCGCGTCGCCTTCGGTCAGCTCGGACGACATCGGCAGCGCGAGCACGCGGGCGTCCAGCTCCTCGGTGACCGGCAGCCGCTCCCCGCCGCCGAGCGCGGTCAGGTGCAGCGCACGGAAGTACGGCTTGGTCTGCACGCCGCAGTCCAGCAGCGACCGCAGCAGATCGTCGCGCCCGGCCTCTTGCGGCACCCGCATCACCCAGTGCACGTACGAATGCCGGTCGCCCGACCGCACCGCCTGCGGGGCCAGCCCCGGGATCCCGGCCAGCCCGTCCCGGTAGACCGCGGCGATGCGATTGCGCCGCCGCACCAGGTCGGCCAGGATCGCGAGCTGGTCGAGCGCGTAGATCGCGTGCAGCTCGTCGATCAGCTCCGAACGGCACCAGCCCGCCGGATCGTCCCGCATGGCCGCGGCGGCCGCGGCCGGGAGCACGACCGCGCCGCCCGCGCCGCCCGCCGACAGCACCTTGGCGAAGCTCATCGAGAACGCGTGCGCGTCGGCCTGCCGGGCCAGCGGGCGGCCCCAGTGCAGGCTGCCCAGTGACGCCGCGGCGTCGCTGACCAGCGGGACGCCCGCCTCGCGGCAGACCGGCGCCAGCGCCTGGTAATCGCACGGATTGCCGAAGGTATCGACGCAGACGACCACGCGTACCGGACGCGAGGCGAGCTCCGTACGGAGAAAATCGGGGTTCAGGTTCCAGAAGTGCTCGTCGACGTCGGCGAAACGCAGCTGGTAGCCGAGCTGCAGGAGAACTTCGGCGGTCGCCGGGAAGGTGAACGAGGGCAGCAGCGCGACGTCGCCGGGCGCGGCGGGGCCCGCGGTCGCGGCCACCGCCAGCCGCAGCGCCGCGGTCCCCGACGCGGTGGCTATCACCGTGTGCTCCTCGCCGACGTCGAGCGCCCGCGCCAGCCCGTCCCGCAGTTCCTCGGACCAGCGGTTGCCGTGCTTGACCTCACCGCTCCACAGGCTCGCCTGCTGCCGGGCGGCCACCAGGTCGGGACGCGCGGCACGCGGCGGGATGACCACCGGGACGGCCGGCTCGAGCACCGGGCGGCCGTCCGCGCGCAGCACCGCGACCATCTCCTCCAGGTGCGGGCGCAGCGGGCCGACCCTGTGACCAGCCGCGATGAGCCTGCTCGTGTCGATGATCCCGCCGCCGTCGCCAGCCGCGGGGGGCCGGGGGAGCACCGCCGACGCCGAGCCGCACAGCTCGCGGATCTCCTCGGCCAGCGCGACGAGCGAGACCGGTTCGCCGCCGACGTTGTAGATCCCCGGCGCCACCCCGGACCTGACGATTCCGGCAAGATCATTATTCCTAACGAAGCATTTCAGTCCCGTGCTTACCGACATCGGGTAACCGGCGATGGCCTTGCGGATCAGCCCGCCGGCCCAGCCCTCACGGCCCGGACCGCAGACTTCGGCGAGCCGCAGGATGGTCAGCAGCTCCGGGTCGACCGACCGGGCGAGCAGCCGTTCCTGCGCCAGCTTGGACAGCGCGTAGGTCCACCGCCCGGACGGGCCGGCGGCGGCCAGGCGGCGGCCGGCCGGCGCGGACCGCCACGGCGGGCAGGGCTGCCGCGCGATCTCGGCCGCCTCGTCGCACCACGCGTCGATCTGCTCGACCGTCCAGGGCAGCTCGGGCGGGGTGTCCTCGCGCAGCAGGCCGGCCGCGCGGCCGTACACCTGAGCCGAGGACATCAGCAGCACCGGGCGGCCGGCCAGCGCGGGCAGGATCCGGGCCGTGGCCACCGCGTTGCTGACCGGCAGCGTCCAGCTCCAGCGCGGCCGCGGGTCGGCCGAGCCGAGCAGGATCACGGCCAGCCCTTCGGGCAGCGGCGGCGGCTCGTCGGTCAGCACGTCGGTCATCAGCCACTGCGCCCCGGCGCGGACCAGCTTCTCCCTGGGCGGGCACCGGTCGATGACCGTCACGTCGCAGCCCGCGGCGAGCAGCGCCTCGGTCACCGCGCTGCCCACGAACCCCGACCCGCCGAACAGCACGAACTTGCTCATCGATAATCCCTCGGCCTGTCTGCGCGACTTTGGCACATCTAGTCGACGCCGAGGGGCGGCCTCCGGCCTACAGCCATCAGCTGTTTGCCGATGTCGGCCAGGACCGGATGGGCGGACAACTCGCGCTCCAGGGCCAGCTGCCCGTCCCAGTCGAGTGCCAGCTGCTCGGCCAGCCGCTCGCGGCCGAGCGGTACCCCGGCCGCCAGCAGCCCGCTCACCTCGACCTCGCGCAGCCCGGCGGCCTCGAAGGCCGCCGTAAGCCTGGCCCGGTCCATCAGGTGCATCTCGGCGTCGTGCCCGTCGACCGTCCAGCACCCCACCCGGGTGCGCAGCCGCTGCGCCGCCTCCGCCGGGCGGCCCGCGCGCAGCAGCTCCACGACCAGCGCCACCAGCGAGTCGACCAGCACCGCGACCCGCCCGCCGGGGCGGACCCAGCGGGCGAACCGGCGCACGGTGGCCTCGGGATCGGCCGCGTACTGCAGCGAGCCGAGGGCGAGGACCAGGCCGGCTTCTGCTTCGGGCAGCTCCGCGGTCTCCATCGAGCCTTCGATCAGGGTGAAGCCGGGCCCGTGCCCCGCGCGCCTCAGCTCGGCGATCATCCCCGGCGCCTGCTCGATCCCGATGACCTGGTAGCCCAGCTCGGTCAGCCGGCCGACCCAGCGTCCCACGCCGCAGCCGGCGTCGATGATGGGACCTTGCTCCGGCAGGAGCTGGCGCACGCGCTCCCAGGCCAGGGTGTCGTAGGCGCGCCGGTGCGGGGCCTCGAAATGCTCGCTGTACGTGGGGGCGAGCGCGCTGTACAGCTCCTGGCTCGGGCGCATGCTCACCTTTCCTTTTCCTGGATGTGGCCCAGCTGCTTGCGGCCGGCTCGCCACAGCAGGTCATCCAGGTAGGTCGTGGGGCGCCAGCGCAGGTTGAGGCTGTAGTTGCTGCCGCAGCCCGCGCAGTCCTTGCGGAACAGCCGCGCGTGCTCCTCCCGGTAGTGCGCCGACTCGATTACCTCGGTGATCGGCCGCTGCCTGATGTTGAAGGCGGGGTCGTGCGCCCAGCACCCGCCGATCTCGCCCCTCGAATGGATCATGAGCTTGAGCTGGGACTCGGCGCACGGAACGTCGCGCTGCACGACCTCGGAGAAGTGCCCCGGGATGTAGTTCAGGTCGGAGTAGCGCGGCAGCCAGTGCGGGTCGGCGCGCTTGACCGCTTCGAGCTTGCCGAGCGCGGCGGCGATCTCGCCGGAGTCCAGCACCTTCTGCCGGCTCACCTCGGGCGCGCGGAACAGGAACGTGTGGTCGGTGGCGAGGTTCAGGTAGAGCTGGACCCGCAGTTCCTGCGCCAGCCGTGCGATGTCCGGCAGGTGATCGATGTTGTCCCGCATCACGGTGAAGTTCATCCGCACCTTGAGCTTGAGGCTATCCCGCTGCTCGATCAGGTTGCGCAGGTGCGTGATCGTGGTCTCGAACGCGCCGAGCCGCCCTCGTATCCGGTCGTGCACCAGGCCGTTAGGACCGTCCACCGAGATGTTGAAGCTCCGGACGCCGGCCGCCAGCACGTCCTGGACTGTCCCGGGTGTGAGCCGGATGCCGTTGGTGTTCAGGTGCATGCGGCGCATGCCCAGGTCGCGGGCGAACGCCATGAGCTCGATCGCGTCCGGCCTGATCAGCGGCTCGCCGCCGGTGAAGTTCGCCTTGAGGATCCGCAGCTCGGCGAGCTGGCGCAGCACGTCCTTCCACTCGTCGGTGGTCAGCTCGTCCTTGGTGTTCTCCAGCCAGCAGCTGCAGCTTTTGCAGCGCAGGTTGCAGTTCTCGGTCAGGAACAGCTCGGCGACCAGCGGCCGGACGTGCAGATTAGGGGCGATCTTCCGCTTGACGGCCAGCTGGGTGAAGAAGCTGGCTAGCTGGATGTTCTCCGCAACTTTCATGAGACCTTCCTCGCGGTCACGAAAATGTTTGCGGACCCGAAGATCTTGCCGTCCAGGTAGATGGCCCGCTCGAACCATCCGCGTACCGGCCCGCGGGTCAGCAGGGCCGGCACCTGGAACCAGCGCCAGAACAGGTTCGCGCCCTCGACGGTGACCGGCTCGAAGCCGTGCCCGCGCAGCAGCGCGAGCAGGTCGGCGCGCCGGTAGTTCGTGTGGCAGTCTCTGCCGACCGACATGTCGCCGCGCAGCCCGTCGGACAGGTCGACGAACCGCTCCTCGTACACCCGGCGGCCGAACCGGGCCTGGTACGCCGTCCGGTGCAGCCTCGGGAACCGGAACTTCGCGTTGTCCGGATCGAGGAACGAGAAGACATGACGCTGCGGAGCGGTCAGCACGAGCAGCCCGCCCGGCACCAGCACGCGATGGATCTCGTCGAGCAGGCGGCCTTCGTCGGGGACGTGCTCCAGTACGTCGAGCAGCGAGACCGAGTCGAACTCGGCCGGGCCGAAGCACAGCTCGCCGTGCACCGGGAGCAGGTGGAGGGGCAGCTGGACTTTCTTCTCTTTGAGTGCGGCGAGGTAGCCGGGGTGCGGGTCGGCGCCGGAGCACTGGAGCGAGGTCGTGGCGGCGAGCGCGCAGACGAATTCGCCTTCGCTGCAGCCCAGGTCGAGGTGGCGGCCCGCGCGCCCGGCGAGTTGCTGCCAGGCGAACGCGTACCGCCGCAGGTGATGCCGGGCGAACGGGTTCGGCTCGCGGGGGTTTGGCTTGTCGGTGTTTAGCTCACCGGGGTTCAGCTCAGCGGTCACGGCCGTCACGACACAATCGCGCGCACAGCGCATCCAGGGTCTCGATGATGTGGCCGGGCGTGGCTGCGGGCGCGACCGGCCGCTCGCGCAGCAGCCGGTCCTGCTCGGCGTCGTGCCCCGCGACCGCCGCGGGCAACTCGGCGGTGTCCCAGACGGCGATGACCGGACCGGTGCGCTCCTCCATCCGCAGGTAGTCGACCTGGTGGTCGTTGCCCATCTCGCCCCGCGCCGACATCCTGGCCACGGCGATCGGAACCTTGTGCAGCCGCTGGACGAGTCGCACCGTGTTGCCGGCGTGGGTGATGACGATGTCCGCGGTCTTGATCCGCGCCTCCAGGTCGTCGAAAGCGATGAAGGGACTGTGCGGGCACGGCGGCGCCACGGTCGAGGTGCCTGTCTGCGCGAAGACTTCGTAGCCGGCGCAGATCGGCGCGAGCGCGCCGATGAGCCGGTCGAACGGCCACGGCCCCATGCCCACCGTGACCAGGATGCGGGCTCTGCCGGGCACGTCGGCAGTGCTGGCCATCAGTACAGCTCCCCGATCAGGACGGAGCGAGGTCGGGCGGCGGCCAGCGAAGGCCGCTGGATAAGCACCGCGGCCGCCAGCCGACCGCAGACCCGGCTCGCTGCCCCGGACGTGCTCACGATGTTGAAGGTCTCCAGCCACAGGGCGGGCACCCGCATCAGCCGCGCGGCGATGAACATCCCCACCGCGACGCCCGACCCGGCCGAGATGATCACGTCGGGACGCTCCCGGCGCAGGATCCGCAGTGCGCGGATGATCGCGGCCAGCACGCCGAGCGGCCTGCGGACCGACTGCTCCCGCTCCCAGTGCACCCGCTCGCCGGCCAGCAGCGCGGTCGTATCCGCCGCCTGCACGGCGACCCAGGCCGCATCCTGGCGGGCCACCCACGGCTGGAGCGCGAGCAGGTCGAGCAGCACCCCGCCGCTGCTCGAAACCAGCAGCACCCGGTAACGGTGATCCTCCATGGCACCCCCGCCCCTCGCCTGCACTCGCGGCCGACCGGGGGCATAAGCCGCAACTCGATCGCTAACCCTATCGAGCCGGCTGGCCCGGCCGAACTGGGTCCCCGACGCCCAGATCCCCTCGCCGATGGCGGCCGCATTCCAGCTCGCACCGGCATTCGGGCAGGTCAGCTTGTACCGGCATGCCCGATTCCTGGGCATACGATACGGGCTCGCCGGCCACCGCATCAAGAGCCGTGCCGCACGCTCAGCCCGCCGGCCACCCGCCCCAGCACCCCCCACACCCACTCCCCACTCGCCAGCCGAAGGGCGTCGGACCGCACATCGCTGCCCTCAGGCGGGCAGCAAACCGCATATCGACACCCTTCGGGCCTGGGTCAGCCGGGCGGACGGCGGGCGACGAAGACCACGCGGGGGTCGCGGTCCTCTGTGGTCTGCTCGGTCATGGACTCGGCCGTGAAGCCGGCCTCGGCCAGCAGGCTGAGCCAGGCCTCGCGGCCGAACAGCCCGAGCCGGTGCGTCTCGTGCACGACCCGGACCGGAGCGTCGAGGTCGCGCAGCATGTACACGTAGTCGGTCAGGGTCCAGGTGTCGGCGGGATCCGGATCCCAGGACCACTCCAGGAAGCGCGCCGACCGGCCGTCGTCGCCGTCACCGCCGCCGCAGCCGGTGCCCGCCTCGAAGGTCTCGGTGATGTTGTCGGGGATGAAGATCGCGACCCCGCCGGGGCGGCAGTGCGCGAAGGCGGTGGCCATCACCTGCCTGAGGTCGGCCTCGCTGGTCATGTAGGCCACCGCGTTGTGCACGAGCACGGCGTCGAAGGTCCGGCCCAGCCGGATGGTCCGCATGTCGCCCAGGACGTGCCGGCAGTCCGGATTGAGCTTTGCTGACACCTCGAGCATGGCCTCGGACAGGTCGACCAGCGTGAAGTCGAACCGTGCCTTTAGGTGACTGGCGTTGCTCCCGCCGCCGCTGCCCAGTTCCAGCACGTCACGGACCGGACCCGTGGCCAGCCCGAATGCTCCCGCCATGAAGGCCGCTTCTTCCGCGTAGTCCTGCGGCGGCGAGATCAGCGGCCACCAGCTGGCCAGGTCCTGATAGAGGCGGTAGTCCGCGGTCGCGTCAGCCATGACGCCCATTGTCGGGGTTATCCTCGACAGCGGCTGGCCACCGGCTCGGCCGGCGCACTCCCATTCATGATCATCTTGCCTTTGCATGCGTTCTGGCCATTTCATGACCCGTTTTGTCCCGTTCCGTGGGCACGGAACGCGTGCAAAGAAGCGGGGTTCTCCCCGTGATCGTGGCGGGAGCCCGGACCGGCCTTCGGTGCGCCGCTTGACATGCCAAGCAAATGCTCATTATAGTTAGCAGCAGACGATCCGAGGAGGAAATCGTGACCGACTACCGCACAGCGGGCAAGCAGCTGCAGGAGGAGTTCCTGAGCGCGGTTCGCAACAGCCAGAACGCCGTTCTCGACGCGATCGAGACGTGGGCCAGCACGGTCAGGCAGATCACGCCGTCGGTGCCCGAGCTCAACGTGCCGTTCGCCGAGAAGCTGCCCAAGCCGCAGGACCTCGTGTCGAACGCCTACGACTTCGCCGAGAAGCTGCTGGCCAGCCAGCGGAAGTTCGCCGAGGACGTGCTCGAGGCGACCGCGATGCTGCCCAGCAAGGACGACGCTCCCGCCAAGAAGACCACCGCGGCCAAGTAAGACCGTGCGAGCACGGCTCGGCTGGATCCAGCCGCCCGAGGAACACGGCAGCGGCCGGAAGGCTCAGCCACAGGCGCGGCGGACCCGGATCGGGTTCGCCGCGCGACCATTTGTGCTTACGATACTGAGCAGATACATACATTACGTCGGCTTTGCCGGGTCAGGGGCGGGATCGATGGCGCACCCGTGGGACGCGCAGATGGAAGTCTTCGGTACCTTCATCCGCAACCAGCGCAAGCTGGCGAACCTGTCGCTCCGCCAGTTGGCCGAGCTCACCAGCCTGTCCAATCCCTACCTGAGCCAGCTCGAGCGCGGCATGCACCAGCCGTCCGTCCGCGTGCTCAAGCAGCTGTCCGGCGCGCTTAACGTGTCCGCCGAGATGCTGCTGGCGCAGGCCGGACTGCTCGACTCAGATCCGGCCGAGCCCGCGCAGCCCGATGCCCCGTCGGCGGCGTCCGTGGCGGCCGCCATCGGAGCCGACGACCAGCTCGACGCCGAGCAGAAGGCCGCGCTCCTCGCCGTCTACCAGAGCATGCTGCGCCCGTAGCGCCCCCTCAGGCCCAGCGTGGCCTGCTCCGCGAGCCAGAGCAAAGAGGCGCCACCTCCGCCCGTAGCAGCCATCAAGGCTGCGGCAGGCCGGCCTGGTCGAAGGCGGCGCTGACGGTCTGGTCGAGCAGCACCGCGAGCGTCATCGGGCCGACGCCGCCGGGCACTGGGGTGATCAGGCTGGCCACCTCGACCGCTTCGGCGAAGGCGACATCGCCCACCGGGCCGGGGCTGTAGCCAGCGTCGATCACGACCGCGCCCGGCTTGAGCCAGCCGCCGCGGACGAACTCCGCCCGGCCCACCGCCGCGACGACGATATCCGCGGTCCGGACGATCTCGGGCAGTTGCTCGGTCTTCGAATGGCAGTACGTGACGGTAGCGTCGCGGCCGAGCAGCAGCATGCCGGCCGGCTTGCCGAGAATGGGGCTGCGGCCGATCACGACCGTGTGCTGGCCGCTCAGCTTGACGTCGTAGGCATCGAGCAGCCGCATGATCCCGCCGGGGGTGGCGCCGGTGAACCCGCAGCGACCGAACGCTATCGCCGCGAAAGAGTGCATCGTCACCCCGTCCACGTCCTTGTCGGGCGATATCGCGTCGAACGCGGCCTGCTCGTCAATGTGCCGGGGCACCGGGTGCTGCAGCAGGATCCCGTGCACGCCGTCGTCCGCGGACAACCCGGAGATCACGCCGATCAGCGCCTCGGTGCTGACCTGCGCGGGCAGGGGCACGTGCCGTGAGTCGAGCCCGGCCTGACGGCACCGGGACTGCTTCATCTTCACGTAGGTAGCCGAGGCCGGATCGTCGCCGACCAGCACCGTGGCCAGGCACGGGGCGGCGCCGGTCAGTTCGGTGAACCGGGCCGCGCGGCTGGCCACCGCCGCGACGGTCGCGGCGGCGAGCGCGGTCCCGTTCATCAGCGCGGCCTGAGGCATGCGGCTACCCTCACGTCCCTCGTCTGCGGATTCGGGCTCAGCCTAGCGGCTGGCCGGCCTGTCCGAATCGGCATACATTCGCAGCATGAGTGAGTCTCTGCCGCTTTTCCCGCTGGGCACCGTGCTCTACCCCGGCTTGCTGCTGCCGCTGCACATCTTCGAGGAGCGCTACCGGCAGCTGGTGCGGGATCTGATGAACGGGCCCGATCCGCGGCAGTTCGGGGTGATCGCGATCAGGAAGGGCCGCGAAACCGGCGTGGACGGGGTGTCCGCGCTGTTCGAGATTGGCTGCACGGCGACGCTGCGCCGGGTCACCGAGCACGACGACGGCACGTTCGACCTAGTTACCGTGGGCACGCGGCGTTTCAGGCTGAAGTCACTCGACGATCCGGCGCCGTACCTGCAGGGCCAGGTCGAGTACCTCGCCGACGCCTACGACGCGGCCGGCGCCGGTGACTCCGAAGACGAGGCGGCGGACGCGGTCCGCGCGGTGCAGCATGCGTTCGGCGAGTATCTCGGCGCGCTGGCCGCACGGGGGGCCGCCCGGCGCGGCGTTCCCGACCTGCCGGACGACCCGCTCGTGCTGTCCTACCTGGTGGCGGCGTCGATAGTGATCGACCTGCCGGACCAGCAGGCGCTGCTGGCCGAGCCGGACGCGCGGCACCGGCTCGAGGCCGAGCGCAGGCTGCTGGTCCGGGAGACCGCGATGCTGCGGACGCTCACCTCGATGCCGGCGCCCGACCTGAGGTACTCGCCCTCCAACCCCAACTGACACGCCCCGTCTAGTCCTGAGATCCGGAAGCACCTCGGCGGAAGCTGGATTACCGCGGCTATTGACAACTCTTTTAACCACTTAGTTACGTAACGGTTGCGCTGCCGTAGCCGATCGGCAGCAGTGGATTCGACACCAGCATCTAGATCAGCAAGCTGAGGGGACCCAGCGATGCATTCTTTCAACCAGCCTAGGCGGACGCGGCGGCGGATCTGGCTCACGTGGCGCCTGATGGTTCCGATTGTGGCGGTCGCGACCCTCGTCGGGTTAGCCGAACCGGTCCGTGCGGGCTAGTCGGCGGACGCGGCCCAGGCGACGTTATCGGCCAGCCGGCACCAGTCGGCGGCACGCGCGCTGGCGGCATCCCGGGCCCGTGCGGCGCGGGCCCGCCTGACTACGGCCCAGCTCATCCAGGCCGCGGGGGAGGTCGGCCCGCGGCTGCCTGTTCACCGCATGTCTCCGGTTGCGCGGGATATCCGGGTCCATCCTCCGGTCACCGGCGGCGCCAGGCTGCCCGCCACGGTCACGCCGCTGAGCGGATCGATGATCTCGCCGCAGAATGAGAACCAGACGTCGACGGTGCTGAGCTTGCAGGCGCAACTGACCGGAGGCTGTGGGAGCCCGTGCGGCGCGACGACCTACAGCGGAGTGACGTTCCAGTACCGGCTGGGCACAAGCGGCTCGACTGCTGCAGATCCAGGCTCAGTTCACCGACGGCGTTGGCGACACCTACACCACCTCACCGGTCACGGTTACATTCGACAAGCTAGGCAGCGGCGGCAACTTCGCTACCGCGACGGTCGGCCCCGTGACGGTCGGCCTGCAGTCAGGAAACATGGCGCTGTCGGCAACAGACGTATCGATCCCCGGCTTTGGCCTGGGCCTGTCGGTGTCGCGGACCTTCAATTCCTTGACGCCTGCCGTTCCCTCCATCTTCGGCCCCGGATGGACATCAAGCCTGCCGGTCCCCGGCAGCACCATGGACTGGGCAGCCGTGACCGACGACAGCAGCTACGCCGTGCTCATCGACAGCAGCTACGCCGTGCTCATCGACAGCAGCGGCACGGCGCTCACGTTCGCCGCCGGGACACCGTCGGGGGGGATCACCCCATACACCGCCCAGGGCGGGGCGTCTGCGGCGGGCCTGGACTTCTATATCTGGGGTTCGCTGTATGCGAACGCTTACCGAAATGGGTGGTGCACTTGATGAACAGATCACCTATATCTCTGCGGGAGAATTACCGTCGTTTCGAGGAGGTCATCGAAGCTGTCCGCTCCGAAGCTCATGACCTTAGTCGGCCTCAGGTCCGGCAGCGACTCTGGGCAGAAATGCGGTCGCGGGGGATTATGCCTGCGCCGCCGACGGTTGACCGTATCGTCGATGACATCATGATCGGTTCCGGAGTAACTGGACGTGCGCGGCGGTCCGCGCGACGTCTTGCTGGGCGTGCGCGAACATGTCATTCTCAGCCCGGAGGCTCAAGATCCACTCGCTGTCGGCGAGGCCGACATCTTTGACGTGTGGCTCGATTGTGCCGGACCAGAGCCCGACTCTGGCGCTCCCGGCGACGACGAGCCGATCTCAGTCTTCCGCGGAGAGCAGCGCGTCGGGCTGCTCGGTCCGCAGGCCAGTCGTGCCTACCACCACGCGGTCCAGGAGGCCCGCGAAGCTGGCCTAGTGCCGGTGACCGTAACCACCCGCAGCAAGGCTAGTGACGGGTCCTGGCAGCTGAATCTGGGCCTTCCGGCACGAGGTCAGTTGAGATTCCACGTCTGATTCTGACGCTGTTCAACTGCCTGCCGGTCCAGTCGGCTGACGGCCAGGGGGGTTCGGCGGCTCGCCCTCGGGGACCAGCCGACGTTCCGTGGTTCTGGGCCGGATCAGCGGAGTGACCTGGCTGCGCACGAACATGCCGAACAGGGCGGTCATGATCCCGATCACCGCCCCGGTCTCCGAGTTGCTCCAGTGCCACCACTGGAATGCGATGCCGAGCGCGATGAAGGCCGTCACCAGGGACTGCGTTGCCGCCGACTCCAGCCTGACCCATTTCACGATGACCTTGAATACCTGCTCGACCTGCGAGGGACCCGATCGGCCTGGGGGCGCCGTTGACTCGCCCGGGGGCGGCGGGACATTCCCCGCCATCATGAAGTCTTTGCCGTGTTATGCCACATACGGGGCAATGTTTCCAGGGACAGCTGGCCGCGTCAGGAACTCGCGGGAACTTCTGCCTCACCGGTCAGCAGGCGAGGCACCCGGTCGCGGTCATCGCGGTAGCCGCGGCCATCGCCTCGCAGATCGGACAGGACAGCTGCCGCGCCGCCGACTCCAGCGCCGCAGCGAATTCCGGCTGCTTTTCGCGCAGCAGCCTGCGCACGTACGCCCTGTTCTCTTGCGCCCGCTCACTGATGCTCACGCACGGCCCCCTCTCGTCTGGGGCATGTCCTCCGGCCTGCAGCTACGAGACTCGCCGTAAGGCGGGTCATCCCGCATAGGGCAGATGCCTTATCTTTCCGTACGGTGCGGTCTTATGCCTCTGGTCAGTTGTGGACTACGTCGGCGTGGTGACAGAAGTGCACCCGGGCGCCGGTCATGGCCCGCAGGCGCTGGACCGAGTCCCGCCAGGCGGCCAGGTCGTCCGCCTGACCGGTCGGCAGCTTGTCGCGGGCCGGGCGCAGATACTGGCGCGGCGTGTATGCCGCGTCCCCGATCAGCAGGTCAGGCCCGCCGTCCTCGGACGAGACGAGCACGGACTGGTGCCCCACAGTGTGCCCGGGAGTGGTGATGACCGACAGGCCGGGCAGCACCTCGGTGTCCCCGTCCAGCAGCTCGAACCTGGCGTTCATGAAGTCGAACCAGCCGCTCAGCTCCGGTGACTCGCGCCGCGCCCGGTCCAGCTCGGACCGCTGCACGTAGAACGGAGCGTGCCCGAACACGGCGTTCTGGCCGCAGTGGTCGAAGTGCAGGTGCGTGTTGATCACCAGCCCGATGTCGGCCGGCGTCATGTCCAGCTCGGCCAGCGCGTCGGCGGCCGACCGGTTGACCACCCGCCAGTCGCTCAGCCACTCATCGGGGCCGCCCACCCCGGTGTCGACCAGCACCGCACCCGAGGAATGGGTGACCACGAAGCCGTGCACGGGCCACCGCCCCCCGTCCAGGCCGCCCAGGGTGGCGAGCTGCAACCGCTTGATCTCCAGCGCCATGGCCCCATCTAACCCCGCCGATACCTGATCCGCACCGGGGGCCGCGTGATTCCCGGCCTGGTACTGGTGGGTAGTTTGACGGGTATGAGCGGCAACCTGGCCGGATGTCCGGGTCCACGGCCGCGGGACGGCCACGAAGCACAGGAGGTGTCACGGTGACCACAGATTCCTACGCGGCCGCTACCGACCTGGTCACGCGCGCAGCGGCGGCCTACGTGGCCGGCGTGCCCGAGCACCCCGCGGACGAGGGCTTCTTCGGGCCGGCCAGCGTCACCTGGCGGGTGAACACCGACCTGGGCGGGCCGATCGCCGGGCTGCGCGCGCTGATGCTGCAGGCGCTGCACCCGCTGGCCATGGCCGGCGTGGACCAGCACAGCGACTGGCGGCAGGATCCGGTCGGCAGGCTCGCCGCCACCTCCACCTACGTCACCACGATCAGCTTCGGCGAGCGAGCGGTCGCGGAACGGGCCGCGGCCCGGGTGCGCCGGATCCACGAGCACGTCACCGGCGTGGACACGATCACCGGTCGGCCGTACGCGGCCGACGATCCCGCGCTGCTGCTGTGGGTGCACGCGGCGCTGGTCGACTCGTCGCTGGCCGGCTGCCGGTTCGTCGGCACCCCGCTGTCGCCCGCGGACGCGGACCGCTACGTGGCCGAGATGACGGTCGCGGCCGAGCTGGTCGGCGTGCCGCGTGAGATGATCCCCGCCGACGTCGCCGCGCTCGACGCGTACATCGCGTCGGTCCAGCCCGACCTGCGCTGCACGCCGGCCGCCAGCGAGTCGATGGCCTACCTGCTCGACCCGCCGGGCCTGGACGAGGACGTCGCCGAGATCTGGCAGGACGTGCGCGACGGCACGGTCGCCTCGCTGCCGGACTGGGCGGCCGGCCTGTACGGGTACTCCCGGCCCGGGCCGCTGAGCGACGCCCGCTGGAACGAGATCCGCCAGGCGCTCGGCGTCCTGGACGCGGTGTTCATCGGCGAGCCCGGCGTGCTCGAGGCGCGACAGCGGATCACCCTGCGGACGCGGGCAGCGCAGTGCTCATAAATAAAGCAGCACAGTGCTCATAAATAAAGCACAGTGCTCATAGATAAAGGCTCATAAATAAAAGTTCCAAAATAAAAGTTCCAAAATAAAAACAGTGCTCATGAAGAAGGCACAGCGCTCATGAACAAGAAGGTCTACGCCGGCCTGGGGGTCGGCGCCGCGGCGGCGGTCGCCGTCCTCGCCCGCCGCCAGCTTGGCCAGCGCCTCGGCCCTGGCCTCGGCCGGCTGCGGTTCAGCCGCGGCCAGGCGACGCTCAAGCTCGTCGCCAGGGGCGGCGCGCGGTACGCCGCCAGCGCCCCGCGGCTGTTCGCCGCTGCGGGGGAGGGCCGGGAGCAGCTGCGCAACGAGCTGGCGCTGCAGACTGCCGAAGACGTCGCCGTCACGCTGGGGGCGATGAAGGGCGTGCTGATGAAGATCGGCCAGATGGCCAGCTACGTCGACGACGGGCTGTCCCCGGCGGTTCGGCGCACGCTCAGCAGGCTGCAGGACAGCGTGCCGCCGATGAGCCCGGAGCTAGCCGCGCGCGTGCTGGAAGAAGAGCTCGGTCAGCCGCCGGAGCAGGTCTTCGCGCGCTGGGATCCCGAGCCGATCGCCGCCGCGTCGATCGGGCAGGTGCACCGCGCGATCACCCGCGACGGGCGCGCGGTCGCGGTGAAGGTGCAGTACCCGGGCATCGCCGAGACGATGGCCGCCGACCTGGAAAATGTCGCGCTGCTGCGCCGGATGCTCAAGATCACCGCGCCGAGCCAAGACGTCGACGCGCTCATCGCCGAGCTGCGCGAGCGCATCCTGGAAGAGCTCGACTACCGCAGGGAGGCGGAGAACCAGCGGATGCTGGCCGCGTTCTACGACGGCCACCCGACCATCCACATCCCCAAGATCATCGACGAGTTTTCCGGCCGCAGGGTGGTGACCAGCGAGCTCTCGGACGGCGTCCGGTTCGCCGAGCTGACCGGCTGGTCGCAGGCCGAGCGCGACCTGGCGGCGGAGACGATCTACCGCTTCGTGTTCCGCAGCCTGTACGAGGTCGGCGCGTTCAACGGCGACCCGCACCCCGGCAACTACCTCTTCCACGGCGGCGGCCGGGTCACGTTCCTCGACTTCGGGCTGGTCAAGCACTTCAGCACGACCGAGCTCAAGCCGCTGGTGGACATGGTCCGGTGCATGTGCGTAGACAACGATCCCGAGGCGTTCAGGCGCAGCATGGAAGAGGCGGGGTTCCTCATTCCGAACGCACCGGTGAGCACCGAGGCCGTCGTCGATCACCTCGCCATTTTCTACGCCACCGTGCGCGTGCCGGGGCCGCAGACGATGACCGAAGAGTACGCGTCCTCCGTCGTGCGCAAGTTCTTCGACGTGCGCAGCCCGCTGGCCCCTTACGTGAGCGTGCCGCGGTCGTACGTGATCCTGCAGCGGATCAACCTGGGCCTGTTCGCGCTGCTCGGGCAGTTGCACGCGACCGGTGACTGGCGGGCCGTCGCCGAGGAGATCTGGCCGTTCGTGCAGGGCCCGCCGTCCACCCCGATGGGCGAGGCCGAGGCGGCCTGGCGGGCGCGCCGACTAGCCAGGGCGTAGCTCTTACCGGCGGGCCGGCCGGGCTCTTGGCGTCTGCGCTGGGCGCCTGACGGGGCTGGGGGCGGAGGGGGAACGCCGCTCCGTTAGGGAAAATTGAATGAAAATGCCTTCGGCCAGGTACCGGCGGGGCTCGCACTGAGCCCGGCCGGCCTGGCCGAAGGCACTCTTTAGATAAGGGCTGGTGAACCGCCGGGCCTAGCTAGAAGCTGTCATTCCAGGTGACCTTGAACGCGTTGCCGGTCGCGTTCAGGTTGCCGGGAGTGGCCAGGGCGTAGGACTGGCTGCCGTCGATCATGGTGATCTCGTCGTCGGGGAACGAGGAGATCTTGCCGATCGTGGCGCCGGACTTCACCGTGGCGGCGGTCAGGCTCCAGGTGCCGAAGTTGGGCAGCGGGAACTCGCCCCGCGGGCCGCTCGGTGCCTCGGCGATCCACTCGGCGCTGGTGTCGACGCAGGTCGCCGCGGCGCATGACTGGGTGGTGGTGAAGCTGTTGGCCGGGATGGTGGAGTCGGTGACGGTGAGCTTGTAGTTGGTGCTGGTCTTGATCACCGAAGCGGCGATCTGGTCGCCGGGGGCGACGGTGGTGCCGACGACCTGGATGCTATTGCTGGGGAACATCTCCCACCAGGTGTCGTAGAAGACAGATCCCTCGAAGCACTGGGCCAGCGTGCCGTCCTGCTCGACCGTGCTGCTGCTGAAGCCGTCGATGCCCACCCAGAAGACCGCGAGCTGGTCCTCGTTGGTATTGCAGACGATCGAGGGCTCCTTCCATTTGCCGGTGATCTTGCTGTAGGTGTTGCTGGCGGTGTTGTCGTCGGCGTAGCCGGCCCAGTTGAAGCTGCCGACCTGGGTCTGGCCCCCAACGTGGATCACGTGGCCACCATGCTGGGGCGATCCGATCTTGAGATGCTCCAGAGCGACGCGGGCGGCCGCGGCTGCGCGGGCCTCCTTGGACGTGTGTGTTGCCGTGTGTGTTGCCGTGCTAGCGCCAGCGCTCGGGCTGATTGCCAGCGAGACGAGGGCTAGGGCGGGCAGAAGCATGAGCGAGGACCGCAGAAGGCGCACAGTGATCTCCCCTTCGAGGGCGCGGGGCCGGATACTTCCGCGATCGTAACTTTGGGAACGATTTGATCACAATGGCTCATTTCGGGCGCATTTTGATACGGCTTTGCCGACGTTAATGGGAACTATTTCCCGTTTGGGCACGCTGGCGCGGCCCCTGGGCGAAACGGTTTCCCAGGGGCCGCGCGGCGTTTGTCAGGCCGTCAGGCGGTGTATGTGTATTGGTCGGCCGTGGTGATCGCGCTGAGCGTGACGTCCTCGGCGGAAATCCGGATATCGACGGTACCGATCGCGTGGGCCGGCATCACCACCGTGCACTTGGTGGTGCTCGTGCAGTTAGCGGGCACGTCCTTCGTTCCGATCACGGCCATGTCGGCGCCGGCGATGGGCATGAAGCCGGTGCCGGTCACCGTGACCGTGGTCCCGCCGGCCTTCGTTCCCGACTTGGGCGAGATGGCCGTCACCTTCGTTCTGGTCAGCTTCGTCGCGTAGGCCTGGCACATCATCGCCGCGAGCCCGGGGAAGAACTCGCTGGACGTCCCGCCCGCGCCGATCCCGGTGACCAGCGGCACGCCAAGGCCGGACGCCATGTCGTACCCGGCGGTCGCGGGGAACAGCCCGCCGAAGTAGCCGGACGGGGTGTAGTCGTTGTTGCCCAGCGTGATGTCGCCGAAGACCTCCGGCTCGTCGGCGCCGCCGGAGTAGATGTAGGCGTGGTCGACTCCGGTCTGCCCGTACATGCCCTGCGGCAGCACGCCCGCGTCGCCCGAGCCGTAGGCGGCGCAGAACGGCGAGGCGTCGATCAGCGCGGCGACGGCCGCCCACAGCGGCGCCGCGGCGCTGGTGCCGCCGATCACCGTCCAGCCTCCCTTGTACCGGACGACGTACCCGCCGAAGGGATCGGCGTCGGCCGACACGTCAGGCTCCTGGCGGATGTGCCTGGTCACCGACGTCGGGCAGGCGGAGTTCGTCGCCGAGTCGCTGCCGATCAGGCCGGGGATCGCGGTCTGGTACTGGTAGGTCGGCATGCACCAGTAGCCGGACAGCCCGCCGCCGCCGGCGCCGTTGCCGCTCGACGACTCGTTCCACACGGTCTCGGCCGACGCGCCGATCGTCGTGCCGCCGACGCCCTCCACGAACGGCTGAGCGGCCGGGTTCCCGGCCGACACGGCGCCCGCGTCCGGCCCGCCCGAGCGCAGGCAGCCGGTGGAGCCGGTGTCGCCCGCGGCCGCGAAGACCGTCTCGCCCTGGGTGTTGGCCTGCTCGAAGACGGTCTGCTCCTCGGAGACCAGCGTCTGGTCGGAGTACGCCTCGCAGCTTCCCCACGAGGTCGTGATGACCTGGTCCTGGTCGGCGGTGATGATCGCGTTGTAGATGTCGAAGCTGTCGGCGTCGGAGGCGTTCTTGCCCTGGTAGACGTCGATCGCGACATCAGGAGCGAGCCCCAGGACGTCCTCGATGTCCAGGGCTGCCTCGCCCTCGCCCGCGCCGGTGCCCGAGCCGCCGTCGACCTTCTTGTAGGTGACCGAGGTGGTCACCTTGTAGCAGGTCTTGTACTGGTTGATGTCAGTGGTCAGGTTGGGCTCTTGCTCGTAGACCGCGACCCGGACTCCGGAGCCCAGGTCGCCCAGTCCGTACAGGGGCGCCATCAGGTAGTAGCTGGCGAACTGGTTCGCGGTGAAGCCGTCGTCGTTGACTCCGGCGGTCTTCGCGGCGGCGCACGCCTTCGGCCCGACCACGTCCGGCTGGCTGAGCGGGCGGCCGGCAGTCATTCCTCGCTGGGCGATTTTGGCTTTGAGTGCTGGCTTGGGCTTGGCGAGCATGCTGTGGTCGGGGTAGAGCGTGTTCAGGCCGAGCACTCCGGAGACGTAGGGCGCGGCTGCGGCGGAGAACTTCGGTGCCGCCGAGTTCGCGTAGGCGACCCGGCCGCCCGCGAGCCGGTATCGCGACAGCGAGATGCCGAACGCGTGCTCCGCAGCGGCCGCCGTCGTGCTGACCGGGATCGACAGCCGGTTGGAGCTGACCGCGCCCGGCCTCAGCCCGGCCTGCCGCAGCGCGGCCCGGACGGCCGCTACCGACGCCAGCGTCGGCCCGAACCGCGGTCCGAACTGCCCCGGCCGCAGGAAGTGGTGGAAGAACGGCGACTGCCGGTTCGACAGGCCGGCCAGGAACGCGTTCAGGGCGGCCTGGTCACCGACCTTGAGCACCACGTCCAGGTGGAGCTTGCTCGCTGCGGCCAGCGGGCCGAGCCTGACCGCACCGTGGGGGAGCCGGGCGGGCGCGTCCGCCGTCAGCCGGATCGCCGCGGTGCTCTTAGAGGTCTTCAGCGGCTGCGCGCTGGACGGCACCGCGGACGCCACGGCGCCGCTGAGCCCGACGACGCTCGCCGCGCCGAGAGCCAGGAATCGTCTGCTGATGTTCATTTCGCCTCCGCGGAAAGCTGGCAGGTCGCGCGCTGGCATTCCGGTTGAGGCTCCGATTTGGTACTAGGACGGCTATTAACAAAGGACCACAGGCGACGCACAGTGATTCCCCCCTCACTCCAGGGATGCGGGGCGGACGAAACTTTCGCGATCGTAACTGTTATACCTATTAATCACAATGATCCCTTTAGTCTGGATTTATCCGGCTCTTGGTGATTCTGGTGCGGCTAAAGTAGTTTGCGCGGTTAAGTAGTTTCCGTGGTCGGGCGGGTCGGGCGGGTCGGGCGGGTCGGGCGGGTCGGGTGCGGGTGTGCGGGGGCGGCCGTAGCCGGGTCTGATCCAATGAGGGGCATGTGCACGGCCATCGTGAGTGTCGAGCCCGGCGCTCCGCTGCTGCTGGCCGGCATCCGCGACGAGCTCGTCGATCGCGCCTGGCAGCCGCCCGCCGAGCACTGGCCGGACTACCCCGGGATCCTCGGCGGCCGTGACCTGCTGGCGGGCGGAACGTGGCTGGCGGTCGACCCGCCGGCCCGGCGCGCGGCGTGCGTGCTCAACGGCCGGGGCCGGCCGGCGGCACCGGATGCCCGCCGGTCACGAGGGGTGCTGCCGCTGCAGGCGGCGGCCGGCGGCCGGCCGGGGCCGGGCGGGCTGGCCAGCTTCGACCCGTTTCACCTGCTGACCGTGACGCCGAGCGCGGCCACGCTGGACAGCTGGGACGGCGAGCAGCACACCGAGCGGGAACTCGGCCCCGGGCTGCACATGATCGTCAACAGCGGCCTGGCCGGCTCTCCAGGGGTCGTCGCGGGGCGGGAAGCCGGTCCGGCGGCGGGCCGGGGCGCTGTCGCGGGTCAGGGTGCCGCGGCCGGCCGGGGGGTGGCGGCGCGGAGCGCGGCGGGGCGGGACCTCGAAGTGGCGCGCATCGCGCATTTCCTGCCGCGGCTGACCGCCGCGGAGCGGCCCGGCCCGCGCCCCGGAGCTCCCGCCCCGCTCGCCTGGGGCGCCTGGCTGCCGCTGCTGAACGGCGATGGCCTCGATCCGGCCGACCCGCGCTCCCTGATCGTCCGGCGGGATCTCGGCGATGGCCGGATCTGGGGGACGACATCGATATCGCTGGTCGCGCTGTCGGCCAGAGGCGTGCGCTACGACTTCACCGGCACGCCGGGCGATCCGCGAGCCTGGGACCCGGTACCGGACTCGTCCCATGCACCCGAATCCTCCTGACACACTGCATAGGTGGACAGCGCAGAGCGCGCAGAGCGTGCAGAGCCGAGGGCCCGTGCGCCGGGCCGCACCGGCATGTGGCGGGGCCGGAGCCCGGCCCAGCGCTCCGCGACTCGCCGCCAGCAACTGCTGGAGGCCGGCCTGGGGGTATTCGGCACGATCGGCTGGCGGCAGAGCACGGTGCGCGGGATCTGCGTGGCCGCGGGGCTGAGCGAGCGCTACTTCTACGAGTCGTTCCCCAGCCGGGATGAGCTGCTGCTCGCGGTCTACGAGGACCTGAACGAGCGCGAGTTCGAGATGTTCAGCCTGGCGACCCGCGACCTGCTGGACGGGGTCGCATCGCCCGATGACGAGACGCTGATGGGCGTGCTACACGAAGTGCTGCACGCGTGGTTCGGCACGTTCGCCGACGATCCGCGGGTGGCGCGGGTGCGGCTGACCGAGATCCTGGGCGTGAGCCCGGAGATCGACGAGCGCTACCGCGCCCATAACCGGCGCATTGCCGATCTCATCCGCGAGGTGAGCGGCCGTTCCGAGCACGTCGACGAGGCTGACGCGATCGTCGCCACGATCACCACCGGGCTGGTCGGCGCCTTGACCATTATCGCTACCGACTGGTACCTCAGCGGGTTCATGCTGCCGCTGAAGTACGTTGTCGCGGCCGGGGAGACGATCTTCCGGGGCGTGCTGGTCGAGAGCAGCGGGCTGGCCCACCCCGCAGGCCGCACCGACGAACTGCGCTGACGAGCCCGCGCGAGTCATTTCGGCCGAGGCCGGAACCGGCTCCGCGGCCGGTGCGTCCAACGAGCATGAGTATCTTCAGGCCACTTGCAGACATCCCGCGCCGGAGCGCCGTCGCAGTCGCTGCCGCAGGCGGCTTCGGTGCCGCGCTGATTCTGGCCGCCTGCGGCAGCCAGAGCGGCTCGGGTACGTCACCGAACGCCGGGCCCGTCACGGCCCGGCCGGATTCCTCGCTGACCATCAGCGTCACCGCCCGCAGCGGCGGCACGCCGCAGCGCGTCACCCTCACCTGCGACCCGGCCGGGGGAACGCATCCCGCCCCCCAGGACGCCTGCGACGCGCTGGCTCACGCCAAGAACCCGTTCGCGCCGGCGCCGTCCGGCATCGCCTGCTCGATGATCTTCTCGGGCCCGCAGACCGCATCCATCACCGGAACCTGGGACGGCAAGCACGTGACGGCCAGCTACTCCCGGGACAACGGCTGCCAGACCCAGCGCTGGAACAACATCGCCTCCGTGCTCAACGAAGTCAACCCCGGCGGCCCCATGATCCCCGCCACCAACAGCACGCCCGCCGGGTAACCCCTGGGTGGGGCCGCCGCGTCTGCCGTGCGCACGCGGAGCCGCCCAGAGCGTGATGGCGAAGACTCAGTAGTGCCGGAGCGCCACTAAGTCTTCGCCATCATGGAATCCTCGCGCCGCGCCGGCTATACCCATCCCCGCTGACGCGCTGCCATCCCGGCCTGGAACCGGCTGGTGACGTTGAGATCCTGCATCAGGCGCCGGATGTGTCGCTGCGCGGTGCGCAGGCTGCAGCCGAGTGCCCGGGCGATCCCCTCGTCGGTGAGCCCCGCGGCCAGGCAGGACAAGATCGCCGACGTCGTCTCGTCCGGCTGGCCCGTGTTCTCCTCGGCCGGGTCGTCGCCCAGGAAGGTCCGCAGCGGGATCGCGCGCTCCCATTCGGCCTCGAACAGGGCGATCAGCGAGTCGAGCAGGTCACACGGCCGTACGATGAACGACGCGTCGATGGAGTTCGGCCTCGTCTTGATCGGGATCAGGGCCAGCGTGTTGTCGATGATCCACAGCTTCGTCGGCAGGTCCGGCCGGACCCGCGCCTGCTCGCCGATCTCGAGCGCGGCCCGGATGTCGCCCTCCATCCGGCCGGGCCACATGACCGCCTGCGCGGTGTAGATGACCCGGTAGCAGACTCCATCGCGGATCCGCTTCGCCTCCTGGTCGAGCCCGTCGTCATCCTCGGGCGGCGACACGTACGGCGGCCGGTCGAATCCCCGGATCTGGACGCGGGCGCTGTCCGGCAGCTGGTCGGTATGGCTCCGGATGTTGCCCTCGCCGGTGATGATCTCCACCAGTTCGGCCGGATGTTCCTGGCGGGACGCTTCCTGGAAGGCCTTCATCAGGTCGCCGCTGGCCAGCCGTGCCTGCCGCAGCTGGTTTTCCTGCCTGACCAGCAGCGGCTCGATGGCGATGTCGGGAGCCACGGCGATGTATCGGCCCTGCTTGCCGGGCAGCCGGTTCGCCAGTCCCTGCCGGACCAGCCGCTGCAGGTCCCTGGTCGCCTGCTGCGAGGACATCGAGGCGTAGGCTGCGAGCTCGGCGACGGTAGACCGCGGGCTGTGGATCAGGACTGTGTAAAGACTCTCTTCCGTGGCAGAGAGACCTAGCGCATTGAACATCTGACGCCTCCACGGTTACGTGGCGGTAATCCGCCATACGTCATAGACCCGCCGCTGCGGCACCCTTGCGTCACACGATTGAAACGGTACACGATGCTTGCATACCGGGCGCACTATCTCCTGTTAGCCGTGTGAACAACCTCGGGAGGTGCCGTGGCCAGGTTCCGCACAGCTGGAGCCAGGTTGAGCTGCACGACACGCATGCGCTCGCACCACGGGCGTCTGCAAGCTCCGCGCGTGACCGCCGCACCACGCTGCGCGATCCGCGGCTGCCGGTCCAGGAAGCCAGCGCGATGATCCTGGAGCCGGTGGGGACGCTACCCGGCCACGAGCATCAGGGCACGAGTTCGCCAGGGGCGGCTCCGGTGCTGGCCGGGAACTATGAGGTGGCCGCGCAGATCGAACGAGCCTACCCGGGGTATCACGTTTGGATTTCCGACGCTGGATGGTGGTATGCCACCCGGACTCACTCCTGGGCGCGCGGGCAATCGGCCACCGTGCATGGACCTGGGCCTGGGGAACTTACTGGGGCACTGGCCGCCGAAGAAGCCGCCATCATCGGCTGCGCAATGACGGGAGCGTGGTAATCGCCATCACGCGCTCTGCTGGCAACCCGCTAGTGTCAGCAAAGAGCGAAAGGCATTTTTTTCCGAACGAGGAATTGTCGGTCAGCCGCTTTTACCCAAGCGACTGACCATTGATCTTCCTATAAGCAAGACAAGCGACCGCGGCCGCAAGGGCAATGCCCTGCGGGCGCGGTCGTCTTACCCGATGCCGACGTGCTGGCGGTACATGCCGGCCACCAGGAACGCCAGGTCCAGCGACTGGCCGCGGTTGAGCCGCGGGTCACAGGCGGTCTCGTAGCGCTGGCGCAGGTCGCTCTCAGCGACGTTCTGCCCGCCGCCCACGCACTCGGTGACGTCGTCGCCAGTGAACTCGATATGGATGCCGCCCGGGTGGGTACCGAGCGCGCGATGCACCTCGAAGAACCCGGTGACCTCGTCGAGCACATCGTCAAAGCGCCGGGTCTTGTGCCCGCTCGCCGCCTCGATCGTGTTGCCGTGCATGGGGTCGCACACCCAGGCCACCTCGGCGCCTCCGGCCACAACCTTCTCCACCAGCGGCGGCAGCAGGTCGCGGATCCGCCCGGCGCCCATCCGCGTCATCAGCGTGAGCCGGCCCGGCTCCCGGTCGGGATCGAGCGCGTCGATCAGGGCGAGCACATCCTCTGCGGCGGCGCCCGGGCCGACCTTGACCGCGACCGGGTTGCGGATCCGGCGGGCGAACTCGATGTGCGCGCCGCCGAGCGCGCGGGTCCGCTCGCCGATCCACAGCAGGTGCGCCGACACGTCGTAATGCTGCCCGGTCCGTGAATCGACCCTGGTCAGCGCCCGCTCGTAGTCGAGCAGCAGGGCCTCGTGGCTGGAATAGAGCTCGACCGCCCTGAACTCCTCAGGGTCAGCCCCGCAGGCATGCATAAACGCGATCGCCCGGTCGATCTCCGCAGCCAGCTGCTCGTACCGCTGTCCTGCCGGGCTACGGGCGACGAAGTCCTGGTTCCAGGCGTGCACCTGGCGGAGGTCGGCGTAGCCGCCACTGGCGAAGGCCCGGCACAGGTTCAGCGTGACCGCCGAGCAGTGGTAAGCATCGAGCAGCCGGCCCGGATCGGGCCTTCGCGCCGCCGCGCTGAACTCCAGGCCGTTGACGGCGTCGCCGCGGTAAACCGGCAGCTCCACGCCGTCCCTGACCTCGGTTGCCGCCGACCGCGGCTTGGCGAACTGCCCCGCCATCCGGCCCACCTTCACCACCGGCACGCTCGCCGCATAGGTGAGCACCACGGCCATCTGCAGCAGCGTCCTGAGCCTGCCGCGCACGCTCTCCGCGGTCGTCCCGGCGAACGTCTCCGCGCAGTCGCCGCCCTGCAGCAAGAACGCCTCACCGCGCGCCACCGCGGCCAGCCGCTCCTTCAGCTGGTCGCACTCCCCGGCGAACACCAGCGGCGGGAGGTTCGCCAGCTGGCGCACGACCGCCCCCAGCCGCTCCCGGTCGGGCCAGTCTGGCTGCTGAAGTGGCGGCGCACCACCCTCAAGGTCCCGCGACACGGTCACCGCTCCAGGCTAACGTTCCAGCGAACCCACCCCGCCCCCGGCGCCCAGTTACCCCGCCTAGCGGCCGGAGCCCGGCGTCCGCTCACGGGCCGCGCCCGCCCGCTCCCCCCGCGCCACCGCGTCGCCCCCGCACCGGCCCGCCTCACGCGCCCCCGAAATGATCAACGTCGATGTGAATTTGGTGTTGCTCTATGACCGTCGATGTGAATTTGGTGTTCTTCCAGCCGGGGCGGGAACCGGGGAGCCGGGAGGTTGGCGGGCGGGTCAGGGGGCTGGCGGGCGGAATGCGGCGAAGGGGTTGGTGACGCGCAGGGTTCTCGCGGCGAAGCGGTACAAGGTCGCGGGGCGGCCGCCGGCCGCGGCCGGCCTGACGGTGGCCGGAGTGGCTTCGATGACTCCGCGGCGGAGCAGGATGCGCTGCAGGTTGGTGGCAGAGACCGGGTGGCCGAGCGCGGCCGCATATATCGCCCGCAGCTCGGTGATCGTGAACGTGGCCGGGGCCAGGGCGAAGCCAAGGTTGGTGTAGGAGAGCTTGGCGCGCAGGCGCTCCCGTGCCGACCCGATGATCGACTCGTGATCGAACGCCGTCCTGGGGAGCGATCCGACCGGATGCCAGGCCGTGTCGTCCGGGACTTGCGGGTGCACGTCCGTCGCCACGAGCGCCAGGTACGCGGTGGCCAGCACGCGCTCCCGCGGGTCGCGCCCAGGATCGCTGCGCGTTTCCAGTTGCTCGAGGTGAGCAACGTTAGTGAGGTCCACCTTGACCGCGAGATGACGGCCGACGGACGTCCCGAGTAGCTCGTCGCTGCCGAGCGGCCCGCCCGGCAGTGACCAGCATTCCTGGAACGGCGGCCGGGCGCGCCGCCACAGCAAGACCTCCAGGCAATGGTCGCGGACCTGGAAGACCACGGCCAGCGCCTCGTGCCGGAACCGCCCCCCGTCCTGGCACGGGCGCCCGTCCCGACGCTCGTGCCCATCCTGGCCGACGTATTCGTCCTGGCTTCCGGGTCCATCCCGGTTGTCAGGTCCGTCTTGCGTCTGGTGTCCGTGCTGCACGCCAAGCATGCTAGTGTCTTTTCGAGTTTTAGACTATGAGTCGAAAACTAGGTGAGGGCGGAGTTACGGATGGCGATCACGACGGCAGCCGGTGCTGGGGCACAGCAGCAGGCCGGTCGCGCAGAGCAGGCGCAGTGGCCAGACCAGTCGCAGCGGTCCGGCCGCGCGGGGGCGGGCCGGGCTGCCGCATCTGGCTCGGCCGGGACCGGTGGCCACGGTGCAGGCGCGGTGGGTGCGCACGGCGCGGCTGGCGGGAACGGCTCGGCCCTGGCTGATGCCAATGGCGCGGGCCGGGGTGGTGCGCAGGCCGCCGGCGTGGCCGTTGCGGATTGTGCTGGCAGGGTTGATCCTGGCTGGGCGGAACGGGTTCGGGAGCTGGCTGCCGAGCGGGATGCCGTCATCCTGGCGCACAACTATCAGCTGCCGGAGATCCAGGACGTCGCCGATCACGTGGGCGACTCGCTTGCCCTGTCGCGGCTGGCGGCGGCCAGCACGGCACGGGTGATCGTCTTCGCCGGGGTGTACTTCATGGCCGAGACGGCCAAGATTCTCAGCCCGGACAAGACCGTGCTGATCCCGGACCAGCGGGCCGGCTGCTCGCTAGCGGACAGCATCACCGCCGCCCAGCTGCGCGAATGGAAGGCCGAGCACCCGGGCGCGGCCGTGGTCGCCTACGTGAACACCAGCGCCGAGGTCAAGGCCGAGGCGGACGTGTGCTGCACGTCGTCCAACGCCGCCGAAGTCGTGAACTCCATCCCGGCCGACCGCGAGGTGCTGTTCTGCCCCGATCAGTTTCTCGGCGCGCACGTGCGGCGGGTGACCGGCCGGAGCAACCTGCTGATCTGGTCCGGCGAGTGCCACGTGCACGCCGCGATCAGCGCCGCCGACCTGACCGCCCAGGTGGCGGCCGAGCCGGAGGCCGAGCTGTTCATCCATCCGGAGTGCGGCTGCGCCACCCCGGCGCTCTACCTGGCCGGCGAGGGCCTGGTTCCCGCGGACCGGGTGCGGATCCTGTCCACCGGCGACATGCTGACCGCGGCCGCCCGGACCCGGTCGGGCACGGTCCTGGTGGCCACCGAGATCGGAATGCTGCATCAGCTCCGCCAGGCGGCGCCTGAGGTGGACTTCCGGCCGGTCAACGAGCGCGCGTCCTGCCGGTACATGAAGATGATCACTCCCGATGTGCTGCTGCGCTGCCTGCAGCGGGGCGAGGATGAGGTTCACGTCGCCCCGGCGGTAGCGGATCGAGCCCGTGCCTCCGTTAGGAAGATGATCTCTATCGGACATCCGGGCGGCGCCGAGTGACGCCGGAATGGGAAGCCAGCGCGGACCTGATCGTGGTCGGCAGCGGGGTCGCGGGGCTGACCGCCGCGCTGTGCGCGCGCGAGGCGGGGCTGCGGGTCGTGGTCGTGACGAAAGCGGCGGTCAGCGACGGGAGCACCCGGTGGGCGCAGGGTGGCATCGCGGTCGTGCTGCCGCATGGGAATGAGCCAGGAGATTCTTCCGAACGGCACGCATCGGACACCATTGCCGCTGGCGCCGGCCTGTGCGAACCGGCAGCCGTGGCCGCGATCTTGGCCGGCGGCCCGGAAGCGGTAGCCAGGCTGCGCCGGCGCGGCGCGGTCTTCGACCGGGCCGGGGACGGGGCGCTGGCGCTGGGCCGGGAGGGCGGGCACAGCGCCTTCCGGGTGCTGCACGCCGGCGGCGACGCGACCGGCGCCGAGGTCGAGCGCACGCTAGCCGGCGCGGCGCGGCACGCCCGCATACCCGTGCTCGAACGGCATCTCGCCGCGGAAGTCCTGCTCACCGAATACGGCGCCACCGCCGGCCTGCTCGTTCTGGACTCTGCGGACAGGCTGGGGGTGCTGCGGGCGCCGGCGCTGCTGCTGGCTACTGGGGGGCTCGGCCAGCTGTACCGGGTCACGTCGAACCCGGCCGTGTCGACGGGGGACGGGCTGGCGCTGGCGCTGCGGGCGGGCGCGGCGGTCGCGGACGTCGAGTTCGTGCAGTTCCATCCGACCGTGTTGTACGCCGGGACGGGCGTCGGGACCGCGCCGCTGGTGACCGAGGCGATGCGCGGCGAGGGCGCGGTGCTAGTCGACGCGACCGGCGCTCGGGTGATGGCCGGCCTGCACCCGCTGGCCGACCTGGCCCCGCGAGACATCGTCGCGGCGGCGATCACGCGGCGGATGGCGCAGGCGCCCGGCCGGGTCAGCGACCATGTGTTCCTGGACGCGACGCACCTTGGCGACGCCGAGTTGCGCCGGCGCTTCCCCGCTGTGCGGGGCGCCTGCCTGGCGGCAGGCATCGACCCGGCGCGGCAGCCGATCCCGGTCGCGCCCGCCGCGCACTATCACTGCGGCGGGGTGATCACCGACCTGCGGGGGCGTACCGGCGTGCCGGGCCTGTACGCGGCGGGCGAGGTCGCCAGGACGGGGCTGCACGGCGCCAACCGGCTGGCCTCCAACAGCCTGCTGGAGGGGCTGGTGATGGGCGAGCGAGCGGCGGCCGCGATCACGGCGGCCGCCATCGCGGCGGACACGGCCGCAGGTCGGCCGGGCAACCGCACCTCGGGCGGCCGCACGCTGCCCGAGCCCGGGTCCCGGCACGTGCAGCAACTGCCAGCCGCCGACCCCGACGCGCTGCGCCGGCTGATGAGCAGGCACGCGAGCATCGGCAGAGACGCCGCGGGCCTGGCGGCCGCGCAGGCCGGAATCGCCCGGTCGTTCACCCGGCGGGACGTCGCGGGCCTGGCGGCCGCCCAGGCCGCAATGGCCACCTCAGCCACGCGGGAGGCACCGGCGGACCGGGCAGGCTACGCAGCCCAGGCGGGCTACGCAGCCCAGGCGGGCTACGCGGGCCGGGCGGGCTACGAAGCGGCGTTCCTGACCCTGGCGGCTCGCGCCGTGCTCACCGCGGCTGCCGAGCGCGCCGAATCTCGCGGCTGCCACGTCCGCACCGATCACCCGGACCGCGACGACGCGAGCTGGCGTCACAGCCTGGTGCTCCGGCTGACCGAATCGGGCGTTCCCGAGGTCGTCGGCACCCTGTCGCCAGACGGCACCCGTTCCGCCGGGCCGCCGCATTTGACCAGCGGCCGCTCCCGCAGCCCCAGCCTGACGGGCGCCGGACGATGATCGGCGCCGAGACGGCGGAGGCGCTGGCGGCGGCCGGCCTGGAGCCAGACGATGTGCGCCGGATCGTGGCCGCGGCCCTGGCTGAGGACCTGCGGTACGGGCCGGACGTGACCACCGAAGCCACGGTGCCGGCCGACGCCGTGGCCGTGGCCGCGATCACCCCCCGCAAGCCCGGCGTGCTAGCCGGCGCCCCGGTGGCCCTCGCCGTCTTCGACGAGGTGCTCGGCCCGGATTACACCGTCCTCGACGCCGCCGCCGACGGGACCGCGCTGACAGTGGGCCGGCCGGCGATGATCCTGCGCGGACCCGTGCGCGGCCTGCTCACCGCGGAGCGCACCGCGCTGAACTTCGTCTGCCACCTGTCCGGCATCGCCACTGCGACCGCCCGCTGGGTGGCGGCCGTGGTCGGCACCGGCGCGGTCCTGCGGGACTCCCGCAAGACGCTGCCCGGCCTCAGGGGTCTGGAGAAGTATGCGGTCAGGTGCGGCGGCGGGGCCAACCACCGGATGGGCCTCGGCGACTCGATCCTGATCAAGGACAACCACATCCAGGCGGCGGGCTCGGTGACCGCTGCGCTCGCGGCCGCCGCGCAGCATGCGCCCGGACTGCACTGCGAAGTCGAGGTCGATGACCTCGGGCAGCTGGCCGAGGCGGTGCGAGCGGGCGCGGCCGAGGTGCTGCTGGACAACTTCACGCCCGCTCAGTGCGCGCAGGCCGTGCAGCTCGTGCGCGACGCAGCGGCCAAGACCCGGCTGGAAGCCTCCGGCGGGCTGACGCTGGACACCGCGCGCGTCTACGCCGAGACCGGCGTGGACTACCTGGCCGTCGGCGCGCTCACGCACTCCTCCCCGTATCTGGACCTGGGCATGGATCTCGAAGCCCCGGCCGGCCTGTAACCCCGGCCGGTCAGTAGTTGAACGGCTGCAGCTGATCACCGTCCAGGCCTAGCGTGTACCCCCGCAAGGGACCCGGCTCCAGCTGGGTGAGCTGGCCCGCGATCGTGGTGAACACGTTGAAGAAGTTGAACTGCTCGATCCGGTTCAGCAGCTGGCCCTGCTCGTTCATGACCAGCTCGCTGGACAGCGCATTGTCGTTGGGAATCGCGCCAAGCCCCGGAGTCGAGGTGTTCTCATCCGGTGACGAGATCTCCTGCACCAGGAATTCCCGGTGGCTCGCGTCCGCCGCCGGGTGCTCGTACACGAACCCGCCCGGCGTGGCCAGGGTGCCGCTGCCGTCGGCGAGATCGTAGACGCCAACCCCGCTGTTGTCCGGGGCGACCGCCGTGCCGGACGCGGAGTCGATCGCGATCCCCCCGGCGAAGCCCTGCCCGACGCCGGCGAACGTGCCCACGGTCCCGTGCGCCAGGTTGACGGTGATGAACGTCGGCGGCGCCGACTGGTCGAAGAAGTCGGTGCCGCCCAGCACCGCCGTCCCGGTCGTCGTGTCCTGCGCCATCCCGGTGATCTCCGGCAGGCCGAAGCCGGACAGCACCGGCTGGACCGGGAAGACCGGCCCGAACGTGCCCGCCTGGACGTCGGACCGGAACACCCCGGCCCCGCGCACCCCCTTGTTGGTGAAGCGCCAGGTCCCGAACGCCGCCGTCGCCGTCACCTGGTTATCGGCCGGCTGGATCGCGCCGTTGCTAGTCGGCGGCTTCCACGCGCCGTCGAGCTTGGTCAGCGGATTGAGGATCCGGTAGTGCGTCGCCGTGGCCGTGCTGTCAGTGATCAGCCCGGTGTGGCCGGCGAAGATGCCCGGACCGCCGGAGTCCAAGGTGGTGTAGCTGTCGTTGCCCACCGAAGAAACCGTCGTGCCGGTGACGTACTGGGTCTGCTGGTCGAAGGTCTCGACCGAGCTGACGCTCTGGCCCTCGGCGTTGACCTGGTTCGAGGTCACGAACCCCGCGGGCTGGGTGGCGTCCACGCCGAAGCCGTCGACGGTGGCGCCGCCGTCGGCCGGCGCCACGCCGTCCATCGAGACCGAGCTGACGTCCGAAGCCTCGCCCGCGGCCGCACCGGACGCCGTGACCGGCAGCACCCGCACGTTGCTGAACATGGTCGGATCCAGCCCGGCCGCGGTGCCAGACACCGTGACCTGCCCCGAAGTGCCCGGCAGCGGCTGGAAGTACACCGACCCGCTGTCGTGGCCGTTGTCGTCGCGGATCGTGCCGTCGGGGTTGTTGAAGGTGGCGAACGAGTTGAAGTCGTTCGCGCCCGGAGCGCTGATCTCCAGCTCCGCCCCGGTGGCGCCGGGCACCGTGGTCACGTTCCAGCGGGCGGTGAACGAGCCGCCGTACGGGATCGACAGCAGGTAGCCGGGCGGCGAGCCCGGCGCCGACAGCAGCGGCGCGCCGGGCCGGACGTCAGAGCCCGCGTCCTGCACCCGCGTGGTAGCGAAGTCGGAGAACGCGAACGCGTCCGGGGCGGCCTGGATGGCGATGCCGTACATGCCGCCGCCCTGCAGCGCGGACACCGGCACGTGCACGGTGCCCGAGGTCTTGGTCAGGCTGACCGTGTACAGCGGCCGGAAGAAGTGGTCGTCGATCGGGTTCATCCGGCCCGGCGCCGACACCACGAGCCGCGGCGCGGTGAAGCCGGACTGGCCGGCCAGGTTGTAGCGCACCGGGATCGTCGTCCCGCGCACCACCGGCGGGACCAGCGGAGCCAGCGCCTCGGGGCTGCCGGACCCGCCGGTGAACGACAGCGGGATCGTTGCCGTGGCCAGCACCTGGCCGCCCGCGCTCGCCGCGCTCGCCGCGCTCGCCGTGTAGGACAGCGAGACCGCCTCGGACTGGCCGGCCGACGGCGGCGGCAGGCCGGCCGCGGCCAGGATCGCGTCGGGCTGCAGCCGCGCCCACGGCCCGGTCGCGAGCACCTGCTGGCCGCCGGTCTCGGGCACCGCGGACAGCTGGTACGTCGCGTCGGCAGGCAGCCCGGCCCAGTCCGGCGAGATCGTCAGCCAGGCGTCGCCGTCCAGCCCCGCCAGCGAGATCGCGCCCGGGTCGGTGGCCGTGCTGAACACGTCGTCGAGCAGGCCGGGATCCGGCTGCCGCTGCTCGACGGCCACCCGCGCCACCCCGGGCGCGAGGCCGCTGCCGCCGAGCACCCCGGCGACCGCCGCGCCGAGGTCGAGCTGCGGCCCGACGGTCAGCGTCCTGTCGGCCTGCGGCACGTTCGGCACCGGAGTCGCGCTCTGCTCCAGCTCGGCGCGCAGCGCCAGCGGGTCGGTCGCGACCGATGTGTTCCCGGCCAGCCGGGCCGCCTGCTGGACCACGGCGGCCGCCGCCCCGACCTCCTGGACCGAGCCCGACGTCCCGCCGATGTTGTCCACCGTGACATTGTCCGGCGCCCCGCCGAACGTGTGCTCGAACCCCAGCAGGTTATCGCCGGGCGCCGAGATGCTGACCCGGGATCCGAAGCCGGAGGAGAAGCTGCTGTAGCCGTCCCAGCGAGTCTCGGGGAAGGCGTGCTGCGCCGCTAGCGCGGCGTTCGCCGGGTCCTGCGGCGGCGCGGCCGAGATGTCGTCGAGCGTCGTGCCGCCGACGTCGATCGACCCGGAGTCGAAGTCCCGCGACGGCACGGTGGACAGCTGCACGCTGTTCAGGTTGCTGGGCGTGCCGCCGGGCGCTTCGGTGTTGGTGGCCGCCGAGCCGCCGGACGGGCTCACCGCCGCATTGGTCGGCGTCCGCAGCCCGTCGTTGGACGAGACCGACACGATGATGTGGTCCTGATGCATGAGCGAGGCGATCAGCGCTTCGGTGAGCGGATCGTCCTCCAGGTAGCGGGACGGGAACCCCTCGGAGTCCAGCCCGAAGGCCAGGCTCGCGGTGATCACGTTCGGTCGCGGCCGCTGCTGCGCGGCGGCCAGGAAAGCCTCGTCGAGGCTGGTGATCGTGCCCGTCGTGTCGGCGGGGACGACCAGCCGGAAGTGCGCTCCCGGCGCGATCCCGAGCAGGTCGGTGAGCCCGGAGCCGGTTTCGCCGGACCGTTGCTGGCCGTCGGGAAGCGGCGCCATCATCGCGAAGTCGAGGCCGATCTCCGCGTCGAACGGGTCGACCCCGCACGTCTCGCCGGTCGGGTCGAGCACGGCCTGCGAGGACGCCACCCAGGTGGGGATGAGCGGCATCGACGGCCAGTCCAGGTAGCGCTGGCCGCCCTTGATGATCGTGGTCGGCCCGAACGCGGACACGAACCCCGAGCAGCTGTCCCGGCGCGGGATCCCGGCCGAGTCGAGGTCGCCGAGCGACACGTCGGTGATCGTCTCGCCGGCGCCGGGCAGTTGCTGGTACTTCGACTCCAGCGACTCATAGGCCGGCGTCCAGTCGACGCCGGGCTTGTTGAGCAGCGACTGCGCGCTGGACTGCAGCGCGAAGTTCGCCGGCAGCGGCGGCAGCGAGCTGTCGCTGGCCCGGCTGGCTCGGCTAGCCGCCCGTTCTGCCAGCCGCCGCGCGGCCGCGTCCGCCGCCCGGCGGGTCGCGGCCGGCACCGGGATCGGGCTGGTCGCCGTCGTGGCCACCGTCCAGTCCGGCGCGGCGTAGGCGACCGCGCCGGACGCGCTCAGCGCCGCCAGCGCGCCCGGCATCGTGGCCGCGGTCACCCGCAGCACGTAGGCCCGGGCCAGATCGAGCCCGCCCGGCTCCGGCCGCAGCGCCGCCGCGACCGCTCCGGGGAAGACGGCGGACATACTTTCGGTGCCCAGGCCAGCCAGGACCCGGTTCAGACTCGCATTCGTCGTGTAATCAGGAATTTTTCCGAACGGTTCCATCCCGGACCCAGCGCGGTCCCGCCGGAGTCCCTGCAACACGGCCGCGGGCACCCGGCGCACCGGCTCGGTCGCGCTGACCGTCGGGGCGAGCACGACCTCCAGCTGCCCGGCCACGAACGGCTGGGCCGACGCCTTGGCCAGCTCGAACGACAGCTCGGCCCTGTCCGGCAGGGCCGCCGCCGTCCCGGCGGGCCCGGCCCCGGTGGGCGGGACGTTCCGGTAGTCGACCTGCGACCGGGCAGCGTTCCACACCTGCGCCAGCCCGTTGGAGTAGACGGTCGCGGAGTCGCCGTTGACCAGCCGGAGGTTACGGTAAACGACCGTCAGCCTGGGAGCTTCGCGCGCCGCGGTGGGCCCGGCTTTGCCCGTTCGGGAAAAATGAACGGCTGATGCTCCGGCCGGAGCCGCGAAGCCGAGGCCGAGGGCCGCGCTTGCTGTGACAGCGATCAGGGCTAGCGCACGCGGCCTTGACCTCATGGACCCACCTCCAAGTCGCGGGCGCGTAGCCCGATGCGTCCTCACGGCGGAATCCGCAGACGCCGGCCGGTGCGGAGGATCCGCCAGTGCTTTCACGAACCCGGCTTTTACGATGAAACGGGAGGGCCTGAAGTGTCAATCGCCTAGCTTGTCCAGATTCCGACGGCAGCCGGTTTCAGCCAGCGCCGGTTTCAGCCAGCGCCGGTTTCAGCTAGCGCCGGGTTCAGCTGACCGGAAAACAGGACCTCAGCCGGACGCGCGGCAGCGCCGGCGGAGCCGGCTTGTGGCCCTCCGGCGATGTGGGGTCGTGGGTCAGGCGGCCTGGGCGATGGTAACGGTGAAGCCGAGTGCTTCGAGCTGGCGGA
>DASXZD010000019.1:0-71006 GCA_036502085.1 Streptosporangiaceae bacterium
CGGCGGGCCGGACAAACACCGCAAATTGCCCGTCCCGCCCCCAACGGCCTCACCAACGATCAACATCGCTGTGAATCCGCTGTTCATAGAGCAACAGCAAACTCACAGCGATGTTGATCAACTTCGGGGGAAGGCGGCAGAGGCAGCGGGAACGCGACGGGACGGCGGGAACGCGACGGGACGGCGGGAACGCGGAGGCGGGGCGGCGGGAACGCGGAGGTGGGGCGGACGGCACGAGCGCGGAACGCGGAGGTGCAGGCGGGCGGCGGGAGCGCGGTAGTACGGCCGGGCAGCACGAGCGGAAACATGACCGGGCAGCACGAGCGGGAACGCGGCCGGGCAGCACGAGCGGGAACGCGCGAGAGCGCGGGGTGAGCGCTGGGGGTGAAACATTTGGCGGGGCGGTGTATCGTCTCGGTTACTCGCTAGTAGGGAGACCGTAGTGGGGCTTGCGTACAAGCGCGCCGGTGAGGGGCCGCCGCTCGTGCTGTTTCACGGGATCGGGCATCGTCGCCAAGCCTGGGACGCGGTGTTTGACCGGCTGACGCCGTACCGCGACGTCGTTGCCGTGGACCTGCCCGGGCACGGCGAGTCCCCGGCGTTCGACATCAGTCATCGGACGGCGATCGATGGGCTGGCCGAGGAGACGAACGGGCTGCTCGACGAGCTCGGGTTCGATCGTCCGCACATGGCCGGCAACTCGCTCGGCGGCAGGATCGCGCTGGAAGCCGCCATACTCGGCCGGGCGGCCAGCGTCACGGCGCTGTCCCCGGCGGGATTCTGGCGCAGCGACCGCGAGTTGGCCTACATCACGGGCATCTTCAAGACGATGCTGGCCCTCGGGCCGCGGATCGAGTTGGTGACGCCGCGGCTGGCCAATAGGACCGCGGGCCGCGCCATCCTGTGCAGCACGATCGTGAGCCATCCTTCCCGGATGAGTGCGGAGCAGGCGCTGGGCGACGCGCGAGCGTTCGCGGCGGCCAAGCCGGCGATCAATGCGATCCTGGCGGAAGCCACCACGTTCACCGGGCTGATCTCCGGCGATGTGCCGGTCACCATCGCCTGGGGCGACCGGGACCGCCTGACCCGCCGACGCCAGGCGCTGGTCGCCAGGCGGTTCCTGCCGCAGGCCCGGTTCGTCCGGCTGCCCGGCTGCGGCCACGTGCCCATGACCGACAACCCGGAGCTCGTCGCCCGGATCCTGCTGGAGGGCAGCTCCCACCCGGAGATCCCCGCCAGACCGGAGCACCCCGCCGCCAGCCAGCCCCTGGACGCCGCCCAGTAACGGCCAGCCCCGCCCCCGCCGGACATCGCGCCGCCGGCGCCAGCCAGCCAGATCTACACGGTCGCGGGCAAGGCCGCCGGGAGTTCAGCGGGTGCGGCAGGGCGGCCACC
The DNA here is from genome assembly GCA_036502085.1 of Streptosporangiaceae bacterium. Classification (GTDB taxonomy): domain Bacteria; phylum Actinomycetota; class Actinomycetes; order Streptosporangiales; family Streptosporangiaceae; genus PALSA-505. Next base: position 1,396 of record DASXZD010000019.1, read on the forward strand.
GCGGCCGCCTTCGACCTTCCGGGCGGCGCCACCGTTGCGCCCGCTCTGCCGGGCATTGCCCGGGCGGAGCAACGTGACTTGCAGCGGGCGCTGGCTGTCCGGTTGCGGGTAACGGTCAGTCGGCTGACGGGCGGCGGGCGGTGACGGTGAACTCGACGAGGGCGGCGGTGCCGAGCAGGGTCGCCCCGACGGTGGTCCGGACCGGCCTGGGCTCGCGGAAGTGCTGCTCGTACACGGTGTTGTAGCGCTGGTACAGGGACAGATCCGAGAGGTGGACCAGGCAGGAAACGACGTCGTCGAGTGTGCAGCCGGCCTCGCCGAGCAGCGTGGTGACCCGCTTCAGCGCGTAGCCGACCTGATCTTCGATCGTGTCGCCGACGCCTATCTGGCCGGCCAGGAATACCCAGTCGCCCACGGCGATGCCGGGCGAGTACGGGCCGCCGGGCGGGGCGGCCTCCGAAGTGATCAGGGTCTTGTCCATCACAGCTCCTCTGCGATCTTGTGCTTGAGGTCCGCGAGCGCGGCCTCGTCGCGCTTGTAGAACGTCCACTGGCCGATGCGCTTGGACGTGACCAGGCCAGCCCGCGCCAGCGCCTGCAGGTGCGTGGTCGCGGTCGGCTGAGCCACGCCGAGCTTGCGCGCGATGAACACCACGCACACGCCGTCCTCGATCAGGTCGCCGTCCCGCTGCGGCGGGAAGTGCGCCCGCGGATCCTTGAGCCACTGCAGCACCTGCAGCCGCTTCTGGCTGGCCAGCACGGCCAGCACCGCGCTGTCAAGCAAGGAACTCCCCGCGGGCGATGATGACGGCCGATCCGCCGACTTGTACCCCGGTCACCTTCCCCGCGTCACCCTGCGTGCGAGCGTAGAGGACGGACGGGCGGCCGATCTCCTCGCCCTGGCGGATCTCGATCTGCTGGCCGAAGCCGATCCAGCCGTGCCGGGCGAGATGGACGGCCAGCGGACCGGCCGCGGACCCGGTGGCCGGGTCCTCGGCGATGCCGAGCGCGGGCAGGAAGCAGCGCATCTTCCAGCGGTCCGCCGCGCCGCCGAAGCAGGCGACGCCGCCGATGCCGGGCAGCCGGTGCACGGCGGCGATGTCCGGCTGCAGGCGGCTTACCGCCTCTTCGCCGTCGAACGCCAGGTAGGCATACCGCGGCCCGTTGCGGTACGCATCGACCGGCAGCCGCGAGGATTCCGCCCCGATGGCGGCGAGCAGGTCGGCGGCCCGGTCGTAAGGCTCCCAGCTGGGCACCGGCTGCTGCATCTGGCCGGGCAGGCGAGGCCGACCGGGCGGGCGAGGCTGAGCGGGCTGACCGGCACCGCCGGACCCGGCTTGCCCGTCGAAATCCACGGTGATGACCCCGGCCTGGGTCTCCAGCGCGATCGAGTCCAGGCCGCGCTGGCCGCAGAGCGTGAAGGCCGACCCGAGGGTCGGGTGCCCGGCGAACGGCAGCTCCTGGGTGGGAGTGAAGATCCGGATGCGCGCGTCGCCGCCCCGCTCGGGCGGCAGGACGAACACGGTCTCGGACAGGTTCATCTCCTTGGCTACCTGCTGCATCCGGCCGGCCGGGAGCCCGTCCCCGTCGAGGAAGACGGCCAGCGGGTTCCCCTGGAGCGGAGTGTCGGTGAATACGTCCACGATCACGTATCGACGCATAGAACAAAAGCTATATTGCTATCTTCCTATGCGCAACCCGCCGCCTATGCGCAAGCCCGCCGCCTATGCGCAAGCTCCCCGCCTATGCGCAAGCTGCCCGCCTCTGCGCAAGGGGTGCCCGCGCCCGGTGACTGACAAGGTTAGGCTGACCAGATGCCGGAAACGCTGAGGCCGGCTGACGTGGTCACCGCGGCGGCGACGGCCGAGGGAGCACTGCGGCCGGCGGTCGGCCGCGACTGGTCGGTCCGGGCCGGCCCGCTCGACTGGGACGTCGGGCAGACGATCACGCACATGATCGGCGCCACCGCGAAGTACACCCTGTACCTGGCCAGCCGGTGCGAGCATTTCATCGGCCTGTCCGTGACCCGCTGGCCGGACGCGACCAACGAGGAGATCATCGACTCCGTCGTGCCGGTGGCGGCCGGACTCGCGGCCGTCGCCGCGGCTACTCCGCCCGACGTGCGGGCCTACCACGTCAGCGGCCCTTCCAGCGCGGCTGACTACGTCGGCCGCGCCTGCGTCGAACTCCTGGTGCACACCGACGACGCCCTCAGCGGCCTCGGCGTCGCCTTCGCGCCGCCCGCGGATCTGTGCCAGCGGGTGCTGGCGCAGCAGTTCCCCGAGGCCCCCGGCGCCGGCCAAGCCTGGCATCGGCTGCTGACCGCCAACGGCCGGCCGCTCCGCTGAGCCGCCCAGCCAGGCCAGCGTCGCGCGCAACGGGCTACTGCTACGTTGGACAATCCCGCGAGCCACGGAGGCGCTGATGCCGTCGCGCACGTTCACCGACTCGCAGACCTGGTACGCCGGGCTGCCCACCCTGAACGCCGCGGCATCCGCGCTGATCACCGACGGGGACGGGCGGGCGCTGCTGGTCAAGCCCAACTACCGGGACCACTGGTCCCTGCCCGGCGGCATCCTCGAGCACGGCGAGCCGCCGCACGTCGGCTGCGCCCGCGAGATCGAGGAAGAGCTCGGCCTGGCGCTCACCCGTGGCCCGCTGCTCGTCCTGCACTGGACCCCGCCCGACCACGAGCGCCCCCGCCCCTTTGTCTTCTTCGTTTTCGACGGCGGCCAGCTCCCGGCCGGCGCCACGATCAAGCTCCAGGAAGAAGAGCTGGATGACTACCGCTTCGCGGCCCCGGACGAGTTCCCCGACTACCTCCCCCCGCTCCTCCAGTCCCGCGTGAAAGCCGCCCTCCGCGCCCGGAAAACAGGCTCCCCGATCTACCTGGTTCCCGATTCCGCATAGCCAGCCCTGGAACCGTTCAGGAGGAAAATGAAAAGCCTCCGGGGCAGCCGTTGCGCTCGGCGATCAGCCCGGCGACCGTCGCTATCGCGATCTCGGCGGGAGCGCGTGACCCGATGTTCAGGCCGATCGGCCGGTGCACGCGGGCGATCTCGGCGGCGGCCACGCCGAGCTCGGTGAGCAGCGGTATGTGCGGGCCGGGATGCCGCGGGCTGCCCATCAGGCCGATCCAGCCGGCCCGCGCGGCCAGCGCGTCGCGGAGCATCACGCCGAGCTCGGGCCGGTGGTGATCGGTGACGACGACGTCGGCGCCGGGCGGGCAATCGGCGAAGCTGGCGGCCACCGGCAGGCCGGACGATCCGGCGGCGGCCGCGCGCGCCGGGTCGGGTTCGAGCAGCACCGGGCTGAATCCGACGTCGTTGCCGTAACGGAGCAGGTATTCGGCGACGGGCGAGGCGAACACCACGACGAGCGTCCTGGCCTCGGGTGGAGCGGACCGGTGGTCGTGCGCGACCGCGCAGGCCGGGTCCTCGATCTGTTCGGTCATGACACGAGCTTGCCACGGCCGGCGGCGGGCGGCCATCTGGGTTTCAGACGGCCATCGGAGCCGTCGCCGACGCGCACCAGGTGACCCCGCTAGAGATCATCGGCGCCGAGGTGATCCCCGCCTTCGCGGACCTGTGAGCCCGGCCGGTCAGCGGCGCCGGAGGGCCGGGTTGGCGAGGGACGGCGGCTGGAATCCGCGGTCGGGCGGGTTGAGGTTGATGCCGGGCGGGACGATCTCGTCGATCTTGTCGAGCACGTCGGGGGTCAGCACGACGTCGGCGGCGGCGAGCTGGTCCTCCAGGTGCGCCATGGTCCGCGGCCCGATGATGGCCGCGGTGACGGCCGGGTGGCCGGTCACGAAGGCCAGCGCGAGCTGGATGAGGGTCAGGCCGGCCTCTTCGGCCAGCACGGCCAGCTTCTCGGCGGCGTCCAGCTTCGCCTGGTTGCCGGGCAGGCTCAGGTCGAACCGGTGCGGCAGCCGCTCCGCCCGGGTGCTCGCCGGAAGGTCGCTGCCCTTGCGGTACCGGCCGGACAGCCAGCCTCCGGCCAGCGGGCTCCACGGGATGACGCCCATGCGGTAGCGCTGGCAGACCGGCAGGACCTCGTCTTCGACCCCGCGCACGAGGATCGAGTACGGCGGCTGCTCGCAGACGAACCGCTCCCGCCCGCGCCGCTGCGCGGTCCACTGGGCCTCGACGATCTCCGAAGGCGGGAACGTCGAGCTGCCTGCGTAGCAGATCTTCCCCGCCCTGATCAGGTCGGTCAGCGCGGCCAGCGTCTCGTCGATGTCCGCCGCCGGATCCGGCCGGTGAATCTGGTACAGGTCAATGCGGTCGGTGCCCAGGCGGCGCAGGCTGTTCTCGCATTCGCGGATGAGCCAGCGCCGCGAGTTGCCCTGCTCGTTGACGTCCTCGCCCATCCGGGCGTGCGCCTTGGTGGCCAGCACGACCCGGTCCCGCTTGCCGCCGGCCAGCGCCTTGCCGACGATCTCCTCCGACTCGCCGGACGAGTACACGTCCGCGGTGTCGATGAAGTTGATCCCGGCGTCCAGCGCCCGGTCGATGATCTTGATCGACTCATCGTGATCGGGATTGCCCCAGGACCCGAACATCATCGCGCCCAGGCATAGCGGGCTCACCCTGACGCCGGTGGTGCCAAGCACGCGCATCTCCATGCCTCCACCCTACGGGTCCTGCGGGCCCTACGGCGGAGCGGGGCGAGCGGCTCAGGCCGGCAACCCCTTGAGGCTGCCGATGCCGAGCGACCCGGGCGTCCTGCCGCGTTCGGCCTCCCGGACGTAGGCCTCCGGGTCCTTGTCCACCGGCCGGAGGCCGGCGAAATGCCGCGCCTCGAATGCGACGAAGGCCACCGCGAGCTGGTGCCGGAGCGCAAGCCCGGCGTACCGCCGGAAGTCGGTGAGACCTTCGCGTTCCTCTTCGCCCATGTGGTCGCTGTTGGCCAGGTTGACCGCGGCCACCGCGGCGTACCACCCGTCGCTGCCGACCTCATGGCCGGCGACCGCGGCGATCGTGTCCCTGATCTCGTTGTGGTCGCCGATGGCGTCCCTGGTCTCCTCCTCGGAGGTGCCCACACGTCCTGCGAGCTGGCCCGTCCGCAGCAGCTCAGGGTAGAAGATCTCCTCCTCCGCCGCGGCGTGCACCTCCAGGAACGTCGCCAGCCTGGTCCACACGGCGGACAGCGTCCCGGCGTCGGCCGGGTCGACTTGCTCGAGTATCGCGAATCGCCGGCGCTGCTCGTGATGATCATCAAGAATCAGCTGGGTGATGTCCACGGAGCCCTCCTTCGGCCGGCGGCGAGTTTAACGCTCTCGGTACCGAGCAGTACAGCAGAAGTCCGGGCACCGGGTTAAACCCCCGCCGACTCGCTGCGAGGTGCTCATGCGTCGCTTCATCGTGGTTCCTGCCCTGTCAGTGCTTGCTCTGTCGATGCTCGCCGCGACCCTGGTGGCCGCGCCGTCGTTGTCCGCCGCCGCGGCCGCGGGCCAGGCCGCGCCCGCTGCCAAGCAGCCGGTCGCCGTGGGCACCGGCGGCGCCGTCGCGTCCATGGATCTGAACGCCAGCCAGGCGGGCATCGCCGCGCTCAAACGGGGCGGCAACGCGATCGACGCCGCCGTCGCCACGGCGAGCGCGCTGGGGGTGACGATCCCGTTCGTGGCCGGTCCGGGAGGCGGCGGCTTCATGGTGATCTACCTGGCCCGCACGCACCAGGTGATCACCATCGATGGCCGCGAGACGTGCCCGCGGGCCTGCACGCCGTCGATGTTCACCAATCCCAAGACCGGCAAGCCGCTCGGCTACTTCTACGCCTCGGACCAGCCGCTCGCTACCGGCGTCCCCTCCATGGTGGCCACCTGGGCGAAGGCGGTCGGCCGCTACGGGCGGCACAGCCTGGCCGCGGATCTCCAGCCCGCAATCGCGGTCGCCGACCACGGCTTCCGGGTCAACCCGGACTTCCGGCAGCTCGAGCAGTCTGACCTGCCCGAGCTGCGGGCCTACCCGGCCAGCCGCGACTTGTTCCTCACCGCGGCCGGGAACCCGCTGCCGGTCGGCCACCTGCTGCGCAACCCGGACCTGGCCAGGACCTACGGGCTGCTGGCCAGCCACGGCCCCGGCTACCTCTATAACGGGCCGCTCGGCCAGGCCATCGTCCGCGCCGACGATCACCCGGTCACCACCCCCGGCAGCCACATCGTGCAGCTGCCCGGGATCATGACGATGAGCGATCTGCGGGCCTACACGGCCCGGGTTCAGGCGCCCACGCACGTGACCTACCGGGGACTGGACGTCTACAGCATGGCCCCGCCGTCCAGCAGCGGGTCCACGGTCGGCGAAGCGCTGAACATCCTGAGCGGATGGAACCTGCCGGCCGAGCCGAGGGCGACGGCGCTGTTCCACTACCTGGAGGCCTCGCGCCTGGCCTACGCCGACCGCAACGCCTACGTCGGCGACCCGCGCTACGTCGGAGTGCCGCTGCACGGACTGCTGAGCCCCGCGTTCGCCACCACCAGGCGCTGCCTCGTGCACACTCAGGCCCTGGTCTCCCCGGTGGCGCCCGGTGATCCTTTCCCTCCGTACGAGAAGTGCCTCGTCCCTAACGCGCGCAGCGGGTCGTCAGCGCCCGCCGTGACCGCCTCTCACGAGGGTCGTCACACCAACAACATCGTGACGGCCGACAAGTGGGGGGACATCGTCGCCTACACGAACACCATCAACTTCTTCGGCGGCAGCGGCCAGACCGTCCCGGGGTACGGCTTTCTGCTCAACAACGAGATGACCGACTTCGACTTCGCGCCGCCCGCGCCCGGCGCCTATGACCCCAACCTGCCGGCCGGCGGCAAGCAGCCGCGGTCCAGCATGGGCCCGGCGATGGTGCTCCGCGGCCGGCAGCCGGTCTTCACCGTCGGCGCGGCCGGGGGCTCGACCATCATCACGACGATCCTGCAGATCATCCTGAACCACGTGGACTTCGGCATGTCGCTGCCCGCGGCGCTGGCGGCCCCGCGGGTGAGCCAGCGAAACTCGCCCACCTCGCTCGCCGAGCCTGCCTTCTACCACAGCGCTCTGCGGCGGCAGCTGCAGCGCGAGTTTGGCGAGCAGTTCACGCTGGCCACCGGCCCGATACTCCCGCTGGACCACTATCCGGGCGACGCGACTGCGCTCCAGGCGCTCGGCCACGGCCGGTTCGAAGCCGTCGCCGAGCCGGTCCGCCTGGGCGGCGGCAGCGCCCTCGTCGTGAACCCCGGATCGTAGCGCCCGGCGCGGCCGACCCGCCGGGAACGGTTGTCAGTTCGGCGTGGCCGCGGTCAGCTCGCGGCGGGCGATCGCCCGCCGCGCCTTGGCCTTCAGCCTGCGCTCCCCCATCCGCCTCAGGATGGCCTCCGACCGGCGCCGGCCGATCAGTATCAGGATTCTTGGCGCCTGCTTCACCAGGGGCGGCGCCGTCTGCACGGCGATGGCCACGAGTTCGGTGTAGGTATCCTGGCGCAGCCGTTTCGTCATGGCCTGGGCCGAATTCTTCAGGAACCCCGTCAGGCCGGCCAGCGAAAAGCCCAGCGCGGCCAGAATCGCCGACAGTGACTGTGCCCAGGCGTGGGCATGGCCGATCTTCGGCAGCACGATCAGGACAACCAGCAGGCCGAGGAAGGCCGTCGCGAACTGGGGCCAGAAGAGCCGGACCGCCCGGAAGACCGTCCGGTAGTTCCGCATCAGGCCGTACGGCTTGATCAAGGTGGTGGGATCCTGGCCGAGGACGATCAGCTCGTACCACCGCCGGATCTGGCGGTACAGGGCCTGGCGGGCCGCCTCACCCGCGTCGTTATCCCTGACCCGCCAGTCCGCCGTGGCTGCGACCTCGCGCCAGACTTCGAGGGAACCCGCGATGGCCGGCGCGCTGTAGTCGTCCATGTAGTCGGCCAGCCGGCCGGTCAGCCGGGCCAGCTCGGCGCAGCGGTCCTCGCCTAGCAGGAAAGTCCAGCCGTCGGCCTGGCCCGGATCGAGCGCCCAGTAGGTCTCGGCCAGACCCCGCCCGAGCTGGTACCCACAGGCCTGCTTCTCTGACGTGGCGGTGAGCCGGTCCTGGACGTGGGCGTCGAACTTCCAGATCAGGCCGGCTAGTTGTCCCCAAGGCTTCCGAACGGCGCCCGCCAGGGCATTCTGGCCCGACTGGATTCCGGCCGCGGGAGTCACGGCGGTCGCCGGCACCAGCTGCATGAGCGTCTCGTTCAGGAGCTTGATGCCCGCCTGCTCGCCGTCCAGGGCCGCCTGGGCGCGCCGCAACCGCCGCCCGGCGGCGGCCAGATCGTCCTCGGCCTTAGTTCGCGCCGTGGAGTCCCACGACGGCGCGGCGGTTACCCGGGCTCTGGCGGTTGTCACGGCCTGCTTGTCGCAGGTCACCTCCCGCTGCGTTTTCGTCACCACGCCCCGCTGTCTTCTGACCGCCATCTCCAGCGCCTGGCTAGCCTGCTGGTAGCCGCCGCCCTGGCCTGACGCCCCGCGCTCGAGCAGGCTCAGCGTATTCTGCAAGACCTCGGCCACGGCCGGCACGCGGGCATAAGCCAGCGCCCTGGCCTGGTCATCGAGGGCCGCGCCGAGGCTAGAGCCATCATCGGCCGCGTCGACCTTCAGGTCCTTCGCCAGCTGGCAGACCACCTCCTGCGCCTCAATCCGCAGCTCCGTGCGGCTACGCTCGATCCGCAGCGGCAGGGTGTGATCGGTGTGAGAGAGCATCGGGGCCATGGCGCCGGGCGGGCTCCCTGGCCGGTTCCGGCCGCGCACCTCGGCCAGGTACCAGCCGAGGCGGAAGGCGGCCAGCACGTCTGCTGCATCATCGGGTGCGGCCACGGATGCCCCTCCCCCGCAGTTCTTCCTTGTACCTCATACCGGATGACAGTCCGAACGAGGCACGCCGCCAGCGAATAAACCAGCCATTGAGCGGGGGACTTCTTACAGTTTGCGTGTCCGGCTCCGCGAGCCGCGTTACTGTAAGCCTGGGTAGCTACATCGCCTGACTGGATATTAACACGAGGCAGAGATCGCGCCAATGACCATTCAAGACTGGTTCCAGACCATATCCCTCCTCGGCGTTGCCCTAGCTCTTCTGCTGAATACCCGCCAGATTCGCGAGATGGGATCACAGACGCGTTCCATGCTGCGGTCACTGGAGCAGAATGCCTACCAGCAGCAGCTTCGCACGCACTCCGACCACCGGATCCTCTTCTTCAAGGATGATCCGCGGCTGCTTTCCTGGCATTTGGGAACCCGGGGCTATACCCTGGCGCGGTCCCACCAGCGCAACAAGCGAACCCTCTACGCTCTGGTAAAGCTCGATGAGCACGAGGCGAATTATCTCAGCTATACCGGAGCGCTACTTCCCGAAGAGGTCTGGCTGGCCTGGCTCGAGGTCATAAGGGCAGACTTCGGTGTCAAGGAGTTCCAGGATGTCTGGCACAATGCGAAACGATTTTATGTCACGTCGTTTGTCAAATATGTGGACACCTCGATCCTGGCGCGCCCAGAGTGACACCGTGGCCGACCAGGAGACCAGCCTAACGCGGCCCACGCAGCCCCGCTGCCGTCACCGTGAACCGACGCTCACCTCGCCAGCACGCGGTCATGCGCGGAGCGCTTCCGCGGAGACGCCCGGCGCAATTGCGTGAGACGTCTCCGCAGAAACGCGGAAGCCGGGACTTCAGCCGGAAAGACGCCCGGGCACCGTATCTGGATGACAACGCGCGGTGACGAGGAGATCCGGGTGGTCAGGCGAGGCCGAGCAGGGACTCGATGCCGACCGTGAGGCCGGGTGGGAGCGCGGAAATCTGTCGGACGGCGAGCAGCACCCCGGGCATGAACGACGCACGGTCGAGCGAGTCGTGCCTGATGGTCAGGGTCTCGCCGTGCCCGCCGAGCAGCACCTCCTGATGGGCCACCAGGCCCGCCAGCCGGACCGCGTGCACGTGCACATCGCCGACGACCGCGCCGCGGGCGCCGTCGACCTGGGTCACGGTCGCGTCCGGGGGGGCGCCCAGGCCGACCGAGGCCCGGGCCTGGCTGATCAGCGAGGCGGTGCGCAGCGCGGTGCCCGAGGGGGCGTCGACCTTGCCCGTGTGATGCAGCTCAACGACCTCGGCCGACTCGAAGAACCGGGCGGCCAGCCCGGCGAAGTGCATCATCAGCACCGCGCCGACGGAGAAGTTCGGGGCGATCAGCACGCGGCTGCCGGGGCGCCCGGCACCCTCCTGCCGGCCAGCACCCTGCCCGGCAGCACCGTCGTGTCGGCCAGCACCGTCTAGGCCGCCGGCACCGTCCTGGTCGCCGGCCAGCCAGGCCGCGACCTCGGCCAGCCGCGCCTCGTCGAAGCCGGACGTGCCGACCACGCAGTCCAGGCCGCGGCCGATGCACCAGCGCAGGTTGTCCATGACGGCCGACGGGTGGGTGAAGTCCACCACGACGTCGCAGCCGTCGAGCCGCTGCCGGTCGTCGCCGACGTCCAGCTCGGCGGCCAGCGTCAGGTCATCGGCCGCGCCGATCGCGCGGCCGACCTCCTGCCCCATGCGCCCCTGGGCGCCGAGTACCCCTACCTTGATCATCGTGCCCCGGACCGGCCGGTCTCAGCCGAGTGCGGAGGCGAAGACGCCGGCGTCATCGAACGGGCCGACGACGGCCAGCACCTTCGGCCGGGACAGCACGTCGGCGGCCACCGCGCGCACCTCGTCGTGCGTCACGGCCTCGATCGAGGCGAGGATCTCATCGACCGGCTCCAGCCGCTGGTACACCAGCTCGGACTTGCCCAGCCTGCTCATCCGGGACGACGGGTCCTCCAGCCCGAGCACGATCGAGCCGCGCAGCTGGCCCTTGCCCCGGTCGAGCTCGAGGTCGCTGAGGCCGCCGTCGATCACCTTGGCGATCTCCTCGCGGCAGATCGCGAGCACTTCGTCGGCCTTGGCCGGCAGGCAGCCGACGTACACCCCCCAGATGCCGGTGTCGGCGAGCTGGGAGTTGAAGCTGTACACCGAGTAGGCCAGGCCGCGCTTCTCCCGCACCTCCTGGAACAGCCGGGACGACATGCCGCCGCCGAGCGCGGCGTTCAGCACGCCGAGCGAGAACCGGCGCGGGTCGGTCCGGGACAGGCCGGTGCAGCCGAGTACCAGGTTGGCCTGCTCGATGCCGCGCGACACCAGCCGCAGGCCGTCGGCAGAGGCGCCGGTGCCTGCGGGCACCCGGTAGGTGCCGCCCACCCGCGGTGCGGCCGGCTCGCTGTGCGCCGCCGCCCCGCCCGTGACGCCGGCGAACGCCTGCCGGACCAGGGCCACCACCATGTCGTGCCGGAGGTTGCCCGCAGCCGCGACCACCAGGTGCGGCGGGGTGTACATGGCCTGGTAGTGCTCCAGGATCTGGTCACGGCTGATCGTGTTGATCGAGCTCACCGTGCCCAGGATGGGACGGCCGAGCGGGCTGTCGCCGAATAGCTCGGCGGCGAAGGCCTCGTGCACGGTGTCCGAGGGATCGTCCTCGTTCATCGCGATCTCTTCGAGCACCACGCCGCGCTCGGCGTCCACGTCGCGCGGCGTGATCAGCGAATCCGCCACCATGTCGCACAGCACGTCGATCGCCAGCGGCAGGTCGGCGTCGAGCACCCGCGCGTAGTAGCAGGTGAACTCCTTGCCGGTGAACGCGTTCAGCTCACCGCCCACCGCGTCCATGGCCGCCGAGATGTCCAGCGCTGTCCGCCGGTTCGTGCCCTTGAACAGCAGGTGCTCCAGGTAGTGGGTGGCGCCGGCGTGCGCGATGTCCTCATCTCGCGAGCCGACCCCCACCCAGATACCGATCGCCGCCGACCGCACCGCGGGCAGCGACTCGGTGATGATCCGGAGTCCGCCGGGAAGCACGGTCCTGGCGACCGTGCTGTCACCGGGCGAAAGCCGGGGCGCTGCCGCCCCGGCCTGCCCGTGACCCTCAGGGCCGGCGTGACCGGCCCGCTGATGGGTGCTCACGACTCGCGTGGCCCCCGGTGGCGGGTCCTTGTCCTGTGATGCCCGTCGCGGCCGCCTTCGCGGTCACCGCGGCCGCCTTCGCGGTCGCCGCGGCTGCCGTCCCGGTCGCCGCGCGGGCCCGCCTCGGCGCCCTCGGTGTGGCCCTCGGCGGCCTCCCGCTCGGCTACCTCCACCGGGATCAGGGAGAGCTTGCCCCGGTCGTCGACCTCGCGGATCTCGACCTGGATCTTCTCCCCCACCTTGATCACATCGTCCACGTTGTCGATCCGCGCGCCGCCGTGCAGCTTGCGGATCTGGGTGATGTGCAGCAGGCCGTCCTTGCCGGGCAGCAGCGAGATGAACGCGCCGAACGTGGTCGTCTTCACCACCGTGCCGAGGAAGCGCTCGCCGACCTCGGGGATGTGCGGGTTGGCGATCGCGTTGACCGCGGCCCTGGCCGCCTCGGCGGACGGGCCGTCGGTGGCACCGATGTAGATCGTGCCGTCGTCCTCGATCGTGATCTCGGCGCCGGTGTCCTCCTGGATCGAGTTGATCATCTTGCCCTTGGGCCCGATGACCTCGCCGATCTTGTCCACCGGGACCTTGACCGTGATGATCCGGGGCGCGTTCGGGCTCATCTCGCCCGGCGCCTCGATGGCCTCGCTCATCACCTCGAGGATGGTCAGCCGCGCCGCCCGCGCCTGGGTGAGCGCGCCCGCCAGCACCGACGCCGGGATGCCGTCCAGCTTGGTGTCGAGCTGCAGGGCGGTGATCACGTCCCTGGTCCCGGCGACCTTGAAGTCCATGTCGCCGAACGCGTCCTCGGCGCCGAGGATGTCGGTCAGCGTGACGTACTCGCCGCCCTCGTTCATCAGGCCCATGGCGATGCCCGCCACCATGTCCTTGAGCGGCACGCCCGCGTCAAGCAGGGCCATGGTGGACGCGCAGACCGAGCCCATCGAGGTGGACCCGTTGGAGCCGAGCGCCTCGGACACCTGCCTGATCGCGTAGGGGAACTCCTCGCGGGTGGGCAGCACGGGCACCAGCGCCCGCTCGGCGAGCGCCCCGTGACCGATCTCGCGGCGCTTGGGCGATCCGACCCGTCCGGTCTCCCCGGTCGAGTACGGCGGGAAGTTGTAGTTATGCATGTAGCGCTTGGTGCGCTCGGGGTTGAGCGTGTCGATCATCTGCTCCATCCGGAGCATGTTCAGCGTGGTCACGCCCATGATCTGAGTCTCGCCGCGCTCGAACAGGGCGGAGCCGTGCACCCTGGGCAGCACGTGCACCTCGGCGGACAGCTGCCGGATGTCGGCGAGCCCGCGGCCGTCCATCCGGATCTTGTCGCGGATCACCCGCTCCCGCACCAGCTTCTTGGTCAGCGACCGGTAGGCGGCGCTGATCTCCTTCTCCCTGTCCTCGAACTGGCTGGACAGCTTCTCGACGGCCAGCGCCTTGATCCGGTCGGTCTCGGCCTCGCGCTGCTGCTTGCCCGCGATCGTGAGCGCCTGCGCCAGCTCGTCGGAGACGGCGTCGGCCAGCGCGTCGTAGACGTCCTGCTGGTAGTCGACGAAGATCGGGTACTCGGCCGTCTCCTTGGCCGCCTCGGCGGCCACCGCCAGCTGCGCCTCGCAGAGCACCTTGATGAACGGCTTGGCCGCCTCCAGGCCCTGGGCCACCGTCTCCTCGGTCGGCGCGACCGCGCCGCTGCCGGCGTCGGCAAGCAGCCGCAGGGTCTTCGGCGTGGACTCCGCCTCGACCATCATGATCGCCACGTCACCGTCGTCCAGCACCCGGCCGGCCACGACCATGTCGAAGGTCGCCTCGTCGAGCTGCGGGTGGGTGGGGAAGCCCACCCACTGGCCCTTGATCAGCGCCACCCTGACCCCGCCGATCGGCCCGGAGAACGGCAGGCCGGCCAGCTGGGTGGACAGCGAGGCGGCGTTGATGGCCACCACGTCGTACAGGTGCTCGGGATGCAGGGCCATGATCGTCTCGACGATCTGGATCTCGTTGCGCAGGCCCTTGACGAACGACGGCCGCAGCGGCCGGTCGATCAGCCGGCAGGTCAGGATCGCGTCCTCGGACGGACGGCCCTCCCGACGGAAAAACGAGCCGGGAATCCGGCCCGCCGCGTACATCCGCTCTTCCACGTCCACCGTGAGCGGGAAGAAGTCCAGGTTGTCCTTGGGCTTCTTGGATGCCGTCGTGGCCGACAGCACCATCGTCTCGTCATCGAGGAAGACGACGGCGGACCCGGCGGCCTGGCGGGCGAGCCGCCCGGTTTCAAATCTGATCTTGTGAATGCCGAACTGGCCGTTGTCTATGACGGCCTCGGCGCTATGCACACCCTCCACGGGTGAGACCTCCTTGCGGGTTCGTGCGGTTGCTACCGCACCCGAGTTCCCGCGCCCTGGCGCTCGCGCCTGGCTGCCCGCTCCGGGGCGTGCCACTACCGCGATGCGGCTGCATGCGGCCGTAGCGCCGGCCGGTCTTCGATCGAAGCCCTCGGCGTGTCCGCTGGCGGCAGCGCTTGCGCGCACGACCGCTGACCGCAGATCCGGGGACCACTACCGAGGACCGGCCCGTGGTGCCTTGCGACGCGCCGGGCCTGGCCGCGGGACATTCATCCTTCTTGGTGGTATTCAGTTGTCATGACGGGCACGGCCGGACATATCCGGAGGATGCTCACCGCAAACCGGCTGGCCCCCGAGCCTGACTGCTTAGCTCAAGCTACCGCTATGCCGCGGCCGGCTCCGTCATCGGGCGCGCGTGGCGCCTGGCCGGCTGGACGGGCGCAGCTACCTGCGCAGGCCCAGGCGCTCAATAAGCGCACGGTAACGGGTGATGTCGGTCTTCTGCAGGTACTTGAGCAGTCGCCTGCGCCGACCGACGAGCAACAGCAGCCCGCGACGGCTGTGATGGTCGTGCTTGTGCACCTTGAGGTGCTCGGTCAGGTCGCTAATCCGTCGGGTCAGCAGCGCGACTTGGACTTCCGGCGAACCGGTGTCACCCTCACTGGTTGCGTGCTGGCCGATGATCTCCGTCTTCACGGTCGTGTCAAGCGGCACGTGGCTCCTTCGTCTGAATCGTCTCCTGCGCTGCCGATCCGGTATAGCCGCAGCTCAGGCAGAGAGGTGCTGGGGAAAACCCGGGGGACCTCATCATCTGCTGCATGAGGGCGCAGCAAACGCGGCTAACCACCCACCGGTAGCAACTCACGGTACCACGCGAGCCACCCCGTGTCGGCCACGCTAGAAGATCACCGCTAGTAGATCACCCGGCTGTCCGCGCTGACCCGCCTGGCCCGGGATTTTCGCAGGTCGCGGGTCACGCTCAGCCGCCGCAGCCACCGGTCCGTCCCGTCGAAGCGAGCCCGAAACGCCCGCCTGCCGTGCACCGCCCGGTAGTTATCGAGAACAAGTATCTCACCGGCCTGCAGCGCATATCCCCTGATGCTGGCATCAATGCCGGCCGAAAGCTGGCGGAAGGCATTCCTCGCCGCTTCGCCAACCCGGGTGAGATCCGTGTAGGAGGGATCGATGCGCAGGTACGGCTGGTCATCGGCCCCCGACAGCACAGCCACCCGCGGCGGGCGCGCGTCGATCTCCGTCATCCACTCGTAGCAGCGCTCGGTCAGCTCGGCGGATCTCTGCTGCGGCCCGGCCGGCCACCGGTGATACGGAAGGTGCGCGAGATCCGGCCTGATCGGGAAGATCGGCAGGCGCAGGATGTCCGTGACGTCGCTAGCCAGCGCGATCCCGTCCAGGCTGGCGTAGGTCGTCTCCACGCCGCCGGGGTTGCGCAGGCAGGCCAGGGCGACGTAGTCGGGCCGGAGTGGGTGGAACGCCTCCGCGGTCCGCCACGACAACGGCCGGCGGCTGCCGGAATCCAGCTGCTCTCCGGCGTGCTTCCTGATCGGCAGGACATCATGGATGAGATGGCCGTCCTGCTGCGTCGACCAGGCGATCGGCTCGCCGAGAATGCAGCCGCACAGAAACAAGAAGATATCCATGTCCAGCGTCGGCGAATATTCCACCGGGCGCGCCCAGTGTGATGGCGTGGGACCGATCTGGCGCCCGTCCACGGGGTAGCCGCCGATCACGCAGACCGCCGCCGTTTCGGCCAGCCGGAACGCGACCAGGAACTCTCGCAGGTCTCTCGGCAACTCGTGCGCGTAGGTCGTCACGACGGAAAGGAAACCGGGATCTTCCGTGGTCGAGTACTTATTAGAGATGCTTTCGACCAGCGATCTGATCGATGTTAAGTCTTCGCGGCCGATATCGTATCTGTGCATGGCTGACACACCGTCTTTCCCGCATTTCCCCGTCGCACGGCGTGGGTATTCCCCTCGATCAGAATAGGCAGCGCCGCCGCCCCGAGTCCATGCAATCTGACCGGCAACGTTCCGGCAAAGTACGCACGCCGGGCCTTGCCCGCGGCTATTGCTCCGCGGGCGTGTCGCCAGACGTGAGCGACCGGGCCTGGTCTACATCGAGGTGCATCTGGGCGACGAGAGCGTCGACCGAGTCGAACTTGAGCGTGGCCCGCAGCCGCGCGGTGAAGTCGACAGCCACGTGCGCCCCGTACAGGTCGAGGTCGTCGCGGTCGAGGGCGTACGCCTCGACCGTCCGCTCCCCCGCCTCGAACGTCGGGTTGGTGCCGATCGAGATCGCGGCGGGCCAGCGCTCCCGCGCCGACCCGTCCAGGGCTAGGCTGGACAGCCAGCCCACGTACACCCCGTCGGCCGGGATCGCGGTGTGCGGCGGGCTCTCCACGTTCGCGGTCGGGAAGCCCAGCGCCCGGCCGCGCTGGGCGCCGCGGACGACGACGCCCTCCACCCGGTGCGGCCGGCCGAGCGCGCCGGCGGCCGCCGTCACGTCACCTTCGGCCAGCCGCCCCCTGATGTACGTCGAGGAGATTGTCACGCCGCCGGCCACCAGCAGCGGCACGCCGTCGGCGCTGAAGTCGTACTTCTCGCCCAGCTGGCTGAGCAGCGCCACGTCGCCCGCCGCCTTGTGGCCGAACCTGAAGTTCGCGCCGACCACCACCCGGGCCGCGTGCAGCCGGTCGGCCAGCACCATCGCGACGAACTCGTCGGGGCCCAGCAGCGAGAACTCCAGGCTGAACGGCAGCACGCACACCGCGTCGACGCCGAGGCCGGCCAGCAGCTCGGTCCGCCGCCGCATGGTGCACAGGAACGGCGGATGGGTTCCCGGCCGCACTACCTCGTCCGGGTGCGGGTCGAAGGTGATCACCACGACCGGCAGCCGCATCCGCTGCCCGGCCTCCAGGGCGCGGCTGACGATGCGCTGGTGACCGCGGTGCACGCCGTCGAACACGCCCGCCGTGACGACGCAGGCATCCCAGCCGTCTGGAACGTCGGCCAGCCCATGCCAGCGTTGCATGCCGTGCACCTCCGCCTTCGTCTCGCCAGCTTCGTCGTCGCCAGCCCGAGCGGGCCCCGCCCCCAAGCCTGCCATGCGATCAGCCCCGCCCGAACCGGGGCCACCTGGACCCGTCCCCCGAGGCGTCAGGGCCAGAAGACGGCGAGCGGACGGGCTACGCCGCCCTCTTCGGCCAGCAGGGCCAGGAAAGTTCCATCAGGCCCGAACGCCGCAAGCGGGCCACCGCTCACGCCGCAAGCGGGCACCCGGCCGCCGTGTGAGAGCAGCGTGGCCTGGGCTTCGGTCACGTCGAGCCGCGCGAAGGCAGCCGCGGCCGCGGCCGCGAGCGGCAGCACGGTGAGCTCGTCGGCCAGCTGGTCGAGCGTGCGCGCCTGGTCCTCGCGGTACGGGCCGACCCTGGTGCGCCGCAGCCGGGTGAGGTGCCCGCCCACGCCCAGCGCGGCGCCGATGTCGCGGGCCAGCGCGCGGATGTAGGTGCCGCTGGAGCACGTTACCGACACGTCGGCGTCGAGCAGGCCACCCATCCGGCGGATGGCGTGCACGGTGAACTCGGTCACGGTCACGGTGCGCGGCTCGAGCTCGGGGGGCGCCCCCTCGCGGGTGAGCTTGTAGGCTCGCTGGCCGCCGACCTTGATCGCGCTCACCGCCGGCGGGACCTGCCGGTTCTCGCCGCGCAGGGCGGCGACCGCCGCCGCCAGGTCGTCGTCGCTGACCCGGCCGGCCGGGGTCGCGGCGACGATCCGCCCGTCGGCGTCGTCGGTGTCGGTGACCTGGCCGAGCCGGATGGTGGCCGCGTACTGCTTCTCGGTCAGCGCGAGGTGGCCGAGCAGCCTGGTGGCCTTCTCCACCCCGACCACCAGCACGCCGGTCGCCATCGGGTCCAGCGTGCCGGCGTGGCCGACCCGGCGTGTGCAGGCCAGCTTGCGGATCCGCGCCACCACGTCGTGCGAGGTCAGGCCGGCCGGCTTGTCCACGATGACCAGGCCACCCGGCTGCGGCGGCGGCTTCACGAGCGCGAGTATCCCGGGTCGCCGCCGGCCGGGTTGGCGTCGGCCGGCAGCTCTGACTCGTCAGCGTCGTCGTCCTGCGCCGCGTCCGGCGACGGCTTGTACGGATCCGCGTCGCCGGCCGGCTCGGCGCCCTCCCGGCTGAGCGCCAGCGCCGCGTCGGCCTCCCGGGCGCGGATCACCAGCTCCTCGATGTGCTGGACGTTCTCCGGCACGGTGTCCGGCACGAACGCCAGCGACGGGGTGTGCCGCAGGCCGGTCTGGTGACCCACCTCCGACCGGATCAGGCCGGTGGCGCTGGCCAGCGCGGCCGCGGTGTCGGCCCGCTCCTGCGGGGTGCCGTAGACGGTGTAGAAGACCGTCGCCTCCCGCAGGTCGTTGGTCAGCCTGGCCTCGGTCACCGTCACGAAGCCGAGCCGCGGATCTTTGATCCGCCGTTCCAGCATCTCGGCCACGATCTGCGCAATACGGTCAGCCAGCTTGCGTGCCCTGGCGGCGTCCATCGCCCTCAGTCCTCCTCACCGAACAACCGCTGCCGCGCCGACAGCAGCTCGACCTCGGGGCGGGCGGCGACGAGCCGCTCGCATGCCATCAGCACCTCAGTGCAGTGCCCCGCCGTCGCGGCCACGACCGCCACTCCGATTTCCGTCCGCCGGTAAACCTCCAGGTGGCCGGTCTCGGCCACCGCTGCGCCGGGAAAGCCCCTTCGCAGGTCGGCGATCAGCGGGCGGACCGCCGAGCGCTTCTGCTTCAGCGAGCGGACGTCGCCCAGCAGCACGTCGAGGGTCAGCGCGCCGACGTACACGACCGGCCGGCACTCAGGCTCAGCGGGCGCGTGGCTTCTCCCGCATCTCGAACGTCTCGATCACGTCCTCGATCTTGATGTCGTTGTAGCCGATGCCGATACCGCACTCGAAGCCGTCGCGGACCTCGGTCACGTCGTCCTTGAACCGGCGCAGCGAATCCACCGTGAGGTTGTCCGAGACGACCACGCCGTCGCGGATCAGGCGCGCCTTGCTGCCCCGGTTGATCGTGCCGGAGCGGACCAGCGAGCCCGCCACGCTGCCGATCCTGGGCACCCGGAAGACTTCCCTGATCTCGGCCGTGCCGAGCTGGACTTCCTCGAACTCGGGCTTGAGCATGCCCCGCAGCGCGGCGTCGACCTCCTCGATGGCCTGGTAGATCACCGAGTAGTACCTGATGTCCACGCCCTCGCGCTGGGCCAGCTCGCCGGCCCGGCCCGCGGGCCTGACGTTGAAGCCGATGATCACGGCGTCCGACGCGATGGCCAGGTTCACGTCGTCCTGGGTGATGGCACCGACGCCGCGGCCGATCACCCGCAGGGCGACCTCCTCGCCGACGTCGATCTTCACCAGGGCATCCTCGAGCGCCTCGACCGATCCGGAGACATCGCCCTTGACGATCAGGAGCAGCTCCTCCTTCTCGCCGTCCTTCAGCGCGGACTCCAGGTCCTCCAGCGTGACCCGGCGGCTGCGGCGGGCGAACTGCGCGCTGCGCTCCCGCGCCTCGCGGCGCTCGGCGATCTGCCGGGCCATCCGGTCGTCGGAGACGACGATGAAGCTGTCCCCGGCGCCCGGCACGGCGGTCAGGCCAAGCACCTGCACCGGCCGCGAGGGCGGCGCGTCCTTGGTGGGGTCGCCGTTCTCGTCGAGCAGCGCCCGCACCCGGCCGAACGCCTCGCCGCAGACGATCGAATCGCCGACGTGCAGCGTGCCGCGCTGCACGAGCACGGTGGCCACCGGGCCGCGGCCGCGGTCCAGGTGTGCCTCGATCGCCACGCCCTGGCCGTCCTGGCTGGGGTTGGCCCGCAGGTCCAGCTCGGCGTCCGCGGTCAGCACGATCGCCTCGAGCAGCCGGTCAATGCCGGTGCCCTCACGGGCGGAGACGTCCACGAACAGCGTCTGGCCGCCGAACTCCTCGGCCACCAGGCCGTACTCGGTGAGCTGGGCGCGCACCCGCTGCGGGTCGGCACCCTCCTTGTCGATCTTGTTGACCGCCACGACGATCGGCACGCCGGCCGCCTGCGCGTGGTTCAGCGCCTCGGTGGTCTGCGGCTTCACGCCGTCGTCGGCGGCAACCACGAGCACGACCAGGTCGGTGGTCTCCGCGCCGCGGGCCCGCATGGCGGTGAACGCCTCGTGGCCCGGCGTGTCGATGAACGTGATCTTGCGTTCCTGGCCGTCCACCTCGGCGGCGACCTGGTACGCGCCGATGTGCTGGGTGATGCCGCCGGCCTCGCGCGCGACCATGTTGGTGTTCCTGATCGCGTCGAGCAGCTTGGTCTTGCCGTGGTCGACATGGCCCATCACGGTGACGACCGGCGGGCGGGCCACCAGGTCGCTCTCGTCGCCCGAGTCCTCGCCGAAGTCGATGTCGAACGACTCCAGCAGCTCCTTGTCCTCTTCCTCCGGCGACACCACCTGCACGTGATAGTTCAGCTCGGCGCCGAGCAGCTGGAGCGTCTCGTCGTTGACCGACTGGGTCGCGGTGACCAGCTCGCCGAGGTGGAAGAGCACCTGCACCAGCGAGGCCGGGTTGGCGTTGATCTTGTCGGCGAAGTCGCTCAGCGACGCGCCGCGGGACAGCCGGATCACCTGCCCGTTGCCGCGCGCGATCTGCACGCCGCCGATGGCCGGCGCCTGCATGTTGTCGAACTCCTGGCGCCGCTGCTTCTTGGACTTGCGGCCGCGGGAAGGCCGGCCGCCGGGGCGGCCGAACGCGCCCTGCGTGCCGCTACGGCCGCGCCCGGCGCCGCCGGGCCGCGCGCCGCCGCCACCGCCGCCGGGGCGCGGGCCGCCGCCACCCGGGCCGCCGCCGCCGCCGGGACCGCGGCCACCGCCGCCAGGCGACGTGCCGACGCCGGGACCGCGGCCGCCGGGCCGCGCGCCTGAGCCGCCGCCGGGACCACCGCGGCCGCCGCCGGGACCGCCCGGGCCGCGGCCGCCGCCGGGACCACCGGGACCACCGGGACCGCCCGGGCCGCTGGGCCGCGGGCGCATGTTCATCGGGCTGGGCCGCGGGCCGCCTGGCCGCGGCATGTCAGCCGGGCTGGGCCGGCCTGGGCCGCCGGATCCGCCGGGCCGCGGGCCGCCGGGGGCCGGGCCTGGCCTGCCGCCGGGCTGGCCGGGGCCGGCCGGGCTGGCCGCTCCGGGCTGCGCGGGACGGGCCGGGGCCGGCGTCGCGCCCATGCCGGTCGCGTTCGAGCTGAACGGGTTGTTGCCGGGCCGCGGGCCCGGCCGGGGGCCGCCGCGCGGGCCGGGACGAGCGCCCGGGGCGCCTGGGGCGCGGCCGGGGATCGGGTTCGTGCCGCCGGGCACCTGGCCCGGGGTGCTGCGGGCCGGCGCGCCGGGGGCTGCGCCGCCTGCCGGGCCCGCGGGCCGGGGCAACGTGCCGGCGCCGGCCGATCCGCCCGGACCGGTGCCCGTCTGGGCGGGACCGGGCTGCGCCGGGCCGGCCGGAGCCTGGCCACGCTGGCCGGCGCCGTCGCGGCCGGGGGTGGCCGGCCTGGGCGCGGGCTGGCCGGGGCCCGGAGCCGGGGACGCCGGTCCCGCGCCGGGCTGGCCGAGGCCGGTCTGGTCCTGGGCCGGAGCCTGGGCGACCGGGCTGCCAGCGGCCGCGGCCACCGCGGGGGCCGGGGACGCCGCCGGGACGGCAGGCGCGGGCGCGCTTGCCTGGCCCGGGCCTGGCCGGCCGTCGCGGGACGGCCCGGCCGGGGCTGCGGGCGCGGCCGGCTGGGCGCCGCCGGGGGCGGGCCGGCTTGCCTGCGCACCGAACGATTCCTTGAGCCTGCGTACGACCGGCGCCTCGATCGTCGAGGACGCTGAGCGCACGAACTCGCCCATTTCCGTGAGCTTGGCCATGACGGCCTTGCTCTCTACGCCAAATTCTTTCGCGAGCTCGTAAACCCGGACCTTCGCCACTGCGCTCCCTCTACTCGGCCCGGTTCACCCGGACCAGCTACCCGGACCCGTTTCGTTTCGACCGGTCCGGAGCAGTGGATGCCCTGGGCCGGCGTTAGCTGACTGCGCTCATTGGTTTGAGCTCATCGCGCGTTCATCGCCGTCTAGACCCGCTTTCGCTGAGACGTTGCCGTCTGTCCGCATCATTTCGCCCGCATGGCCGGGGCTGTCCCCCTGGGTGCGGCTAGCTAGGTACTCGGCCAGCAGGGCGACGCCGAGCGCTCCCGGTGCCCGCAGCACCCGAGGGAACGCCCGACGACGCTGCGCTAGCTCGAAGCAGCCCTGGCTGGGATGCAGGTACGCTCCCCGGCCAGCCAGCCGCGCTCGGGGGTCAGGAACAACCTCATTCCCGGCCGCCACTAGGCGAAGCAAGTCGGACTTGTCCGCACGCTCCCTGCACCCTACGCACGTGCGCACCACATCGGAGCGCATGCCTAGAAGAGACCGCACGGCCATCTACCGGTAAGTCTACCGCGCCTGAGCGCCGGCAGCGCCGGCGGCCTGCCCCGGCCCGTCGGGACCAGAGCGCGGTCCGCCGGGGCCGGGACCGGCCGGGCCGGGCGCACCGCCGTCCGCTACGGCCGCGGGCGCGGGCGCCGCGGGCCGGCCGGCCGGATCCTGGACCGCCATGTCCGACACGATGTCGATCTTCCAGCCGGTCAGCCGCGCCGCCAGCCTGGCGTTCTGGCCTTCCTTGCCGATCGCCAGCGACAGCTGGTAGTCGGGGACGATCACCCGGGCGATCCTGGCGTCCGGATCCACGATGTCCACGCGGGAGACCCTGGCCGGCGACAGCGCGCTGCCGACGAAGCGCGCCGGATCCTCGGCGAAGTCGACAATGTCGATCTTCTCGCCGTGCAGTTCGGTCATCACGTTGCGGACCCGGCTGCCCATCGGCCCGATGCAGGCGCCCTTGGCGTTCACGCCCGGCTGGTTCGACTTGACCGCGATCTTGGTGCGGTGGCCGGCCTCGCGGGCGATCGCGGCGATCTCCACGGCGCCGCTGGCCATCTCGGGCACCTCCAGCACGAACAGCTTCTTGACCAGGCCCGGATGCGTGCGGGACAGCGTGACCGAGGGCCCGCGATGCCCCTTGCGGACGTGCAGCACGAAGCAGCGCAGCCGCTCGCCGTGCACGTACCGCTCGCCGGGCACCTGCTCGGCGGCGGGCAGGATCGCCTCGATCTTGCCCAGGTCCACCAGCACCGCCCGCGGATCCTTGCCCTGCTGGATCACCCCGGCTACCACGTCGCCCTCGCGGCCGGCGTACTCGCCGAAGGTCAGCTCGTCTTCGGCGTCCCGCAGCCGCTGCAGGATCACCTGCCGGGCGGTGGTGGCCGCGATCCGGCCGAATCCGTCCGGCGTGTCGTCGTACTCGCCGATGACCGCACCGTCCTCGCCGGCCGTCGAGGCCCAGACGGTGACGTGACCGCTCCCCCGGTCGACCTGGACGCGGGCGGTCGTCGCCGCGCCCTCGGTCTTGTGGTACGCGACCAGAAGGGCGTCCTCGATCGCCTTGATGGCGAGCTCCATCGAGATGTCCTTCTCGCTCTCCAGGCTGCGCAGGACACTCAGGTCAATATCCACTGGACTCTCCGAGATCGTCGCCGTCGAGCGCGTCGCCGTCGAGATCGGCACCGTCGAGGTCCGCCGCGCGATTGAACTCCACCTGAATCTGGCCGGGCCCGAGCTCGTCGTAGCCGAACTCACGCCGTTCGCCGTCGATCTCGAGGATGACCCCGGACGGGCCCGCCGACACGACCCTGCCTTCAAGGGCGACGCAGTGGGGTGGAACCGTTCGGGATGATGATTGTGTGCCATCTCGGGGTGCGGCGGACCCGGCGGAACCGGATACGGCGGTGCGGACCAGCCGGCCGGACGCCCGCCGCCAGTGCCGCGGCTCGGTGAGCGGGCGGTCCACGCCGGGCGAGGACACCTCGAGGGTGTAGGCGCCGGGGCCCATCGCGTCGCAGGCATCGACCTCCGCGGCGACCGCGCGGCTGACCGTCGCGATGTCGTCCAGGCTCACGCCGTGCTCGGCGTCCACGATCACGCGCAGCAGGCTGCGCCGCCCGGCCCGACCGATTCGCACGGATTCCAGTTCAAGCCCGGCCGCGCTGACGACCGGCTCTAGCAGGCCGGCGAGACGCTCCGGGCGTGCCTCACCGTGACGGGAGCCACCGCTCATCATGACCTCCTCGCCTGCTAGCTGTGCAGTTGTTCTGCCCTGTTAGCCTAGCCGCGGCGCGGCGAGGGTGGTGACGTTCCGCCGGCCAGGCACTGAGTGCGTACGGGCGGCAACAGCCGCGTACGCTCGGTGACGACGACCCAGGAACTTCGGCGGGAGGCGGCGTGCCGGCAGATCCGAGCAGGCGCCGGATGCTCGCGCTGACCGCGCTCGGCGCGGCGGGAGTCGCCGGCGCGGGTGGCTGCGGCCGGATCCGGCCCTGGTCCGCCCCGCCGACCCAGGCCCCCGACGTCGATGTGCTGGCCGGCGTGATCGCGGCGGAGCGTTCGATGATCTCCAGGTACCGGTCGGTGATCTCGGGCTTTCCCGGGCTCGGCCCGGCCCTCACGTCGCTGCTCCGCCAGCACGAGGAGCACCTGGCCCAGTTGCAGGGGCGGCTGGTCGTACCGCCCGGCAGCCCGTACCGCCCCAGCCCGTCACCATCGGGGGGCAGCCAGGCCCCGGCGGGGCTCCCGGCGACCGCGGCGGCCGCCCTGGCCTACCTGCGGGCCGCCGAGCGCGATGAGGCCGCCGCGCTGGTGCGGCGGCTGGCCACGGTCACGGTCACGCCGTCGCTGGCGCAGCTGATGGCGAGCATCGGCGCCTCGGAGGCCAGCCACGAGGCCGTCCTGGCGTCGGCCGCGCTGCTGCACGCTCCGCACTCTGCCGGGGCGACCGCCCAGTGACCCAGGACAGCGCGCTGACCGCGGCGCTGCAGGCGGTGCTGGCCGCCGAGGACGCCGCGATATTCGGCTACGGCGTGGCCGGGGCCTACCTGGCCGGCACCAGGCAGGCGGCGGCCCGGGCGTGCTGGGACGATCACAAGTCGGCGCGGGACACGGTGACTGCCATGCTGGCGGCGCGCGGCGCGCGGCCGGCCGCCGCGCAGGCCGCCTACCGGCTCCCCTTCGAGGTGCGGACGGCCGACCGCGCAGTCGCGCTCGCGGTGTACCTCGAGGACGGGGTGACGACCGCCTACCTGGGCGTGGTGGCGGCCGGCGGCCCGGCGGCCCGGCAGTTCGGCGCGCTGGCCATGCAGCAGTGCGCCGTCAGGGCGGTCCGCTGGCGGGGGGCCAGCGTCGCGTTTCCCGGGATCCCGGCCGCGGGGCCGCGGTCGCCGCAACGGCCGGAACGGTCGCGCTCGGCGCCCCCGGCGGCCTGACCGAAAGCATCCCCCGGGTAAATTTTTCGTAACGGCCAGCTCGCCCGGCCGGCTGCACGACCAGTGCCTGGCGGGCGTCTCGCGGTCTTGCATCCCGCTCAATTGCGTGACGCACGACCACACGCCGAGTCCGGCGCGGAGGTTACTCGCGCGGCGCGAGGACCCG
Source organism: Streptosporangiaceae bacterium (assembly GCA_036502085.1). Lineage (GTDB taxonomy): Bacteria > Actinomycetota > Actinomycetes > Streptosporangiales > Streptosporangiaceae > PALSA-505. The sequence continues at coordinate 27,283 of DASXZD010000019.1, forward strand.
CGCGATCAAGGCGGCCGCCGCGTCAAGATCCTCGCTGACCCCGATCCGCTCCGCCCACGACCACCAGAACCACCAGACGCCGTCCTGGCTCCGCCCCGCGTAAATGTCCTCGGCCAGCGCCGTGGCGACCGGGTTTACCACGTGCAAGCTCGGGATACGCCCCTTCGGGGTCACCATCCGGGTGCGCAGCCCGCGCCGGGTGAGGGTCGTCGCCAGATCCTCAAGGTACGTACTCCCCTGCTGCGACGACTGGCAGCCTTGCTGCGCCCGCACCGTCATGTGAAGTCACCCCTGGTAGTCATACAAGCGCGTAGAGTGGTTGTTGTCTTCAGAATGACGCCGAGCCCTGAATGATGCAACATGCATTAGGTAATTCGCCTTAGGAAATCTGCGAAGCGTCAGGCCTGGCCGGCCGACCCCGGTCCAGCCGGGTCCTCAGCGGCAATCACGCGGCCGGCTAGACGGGTGCTCATCGCGTGGCCTGACTGAATATCAGGTCGCACCCGGCCTGCTGATGGCAGTGTGAGTCACGAGTCTGCTGGCAATTGTCGGACGTGAAGTAACGTCTGAGGCCATCGGACGGGAGGTGACAGATGGCGGGTGAGCACAGCCCCACCGTCCGGCGTCGGCGGCTGGCGGCCGAGCTTCGCGCGCTCCGGGAGGCGGCGAGGCTCACCTGCGAGGAAGTGGCCGAGCACCTGGAGTGCTCCGCCTCCAAGATCAGCCGGGTGGAGACGGGCCGGGTCTCGGTGTCCCCGCGGGACGTCCGCGACATGCTGGCGCTGTACGGGGTCGAAGGCCAGCGCAAGGACCACCTGGTGCAATTGGCCAGGGAGTCGCGGCAGAAAGGCTGGTGGCACGCCTACAGCGACACGGTGCAGTCGAGCTTCGCCACCTACGTCGGGCTGGAGGACGCGGCCGCGGAGATCCGCGCCTACGAGGTGAACCTGGTGCCGGGGCTGCTGCAGACCGAGGATTACGCGCGCACCGTGATCAGCGCCGGCAACATGTCCGGCACCCAGGATGACGTCGAGCGCCGGGTGGCGCTGCGGATGGCGCGCCAGCCCGGCCTGTTCGGCGACGACCCGCCTCAGCTGTGGGCCGTGCTCGACGAGGCGGTGCTGCACCGCACCGTGGGCGGCCGCGGGATGATGCGCCTGCAGCTCGACCACCTGCTCGATCTCGCCGCCATGCCGAACGTCGCCGTGCAGGTCATCCCGTTCGGCGCCGGCGCGCATCCCGGCATGGGCAAGCCGTTCGTCATCCTCGCCTTCCCCGAACGCGAGGACCCCGACGTCGTCTACCTTGAAGACCTCACCAGCACCCTGTACCTCGAGGACGTCGACGAGATCGACAGATACAACATGCTCTTCAACCACCTGCGCGCCACCGCCCTCTCGTTCGAGGACTCGGCGGGGCTGATCACCGCCGTGGCCAAGGGGCTGTAGCCATCCGGGAAACGTCTGCGGGAAGGAACATGCGCTACCAAACAAACGTCTGCCTGGGAGGCGTCGCCGTTCGGCAATCGTCTGCCCGGCGGCGAGGTGTGGCCATCTAACGGAGGAGTGAGGATATGCCGGTATTCGATCTTGCCCGGGCCGCTTGGCGGAAGAGCTCACACAGCGGCGGTTACGAGGGAGGCAGCAACTGCGTCGAGGTGACCAGCACGGATGACGTGATCGCCGTCCGGGACTCCAAGAATCCCGGCCGCGGCGCGCTGATCTTCGCCGCGGGCGAGTGGCGCGCGTTCCTGGCCGGCATCAAGGAAAGTTAAATTCGCTTTTCCTTAACGGTGCGCGGCGAGTCCCCTGGCTCGCAGGCGGGCCGGTTCGCGGGCAGGCCGATCAGCTGACGGTCAACGGTTCGGCGGGCTGGGCCAGTGCCGGCTAGCCCAGTGCCGGCTAGCCCAGTGCCGGCGGGAGCGGCTGCGCGTGCAGGACCGTCAGCCGGGACACCGCTCGGGTGAGCGCGACGTATAGGCGCTGCAGGCCGCGCTGGCTGGCGGCCGCGATGCTGGCGGGTTCGACCACGATGACCTGATCGAATTCGAGGCCCTTGGCCAGGGTGGCCGGGACCACGGTGATCCGATCTTCGGTCTGGACGGCGTCCAGCACGGCGTGCTCCAGCCCGGCCGCGTGCAGCGCCCTGGACAGCGCGGCCACCTGCTCGTCGGCCGCGATGACGGCGACCGTGCCCGGTCGCGTGGTCGCGTCCCGGCAGGCATCGCGCAGCGCGGCGTCGAGCCCTTCGGCGCTGGCCGGCACGATGTGCAGCGCGCCTGGATCCTGCCGCAGCGAGAGCGGCCGCGACAGGCCGGGCGCGATCTGGCCGAGCAGCCGGGCGGCGTAGTCGAGGATCTGCCGGGGCACCCGGTAGCCCACGTCCAGCACGCGCAGGCTCGCGTCGGCCTTGCCGAGGTGACCGAGCAGCTCGGGCCAGCTCGCGGTGGCGCACGGGCTGGTGCCCTGGGCCACGTCGCCGAGCACGGTCGCCGAGCCGGTCTCGCACCGGCGGCCGATGGCGCGGCACTCCATCGGCGAGAGATCCTGCGCCTCGTCCACGACCACGTGCGCGACGCTCGCCGTCCGCTCGATCAGGCCGGCCGCCTCGTCGATCAGCACCAGGTCGGCGGCCGACCAGCGGGCCGACCGCGGCCCCCGGCGGGCTGCGGCCCAGGCGATGACGCGCTGCTCGGCTTCGTCGAGGACGCCCGCGGCCGCGGCCGCCAGCTGCCCCGGGTCGGACAGCAGGCCGTGCACCAGCCGGACCGGGTCGGCCTTCGGCCAGATCGCGTCCACCGCCGCCTTGACCTGCCGGGTGCGCCTGACCGCCTCATGCGTCCGGTCGTCGCAGGTCTCCCCCGCCGCTTCCATCCTGGTCAGCACCACGTGCGCGATCCGGTGCGCGAGCATCTCGCGGCCGGCGCCGTAGCGGACGCCGCGGTCGCGCAGCTCGGCGACCAGATCGGCCAACTCGCGAACGGGCACCCGCCAGCGGCGCGAGCCGCGGGCCAGCATGATCGCCTCGGCGGGCTCGGCGAGGCGGGCCCACAACGCCCGGCGCAGCACCTCCGCCATCCGCGCGTCGCCCTTGATCCGCGCCGCGCCCTCGCCGTCCTGGCCGCGGACCGGCAGGCCGGTGGCCGATGCGACCAGATCGGCCATCGTGACCTGGCTCACCTGTGTCTCGCCGAGGGCAGGCAGCACGTTGCGGATGTAGGAGAGGAAGGCACGGTTCGGGCCGATGACGAGCACGCCGCGGCGGCCCATCCGCTCCCGGTACGCGTACAGCAGGTAGGCGATCCGGTGCAGCCCGACCGCGGTCTTGCCGGTGCCGGGCGCCCCCTGGACGCAGATGCTCTGCTCGGCGCCGGCCCGCACGATGTCATCCTGGTCGGGCTGGATGGTGGCCACGATGTCGCGCATCGGCCCCGACCGCGGCCGCTCGATCTCGTCCAGCAGGATGCGGCTGACCCGCCCGTCGCCCGGCGCTGCGGCCGACTTCCCGGCGACGGCGGGCCCGGCCCCGCCCGGCTCGGCCAGGGCCGTCGACAGCCCGGCCGGGGCGGCCAGATCTTCGTCCTCGTAGGCGGTGAGCTCGCCGCCGGAGAAGCCGAACCGGCGGCGCCGGTCCAGCCCCATCGGCTCGGCCCGGCTGGCCCGGTAGAACGGCCGGGACACCGGCGCCCGCCAGTCGATCACGACCGGGTGCCCGCCGGGGTCGTGAACGTGCCGCCGCCCGATGTAGAACCGCTCGCCGCCGGAGTCACCGGCCTGCTGCGCGGCGGGATCTTCCTCCCAGGGCGAGTACCGGTAGTCGAGCCGGCCGAAGAACAGCGGCGTGTCGGGCAGGTCGACGAGCGCCTCGGCGCGCCGGTACAGGTCGGCCTTCAGGTACTCCTCGGACACCCGGTCCCCGCCGAGCGCGTTGAGCGAGAGCACGTCCTCGCGCATCAGCCTGAGGAACCTGCGGGAACGGGCCAGATGGTCCCGCTCGGCGGTGATCACCGGGTCGGCTGGCGCCTGGTCGGCGGCCACCGGGTCGCTCGCCTCGGGGTCGCCCGTCTCGGGGCTGGCCGCCGGCCGGGGGTCGGAATCGGTTTGGGCGGGCTCCTCGTCTGTGCGGCTGCTGGCGGGCATGGCTCATCTCCTCGATGGCGTCGGGGTTATGGCAGAGGGTGCAGCAGCTTAGCAACCGGTAACCGCCAGGTCGCCTGGTTTTCTCCTGCGGGTGATCAACGTCGCTGCTGGATTGGTGTTGCTCTATAACCGTCGCTGTCACATTGGTGTTGTTCCGGGCGCGCCCGCGCGGGCTGGACCTGGCCGTTCATCGACGGGGGAAGGGGATCCGCGCTGGTTCGTCAGGCCGGGGTGACGACGTACTGGCGCAGGCAGAGGTCGGCGAAGGTGACCGGCCCGCGCGGGCCGGGCACGTGATCGACGTTGATGCCGGTCTCGGGCACGCCGCGGAGCTTGAAGCCGTCCAGCAGCCGCGTGCTCACGTTCCAGAACGCGCCGGTTCCCCGGTAGGCGTCGAGGAACTGCCGCGCGGCGGCCGGATCCGCGGTGACGATCGCCGCGGCCAGACCGGAGGTCTCGGTGTTCGCCAGGCTGGCCGCGGCGGCCGGGCCGGCCACCGGGGCGATCGTCACCGTGGCCTCGCGGCTGGCGTCGAGCGCCCACTCGTGCCCGAGCGGGTGATCGTGCGGCGGCAACGACGCGGCGACGTCCCTGGCCGCCAGCGCGCCGAGGGCGACCGGCAGCAGCTCGTCCCAGACGGCGGAGCAGATCAGCAGCAGGTTCAGCCGGTTGCAGACGCCGAGCCGGTCCAGGCTTTCGATGATCAGCACGCTGGCCTCGGCGGGCCCGGCCGCGCGGTCGAGGTAGAGCACGCCGCCGCCGTCCGCGTGCGCCAGCGTGCGGACGCCGCAGCGGGCGGCTTCGGCGGCGAGCGCCCTGGTAGTCTCGCCGCTGCCGCGCAGGATGACCAGCGGGATCAGGCCGGGCTGGCGGACCAGTTCGGTCGCCGCGGCATGGTCTGCGGTGCGGACTAGCTGCAGCGCGTCCGGGCTGATCCCCGCGCCTTCCAGAGCCGGCGAGATCGCGTGATCGAACAGTGCGGCGGCCGAGGCGAGCGCCGCCCCGCCAGTGCGCAGCACGCCCGCGTTGCGCGACTTGAGCAGCTGCGACGCGACGTCGACCGTGACGGCGGGGCGAGCCTCGAAGTTCGCACCGACCACGCCGATGGGAATCCGTCGCTCCGCCAGCCGCAGCCCGCCGGGCAGCTCGCTCAGGGGGGCTTCGTTCGGAGGAAAATTAATTTTTGCTAGGCGGTCAAGCTGGCTCGCGGTAGCGGCGAGCCGGCCGGCGTCGAGCCTGAGCCGGTCCAGCAGCCCGCGGCCGAGTCCTTGCTCCGCGCCGCGGGCCATGTCGGCGGCGTTGGCCGCAAGGACGGGCCCGCCCTGCTCGGTCAGCAGGCCGGCCATCCGGCGCAGCGCGTCATCGATGACCGCGTCCGGTGCCGCGGCCAGGCTGGCCGCACCCTGCCCGGCGGCCTGGCCGCACCTCACGACCGCCCTTCGGGCGGCCGTCTGCCGGGTGACCGTTTGTCGGGCGGCCGGCTCCCCCAGGTGATTCATGGCATGAGGCTAGCGGAACGCCTCACCACTCCCAGTAGAAGCCGACGACGGTCTTCTCGACGACGCGCATGTACCGGTGGACCGAATGCTGGCTGTCGAGCGTGACCGCCTCTTTGCCGATTACATCGCCGTCCATGCCGTTCCAGACGGCCCACCAGACGCCGCGCGGCAGCTGATCCGGATGAAATTCGACCCTGATGTCATAATTCTCCGCGCGCCTCATCATGGCGCGGCGGTACTGGCGGTCCCGCTCGTTGGCCCGGTCGTCGAGATAGTGATACGTGGTCCAGTATTCGAGAGTCAGCGTCTCGCCGAGCGTCAGCGTCTTCGCCAGCAGGATGTCGGTGCTGTATATGCTCTTTTCGATCTGGTGGAGATAACCGGAAACGCCTTTGCAGCCCTGCCCGACCTCGAGCGTCAGCACGTCGGTGTCGTGCATGAACGGGATGCGGTCCACGCCGTCGGCAATGGCCTCGATCACCCTCATCGTGCGGACCCGCAGGGCCAGGCCGCCGGCGCCGAGGGTGACGTGATCGTGCAGCGCAACAGTCTCGTACGCGGGCGTGCCGAGGCTTCCGGTCAGCATGGCCGTGGCTTCCGGGCGCATCGCCCGCGGGCCGGACAGGACACTGATCCGGTCCGATCCCGCCCACAGCCGACGCAGCCGCTGCGCCTCGGCGTCGCTGAAGCCGAATGCCTCCACGAACAGCGACAGCGTCGCGCTGCTCAGCATCTTGCCGGACATCGCCCGCAGCACGGTGTCCTTGAGCTGGCGGGCCAGCAGGTCGGTGTCGCCTTCGGCGCGCGGGTGACTCCACCGGTAGCGGGCGAGCACTTCGGCCACGGCGAGCTGATTAACCCGCCCCGGCCTGCTCCGTTCGGCGTACTGCTCCCAGCGCCGGCGGTACCGGCCCGGCCGGAGCAGCAGTTCGCGGAGATAGGTCGCAGCGGCCTGACGGTACGCGTCCTGTGTCGTATCGGTCACTGACTTCAATTGCCTACCTGTGCGACCTTTATGCGATATACCGCTACCATGCTACGGCGTTAGCCCCCGGCTGTGCGCAAAAGATCTGAACCACGGGCGAATTGCCGGGCGGACAGGACAGACGAGCCAGCACTGACAACGAGCCAGCACTGACAAGCCCGCGGCCTGCGGCTAGAAGAGCACCGACGAGAAAGTGCCAACCTCGGTGAAGCCGGCCCGACGGTAGGCCGCGCGGGCGGGCGCGTTGAAGTCGTTGACGTAGAGCGAAACGACCGGCGCCACGCTGCGTAGCGCGTCGGCTACGACGGCGGCCACTCCTTGGGCGGCCAGCCCGCGGCCGCGCAGCTCGGGCCGGACCCACACTCCCTGCACCTGGCAGGCGTGCGGGGTGACCGCGCCGATCTCCGCCTTGAAGATCACCTTGCCGCGCTCGATCCTGGCGAACGACCGGCCGGCCGCGATGAGCTCGGCCACCCGGGCGCGGTAGCAGGCCCCGCCATCGGGACCGACCGGGGAGACCCCCACCTCTTCGGTGAACATGGCCACGCTGGCCGGGAACACCATGTCCAGCTGCTCCGGCCTGACCATGCGTACCAGCGGATCCGGGGCCACCAGCGGCGCGCTGGAGATCGTCATCACCGGCTGCTGGGCGCGGACCTCACGGGGGCGGCTCCAGTGCGGCTGCAGCAGCCGCCACATCTCGGCCACGGCGGGGGCCGGCCCGACGATCGAGGAGCAGCGCCTGCCCTGCGCGCGGGCACGCTCGGCGAACGCGGCGATCGCCTCGCCGCTGGCCTCGACCGGCACCAGGTTCGCCCCCGCGTAGCAGAGCGAGGTGAGCCGCCCGTCGGTCGTGTAACCCCAGACCTGCGCGCCGAGCCGGGCGGGGTCGAGCCCGGCCGTCCGCACCCGGGAGGAGACGAAGACGTTCGCGACCGGATCGCGGTCACACAGGGTGATCGCCTCGCCACGATCACGGTCCCCGAGCAGGCGCAGAGGTGTTGACCACGGCGCCTTGACTCGAAGCACCCTCCCAGGGTATCGGTACCAGCCGGTGTTACCGCCGTGACCCGGATGTTGCCCTGGGCTGCGGCGGCGGGCCGGCCCGGCTCGAGCGGCGCGGCGGGGGCGGGCGGCGACCCCGGGCGGGCTCAGCCGGCCGCGGACGGCGGCGGGAGCGCGGCGCAGGTGGCGCTGACCGCCCCGGGGCCACGGGTGGCCGGCAGCTCGCCGGTGGCCAGGTAGCGGTCCAGGTAGCCGTCCACGCAGCCGTTCGGCGGGAAGGCCAGCGACTGGCCGTGGTTGCCGCCGCCCGCGACGATGACCATCCGGGAGCTCGGCAGCTGCCGGTGCGCCACCATCGCGCCCGCGTACGGCGTGGCCGGGTCGATCGTTCCCTGCAGCATGAGGATGCCCGGCAGCCCGGGGCTCCCGATCCGAATCGGGTGCGCCGGGCCGTGCCGCGGCCAGAATGCGCACGACGCGTTGAACCAGGCGTTGTCCCACGCCTCGAACGGGGCCGTGCGGTACACCCGCCGGGCGTCGGCGTCCCACTGCGCCCAGTTGCGGGGCCAGTTCACGTCGCTGCACTGGACCGCGTTGTAGACGGCGAACTCGTTCTCGTTCTGCACGCCGTTCTGATGGAACTGGCTGATCATCGCGCCGACCGAGCCGCTGTGGTAATAGCCGGCGAAGGCGCTGGCCAGGGCCGGCCACAGGCTGTCGTTGTAGCCGCCCTGCAGGAACGTGTCGTCGTATTCGTCCGGGCCGATCAGCGGGCGGCCGGTCGGGCCGTCGATCGGGTGCGATACCAGCCGGCTGCGTATCCGGTACCAGGCCTGCTGGATCTGGGCCGCGGTGGAGCCGAGCCGGTAGGTGCCGTTGTTGCTCGCGATCCAGGCGAAGAACGCTTCCATCCGGCCCTGGAAGGCGAAATCCTGGCTGATGTTGTCGGCGTACCAGACGCCGTCCGGGTCAACCGTGCTGTCCAGCACCATCCTGCGGACCCGCTGCGGGAACAGCGTGGCGTACACCTCGCCGATGTAGGTCCCGTACGAGTACGCGAAGTAGCTGATCTTCTGCTGGCCGAGCGCGGCCCGGATGGAATCCACGTCCCTGGCCACGTCCACCGTGGTCATGTACGGCAGCAGCCAGCCGAAACTCTTCTCGCAGTCAGCCGCGTACGTCCTGGCCCGGTTCTCCAGGACCTGCTCGGCCGCCTGGCTGGCCGGGATGTAGTCGGGCCGCACGCCGGAGAAGAAACCGGGATCGCAGTGCAGCGCGGGGGTGCTCGACCCCACGCCGCGCGGGTCGAAGCCGATGATGTCGTAGTCGGCGGCCACCTTGGGGTCCAGCCCGCTGGCCACGAAGCCGGCCAGGCCGAGGCCGCTGCCGCCGGGGCCGCCGGGGTTGACCAGCAGCGCCCCCTGGCGCTGGCCGGCCGGGGCGGTCGCCTGCACCCGCGACAGCGCCAGGGTGATCTTCCGGCCGCCCGGGTGGCCGTAGTCCAGCGGCACCTGCACGCCGGCGCACTGCACCCTGGGCCCCGTGGCGGCGGGACATGAGTGCCAGCGCAGGGCCGACCCGGCGGCCGATCCGGCCGGGCCGGCGGCCGGGGCCGAGCCGGACGGCAGCGGCTTGTCCGGCAGCGGCCCGGCCGAGTTGCAGGCCGCCAGCGCGATCGCAGCGCAGGCGGCCGCCAGGGTCATCACGCGGGCCCGCGGCCCGCGGCGAAATGGCATGCAGCCATCTTGCCCGATCCGCGGGGCTAGCCCGGTCCGTCAGGTAACTATCCGTGCTCGCAACGTCACGAAACGGTGACCTGGGGGGTGCCGTGGATGGGCTCGCCGTCCTCGTTCAGGTCGGCGAGCTTCATGGCCTCCTCGATGAGGGTTTCCACGATCTGCGACTCGGGCACGGTCTTGACCACCTCGCCCTTGACGAAGATCTGGCCCTTGCCGTTGCCCGAGGCCACGCCCAGGTCAGCCTCGCGCGCCTCGCCCGGCCCGTTCACCACGCAGCCCATCACCGCGACCCGCAGCGGCACGTCCAGTCCCTCCAGGCCGGCCGTCACCTGTTCGGCTAGCGTGTACACGTCCACCTGGGCACGACCGCAGGACGGGCAGGATACGATCTCCAGGCCGCGCTCCCGCATGCCGAGCGACTCCAGGATCGCGATGCCGACCTTGACCTCCTCGACCGGCGGCGCGGACAGCGACACCCGGATCGTGTCGCCGATCCCCTCGGCCAGCAGCGCGCCGAACGCCACCGCGGACTTCACCGTGCCCTGGAACGTCGGCCCGGCCTCGGTCACCCCTAGGTGCAGCGGGTAGTCGCACTTGGAGGCCAGCTCGCGGTAGGCGTTGATCATCACGACCGGGTCGTGGTGCTTGACCGAGATCTTGATGTCGGTGAAGCCGTGCTCCTCGAACAGCGAGCATTCCCACAGCGCCGACTCGACCAGGGCCGGCGCGGTGGCCTTGCCGTACTTGGCCAGCAGCCGCTTGTCCAGCGAGCCGGCGTTCACCCCGATCCTGATCGGCACGCCGGCGTCCCCTGCGGCCCGGGCGATCTGCGCCACCTTGTCGTCGAAGGCCTTGATGTTGCCCGGGTTGACCCGCACCGCGGCACAGCCGGCGTCGATCGCCGCGAACACGTACTTCGGCTGGAAGTGGATGTCGGCGATCACCGGTATCTGCGACTTGCGGGCGATCGCGGGCAGCGCGTCGGCGTCATCCTGCGATGGCACGGCCACCCGGACGATCTGGCAGCCGGTCGCGGTCAGCTCCGCGATCTGCTGCAGCGTGGCGTTCACGTCGGCGGTCAGCGTGGTGGCCATCGACTGCACCGAGACCGGCGCGCCGCCGCCCACCGGGACGTTGCCCACCATGATCTGGCGGGACTTGCGGCGGGTCGCGAGCGGAACAGGCGGAAGCTGAGGCACGCCAAGATCAACAGTCATGTCGCGAATAGCCTTACTGAAGGATGTTTACCGGATTGACGAGGTCCGCCAGGATCAAGAGGACCGAGAAGCCCACGAGAACCGCGAACACGCTCAGGCTCACGGGGATCAGCTTAGTCATGTCGACCAGCCCGGGGTCTGTTCTGCCGCGAAGCCGGGCCAGCCAGGCCCGCACCCGCTCGTAGAGCACCACCGCGATGTGACCGCCGTCCAGCGGCAGCAGCGGCAGCAGGTTGAGCAGGCCGATGAAGATGTTCACCGAGATGACGATCAGCAGGACGATCGACACCTTGGACTGCCAGCCGATGTTCGCGGCCACTACGTCCCCGGTGATCTGCCCGACCCCCACGACGCTGGTGACCTGGCCGGCCGACGTGGCCGACCGGTTCTTGGCGAACAGGTGCGACACCGCGCCGGGCAGGGTGCCCAGCACGTGCACCGTGCCGGTGACCGCCTGGCCGAACGTCGAGCCCGCGTACGTGACCGCTCCCAGCGGGCTGGTTCGCTGGTAAACAAAGGCCTGGGTGATGCCGAGGAACGCGTCGTCCTTGTTGCCGTTGCGGATCTTCGCGAGCGTGACCGACCTGGTGAAGGTGCCGTTGCCCCGCTGGATGGTCACCGCCACGGTGCTGCCGGGGCGGTGGCCGCGGATGGCCGTGTTGAACTGGGACCAGGTGTGCACCGGCCGGCCGGCGAAGTTAACGATCTTGTCGCCGGGGCGCAGCCCGATGTCATGCGCGGGCGAATGCGGCTGGCCCGCGGTGCAGGTCGCGCTGGAGGTCTCCGAGGCCGGCACGCAGGCGACGACCGAGCCGATCGCGGTCGTGCTGGTGTTCTCGAGGCCGACGGCGAGCGGGAGCAGGAACAGCAGGACGAGCGCGAGCAGGAAGTGCATGGTCGAGCCGGCGATCAGGACGATGACCCGCTGCCAGCCCGGGTGGGTGCGGAACGACCGGGGCTCGTCGGCCGGGTCCACCTCGTCCATCGACGTCATCCCGACGATCTTCACGAATCCGCCGGCCGGGATGGCCTTGACGCCGTACTCGGTCTCCCCCCTGGTGGTGGACCAGAGCGTGGGCCCGAAGCCCATGAAGAACTGCGTCGCCTTCATGCCGAACTTCTTCGCCGTCGCGAAGTGGCCGAACTCGTGCAGCACGACCGAGCCGGACAGCGCGACGATGAAGATGATCCAGCCGAGGAGCTCGCTCATCCCGCGGCTTCTCCCTCCCGGCGCTCGGTCTGCCCGGTCAGCTCCCGGGCGCGGACCCTGGCCCAGCGATCGGCCGCGAGCACGTCTTCCAGGCTGACCGTCCGGTCGGCGGCTGCCCCCTGGCCGGCCCGGCCGCCGTCATGCTCAGAGATTACCCGCACCACCGTATCCACGATCCCGGTGAACGAGATCGCCCCGGCCAGGAACGCGGCCACGCACTCTTCGTTGGCCGCGTTGTACACGGCCGGGAACGTCCCGCCGGCCTGGCCCACCTCGCGGGCCAGCGGCACGGCCGGGAAGGCCTCCTCGTCCAGCGGCTCGAACGTCCAGCTGTGCGCCGTCGTCCAGTCCACCGCCGGGGCCGCGTCGGGCACCCGGCCGGGCCAGGCCAGCGCGAGGGCGATCGGTATCCGCATGTCCGGCGGGCTGGCCTGGGCCAGGGTCGAGCCGTCGCTGAACTCGACCATGGAGTGCACGACCGACTGCGGGTGGACTACAACCTCGATTTTTCCGAACGGTACGCCGAATAGCAGGTGCGCTTCGATCAGCTCCAGGCCTTTGTTGACCAGGGTGGCCGAGTTCACCGTGATCACCGGCCCCATCCGCCAGGTCGGATGGGCGAGGGCCTGCTCCGGGGTGACGTCGGCTAGTTCGGCCCGCCGGCGGCCGCGGAACGGGCCGCCGCTCGCGGTCACTACCAGCTTGCGCACTTCCTCCGCGCGGCCGCCGCGCAGGCACTGGGCGAGCGCCGAGTGCTCGGAGTCCACCGCGATGATCTGCCCCGGCGCCGCCCGGCCCGCGACCAGCTGCCCGCCGATGATCAGCGATTCCTTGTTCGCCAGCGCCAGCGTCCGGCCGGCGTCAAGGGCGGCCAGCGTGGCCAGCAACCCCGCCGCCCCGGTGATCCCGTTCAGCACGGTGTCGCACGGCCAGGCGGCCATCTCGGTCATCGCGTCCGGGCCCGCCAGCACCTTGGGCAGCCGGCCGGCCGGCTCGGCGGATGCGGCCGCGCGCAGGGCGCGCTCGAGGTCAGCGACGGCACGCTCGTCGGCGACCGCGACGACATCGACGCCGAACTCCACCGCCTGAGCCGCCAGCAGTTCCGGGTTGCCGCCGCCCGCCGCCAGGCCCGCGATCCTGAAGCGGTCGCGATTGCGCCTGATCACGTCCGCGGCCTGGGTGCCGATAGATCCGGTCGAGCCGAGAATGACGATCTCGCGCGGGCCAGCATGGGCGGTGCTGGCATCCATCGGGCTGGCATCCATCGGGTCCATCCGTCCATTGTCACGGACACCGGCCGTGGCCGCCAACGGAAGGCATCCGCCGGGCGTGACTCGCCGGCGACGATTACTAGCACAGAGTAGTTATCCGGTTGCCCTGCGTGCCATACTCTGCCGTCATGACTCGGGTCGCGCGGGTGGCCGCGCTCTGCACGGCAATCAGCGCGCTCGTCGCCGTGACCGCCACCGGCGTCGCGGCGAGCCCAACCCCGGCCGGCCATGCCGGGCCTTTGCCGGTTCACCAGCCAGCCGCGTACCAGGTGATCGCCGCCGACCGCCGGGCCGCCGCGAGCACTGCCCGGCAGCAGGCCAGGGTGCGTCGCTACTGGACGGCATTGCGGATGCGGCACGCCGCGCCGCTCCGGCTGCGCACCGCGAAGGTGCCGCTCCGGCCGCGCGTCGCCACCGCCAGGAGCCGCCGCGCCCCCCGCCCCTCACGAATGAGCGCCCTGGTCACCAGCACTCCGCGGGCCAGTACGCCGCTGAGCGGGGCGCTGGCCATCCTGCCCAGCGTCGCGCAGCTAGAGCAATCCGGGGCGCAGCCCGGCGCGCCGACGACCGCGGGGCAGCTGTGGCCCGGCGGCGGAGCGGTCGCCCGCACCACCGGCAAGGTGTTCTTCACGATGAGCGGGCACGATTACGTGTGCTCGGGCAGCGCGGTCGCCAGCCGCGATCTCGACGTCGTGATGACCGCCGGGCACTGCGTCAAGGATGGCACCGGCGCCTGGGCGACCAACTGGACGTTCGTGCCGGGCTATGCGAACGGCCAGGAGCCGTACGGCAGCTACGCGGCCCGCCGGTTCTTCGTGGCCAGCGGTTGGAGCACGAAGGCCGACAACGACTACGACGTCGCGTTCGTCACCGTCAACCCGGCCCGCCTGCACGGGACCACAGTGGCCCTGGGCCGCGAGGTCGGCGGGCAGCCCATTGCGTTCGGCAGCCAGCCCGCCGAGGAGATCGCGTTCGGCTACCCGTCCGACCAGCCGTATGACGGCCAGCGGCTCTACGACTGCGGCGGCAGCACCAGCCCGGATCCCTACCACCTGACCGGCGACACCGGCCTGTACTGCGCGCTGACCGCGGGCACCAGCGGCGGGCCCTGGCTGTCCGGCTTCGACCAGGCTACCGGCACCGGCACGATCACCTCGGTGAGCAGCTTCAAGTACAGCAACGACGACCTGACCCTGTACGGCCCCGAGCTGGGACCCGCCGCCCGCGCCCTCTTCCGATCCGCCCGAAACGGCTAGCCGCCGCCGGACGGACGTCGCGGCCGCGCGCCGGGGCCGGCCAGGTTCGCTGACCGGCAAGGTCACACGTGTGACTAAGGGGGCGGCGCGGCTAGCATGCGAGGCATGAATGTCGTCTTTGTCGAGCCGTTTTTCCCGATGAGCCAGCGTCACTTCGTGCGCGCGCTCGCCGAAGCCGGCGCGACGGTCATCGGCATCGGCGAATACCCCGCTGACGCGCTGGACGAGCAGTTGCGCAGCTGGCTGCACCACTACGAGCAGGTGCCGTCGGTCACCGACGTCGAGGCGATGACGCAGCGGGTCCGCCAGGTGCAGGACAAGCTGTGGGTGGACCGGCTCGAGGCCACAATCGAGGCGCACACCATGGCCGCGGCGCAGGTCAGGGAGGCCTGCACGATCCCGGGCACGTCGGTACAGACGGCCTGGCTGTGCCGGGACAAGCCGTCGATGAAGCAGGCGCTGCGCGAGGCGGGCGTGCCGACCGCCGCGTCGGCCGCGGTCAGCACCGCCGCGCAGGTGCACGCGTTCGCCGGGCAGGTCGGCTTCCCGCTCATACTCAAGCCGCGCAGCGGCGCCGGCGCGGCGGACACCATGCGGGCGGACGACCAGGCCGGGCTCGACCACGCTCTGGGGATCTTCGGCGGCCAGGGCGTCGAGTCGATCGCGGTGGAGGAGTTCATCGAGGGCCACGAGGGCTTCTACGACACGATCACCGTCGACGGCCAGGTCGCGATGGACTTCGCGTCGCACTATTACCCGAACGTGCTCGAGGCGATGCGCACCCGGTGGATCTCGCCGCAGTTCATCTCGACCAACCGGATCGATGCCGCACCGGAGTACGGAGAGCTGCGCGACATGGGCCGGCGGGTCATCGCCGCGCTCGGGATCGGGACGTCGGCGACGCACATGGAGTGGTTCTCCGGCCCGAAGGGGCTGAAGTTCTCCGAGATCGGCTGCCGACCGCCCGGCGTCGGGGCGTGGGATCTGTACTCGGCCGGCAACGAGATCGATGTGTACCGCGAGTGGGCGAACGCGATCACGCACGGCGGGACCAGCGCCGCGCCGACCCGGCGGTACGCCAGCGGGATCGTCGCGCTGCGCCCCAGCCAGGACGGCCAGATCAGCGGCTACAGCGGCACCGACGAGCTGGAGCAGCGCTACGGCGACTGGGTCATCGACGCTTACCTGCCCTCGCCGGGCACGCCGACGCAGGGGGTCGAGGCCGGGTACATGGCCAACGCGTACGTCCGGATGCGGCACCCGGACTACGACGTGCTGCACGGGATGCTCGACGCGGTGGGTTCCACGCTGCACGTGCACGCCTCGTGAGGGTCATCGCGCTAGGACCGCAGCGCAGGCCGACGCTGGACGCGGTGGTCCGGTCGCTCGACCTGGACGGGCCGGTCGCCACGATCACGGCCGGCTGGCAGGAACGCGAGCCTGACAACGGCGAGCTGGGCAAGCTGCTCGGCGGCCGCGACGTGAACCTCATGCTGTACCAGCGGTGGCTTGACGTGCAGGACCGCGATCCGGAGTACGCGGCCGGCGAGCGCAGGCTGGCCGGGGTGCTCGCCGAGCTGCAGGACATCTACCTGCTGCGGCTGGACTACGCGCTGCAAGCGGTCTACGCCGTGGCGCGCGGCGACATCTCCGGCCCGCTGCGCGCCCAGGCCGTTGCCGAGGCCACCGCCGCGGTGCGCGAGCTGGACGCGGCGCACCTGCGCCGGGTCAATCACGTGCGCGGCGAGTTCTTCGAGCTGCTGGCGCCGCACGACCGGCCGGTGATCGCCGAGCACCGCGCGGCGGTGCGGCGCGCGCTCGACGGCGCCGCCGTCGTGGCCATCGCGGGCGGGCACGTCGGCGTGCTGACCGACGTCCTGCACCTGTTCAACATCGCGGCGGCCGTGGCTGAGGCGGCGCCGGGCGCGCCGGTGATCGCCTGGTCGGCAGGCGCGATGGCGCTGACGGACCGGATCGTGCTGTTCCACGACCGGGCGCCGCAGGGTCCTGGCCATCCCGAGGTATACGGCAGCGGGCTGAGCGTGCTGCGGGACGCCGTCCTGCTGCCGCACGCCCGGGCCAGGCTGCTGCTCGGCGACACGGCCAGGATGGCGGTCTTCGCCCGCCGGTTCGCCCCGGCCCGCTGCGTCCTGCTGGAGCAGGGCACCCGGATAGACACCGACGGCGGCAGCAGCTACCCGCCCGGCACCAGGGTGCTCGCCGAAGACGGCCATGCGACCGTCCTGGAGGCGGCGTGATCGCGACCACCCGGCCGGTCAGCCGCAAGCTCGCCATCAACCGGCTGCGCGAGCGCGGCGCGGCCGATCCGGCCGCCATCGACCGCTTCCTGGCCCGGCACGAGGTGCCGATCATCGAGGGCGCCCGCTGCACATTCCTGTACCGGGGCGAGGCCGACGAGGTCTTCATCGTGCACCGGACGCTCGGGCTGCCCGATCACCTGCCGCTGCGGCGGCTGCCCGGCACCGACCTGTGGCACGCCGTACTGGAGCTGCCCGAGGGCTCCAGGATCGAGTACCAGGTCGAGCTGGTCCGCGGCGGGCAGCGCGAGCGCATCAACGACCCGCTGAACCCGCGGCTCGCGCACTCCCCGGTCGGCAGCTCGTCGGTCTGCTACGCGCACGGGCACCAGGTACCGGACTGGACCCAGCCCGATCCCGAGGCCAGGCCCGGCACGCTGACCGACCTGGTGGTGCCGAGCCGCGCGCTGCGCCGCGACTGCAAGGTGACGCTCTACCTGCCGGCCAGGTTCCGCAGCACCGCCCGCTATCCGCTGCTGATCGTGCACGATGGCGGCGATTACCTCGGCTACGCGGCGGCCAGCACGGTGCTCGACAACCTGATCGAGCGGCTGGACGTCGCCGAGATCGTCGCGGCCTTCGTCTACCCGGGCGACCGGCTAGCCGAGTACGCCAACTCGGCCGCGCACGCCCGCTACCTGACCTCTGAGCTGGTGCCGCGGCTGGAGGCTGAGCTGCCGCTGGCCGGCACGCCCTCGGCGCGGTGCCTGATGGGCGCGAGCTTCGGCGCCGTCGCCTCGCTGTCGGCCGCCTACCGGTACCCGGGCGTCTACGGGTCGCTGCTGCTGCAGTCCGGCTCGTTCGTCTTCACCGACATCGGCAACGATCACGGCGGCGGGCCGGCCTTCGATCCGGTGGTGCGGTTCGTCAACCGGTACCGCGCCGCTCCCCGGCACGTCGCCGACCGGGTGTTCGCCAGCTGCGGGGTCTACGAGCCGCTGATCGTGCCGAACCGGTCCATGGTGCCGACCTTCGAGTCGACCGGGATGGCCGTCCGTTATGTCGAGGCCAGGGACGGGCACAGCTGGGAGAACTGGCGCGACCGACTGCGAGAGGGATTGTCATGGATCTTCCCCGGCCCACAAAAGTTCTACTATGAGTGACTACGCGAAGGCCAGCGAGCGCTGGTACTCCGAGCGGCTCGGCGGCGAGATCACCCTCGTCCGGTGGGGCACGTTCGGCCGGCCGGTGCTGATCTTCCCGTCGGCCGGCGGCGACGCCGAGGAGATCGAGCGGTTCGGCCTGATCGACGCGTGCGGGCCGCTGGTCGCCGAGGGCCGGGTCAAGCTGTACTCGGTGGACAGTCTCGCCGGGCGGGCGATGATCGCCAAGACGGGCTCGGCCGAGTACCGGATGCGGCTGCTGAACCAGTTCCACGAGTGCGTGCGCCGCGAGGTCGTGCCGGCCATCCACGCCGATCTCGGCGGCCAGGCCATCGACGTGATCACCACCGGCGCCTCGATCGGCGCGTTCAACGCGGTGGCCGTGCTCTGCCGCTATCCCGATGTCTTCTGCGCGGCCATCGGGATGAGCGGCAGCTACCGGATCGAGCGCTTCTACGCCGATGCCTGGAGCGAGGACCTGTTTTTCTCGGCGCCGCTGCAGTTCCTGCCCGGCCTGGACGGCCCGCAGCTGGACCTGCTGCGCCAGCGGCAGGTCGTGCTCGCATCTGGCGAGGGCGCGTGGGAGGACATCGGCGAGTCGTGGCGGATGGCCGAGGCGCTGGGGGCCAAGGCGATCCCCAACCGGGTCGACAACTGGGGCCCGCAGTGGGAGCACGACTGGGTGACCTGGCGCGCGATGCTGCCGCAGTACCTCGGCGAGCTCACCTCCCGACGGGATTGATGCGATGGACCTGACGTCGTTCCTGGCGACGGCACGCGAGCTGCTGGCCGTCCCGTCGACCAGCGACCGCCCCGGTGAGCTGGACCGGGCCCTCGACCTGGTGCTCGGCTTCGTCGGGCCCGGGTTCACCGTGCAGCGGTTCGAGTCGGGCGGCAAGCCGAGCGCGCTGGTCTACCGCGGCTCCCAGCGGCAGCACTTTCGGGTCATACTCAACGCTCACCTCGATGTCGTGCCCGCCCCGGACGAGGACTTCGCGCCGCGCCAGGACGGTGACCGGCTGTACGCGCGGGGCGCGCAGGACATGAAGGTGTCGGCGCTGGCGCAGGCCAAGGTCTTTGCCGAGCTGGCCGACCGATTGTCGTACCCGCTCGCGCTGCAGCTGGTCACCGACGAAGAGACCGGCGGGTACGACGGCACCCGGCACCAGCTCGACCAGGGCGTCAGCGGCGACTTCGTGGTCATCGGCGAGCACAGCAGCCTGGACATCGTCACCGACTCCAAGGGAATCATCGGCGCGACGCTGCGCGCGACCGGCCGCGCTGCCCACGGCGCCTACCCGTGGCTAGGCGACAACGCGCTGGTCAAGCTCAACCGCAGCGTGGCCAACGTGCTGGCCGCCTACCCCATCCCGGCCGCGGAGGCCTGGCGGACCACGGTGAACCTGGCCCGGATCGAGACGCCCAACACCGCCCGCAACCAGATCCCGGCCGCGGCCGCGGCCTGGCTCGACATCCGCTTCCCTCCGCAGGATCCGGACCTGAACGGCAAGACCGCCGAGCAGATCGCCGCCCACCTGGCGGGCTTCTGCGAGACCGGCGTCACGCCGATCGTCGAGTACGCCGACCCGCCGCACCACGCCGACGAGGACCGGCCCGAGGTGCGCCGCCTGCAGCAGGCCGCGCGCAACCAGGGCTTCCGCGGCGGCCTGCTGCGCAAGCACGGCGCCGGCGACGCGCGCTTTTACTACCAGCACGGCATCGCCGCGGTGGCCTTCGGCGTCGGCGGCGACGGCCAGCACGGCCCCGGCGAGTACGTTGACGTCACCACCATCGAGCCCTACTACCGCGCCCTGACGGAGTTTCTCGCCGACCCTGGGCCGCCTCCCTAGCAGGGCCTGACGAAACGCTTGACGAAAGTCCCAAGGTCGTCTCGATAGCGCAACGTTGGCTGGATAAATCCCGGCCGGCGGGATTATGTACTCAGGATCAGGCGCTCACAGTTCGCGAGAATCCGCCATCGACAGGCGGCACCGCCCGCAGTAAAGATGATTGAGATGCCGGTCCCTGTACACCACCAGCGAAACGCCGGCCGACGACTCCTGGTGAATTAGCATCTGCATCCGCAGGGATAGCAGGGCAGGACGATCACATACAGGCCGTACAAGCCTGCGTCCGGCTGGCCCAGTCTGCACTGCCAGTCGTTGCCGCTGTAGTAGTTCACCTCGATCGGGCCGTCCGCGTTACAGGCGGCTAGGCCCAGGGCGTTGCCCGGGTAGGTGTAGCCGGTGTATATCGCGTAATTGGGATGGATGGCCTGGGGGTGGATTTTAGCCTGGGCTGCCGCAGGCGATACGAAGGCTATCGAGGCGGTCAGCGCAGCAAGCAGCGCCAGCTTCGGATGCCGCATTCGGGCTCCTTTCCGTAGGTTTGTCCTGCACTGAAGGTAAACCCGGAATATGGCGACGGAGAAGGGATGTGACAGTAAGAAGAATGTCACTGAAATCATGTTTGAGTCCCAGCGACCCCAATAGCCCATATAGGCCCAGGACTGGCACCTTTCCTGTGGGTACCGAAACACGAGCGCCTCACGCAGCGGTCCGATGCTGGGGGTCTCGGTCACGTTCCCGAGGCTGCGCGCCGGCTCAAACCGGGTTTCGCCAATCGTTCCGCGAGACGAGGCTCTCGAATCAGCAGGTTCTGGTCAGGACGGTCACCGTGTTCTGGAAGGCGTTGGCCACGTAGACCGCGCCGGACCTCGGGTCGACCGCGATGGCGGCCGGGCTGGGGATGCGCCGGATGACGGCCACGACGGTATTGGTGCGCCCGCTGATCACCGATACCGAGTTGCTAGTCTCGTTGGCCACGTAGATGGTGCCGGTCCTCGGGTCGGCCGCGATCCCGGTCGGGGCGTTGCCCACCCGGATGACGGCTACCACTATGTTGGTGTGACCGCTGATCACTGACACCGTATCGGTGCCGTCGCTGGTGACGTAAACCATCCCGGTCCGCTGGCTGACGGCGACGCCGACCGGGACGCCGCGCACCGGGATGACGGCCCGCACCGTGCCGGTGCGGGCACTGATCACCGACACCGAGTGGCTCTTCTCGTTGGCCACGTAGACGGCATCGGCTCGCCGGCTGACCGCCACTCCGAAGGGGAATTTGCCGACCGGCACGGTGGCGGTCACGGCGCCGGTCCGGCCGCTGATCACCGAGACGGCATTGCCGGTTTCGCTGGTGACGTAGACAGTTCCGTGGCGGCGCGAGTCCACGGCGACGCCGGCCGGCTGGCCGGCCACCGGGATAGTGGCCTCCACCGTGCCGGTGCGCCGGCTGATGACCGACACCGTGTCGCTGCTGCTGTTGGCCACGTAGACCCGGCCGGTCCGCTGGTCGACGGCGATTCCCTGCGGGAGCTGGCCGACCGGGATCGTCGCGGTCACCGTGCCGGTGCGCCCGCTGATGACCGACACCGTGTTGTCGAGGGCATTGGCCACGTAGACCTGGCCGGTCCGGTGATCGACCGCGGCCGCCAGCGGCCGGTCCCCCACCGGGATCGTGGTCATGCACCCGGCCGGCCGGGATGTGCCTGCCGCCGTGGATGCCACGGCCATTCCGGGCAGCACGCAGGCCCAGACCGCAGCCGTCGCGGTCACGATCATCATGCGGTGAATGCGTTCCATGGTTATCCGCCTCCTCGCCTGGCCCGTCTTAGCTCACGGGCGGCTGAAACAGCGGGGAACGTCCTCGCGCAAGCCCGGTCACGCCGGGGCGCTTTCCTATAAGACCCCCTGCGCGCAGCCTTTGTCCAGGCTGACCTGCCGGAGATCCCAGTCGGGGCGCAGCGGCATGCCGGAGGCGCCGCCCGCGGCGAGCCGGACGCACAGCACCTGGTGCAGCTGGATCTGGTTGCGGTCGAAGCCCAGCCGCGATCCGGCCAGGTACAGCCGCCACACCCGGGCCGTGCCGTCGCCGACCTCGGCGACGGCCTCCTCGGCGTGCGCGTCCAGGTTCGCGCACCAGCCGGCCAGCGTCCTGGCGTAGTGCTCGCGCAGGTTCTCCTCGTGCCGCACCTCGAAGCCGGTGTCGTGCATCAGCGAGATCAGGTACCCGGGTCCCTCCAGCTCGCCGTCGGGGAACACGTACCTGTTGATGAAGCCGTTGCGGTTCCTGGTGGGCTCAAGGTTGTCCGGCCGGGTGATGCAGTGGTTGAGGAGCCGGCCGCCCGGCTTGAGCTTGTCGTAGAGGAACTTGAAGTAGCCGGGCAGCTGGGCCTTGCCGATGTGCTCGGTGAGCCCGATCGAGCTGACCGCGTCGAAGCCGGACTCGGGCACGTCGCGGTAGTCCAGGTGGCGCACCTCGGCCAGTTCGGACAGGCCGGCCTCCTTGATGGCATTGTTCGCCCACTGCGCCTGCTGCGCAGACAGCGTCACGCCCAGCGCCTTGACCCCGTACTGGCTCGCCGCGTGCATGACCATGCTGCCCCAGCCGCAGCCCACGTCGAGCAGCCGCATGCCCGGCTGCAGGCCCAGCTTGCGGGCGACCAGGCCGAACTTGTACGCCTGCGCCTCCTCCAGCGTGGCGTCCTCGCGCGGATAGCAGGCGCAGGTGTAGGCCATCGACGACCCGAGCACCCACTCGTAGAACCGGTTCGACACGTCGTAATGGTGCGAGATCGCGGTCGCGTCGCGGTCCTTGGAGTGCAGCTTGCCGGCCAGCCAGCGGCGGTTGACCCGTACCTCTTGCGGCGGCGGCGGGACCCGCGGCCAGAGGGTCTTAGGACCACCGAGTGAGTTGAGTAGCCGGAGCCGTTCGGAAAAATCTAGGGACGTGGCCTGCGCCTGGGCCATCCTGGCCAGTGCCACGTACATGTCCCCCTCGACGTCGAGGTGCCCGGACACGAAGGCGCGCGCCAGGCCCAGCGCGCCGGGCGCCTGGGCCAGGTAGGACACGGCCACCGGCGAGCGGACCGTAACCCGGACCGGGGCGTCCTGGCTGCCCGCGCTGCTGCCGTCGAACGCCCGGAACTCCACCGGGGCATCCGGCCCCGCTACCTGCTGGAACACTTCGGCAAGTGCCATATCTGCCGCCTTCCCATTGTCCGTTCGCGTCCCGGCGATCGCGCTCAGCCTGACGCTTGAGCTTGGCCGCGGACGCACTTGCCGTACAGGTCGGCCAGCCGGCCGTCAGCGTCGTACTGGCGCTTCAGCCCGGCGTAGGCCGGCCCGTTGTAGTGCTCCCAGAATTCATCTTCGGAATAGAACGAGGTGGAGTACAGGCCCTTGTGCCCGCCCAGCTCGGCCACCTTCTCCTCAATCAGCCGGTTGTGGTACCCGTCGCTGCGGCCGGGCGGCAGCGGCACCGTGCCCCAGAAGCCGACGTTCACGTAGATCTCGCCCGGCCGCATCGGGTACAGCGGCCACGGCTGCGGGCTGCGCAGCCGCAGCGGGCACAGCCAGACGGGGGACATGCCCACGCGTTCGTCGAAGAAGGCGAGGAACTCCCCCGTGGCCGCCAGCGGGATCTCGACGTCCTGGATGACCGCCTCGCGCGGCGGCCGCCCGCGCCGCGCGTCCAGCGCGCTGGAGAAGCCGCGGGCCCGGTCGTAGGCCACCAGCCTGCGGTAGACATCCGAGCGGCGGTACCGCTTCGGCCACAGCCTGCGGCCGACCGGGTGCTGCACGCCGAACGCCTTCGAGCACCAGAACCAGTCGGTGTCCCACCGCCACAGGTAGTCGCGGATGGTCAGGAAGTCCTCGCGCGGCCCGCGGATCGACTTGTAGTACACGTCGCGGCCGGTGTAGTCGCTCAGCCACGGCGCGGTGTCGCAGAACGAACCGATCGTCAGGTAGATCTCGCCGGTCCCGAAGACCGTGCCGTCCACGAAGTCACCGCGATGACCACAATAGCTTCCGTCCGTTCCAAGCTGCTCGATCGCGTCCAGGCATTCTTCGAAATTTCCGAACGGTACGTGCCTGAGGTGAACGAAAGGGCTGACCCGCTGCAGCTCGATCGTAAGCGACAGGCTGTAGCCCAGCGTGCCGTAAGAATTGGGGAAGCCGCGGAACAGCGCGGCGTGCTCGTTGTCCGCGGTCGCGGTGATCACCCGGCCGTCGCCGGTCAGGATCTCCATCGCGGTGACGGACTCGTGCGGCAGCCCGTTGTGCAGCGAGGTGGACTCGACGCCGAGCCCGGTGACCGCGCCGCCCAGCGTGATCGTCTTGAGCTCGGGGACGACGAGCGGCATCAGCCCGTGCCGGAGCGTCGCGTCGGCCAGATCCTCATACGTGGTCATGCCGCCGACGACCGCGGTGGCGGCCCGCGGGTCGACGTGCAGCACCCGGGTGAAGGCCGACACGTCCAGCCCGCGACTGGCCGACGGCGGCTCGCGGAACCTGAACAGGTTCGAGGTCCGCTTGGCCAGCCGGACCGGCGCGCCGGGCGGCAGCGCCGCATAGCCGCGCCGCAGCTCGTCGACGGCGGCGCGGTGTCTGCTCATCGATGCGGTTGCTGCCGGGTCGGTCGCTGGCCTGGCGGCTGGCTCGGCCGCCAGCCTGGCTGCCTGGTCGGTTGCCGGCGAGGCGGCACGGCTATCGTGGCCGGCGGCGTCGGTCACGCGGCTCTCCCTCCGGTCGTTGTCCGGTCGCTCACTGGTCGGTCGCCGTCCGCGCGGGGCCAGCCCGCCGACCCGCGGCCCGCGGCTGCCTGGCAGAATCCGGTTCGGAGGCACCATGGGCAAGGTCTATGCCGGCCTTGACGACCGGCTCAGGCATTTTATCGTGCAGCAATCCGTGTTCTTCGTGGCCACGGCCCCGAGCTGTAGCGACGGGAGCGACGGCGGTCACGTCAACGTCTCGCCCAAGGGGTACCGGGACACCTTCGCGGTGCTCGGCCCGACCACGGTGGCTTACCTGGATTTGACCGGAAGCGGCGCGGAAACCATCGCTCACCTGCGGCAGAACGCCAGGATCACGATCATGTTCTGTTCGTTCGACCGGACGCCCAAGGTCCTGCGGCTGTACGGCTCGGGCCGGGTCGTGCGGCCCGGCGACCGTGACTGGGACCCGCTGTCCGTGTGCTTCCCGGCTGAGGCGGGCAGCGGGCCCGACGGGCACCGGGCCATCATCGTGGCCGAGCTGGACCGGGTCTCCGACTCGTGCGGCTACGCCGTGCCGGTAATGGAGTTGCGCGAGGAGCGGGACCTGCTCACCCAGTGGACGGAGCGCAAGACGCCGGCCCAGCTCGAGGAGTACCAGGTCAAGCGCAACGCGGCCAGCATCGACGGCCTGCCCGCCCTCGACCCGGTCCGGGCGCACGAGCGGAACGCGTAGCGGTGCTGCCCGCAGCCCGGCCGGGCCTGTCGGCCGTGCGGCTGCCGATCGCATGGCCGTCGATCCGGCGCGCTGGATCGTACTGTCCTGCACACCAGTACAGTGGGACGTCATGCGCATCGCGCTGATCAACTCCGGCCTGGGCCTGCTCGGCGCCGCCGCGTGGCTGCGGCGGATGCGTCCCGACGCCGACCTGGTGCTGTCGATGGATCCGGACGGGATGCCGTGGGGTCCCCGGCCGCCCGGTGACATCGCGCGCCGCAGCGTCGCCTGTGCGCGCGCCGCCGCCGCCTACGATCCCGACGTGCTGGTGTTCGCCTGCAACACCGGGTCGGTGCACGCGCTGCACCTGCTGCGGGACGAGTTCGAGCCGGCCATCCCGGTGGTCGGCACGGTGCCCGCGATCAAGCCGGCCGCCGCTACCGGCGGGCCGGTCGCCATCTGGGCCACCGTCGCCACCACCGGCAGCGCGTACCAGCGGGGGCTGATCGCCGAGTTCGCCGCGTCCGTGCCGGCCGCCGAGGTGGCCTGCCCCGGCCTGGCCGACGCGATCCACGCCGGCGACGAGGCCGCAATAGCCGCCGCGGTGACCGCCGCCGCGCAACGGACTCCCCCGGACACCCGCGCCGTGGTCCTCGGCTGCACCGAATATGAACTCGCCGCCCGCGAGATCGGGACGGCGCTGCCAGGGGGGGTGCTATTCGGGTCGGCCGAGGCCGTCGCCGCCCAAGCCCTGCGCCGTGGCGGCGTCGAGCATCCAGGCAGCGGCGGCCCGGCCGCGCATCTGGCGGCGAGCCGGGCCGGGACCGGCCACGGCGAGGTGCGCGTACTGCTCAGCGGCCGGCCGGGCCCGCTCCCCCCGGCCGCGCTCCGGTACGCCGAAGGCCGGCTTCTCGCCGATGCACCGCCAGAGCCAGCCGACAGCGGCATGGCCGCGCATCGGTAATCAGGGCGCAAGCATGATCCGCCAGGATGTAGCAAAAGCGGCGTGATCACGCGCCTAAGTCTTCGCGATCATGGACGGCACCGCCGGCGGGCGCTGGCCGGCTCGGTACCAGGCTCAGGACTGGCCGGGCGGGGTTCGCAGGTGGTCGAGGAGCCTGGCGCAGGCGTGCACGGTGCGGACGTGCGGGACGTCGACGCCGAGCCGGCCGGCCAGCTCGGCCACGGCTCCGGTCATGCAGTCCAGTTCGAGCCGCTTGCCCGCCTCCAGATCCTGCAGCATCGACGTCTTGTGATCGCCCACGGCCAGGCCGGCGGCTAGCCGCCGGTCCAGCGACACCGGGAAGCGGATGCCGAGCCGGTCCGCCACGGCGGCGCACTCGGCGAAGATGGCCCGCAGCAGGTCGGGCATCTCGGACACCGTGCCCAGCTCGCCCAGGGTCGCGCCGGTCAGCGCCGTGATCGGGTTGAACGCCACGTTGCCGACGAGCTTGAGCCAGATCTGGTCGGCGAGCCGGGTTTCGACCGGCGCCTTCAGCCCGCCCGCGGCGAACGCGGCCGAGATGCGCTCGCACCGCGCCGACCGTGACCCGCCCGGCTCGCCGAGGGTGAACCTGGTGCCCTCAATGTGCCGGATGACCCCCGGCTCGATGATCTCGGTCGAGCAGTAGGTTACGCAGCCGACGTTGTGCCGCGGATCGATCGAGCCGGCGATGACTCCGCCCGGGTCCACGCTCTCCAGGCCCTGGCCGCCGGCGGCTCCGGGGAGCGAGGGGGCGTACCACCACGGGATGCCGTTCTGCGCCCAGATGGCCACGGCTCCAGGCGCCAGCAGCTTCCCGAGGCGAGGGGCGATCGCGGGCAGGCTGTAGGCCTTGAGCGCGACGAATACGACGTCGGCGTCCGCTGCCGCGGCGAGGTCGCTGGTCGCGGGCGGGTGCGCGGTGAAGTCACCGCGCGGCGACAGCACCCGGACGCCGCTGCGCTCCATCGCCGCCAGGTGCGGCCCGCGGGCGATCAGCGTGACGTCGGCCCCGCCGCGGGCGAGCGCGGCCCCGACGTAGCCGCCGATCGCCCCCGCGCCGAGCACGGCGAACTTCACGTCCGGTCTCCCCGCTGCGCGACGAACTCGGCCACCCGCCTGCGCTGCACCTTCCCGGTGGGCGTGCGCGGTATCTCCGGCAGCACGTCGATCCTGGCCGGCACCTTGAACGCCGCCAGCTGGCCGCGGCAGTGGTCGATCAGTTCCCGCATTTCGGCGTGCTCCCCCAGCGTCACGGCGGCGGCCACCAGCTCGCCGTACTTGTCGTCCGCCACCCCGAAGCAGACCGCGTCGCGCACCGCGGGGTGCGACATCAGCACCTGCTCGATCTCGGCCGGCGCGATGTTCTCGCCGCCGCGGATGATCATCTCCTTGATCCGGCCGTCCAGGAAGAGGTAGCCGTCCCGCAGCCGCCCGCGGTCGCCGGTGCGGAACCAGTCGCCGACGAAGGCCTCGGCGGTGGCCGCCGGGTTGTTCACGTAGCCGGACATGACGCCGGGGCCGCGGATCACGACTTCGCCCGGGCTCCCGTCGGGCAGCAGGACGCCGTCGGCGTCCATCACCCCGATCTCGGTGCCGGTGGGCACGCCGACCGAGCCCGGCGGCCGCGCGCCCGGAGGCAGCGGATTGGAGGTCATCTGATGGCTGGCCTCGGTCATGCCGTACGCCTCCAGCATCGGCGCGCGATAGCCCTGCTCGGCCCGCTCCCGCAGCGCCAGCGCCAGCGCCGAACTGCACGACCGCACGAACCGCAGCTCAGGCGGCGGGCCCGCCGCGTCGGCCCGGTCCAGGATCATCTGGTGCAGGGTCGGGCCCGCCGACAGCCAGGTGGCTGCGTGCTCGCGGGCCTGCGGCCAGAACCGGTGCGCGGTGAACCGGCGCGGCACGATCACCGAGCCGCCGCTGCCCAGCGCCGCGAAGGCCGACGCGACGAGCCCGTGAATGTGGAACAGCGGCATCACGCAGAACGAGACGTCCGCCGGGCCCAGCCGGTAGTGCGCGGCGATCGCGCGGGCCGAGGCCGTCAGGTTCCGCTGGCGCAGCGGAACCTGCTTGGGCCGGCTGGTCGTCCCGCTGGTGTGCAGGATGACCGCCACGTCGTCCGGCTCGCCCGGCTCGAAAGACCGCAGCGCCGGCACCGACCCGCCGTCCGAGAGCAGCCCCGGCGGCCCGTCCCCCTCGGCCTCGACGGTCAGCACCGACGTCTGGGTGGCCGCGGCCGCGGCATCAGCCGCGGCCGGCCGGCTGGCCGGGATCAGGAACAGCCGGGGGCCGATGTCGGTGAGGAAGAAGGTGAACTCGGTCTCGGTGTAGGCGGGGTTGAGCGGGGCTGCCGCCGCGCC
Organism: Streptosporangiaceae bacterium; assembly: GCA_036502085.1. Taxonomy (GTDB): domain Bacteria; phylum Actinomycetota; class Actinomycetes; order Streptosporangiales; family Streptosporangiaceae; genus PALSA-505. The sequence goes on from DASXZD010000019.1 coordinate 55,644, forward strand.
GAGGCGGGCGAGGGCCAGCAAGAGCAGCACGAAGTCGGGGCCGTTGGGCAGCGTGAGCGCCACCCGGTCGCCGCGCCTGACCCCGGCCCCGGCCAGCCGCTGTGCGAGGGTCTCGATCCTGTCGGCGACCTGGGCGTAGCTGAGGACCCGGCCGTCCTCAGGCAGCACGAAGGCCGGGCTGGACGGCAGTTGGCCCGCCAGCAGTGCGCTGAGTGACTCCCCCGCAGTCCGGCTGGTCTGTTCGTTCATCGGCTAGCCTCCAGTTGTATCGCTGCCAAGAGCAAGGCGGCCATGGCTGCGTAGTTTACGATCCGCCGCCAAAGTCACCCCGACGGGCAGCGTTATGCCTCCCGCTGGCCGGAGACGGCCCGGAGCCGCCGCGCCTCCCGCCTGCTGAGCCGCGCCGCGAACGGCGCGGCCCGGAGGACGACCCGCGTGACCCAGAAGATGAGCCGCGCGACCCAGATGATGAGCCGGGCGACCCGGACGATGACCCGCGTGACCCAGAAGATGACCCGCGCGACCCGGAGGACCGACGGGCGCGGGGCGATGGGGCCGGCGACCCGTCGCGTTCGGCCTGCTCGTAGCTGGCGGCAACCTCTTCGGGGGTCATCGGCAGCCGCGCGGCCGACGGCGGGATCCCGGCGCCGACCGCGTCGGCTAGCAGCAGGGCCATCGAGTACTCGGGATCGGCGGCCAGCGCGCGGTCCAGGGCCACGTTGGCGAGCGCGCCGTTGCCTGACTGCCAGGCGGTGAAGGCCAGCAGCGAGGCGGGCGCGGGCACGTACCTGGCCGGCGCGCGGCGCACGACGTCCGTCCACAGCCGCAGGTGTGCCTTGATGTGCTCGGGCTCCATCCGCGCCCAGGCGTCGTCGCGGACCCGCAGGTCGGCGATCATCACGGCGAGCCAGGCGATCCGGTCGTCGCTGGCGATCTTGCCGCCGCGGCGGTAGATGCCGATCGCCTCGCGGACCGCGCGCAGCCCTTCGGCGATGTCCCGCCGCGGCGCTCCGTCCCGGCCGGGGGACGCCGCCTCCTGCTGGACGAGGGTGGCGGCTCGGTGCTCGGCACGGCGGGTGGCCTGGCGCATCGACTCTTCGGCCAGGCCGCCCAGCGGGGCGACCGACGCGGCCAGGGCGGCGCGGTCGCGCACCAGCTTGCCGCCGGCGGCGGCCATCACGGCCGCGGCCGGATGAGACGCGGGATCGAACAGGACGCCCTCGGGCCGGCAGCAGCGGGGGTCGCGGCAGGTGTACGACCAGTACCTGCCGTCTTGCACGCGCAGCATGTCGTGCAGCGTGATGTCTGCCCGGCGCAGCTGACCGACCAGCGCGTCCGCTACCGGCGTGACCAGCGGGCCCGGCCCGTAGCCGACCGCCACGGCCAGCGGGAGCTGCTGGCGGGACAGGATCGCGGCGGCATGAGCGGCGATCTTGGCCGCGGCGGCCGCGTCTGGCGGGTCGGGCAGGTCGTAACGGAACGTGAGCTGGATCCGGCCGCGGGGCGAGGATGCGCCGATGACCACCAGGCTCTTGGCCGGGTAGAAGCCCAGCAGGGACGGGACGACAGCCAGGATGCTGTCCGGCGAGCCGACGCGAAGCGGATCGGCCCGGGCAGCAGGCTCGGGGGCCTCGCGCTCCGCGGCCTCGGACACGGCAGCTTCACGCTCCGCGGCCTCGGACACGGCAGCTTCACGCTCTGCAGCTTCGAACCCGGCAGCCTCAAGCTCCTCGGCGTCGAGCTCGTCATCTTCGAACTCGTCATCCTCAAAGTCGTCGTCCTCGAGCTCAGCGGCCGCAAGGTCAGCGGCCGCCAGCTCATATGCGTCGAGCAGAGCGTCGGCAAGCTCGGCATTGTCAAGCTTGGAGGGGTCAAGCGGGGCGGGATCGGGTCGGAAGGCGCCGGGCCCGGGGGCTGCCGGCGGCGCCGAATATGCGGGTGGCCGGGCATCCGGACTCTGAGAGGACGGCGCCGGCCGGGCGGGGGGTGTCGGGTTCTCTTCCATGCTGCCAGCGTGCTCCGGCGGCAGGACGCGGGGCGAAAGCAAAATCACGCGCTGGGGATAACTGCCGCGCCCGCCCACAGGCCAAAAGTGCGACTTGACCAGGACCGGCGCGCTAGAGCGCCAAACCGAGCAGGGCGTCCGCGATATCGCGGACCGTGTCCCCGGCGCGGACCGTGTCCCCGGTTCCGGCGGTGCCGTCGGCGCGGGACAGCCCGCCGGCGAGCACGCTGTCGGCCCAGCCGTCCAGCACGGCGAGGGCGCCGGGCGCGTCCAGGTCGTCGGCAAGCCGCTCGCGCACGCCGGTCAGCACCTCGGCGACCGCGGCGGGCACCGGGCCGGGCACGGCCGTCGGGTCGGGCGGTGCCGTCGCCGCGGCCGACCTGTCGGCCGCCCGCAGCGCGGCACGCCAGCGGGCCAGCCGCTGGGCCGCCACCGCCAGGCCGCCGGCCGTCCAGTCCCAGTCATCGGAGTACCGGTGCGCCAGCAGCGCCAGCCTGATGGCCGCCGGATCGGTGCCGCCGGCCAGCAGGTCCGACACGAACACCAGGTTCCCCCGCGACTTGGACATCTTCTCGCCGTCGAGGCGCACCATGCCCGCGTGCGCGTAGTGCCGCGCGAACGCGTCCGGGCCCAGCGCCACCCGGGCGTGCGACGCGCTCATCTCGTGGTGCGGGAAAACCAGGTCGGAGCCGCCGGTCTGCAGGTCGAAGACGGTGCCGAGGTATTCGGTGGCGATGGCCGCGCACTCCACGTGCCAGCCCGGGCGGCCGCGGCCGAACGACGATTCCCAGGATGGCTCGCCCGGCCTGGCGGCGAGCCAGACCACGGCATCCAGCGGATCCTTCTTGCCCGGGCGCTCCGGGTCACCGCCCCGTTCCGCGGCGAGCGCGAGCATGGCCTCGGTACCGAAATTTGACAGTTTTCCGAACGATGCGTCTGCTGACCGAGTGAAATACTGATCGGCATCCAGGTCGTAGAGCGCACCGCGGTCCGCGAGCCTGCTGGTGAAGCGCTCGATCAGCGGCAGCGCCTCGACCGCCCCGATCAGGTGCTCGGGCGGCAGCAGCCGCAGCGCCGTCATGTCGGCCCGGTACCTGGCGATCTCCCGGTCGGCGAGCTGCCGCCAGTCCTCGCCGTCCCGCGCAGCGCGCTCCAGCAGCGGGTCATCGACGTCGGTCACGTTCTGCACGTACGTCACGTCGTGCCCGGCGTCCAGCCACGACCGGATCACCAGATCCCAGGCGGTGTAGGTGGCCGCGTGCCCGATGTGGGCGGAGTCGTACGGCGTGATGCCGCAGGCGTAGATGGTCGCCTGATGACCCGCGGCGGCAACGGCCAGCTCTCCGGTCGCCGTGTCCCTGATCCGCAGCTCAGGTCCGGATCCCGCCAGTTTAGGAACGGTAACACCAGGCCATGACTCCATGACCGCCAGGCTATCTTGCCCATAACGGTCACCCGTTGCCGTGGGTGACCGTTACAGCCCGGCGGAAATTCCCGCTTGGTTCAGGCGCCGAGCTTGGCCAGCTCGGCCTCGACCATGGCCTCGTGTTCCTGCTCGTCGCGGCGGGCGCTGGACGGCTTCCAGCGGCCCCGCAGCAGCGGGATGGCGAGCAGGAAGAAGATGATGCCGCCGAAGCACACCCAGTACCAGTCCCGCCACTGGCTGGCGGTATGCGCCGCGGCCTTTTGCACGGCTGCCGCGTGCGCGGTCAGGTAGGGGAACACCTGCGGCGGAACCTTCGACAGCGCGGTGAGCTGCGCGGCGTAAGGTGCGACCGTGGCGAGCTGAGGCGCAACCGCGATCACGCCGTCGATGGCCTTGCTGTTCGTGGCGATAGTGGTCAGGATCGCGGTCCCGGCGGTGCCGCCGCCCGCGGCGGCGACGGCCTGGGCGGCCAGGCTCGGCGGGATGGCGGCCGGGCTGGGGTAGCTGGCCAGCCTGGCGAACAGTGCCGGGTGGGCCTTGATCACCGCCAGCTCGGGAGCGAACTTCACCGCGTTGCCCAGCTGGACCTTGTACTTCTGTGCCGTGGCCACGACCTGCGGATGGGCCTGGGCGAAGGCGATCTGACTCTTGTACTGGGTGGCGTAGGCGGACACCGTGGAGCCGTAGGTGACCAGCGGGGTGACCGAGTTGATCACAGCCGGGACGAGCAGGAAGGAGGCGAAGACGACCACGCGAATGATCCAGCCCCAGATGGCCAGCCCGGTGGCGGTCAGAGCGGGGTTACGGTCCTCGACGGTCTCGGTGAAGCTGGCCATCCAGGGGGCGTAGGCCACGCCCAGGAAGAACGACCCGAGCGCGAGGATGATGGCGAGCGTGTAATAGCCGGGGTGGTGGCCGGCCTGCAGCAGGTAGATCACGGTCATCACCGCGGCGCCGACTCCACCGATCACCATGAAGGGCTTGCGCACCCGGAACCGGTCGGAGACCACCCCGACCAGGATCACCGCGAAGACGTTGAACCCCCAGTTCCAGTTGCCCAGCCCGTTGGCGTTCTTGACCGAGAAGCCGAACACGGTGGACAGGTAGATCACGCTGAACGCGACGGCGGTGTAGTAGATGAGCAGCATCAGCGACACGGCCAGGGCGGAGACGATCACGTCGAGCTTGAGCAGCTGGCGGAACGGGTGACGCAGTGCCGCCTCGATATCGATCCCCTTGGCCCTGGCCTCGATCAGCGCCCGGTCGCGCATGGTCACCATCAGCTGGTCACGCAGCTGCGGGGACAGTTCCTTCAGCCCGATCAGCGCGATCACGAAGACGATCATCCCGACGACACCGGCGATCCGGTACTCGTGCGTCCAGAAGCCGGTGTTGTGCACGACGGCGGGCACGGTGGCGCTGCCCACGACCGCGACGACCAGGCTGCCCAGCACCGGGCCGCTGGTCCAGAAGCCCATCGCCGTGGCCCGTCCCACCTGCGGGGAAAAGTCGCGGATCAGGGCCGGCGTGGCCACCAGGCAGATGCCCTCGACCACGAAGACCGCGAAGCTCTCGATGACGAACGGCCACTTGCTGGACGCGCTGGGAATGATGAACAGGGTGAAGATCCCGGTGACGAACAGCCCGGCGACCACCAGGTTGGCCCGGCCCCACCGGTCGCTCAGCCCGGCGAACAGCGACCCGAAGGCCCCGATCAGGTTCCCGAAGGCCAGCAGCACGACGTAGAACGTGAAGCTCATGTTCAGGTTGGCCAGCAGCAGCGTGGACACCGACCCGGCCACGTACAGCTCGTAGTACAGCATGACGGTGGCCAGCACCGTGATGGCCAGGTACACGACCCGCGGCGCGGTGCCGGGGTACGTGCCGAGCTGGCGGCGCCACAACGCCGATAGTGCGCCGCCGCGGCCAGGGACCGTGTGCGCCGTCGCGGTCATGCGATCCCCCACGGCGGGTGCTGGGCACCCCGGCAGGCGCCGCGGGTGAGGTTGAGGCTCAAGTCGGTCATGGTGGTGAACTCCTTAATCGGCACGCTCCTTCGCGGGGCTTTATCAAACGGTGACACCGCGGTAACGCAGAAGCAACCAGGAGTTCCGGGGCGCGTAACTACGCCCGCTGCTGAAAGATCTTTAGCCGCGCCCGCGCCCCGCGACTGCCTGCTCGAACGCGTACGCGAGCGCGATGAGCTTAGGCTCGCTCCACTGAGTGCCGATGAACGACAGGCCGACCGGGAGCCCGGACACCTCGCCCGCGGGGACGCTCACCGACGGGTATCCGGCCGCGGCGGCCGGGGTCGAGGTCTGGAACACGTTGTGGTCGCCGAGCACCATGTCGGTCAGGTGAGCCGGGTTCAGGCTGAGCGCGACGATGGCATCCAGCCGTTGTACCGCGAGCGGGCCGTCGATGGCGGCGCGGGCCAGCTTGGTGGCATTCTGGCGAGACTGCGCCCATTCGGGATCGTCCGGGTCGGCGCTCTTGGCCTGGGCCAGCTCGAAGATGTCCTGGCCGAAGTACTTCAGCACGCTGGCGGCGTTGCGCTCGTTGAACTCGATCAGCTCGGCGAGCGTGACCGGATGGCTGCCGGGCAGCACCCGCAGGTAGCCATTGAGATCATGCTTGAACTCGTGCAGCAGCGCGGTGAAGGACAGCTCCTCGATCTCGTCGACTTGCGGCACCTCCACCGGGTCGACCACGGTCGCCCCGGCCGCGCTGAGCAACTGCACCGCCTGGTCCAGCACCGCTGTCGTCGCCCGCCCGGCGGCCGCCGAGCCCGCTCTCCAGACGCCGATCCTGGCCCCGATCAGGCCGGCCGGATCGGCGTAAGAGGCGAAACCGGCCACCCCGTACCGTTCGGAAATCTCATCTTTTCCCGGGCTGGCGGGGTCGGCCGGATCTGCGGCGACCAGCACGGACAGCAGCTCGGCCGCGTCGGTCACCGACAGTGCCATCGGGCCCGGGGAGTCCTGCGCCGAGGAGATCGGGACGCAGCCTGACCGGCTGATCAGCCCGCGGGTCGGCTTGATGCCAACGACCCCGCAGGCGCTGGACGGGCAGATGATCGACCCGTCGGTCTCGGTGGCGATAGACAGCGGGGCCAGCCCGGCCGCGACGGCGGCGGCCGAGCCCGAGCTGGAGCCGGACGGGCTGCGGCCGGTCCCGTGCGGGTTGCCGGTCTGGCCGCCGAGCGTGCTCCAGCCGCTGACCGAGTGCAGCGACCTGAAGTTGGCCCATTCGGACAGGTTGGCCTTGCCGATGATCACGGCGCCGGCCTCGCGCAGCCTGCCGACCAGGAACGCGTCGCCGCCCTGACCGCCGAGCAGCGCGGGCGAGCCCGCCGTGGTCGGCATCCCCGCGACACCGATGTTGTCCTTGACCAGCACCGGGATGCCTTCCAGCGGACTGCGCGGCGCGCCCCCGGCGCGGGCTTCGTCGCTGGCCCTGGCCTCGGCGGCGGCCTGCGGATTGACCGTGATGACCGAGTGCAGTTCTGGGTCGATGCGGGCGGTTCGCTCCAGGTAGAAGGCGGTTAGCTCGGCCGAGGTCAGCGCCCCCGACGTCATCGCTTCCTGGAGGCGGCTGACCGACACGTCTAGCGGGCCGGAACCGGTGCCGGGAACCGCCTGGGGCACGTCCGTGGACTCTGGCATGCCGGCAGGATAGCGGGCACCGGCCGCCCGCCGCCGGGCCGCCTCATAGACTGCGCCGGGTGGGGGATCTGACGAGCATGGGCCTGCTGCGGACCGAGCCCGCGAAGGAGCGGCCTGACCTGCTGGGCTCGCCGGTCGCGGCGGCGCGCCGGTCTCGGGCCTGGGCTCAGGGCAGGCGAGCTCAGGGCAGCCAGGAGACGTGGCCGTGCAGCGTTGCGTACCCGACGAACGCGCCGGTGTCGATCAGCGTGTGAGCGATGATCATCCAGGTCACCCGCCCGTACCGCTTGTAGAGCACGCCGAAGATCACGCCCATCACCGCGTTGCCGAGGAAGCCGCCGAACCCCTGGTACAGGTGATACGAGCCGCGCAGCACGGCGCTGAAGGCAATCGCGCGGGACGGCCGCCAGCCCAGTTGCTCGAGCCGGCCCAGCAGGTAGCCGATGACCAGGATCTCCTCCAGGATCCCGTTCTGCGCGGCGGCCAGGATCAGCACCGGGATGCGCCACCAGACGGCCGGCAGGCTCTCGGCGACGACGTTCAGGCTGAAGCCGAGCTTGTAAGCGATCAGGTACAGGCCCAGGCCGCTGCCGCCGATGACCGCGGCCAGCCCGGCCCCCCAGCGCAGATCGCGCAGCGGCTGGCTGGTGTCCAGGCCCATCTCGGCGGGGCCCTCGCCGGTCCTGGCCAGCAGGTAGAACGCCAGCACCACCGGGGCCAGCGAGATGGCGGTGCTGGTGAGCTGCAGGAACAGGTCGAGCGTCGGGCGCCCAGGCGCGAGCGAGCCGTTGAGCGTCGCCTGCTGCTTGCCCAGCGACTTGGACGCGGTCAGCGAGCCGATCAGCGAGACGAAGGCGTACAGGCCGCTGGCGCCGAGCGACACGGCGAAGACGACGAAGATCTCCCAGCGGATCAGCCGGGGCGTGAGCGGTCGCGAGCCGGCTTCCCGCGCCTCGATCACCCGAGGACTCTAACCGCTGCGACCCCAGGCACGCGCCTGCCCCTGCACGGGCGGGTGCGCAGGGGCAGGCGGTGGGCGGCGGCCTTAACGGCCGTCACCCTGGCTGGCGGAGAATCTCAGCCGTTGGTGGCGAGAACCTGAAGCTGGCTGAAGGCACCGTTGAATACGTCCTGGTCGCCGGGGAGCGAGCCGGAGTCGGCGTACTGCCAGAAGGTGTAGAAGCCCCAGCCGTTCGGCAGCGTGCCGCCGTGGCTGGCCGAGTAGTTGGCGATCCACAGCGGGTCGAAGGAGCCGAATCCGCCGTAGTTGCCGGTGCAGGTGCTCCACCAGTCGGTGGTCGAGTAGATCGTCGGGTAGACGCCCTCGCGGTGCGCGTACTCGTTGACGAAGTTCCAGAGCCAGGTGACCATCTGCGACTGAGTCAGGCTGTAGCACTCTGAGCCGTAGGGGTTGTACTCAATGTCGAGCGCGCCGGGCAGCGTCTTGCCGTCGCCGGACCAGCCGCCGCCGTGCGAGATGAAGTAGTCGGCCTGGGTGTTACCCTGCGAATTGGCCGGGTTGGCGAAATGGTAAGAGCCGCGAATTAGGCCAGCGTTGTAAGGACCCTCGTACTGGTTGGTGAAATCCGGGTTGGTGTAGTAAGTGCCCTCGGTCGCCTTCGCATAGGAGAAGTCGATGTGCGGAGCAACATTTGCCCAGTTGATGTTGCCCTGGTAGGCGCTCACGTCGATGCCGGGCAGTTGCGGCACTGTGTTGGGCTGTACGCCGTGACCGCTCCAGTGCTCGTGCCCGGCGACGGTGGAGCCCATGAAGTCGCGGCCGGGGTGGGTGATCTTCTCCGGGTGTACCGGGGTCCGGGTGAACGTCGGCTGGGCCAGCGGTACCCGGCGCCCGGTCGCGGTCATCGCCCAGACAACGCTGGTCTGCCGCGCTTGCCGCGCTTGCCGTGCTGGCTGCGCTTGCGCTGCCGCGGTGCCGCCCGCGGGCGGCACCTCCCCGGCCAGGGCCGAGGTCGCGCCGAGCGTGAGGGTTCCGCCCGTCAGCGCCAGGGTAGTGGCGATGACGGCCGTCCGGCGGCGTAGCGCCGGCAGGGAAATTCGTCCGGTTAGAGACACAGAGGTCCTCCAGGGGGTGACAGAGGAGAGGAAGAGCCGAACGCCCATAGCATGGCGCATATTCACATGGTTGCGCTAGGCATTGAAAGTTAACCCCAAGGTAAGTATGTTTTTGCTTTACATCCCATATATGGGATTATGAGCGAAATGCTGCTTTGGGGAGTGACGCGACCGGCCGCCGCTCCAGGCAAGCGCGGCGGCCGGCACGGGACCCGTCGCGGGTCCGCGGAGGGATTACCTCGGGTGGAGGAGATCGTCGAGGTCGCCCTCCTTGACACCCTCAATGAGGGCTCGCATCTCGGCTCGCGTGCAGAGCAGGGCGGGGCCGTCGGGATGCCGCGAATTGCGCACTGCGACCCAGTCGCCGGCCAGCCGTCCCAGCTCAACGCAGGCGCCCTGAGAGTTGCTGCGCCGGCTCTTCCGCCAGCGGACGCCGGAGGGCCCGCAGGCCTGCATCTCGTTCTGCACCTGGTCCATCTGCCTGACTTCCCCTGCCTGGGCTATCTGGTGTCCTCGAGAATCCGGTTCAGGATGTCCGCGGTCTGCTCCGGCGACCCGCTCTCGACGCTGAGCCGCTCCATCACCTCGGTGTACCGTTCGGCGTCTTCGCGCTTGTCCAGGTACAGCGCGCTGGTCAGCTGCTCGACGTAGACCACGTCCGGCAGGTCCAGCTCGGGGAACCGCATGATGGTGAACGACCCGGACTCGGCGGCGTGCCCGCCGAAATCGAAGGGCATGACCTGCAGCGTGATGTTGGGCTCCCTGGCCGCCTCGATCAGCCGCTCGAGCTGGCCACGCATCACCTCGCCGCCGCCGATGTGACGGCGCAGCACCGCTTCGTCCAGCACCGCCCACAGCCGGGGCGGCGAGGGCCGTTCGAGGACGCGCTGCCGGTCCAGCCGCAGGCTGACCCGATGCTCCACTTCCTCCTGCGACGCGCTGGGCTGGCCGAGCCGGATGACGGCGCGCGCGTAGCCGGCTGTCTGCAGCAGCCCGGGCACGAACTGGAGCTCGTAGATGCGGATCAGCGTCGCCGCCTCTTCCAGCCCCACGTACACACCGAACCAGTCCGGCAGGACATCGCCGTACTTGTGCCACCAGCCGGGCGAATTGGCCTGGCGGGCGAGCTCGATCAGGGCGGCCCGCTCGCCCTGGTCATCGACGCCGTAGAGGCCGAGCAGGTCGGTGATGTCACGCTCTTTGAAGCTGACCCGGCCGAGCTCCATCCGGCTGATCTTGGACCCGGAGGCGCGGATCGTGTACCCGGCGTCCTCGCGGGTGATCCCCCGGCCCTCGCGGAGCCGGCGCAGCTGGGAACCCAGCAGGATGCGCAGCACAGTGGGACCGCTGCCCGACTGGACCTCGATCATCTCAGACCCCGTAGGCCTCGTTTGCACAGTTCGTATGCACGTGCATCTTGCCTTGCATGCGCAAGACACATCCGGAATGATAGCGCCCGTACCCCTAAGTACACGAGCAACCGCACCGTGAGACTTTCTCTGCAGGGAACCCCCTGATGACGGCACACCAGGCTACCGCGCAAGCTAGAGCCGAATCCTTGCGCACGCATCACGACCGCCTCGAAACGGAACTCCAGTCCCACCGAGCCTGCATTCCCCGGCAGGCTTCGGCGCCGGCCGGGCATCGCGCCAGCAGCCCGCCCGCGGCCAGCTGCGGTCTCCCGGCCGGGGCCGAGTCGGTCAAGATCGCCCGTGACTTCACCCGGATCACGCTGCGCCGCTGGGACATGGCGGCGCAGGTCGACGACGCCGTGGTGGTGATTTCCGAGCTCGTCACCAACGCCCTGCGGCACGGGCTGGGCTCGGTAGCCGACCGCGATCCGGAGCCCCAGGGAAGCGCGCAGGATCCGGGTGAGATGCCGATCAGGCTCAGGCTGCTGGCTCAGTCGCCGTACGTCATGTGCATGGTCACCGACCCCAGCCGCGAGATCCCGCTGCTGCGGGTCGCGGGCCCGGGTGCGGAGACCGGGCGCGGCCTCCAGGTCATCGAGTCCTACTGCAGCCGGTGGGGGTGGCACCTGCTCGACGAGGGCGGCAAGGTCGTCTGGGCGCTGCTGCCCGCCGGGTGATTCGGCTACCTGCCGGCTGAGCCCTGCCGGCTGAGGCCCGCGCCGGAGGAAACGAGCACGGAGCAGGCGACCGCGGCGGCGGCGACCACGTTGAGCGAATCGACGCCGGCGGCCATGGCGCCGGGGGCCATCGGTATGCAGACCGTCTCGTCGGCCTCGCGCAGCCAGCGCGAGGACAGCCCGTCGCCTTCGGTGCCGAGCAGCAGCGCGGCCCGCTGCGCCATCGCCACCGCGCCGACCGGCACGGCGGACTGGTCCGGGGTCAGCGCGAGCAACTGGAATCCCGCGTCCCGCAAGTCCGCCAGGCCCCCGTGCCAGTCCGGCATCCGCGCGTACGGGATGGCGAACACCGCGCCCATGGCCACCTTGACCGAGCGGCGGTAGAGCGGGTCGGCGCACCGGGGCGACAAGATCACGGCGTCCACGCCGAGAGCCGCCGCGCACCGGAAGATCCCGCCGACGTTTCCGTGATCGACGATGTCCTCGAGCACGACGATGCGGCGAGCGCCCTGGAGCACCTCGCCGACCTCGCGCAGGGGCAGCCGCTCCATCGAGGCCAGCACGCCGCGGTGCACGTGGAAGCCGGTCAGGCGCTCGGCCGCCGGGCCGGGGATGACATAAGCCGGCGCCGGACACGCGCCGAGCAGGTCGGTCAGGCCGGGCAGCTTCTGCTCGGTGATGAGCAGGGATCGCAGCGGATACCCCGCGGCGAGCGCGCGGCCGATCACCTTCTCGCCCTCGGCGACGAACAGGCCGTGCGCGGACTCCAGGTTCTTGCGCAGCGCGACGTCGGTCAGCCGCACGTAGTCAGCCAGCCGCGGGTCGGCGGGGTCCGGCACGGAGATGATCGTGGCCACCAGCTCAGTGTCCCGTACCGCACCCGCTATGCGCTCAGCGATGACCCTGGCCCGGCCGCCGTCCCCCGCCCGCTCCCCCCAGCATGAAGGGGGTCGATCCGCGGTTTGCTTCCCACCGGTGGGATGCAAACCGCGGATCGACCGCCATGGCCTGGCTGGCCGCCGGAGCGGAATGGCTTCACTGGGTGCCGTTGTATTTACAGAGCGCGAGCAGCAGCCTCCCTGATACAGCTACGCCCGCCCGTTCGAAAAGATCGGTCCGCACCTTTTTAGGGGCCCAGGGCGCGTCAACGCCAGGCGGCCCGAGACCTGGCCGAGACCTGGCCGAGGCCGGCCGCAGCCGGCTTCGGCCAGGCCAGCGCCACATTAGGGGGTCTGAGCGCCGGTCACGCAGCGGCTTCAGGGGCCGGAGCATGCTCACTCACTGCTGACTTCATGCGACCGAGCTGCGCACTTAGTGCGAACTTTGCCCGGAAATCTCCTATAAAATTTGGCTTAGTTGTGTGAACCTGGCGACTACTCCACGCGTCCTCTTCATGTGAGGCCCGGCGAGAGCGGGGCGCCGGGCCTCACACAGAAGACTTGGAGGGTCCGGAGAGAGCGGGGCTCCGGACCCTCCAACTAAAGACTTGAGGCCCGGCGAGAGCGGGGCGCCGGGCCTCAACAGACTCTTGCGGGTCCGGAGAGAGCGGGGCTCCGGACCCGCAAGAACCGACCTTGAGGGTCCGGAGAGAGCGGGGCTCCGGACCCTCAAGTTCAATTTCCGGGGCAGCCGGGGCAGCCCGGGCCGATCCCAGCCACTACAGCGGATCGGCGTCCAGCATCCGGTGCGCGCGCGCGATCAGCACCGGCACCGCGGGTCCCTCCCGCTCGAAGCCCTCGCCCACCGTCTGGTGCTGCAGGAACCTGGCGTGGATCCCTTCGAGCACGACCGCCAGCTTGAAGCAGCCGAAGGCCATGTAGTACCCGATCCCGGACAGGTCGCGGCCGGTCTTCGCCGCGTAGCTGGCCGCGAACTCCGCCCTGGTCATGAAGCCGGGCCCGGATGTCGCTGTCGTCCCGATCTCGATGTCGAGCCAGTCCGCGTCGTCCGGGTCGGCCCAGTAGACCAGGGTCAGGGCGAGGTCGGCGAGCGGATCGCCCAGCGTCGACATCTCCCAGTCGACCACGGCGGCGATCCGCGGCTGCGGGCCCACGCCGATCAGCACGTTGTCTAGCCGGAAGTCGCCGTGCACCAGCGTGCCCTCCCCCCCGTCAGGCAATCCGGCGGCGAGCCTGGCGACCAGCTCGGTGTAGCCGGGCACTTCACGGGACGCGGACAGCTCCCACTGCCGCTGCCAGCGGCTGAACTGCCGGCGCAGGTACCCTTCCGGGCGGCCGAAGTCAGCCAGCCCGACCGCGGCCAGGTCCACCCCGTGAATGGCGGCCAGCATGTCCGCCAGCTGCTGCGAGATCAGGCCGGCCTGCGGCGGCGTGATCACGGCCGCCTGTTCCCTGGTCCGCACCGCCAGCCCGCTGACGTGCTCCATCACGTAGAACGGCGCGCCGATCACGTCGGTATCGGCGCAGAAGGCGAGCGGCCTGGCCACCGGGATATCGGTGCCGTGCAGCGCCGACAGCACCCGGTACTCGCGGCTCATGTCGTGCGCGGTGGGCAGCACGTGCCCGAGCGGCGGCCGGCGCAGCACGAGCCTGGCTGGGCCGGCGGCACCGTCGGCGGCGGCACCGTCGGCGGCGGCGCCGGGAAACTCCAGCCGGTAGGTCAGGTTGGAGCGGCCGCCGTGGATCAGCTCGACGGATGGCGGCTCCCCCGCGGCCGGAACGCCGTTCACGCTCAGCCACTGGGCCAGCCGGGAAACGCTCTCGATTCCGGGAACCGTGACGTCGGCTGTCATGGTGCTGTCCGCCTTTCCGCGACTCAACTACTGAGTTGGCCTTTTGCTGATCCGGGGATGCTAAATCATCACCCAACCAACCATGAATACGTCTCACCAGCCAAGAACACATGCTGAGCCTATGGACTAATGCCGCGCCCTGACGTAGGCAGGTAGGGACAGATCGGGTCCGATGGTCTAGACCCCGCGAAGGGAGCGGCGTGGGCGAAGCATGGATGCCGGGTGCCGGACACGTTCGGTCATCAGCTGATGGCGGCCAAATGAAGGGCGGCGCTCCGCGGGCGGTATGGCTAACGCTCGGCGCGGATCCGCATGTGATCTCCGCGCTGTCCGCGGCTCAGCGGCTGGATCAGCTGGACAGACCGTGCCATCTTGTCTGGAACCCGCTCACCGGCGAGATCGTGCAGCTCGTCCCGATCGTCCGGGCCGGCTGCTCGCTGACGTTCTGCGATCTGGTCAGCCAGGAGGGACCGGCGGACGTCGTCGCCGCGGATCCGTACGCGTCCGGCCCGCTGGCCGCGGTGCCGACGTACGACGAGACTTCGGGCGTCCACACCGAGGGCCGGGTGTGCGTCCAGCTGGGCGTGGTCGCGTTCGGCTGGGAGCCGTTCACCTCCGGGCCGGTGAAGGGCCTGGCCGAGATCCTCGACTGGGTCGGCTCCTGGGGTGTCCCCCGGCGCTGGCCGGCCGGCCCGCCCGCGGCGTTCGCGCGTGCGCACAGCGCACCGCGCAGCCGCAAGCTGTGGGCCCGCGGCGGGCATTACGGTGCTTCCCAGGTACCGGGCTGCACGGCGGCAGGACCGGGCGCGATCAACATCGAGATGCTGACCGGCGCCTCGGTCGCGGCCGGCGCCGACAGCCACCGGCCGCGCGCGGGCATGCCGCCGCAGCGATCCCGGCCGACCACGCTGAACACCGTGGACGGGGCCGGGGGCCGCGCCGACGGCAAGCCGGCCGGCGCCCTGGCCCGGGCCGGCTAGCCGCGCGGTACTTGTCACACGGGCCCGGGCTAAGGCAGCGCACCGGACCAGCGACCGCACAGTGATTTACAACCCGGCTTCCTAACGGTTCCAGGGCTCTCGCTCCGGTCAGCGCTACCGGTCACTCCCGAGCCGAGGTAACGCAGGCGGCCTCCCGAACGGACGCGCTGGCCCGCGCCGCGCCTCATCGCCCAGCCCGGTCGTCCGTCACGTCGCGTTCCCGGCCAGCAGAACCTCGCGCAGAACGCGCGCGGCGGACACCACCTGGTCGAGCGGGACGCTGCCGTAGCCGAGCACCAGGCCCTGCATCGCAGGGCCGGCCACGGCCCGGTACCGCGCCAGCGTGTGCACGGCCACGCCGCGCTCGCCT